>PXYV01000033.1 GCA_003023745.1 Sulfobacillus acidophilus | reverse complement strand
TTTTGTCCTATCTGGCCACCGTACCCGAAGAAATTCAATCCCGTCTGGGCCGACTTCCCGAATAGCACCGGAAGAAATTAAGGAGCATTCATATAGTATTGGGTACCTTGTCTTCCATCTTGCGACAAAGCCAATTGACACTCGAAGAATTTCAACGCTTGATGTAATTTCTTGTGTTGCCTCGCCGTCGCTAGTCCACCCCATCGTCCTCTTCCAGGGCTGTGCCATCGTACTCCAATAGCGGCTGTCCGCCGGTGCCCACCGCTCACACTTCGGACAGAAGCGATGCGGCCCCTGAGCACACGCCTCTGCCGCGGCGGGCGTCGGCGCCACACGGATAAACAGATGAGACAGATCTACATATGTAGCGCCCCTAATAGACCGCACGCGTTCTTCGCACCGAATACCGATATAATCCAGCGTGGTTCCGAGACTTCTGTCATTCAGGATTTGCTGAATGATCGCCAAATCCACCCCGGATTGGTAGGCATGATACCCGGGCGCTAGCGCGGAGGTCGCATTGGTAAGTTCACAATCGCGCACGTTCCGACGATTCGATAGGCGCGAATGGCTCCTCTAAGCCTGAGGAATCACGGTCGTAGGGCGAGACTGTTCGTACGAGAAGGCCGCGTAGACTGCACCGGACGGGCTATCAGGTATAATCGATGGGAAAACGGCGATCGGTGCTCAATGGGTCGCGGCTTCCCGCGGGTCAGGCAGGGCCGGTTCGTGGCGGGCCTTGTTTTCTCATCGCGTATTGACTCTCCTCCTACGGGAGTTTGATATGGTGGGGAGGAGGAGCGTGAGCCGTGGAGGAGTATTCCATTGGGACCTTATCCCGCCGGAGCGGGGTTCCGGTGAAGGTCATCCGGTTTTATACCGACCGCGGATTATTGCCGCCCGCCTGGATAGCGCCATCGGGCTACCGCTACTATTCCGATCAGCAGTTGGCGCGGTTGCACCAGATTGTGGGGCTTCGATGGATTGGCGCGTCGTTGCGGCAAATTGAGGCGGTTTTAGCTGGCCATACATCCTTGTCTGATGTGTTGGCGGCCCAACGGATGTATATCCAAGCCGAACAGGATCGGTTGCGGCGGCTCGAGCTACGGGTGGCCATGGCCGAACACGCGCTGCAGGATGGCGAGGCGTCGGTGTGGGCTCAGCTCTATCAACTCCGGGAGATGATGCAGGTGACGGTCGAGGAACGACGTACCTGGTTAGATCGGTGGTGGCGCAGCCAACTGGCCGGACAAATGTCCGAGGACGCGATCAACCTCTTTGTCGAGCGGGCCACGGCGATGGTTTCGGACCAGGAACCGTCGGAAATTGCTGCGTCCGTTTGGGCTGCTATTCGGGATGGCCAATTGCCCCGTTTGGAAAACCTTCCGGGTCGGCCGCGCGATGTCGGCATTCAAACGGAGGAATCATGGTCGGAGTGGACGGCCCGGTTCCGCGCGGCGTGGCAATCGCTGAAGCACGTCTGGAGTTCCGATCCCCACGACACGGCCTATCAGGAAGCACTCCAGGACTGGGTCCGTTGTCATGGGCCACTAACCCAGGATACGGTGCAGCGTCTTTTAGACGGCTTTACGCCGGTAGCTCAGACGTTTGATAAGATGGTTATGGGAGAAAGCGCCGTCCACGAAGGGT
Source organism: Sulfobacillus acidophilus (assembly GCA_003023745.1). Classification (GTDB taxonomy): domain Bacteria; phylum Bacillota; class Sulfobacillia; order Sulfobacillales; family Sulfobacillaceae; genus Sulfobacillus_B; species Sulfobacillus_B acidophilus_A. Next base: position 36,842 of record PXYV01000033.1, on the reverse strand, counting down.
TAAGCCAGTTACAAGAGGGACTCAAGATTCTCAAGAACCAGTTGCCCTGATAAGGGGCTGCCCCTTTTGGGACAGCCCCGGACGGGCTTCGGCGATGACAATCGTGTCAGCCGACCCTTCGAAGCCAATATAACGGGTATACTGTGGCATGAGACACCAGTCCTTTCATGGAAAAGATTTCCGCATCCTGTAGTGTACCCACCACGGGATCCGGAATCGGCTGGTGTCATCATTCTATCTATATAATCGGTGCACCATTGTGCGCCCCGACTTCTTTCTGCCCTGAAGCCCCTGACGCATCAGGGGGTGTCCCTTGTGGCTGACAGGCGTGACTTTCCCGTCGATGTCGGGTTATCCCGGCGTCGTCGCGCCCCTGACCAGCCGCGTCGCCACAGGTAGGGCCGTTCGAGTGGCCAGCCCTTTAAGATTGTTCGCGGCGTTGACATCCCGGGCGTGGGTGACACCACATCTCGGACAGGTCCACGCACGGTCAGTTAGGGTGAGGCCGCAACTTGACGCAACCCCTCGCCGTCATCTCCTTACTATCGCAACTATCGCACACCGTTCCGCACCACGAGGGTACATGCCCGTCACGCCGGGGCAATGCTCAAAAGCTCCCCGAAATACATAACACGCCATCGAATAATTATAGATTTTTATGTAAGAATTATTGATCTATCTTACAGCGTCTTATACAATACCTAACATAATTCCAATAGAGGAGAGAGAATTTATGTTAATTCCCGCTGCGCACTACCTTAATTCGGGTGACAACGGATGGCAACTAACAGCGGCCACTTTTGTGGGATTGCAATCTGTCCCGGGGTTAGCCATTTTATATGGTGGGATCGTCAAGAAGAAATGGGCGATCAATTCCGCGATGATGGCTTTTTACGCGTTCGCCATTGTCCTCATCAGCTGGGTGCTGTTCGGCTTCAGCATGGGATTTGGAGAACCGCTCAAACTGGGCCCGGGTATCTTAAGCGCTGTGGTGGGGGCTCCGCACTCGGTTTTGTCTGCGTTATCGATGCAAGCACGCGCCTCCATTCCTCTGTTAAAAGGATTAATGCCCGCTTTTCATTTCCCCCAATCCTCCCTCATCTATTTTCAATTTGTCTTTGCGGCCATTACGCCGGTTATCTTAGCTGGCGCGGTGTTGGGACGCATGAACTTTAAGGCCTGGATGATATTCGTGCCGGTCTGGTCCACTCTCGTCTACAGTGTGAATGCGTTTATGCTGTGGGGCGGGGGATGGCTATCGCAACTCGGAGCGGTCGACTTTTCAGGCGGGTATGTGATTCACGTGGCGGCCGGGATCTCAGGATTTGTTGCGGCGGCAGTCGTCGGCCCACGGTTAGCTCGGGACCGCCGCGACTTTAAGCCCAACAACCTCATCATGGCGCTGGCGGGTGCCGGAATATTATGGTTGGGATGGAATGGATTTAACGGCGGTGACCCCTATTTCGCCAACGCCAATGCGGCGGTCGCAATATTAAACACCAATATTGCCACGGCAGTAGCCTTGGTATCGTGGTTAGCGCTCGATGTTTGGGTTGATCAACGACCTTCGCTGGCCGGTGCCATCAACGGCATGATTTGCGGGTTGGTTGCCATCACCCCCGCAGCCGGTTACGTCAACGGATACGGCGCCCTCATTATTGGCGTGTCCGCAGGGGTCATTCCTTGGCTTACCATGCGGTATCTTCCTCGAATCCATCTCTTTAGCCGAGTTGATGACACCTTGGGTGTCTTCCACACGCACTATGTCGCCGGAGCCTTAGGTGGTTTGTTAACGGGACTTTTGGCCGATCCGGCCATGATGGAATACCTGGGGTTACACGGTCCCGGATCTTCTGTGACGGGTCTCTTTTACGGGAATCCACATCAATTTTTCGTGCAATTGCTAGCCTTAGGCGTCATCACAGGTTATGACGGATTCATGACATGGATCATTTTGAAACTTATTGGATTGCTTGTGTCCCTCCGTGCTACCGAACCGGTCCTTTTGAGCGGAGATAACGCGGTGCATGGGGAAACATTGGAAGGGGAATCCGGCGACGGAATCGATGATGATGATGAGGTGATCACGGCGACGTAACACGAGTCGCGCCAAAGAGATTCGTGACCAGGATATGACGTCGCGCGTTGATTGCCCCGCTCACGCGTAAAGGGGAGAGTAAAATGGGTATTCCGTTTGAAATTGTGCCCGCCATCACGGTTGCCTACGGTCGAGTCGTCAGTGATGGCCACCGCCCGACAGGGTGGAACAACGGCAACAACCCGTTGTCCTATGTCTGGTATTGGATCGCTCAAGGAGCCCACCGTATTCACTTGGAAGAATTGGGGGCGGTTGGCGGGTACCCGACCGTGCCCGCCCTGCTCCTCGGCTGTCAGCGGCCAATCGCGTGCCAAGTGGGCGGTGGAATCCGCACGGCGCAAACCGCACGACTCTTAACAGCACACGGTGCCTCAACCTTGGTGTTGCGCCACTGCTTGCGCGACGACCGCGTATTCAGCGAGATTCTTACGTCCGTTACGCCCGAGCATGCGATGCCATCGATCGATCTGGAAGAGGTTTGGGATCCCGGAATCAACACCAGGCTCGCCTGCGCGCATGATTTCGGAGTGCACAAAGTCATGCTTTCAGGCCCCTGGACGACGCCCAAGTTGTTGCCCTATCAGCTGGCCGCCATTGACAAACTAAAGTCTCAGGGATTCAAAATCTGGGTTGCCGGTGGCATTCAACACGTTGAGACCGTCAGGGCCCTCAAAGAAGCCGGCGTATCCGGCGTTGTGATTGGTCGGGCTCTACAGCGCGGAATCTTAACCTTTGAGCGCTTGAATGCGCTTTCGTCCTAAATGCCCCGCATGCAATTAAACCGAGCGTACCCTGGTTTGGATAACCACGGACCCGTCCAGCAATACTAGCGGGTACATGCACGGTTATTCGGGAGGGGAATCCATGGTCCATCGTCATCAGCTGGTTCAAAATGTTGCGGCCTGGGATCGCGGCATTCGTGTTGTCGTAAGTATCCTCTGCATTTTGGGGTCACCCCTGATCGTGACTGGATCGTGGTGGCTTGCCCTTTTGGGCGCATTGGGAGGGACGCAGGCCTATACCGCTCTCACAGGCTACTGACCCTTGTACGCCTTAATGGGGTGGTCGACCCTGCCGCAGCACATCTCGTGAGTGAACCGTCCGGGCCAAGACACCTGTTCTGGTCCAGCGGGATAGATGGATTACCCTAGCCATCGCCCAATGAGTTCATTGCGGTCAAGCCTCTCTCAACATGCCATCACGATGGGTCCCAGCTTTTGCTCCGGCAAAGTCACCGCGTGCGATCCTTGCGGCCCGTCGCCGCTCGCTAGCCTTCCATGGTCAGGTGCAGGTATCTCATGGCGGCAGATATCTTTGTGACCTGCATCAATCTCGACTGCCGTCCCCAGACTCATGAGTCAAGAAGAGAGCGCCGCCAATGGAACGTGACCCCGCCGGCACCGCCATATGGGCCAAGCACGTCGGTGGCCCGTCGCGACTCGATAGCGAAGTGGTGATCGGGTGCCTGAACGGATCACGATAGCCCCACGTTTATGCTATTCGCCCACTGCGCGTATCGATATGCTTCTTCCCAAGCAACGCGCACACAGTCGGACACGCCCGGCCCCTCTCGGTATGGGCCGAGCACGCCCAAATAAAAACGAACATTGGCAAAGCGCACTGAAGACTGCCACGCGGACCCTTGCGGGATCTGCGGCAATGCTGTGTGATAGCGCACAAGTTTAGTCCATATTGGCGGATCGTGTGGGCCGACAAGCCGGTTAAGGGCGTTCTCATGCAGTGTTTGAACCTCATCATCTAACCACTGATCGGGGTCTCGAGCGGGCGGGCCCCAAAAGGTTCGACAAATGATGGGCGCACCTTCCGGATAGTGAGCCCATTTGCTCGAAAGCCAGGTCAGAGCGGTCAGTCCCAGTTCTGCCTCAGGGGACACGATAAAGCCGGTGTGGGCCAGTAGTGCTTGATCGACAAAACTATCCCGATCATAGACGGCAGCCATCACGGCCCGCGGGTGATAGACCACCTGTTTTGCCCAAGAAACGTCGATGTCGACATCGCGCAGGAGATCGGGTAACGCCGACGCAGGAAGCGCCAACACTAATCCGCGATAGGGGCCGCGATCGCCGTTCAGATACCAACCATCTTCGTTGCGAACCACTTGGCTGATCGCGGTGCGCAAATAAATCGTGGTCCGATGCAGAAATTGAGTGAGGACTTGGGGCAGTTGGCTAACCCCTCCCGCCATTGTGTAAGAACGAGTTTCCGTGTGAGGAAACGGTTTAAATCCTTCGGCAGTTCGCATCAAAGGCGGTTTGGCCGATGCGCGAATGCCAACGAGATTTTTCTCCAATCCGATGCGTCGACACAGTTCAACCGCTCCGCGTTGGCGATCGACCAAACTGTCCGGTCCCAATTCCACCGGCCAGGTGTCATACCACGCGGTTTGGATGACGCCCCCAACCTCGGAAGTTGCTTCATATAAATCAATATCCGTTCTAAGTCCTTCATTCTCCAGTTGTTCGAGTGCATAGGCCAGTGTGAGTCCCGAAATGCCTCCCCCGACAATAGCCAGCCGCGTCATGCGATCCCTCTCCTTTCACGATGCCCCGGGCGGACTTATCATCGCAAGCCTGCCGCTATACCAACATGGTCTATCGACCCCAAATGAGGGGCCTACCGTCTTTCCTCGCGTCGGGCCGTCAATGCGTAAATGATGCGAGTGCCGATAACCTGTTCGACCACAAATCCATTTTGCAGTAAAGTCTGAGATAACTTGGCCTCGGGTTGAAAGTGAGGGTCGGGCCAATATTCCAGGATTCCCAGTCGGCCGTGGGGCTTAAGCACGCGTCCCACTTCAGCGAGCGCTAGTGCACGCTCAGGCACCGGAATCTCGCCGAACACGGTGACAAGAAAAACCCAGTCCAGACCTTGATCCGGCCACGGCAGACGAGTAGCTGACGCCTCTTGCAGGGACACCTGGTCGATTAACTTTAGTTTTTTGAGACGCTCTCGCGTTCGCCAAACCGCCTCGGCTTGAATGTCGATGCCGTAAACGCGGCCATCAGACCCCACGCGGCGAGCTAATTGCTCCATCACCACCCCGACCCCGACGCCGATTTCCCCCACCGTCAGTCCTTCCAGCGAGCCTGTCACCTGCCACAGCCGCTCCGGACTAAAGAAGCGGCGTCGCACAGGATTATCCAAGAAAAATTGCTCGATCCGCATCGTCATCGGGGCTGGCCAGTGTTGTCCCCGATAGCGGATACCGAACCATCCCCCTATCAGCACTACCACGACTGCGAGCGCAATCCACACCACCCTGTCTCCCTTCGCCATTTGTCACCCTATTGTCGCACAGGTTCGCAGATCCGGGGAAATTTGCCCGAAGATCGCCATGTTCTGTCCCAATTGAGGGCAGGCTTGACGGTATAGTTGATATGTCTATGATCATCTGTAGTAGGAGATGTCGCCATGGATGTGCGCTTGTGGAAACAGCTTTACGCAGCGAAACCGTTAGCCATCGGACTAGGCACAGGCGGCATTCTCACCGGCATCCTGATTGTGATACAAGCCACCCTTTTAAGTCGTATTGTCACCCTGGGCTATCTCGATCATGTCCCTTTAAAGATAGTGTGGCCGCTAGCCTGGGTGCTTTTGGCGGTGATTGCCATTCGCGCCGCTATCGCAGGAGTCCAGGAAAACTGGGCACTGCGCCATGCCGCTCAAATCGAATCCGACCTCCGTCAAAAGTTTTTTGACCATTTGATTGACCGAGGACCGATGGCGCCTCGGTTGGACAGCGGCGAGCTCATCAGCTTGGCCGTGCAAGGCATTGATGATCTGGAAGTGTTCTTGGCTCGCTATTTCCCCCAGATTATTATTACTGCTGCGGTGCCGGCGGTCGCTTGGATTGGCGTCGTCGTTCACGACTGGATCTCCGGCCTGATTTTACTCGTAACCCTGCCGCTCATCCCCCTCTTTATGATCCTTATTGGGCGCCAAGCGGAAAACCATTCCCAACGGCAAATCAACTTGATGAATCGCCTGAGTGGCCATTTTCTCGATGTGCTGCATGGGCTCGTCACCTTAAAGCTCTTTGGCCAAAGCCGTGCGCAGAGTCAGACCGTCTACAAGCAAAGCGAAGCGTTTCGAGCCACCACGATGACCACCTTGCGCATCGCCTTTCTCTCCGGTATGGTACTCGAATTGATCGCATCGCTCAGTATGGCATTTGTAGCAGTTGCCGTCGGGTTACGGCTCATTCACGCGGATATCTCGTTTGAAACCGCGTTTATGGTGCTCGTGCTAGTGCCCGAATTTTACATTCCATGGCGAAATCTGGGCGCTCGCTTTCATGACGGCCTAAAAGGGGCTAGCGCCGCCAAAGAAATATTTGATTTGATGGAGTCTTCGAGTCCAGCCCTGGGCGGAGGCAGCCTTGTGCTATCCGGGCCCGGACCGTGGCCGATTGTCTGGAACGATGTGTCTTTTACCTACCCCGGCCGTTCACAAGAAACGCTGAGCCATCTCAGTTTTCGCATCGATCCGGGTGAACACGTGGCCATTGTCGGCCCCAGCGGTTCGGGAAAAAGCACCTTCGTGCAACTGCTGTTGGGCGCCAGCACATTTTCGGGGTCAATTCGGGTTGCCGACACGTCTCTCGTCGACCTCGACCTAGCCTGGTGGCGTAAACAAATGAGTTGGGTGACCCAGCATCCGTACCTATTCGAGGGGAGCGTCCTTGATAATTTGCAGCGCGCTGCGCCCCAAGCGTCATTCGACGATATTGAACAGGCATTGACAGCTGCGGGCGCGTTCGATTTCGTGCAAGAACTTCCGCAAGGCTGGAACACCGACTTGGGCCAAGAGGCATTTCGTCTGAGCGGCGGGCAGCGGCAACGATTGGCTTTGGCGCGAGCGTTTTTAATGGACACGCCGGTCGTCATTTTCGACGAGCCGACGCAGAATTTAGATTTGGCCAGCGAAAGAGTACTGCTCGGAGGACTTGAGCGACTGTCCCACAGGCGTACAACCATCACCATTGCCCACCGCCTCGCCACCATCATGCGGGCTGATCGCGTCCTGGTGCTGCACCAGGGGCATCTGGCACAATGGGGTAGCCCGGCCGAGTTGCGCAAGGCGCCCGGTATCTATCGTTCCCTACTTCAAGCGTACCTAGGAAAGGAACCGGGAGATGAAGCTGACCCAATTAATCAAATCCTATAGGCCGTTAGTTCTTTTGGCGTTTCTCTTCGGCGTAGCCACCGTCGCGACCAATTTGGGGTTGCAGTCGACCTCAAGCTATCTCATTGCTCAGGCCGCCCAGCACCCTTCGACCATCTTGCTCTTATGGACGACCATTGTGGCGGTGCGATTCTTTGGTACCGCCCGCGCCGGATTTCGCTACGTGGACCGGTACTTCTCGCACGACGCCACGCTTCGCTGGCTCAGAGATTTAAAAACCGCAATCTATAAGGCTCTAGAGCCTCGAAGCCTGGTCAGCCTGAAAAGCTATTCCACCGGCGATCTCATGACGCGGGTCGGCAGCGATGTCGATAGCCTGCAAAATCTTTTGGTGGGACTGTATGAACCCGTGTTTGTTGCGGCACTGGGAATCTTCATCGTCTTAGCGATTGGTCTTCTCTTCAATTGGCGCATCGCCATCGCCTTGACAGCCATGCTCATCGTTACCGGCTTCGTGTTGGCGGCCTCATCACACCATTTAGCGAACCTCTCGGGAGGACTGCTCGTCAATCTTAGAAGTGATCTCAGCGCCTATTTGGTGCAAACCTTGCATGGACTGTCAGACGTGTGGGCACTCAATCTACAGTCCCAAGCCCAACGCGACATCCACACGCTGCAAAGCCATATTCGGAATGCGAAACATCACTTAGCGCAGCTCAGTGGAATTTTCAGCGGACTTTCGTTGTCGATTTCCTGGCTGGGAATGTGGATCATCCTGCTTGTCGGCGTCTGGGATGTCAATCACCACATGCTGCACCCCATATTTTTACCGGTGGTGGCCCTCCTAAGCTTGGCGAGCTTTGAAATTGTCAATGGCCTGCCCGCAGCCTTTCTCACGGCGGGCAGCTTGGCTCGCGCGCAAACGCGCGTTGCGGAACTTACCGCCGCGCCTTTAGAGGAAGTCTGGGGTTCGCACCAGCTCCGCTCCGAGGGCAATTTAGAATTAATCTTCGATCACGTATCGGTTGAACTGGGCGATCCGGCTCGCACTATTCTCGAAGATGTCAGCTTTCGCTTAAAAAGGGGAGAGCGAATCGCCGTGATTGGGCCGAATGGCTCCGGCAAAAGTACGATCGTCAATACGGCGGCAGGGCTCGTCGCACCACGCACCGGTAGCGTGCGTCTGGACAACGCAGACTTATGCCAGTGGGATCCTGACGCTTTGCGGCAACAGCTTGGCGTGGTCACGCAATTTCCGCACATTTTTCACACCACCCTGCGCGAGAACCTCCTCTTAGCACGTCCTTCAGCAGGTGCGCAAGACATCGCCCAAGCCATCGCGATGACCGGACTCGATAGTCTCTTGCGCGCACTGCCCAACGGATTGAATACGGTCGTCGGCGAACGGGGCTCCTCTCTATCTGGGGGCGAAATCAAACGGATCGCTCTCGCACGCGTCATCTTGAAAAATGCCCCTTTGCTCTTGCTTGATGAACCCACCGAGGGACTGGACCCCGTGAGCGAACGCACCGTGATGATGACCTTGTTAAAGTGGGCGCACGCGAGACCCATCTTATGGATTGCACATAGTCTGCTCAGTCTAGACCTCGCCGACCAGATTCTCGTATTGGATGGGGGCCGCGTGGTCGCGCAAGGTTCTTCCAGCCTAGTCCGCGATCATCCCCTTGTGCGAGATATTGTGCGATTCAGTGCCCTCCCCAACTGAACTCACTGGAAAGGATTGTAGCCTATGAAGCTCGTAAGCCTCGACACCGCGCTCGATGCCATTCAGTCCGGCATGCGCATCTGGGTACAAGGGATGGCATCCACTCCCCACCAGCTCCTAGAAGGGCTGGCCGAGCGCTGCCAGACGCTGCAGGACGTCACCCTCTTGCACCTGCATCTGGAAGGCGAAACCCCCTGGGTCAAGCCCGACCTCGTCGACCGCGTCCGCGATATATCCCTATTCGTGGGTCCCAATCTGCGTGATGCAGTCAACGCCGGTTTATCAGACTATCTCCCTATTTTTTTGTCAGAGGTCCCGCTCTTTCTCGAGGACTCGGAATTTCGCCCGGATGTCGCGCTGATTAATGTCAGTCCGCCTGACCGTCATGGTTTTGTCAGTCTCGGGCCGACTATTGAGGCAACCCTCAAAGCGATTCAAGTCGCCCCGTTGACCATTGCACAAGTTAATCCCAAAGTGCCACGCGTGTTGGGAGACGCCCAGATTCACATGGACTCCATCACCTACGGAGTCGAGGTGGATGAAGCCTTAAACGCCAATCCGGTTCTGGCGCCTGATCCCTTGTCTCTCACCATTGGTCGTCAGGTGGCGGCTTTAATTCCCGACCGCGCCGTGCTGCAACTAGGAATTGGCCGCATCCCCGACGCCGTCCTCAGCCAGTTGACTCACCATCGCGACCTCGGTATTCATAGTGAAATGATATCGGACGGCGTTCGCCTGTTAGCCGAGCAAGGGGTCATCAGCGGACGCTATAAGGGTACGGATCCCGGCTTCATCGTGGCCACGTTCGCCATGGGCAGCGACGCCCTCTACCAATTTCTCGACGACAATCCCGGGGTCTTAATGAGGCCGGTTGACTACACCAATAATACCTCGGTGATTCGCCGCAACCCTCGCATGATTTCCATCAATTCGGCCATCGAAGTCGACCTGACGGGGCAGGTGGTAGCTGAGTCCATTGGCCCGCGTATTGTCTCCGGTGTGGGCGGCCAGATGGATTTCGTGCGCGGAGCCAGTTTAGCACCAGGAGGGCGCTCCATCATTGCCCTGCCTTCCCGCACGCGCGCCGGCCGACCGCGCATCGTCGCGGATATCCAAGCTGGCGCTGCCGTCACCACCACCCGCAATCATGTCCAGTACGTCGTGACTGAGTACGGTGTCGCGGAATTGCACGGCCGCACCTTGGCGCAAAGAGCCCACCAACTTATCGCCGTCGCTCATCCTGACGACCGAGAAGAGTTGGCCCGTTACGCCAAAACCCGTTTACCACGCTTTTAGCAACATCCTTCGAAAGATCTCGGTCTTCGCCCATGCGTCCGCAGTGCCAACGCACTGCGGCACCCATTCCTCTTTCACGGTGTCAAGCCCACGCCGGTTCGATGTGCCCCTGTGTCAAACCACTTCTGGTGCGAGCCGGCCTGACGTACGCTCGCTTGCCACCCGCCCCTACCCCTCTCAACATAGAGCCGCAGTGCCTTTTAGTGCAAGCAAGTGTCGCCTCGGTGACCGTGGGAGTCAACACGGTCACCACCATCACCTTCTTATGGATGTCTAACACCCATTCCGCCTCATGTGTCATTGCGACATCACACCCGGTTGACTTTTTCTACTCCTTGCGGCACAATAGCTAACAATTGCTTGCTTGTTGGAGGAGTGTTCATGCCCTATCCTATGCATGCGGTCATATTGCCCGAATACGATCAACCCCTTGAGGTGGACGTTGTCGAAATTGACCCCCCTGGCCCTCGCGAAGTGCTCGTGGAAATGCGGGCTTCGGGTGTTTGTCGTTCCGACTGGCACGCGATTCGCGGCCACTTGCCGTTACCGGTTCCCTTAGTGCTGGGCCACGAAGGTGCTGGTATCGTGCGCGAAGTCGGACCGGAGGTGGACCGCGTGCATCCGGGCGACCGGGTTGTACTGAGTTGGATTCCCTCGTGCGGTGTGTGCCAATACTGTGTCAATGGCCAACCGGAATTGTGCGATCGCGCCAATAATGCGGCCGTCGAGGGCACGCTGCCGTCGGGTCAAACCCGCGTTCGCTGGCGCAATGAACCCATATCGGTTTTTTCCGCCACCGGGACACTGGCCGACCTGGCGGTAGTCTCCGTGGACAGCGTGGTGCCTATCCCCGCTTCCATGCCCTTTGACCAAGCCGCGCTATTAGGATGCGCTGTGCAAACCGGCGTCGGCGCTGCGCTGCGTTCTCCGATCAAACCCGGCGACAGCGTCGCCGTCATCGGTGCCGGCGGTGTCGGCCTTAACATTGTGCAAGGCGCTAAAATCCGGGGTGCAGCCGAGATCCTGGTGGTCGACCCGTCCAAAGCTAATCGCCAGTTGGCCCGCGATTTCGGTGCCACCCAAACCATCGATCCCGACAGCGATAACCCTTTATTAGCCATCCTCGATTTGACTCATGACCGAGGCGTCGATGTCGGCTTTGAAGCGGTCGGAGACGTGGAACTTTTGGCCTTGGCGTTTAACGCGGTCCGCAAGGGCGGTACGGCAGTGGCCGTGGGGGTTCCTGCCCCCAACGATGCCGTGAGCCTCAATGCCTTCGCCTTTGTTTCCCAGGAAAAAACGCTGACTGGGTCCTGGTACGGCAGTAGTTTTCCACTCCGTGACATCCCTCGTTTGTGTGCGTTATGGAGTACTGGTCAATTGCGGCTAGAGCCCTTGATTCAACGCCGCTACACGCTCGCAGACACCGCACGGGCATTCGAGGACTTAGCGAAGGCTCGGGGCGGTCGCAGTGTGATTGTCTGGTCCTAATTTTACGGATGGTGGAGGAATCACGATGCCTGTCTTTGAAAGTGCAAAATCCTTAGAAAACACGCTCGGCGCATTCTTTGAACGACTGCGCGAGGTTGACCAAGCATACCTCATCTATCAAATCGGCGGGACGATGGAATTCATCTTCCGCAAGCCCGCGACGCGCATCCGCTGGATTCCCCAGCCGCAAGGCGAGGGTCTTCCGTTTAAAGTCGCCTATGGCGAGCCAACTGAACCGGTCTTGCTCACTTTTGAGCAGGACGGGGACACCGCCCATCGATTTTGGCTGGGACAGGTCAACCTGCAACAAGCGCTGGCCCGCCAGCAAGTGATTGCGCGCGGACCGCTTTCGCGCGCCATGAAACTAATTCCGCACTTGGATACCATCTATCCCCTGTATCACAGCTATCTTGAGGAGATAGGGCGCAGCGACCTATTGGAGACCGGTCGATGAAGTCGACGTCGGGACCATGGATTGAAGGACAAACCGTTCAGGGTTTAGGTCCCCGTCTCGAGGTAATCTCCCCCTCAAGCGGAGACGTAGTGGAGGAGGTCAGCACAGCCAACACAGAGCAATTGGATTTGGCGTGCGAATCAGCCTGGCAGGCGCATCACGATGGGCGCTGGCGCAAGTTGCCGGTTTTGGAAAGACAGCGCACGCTCATGGCCGTGGGGCGTCTTTTGCGCGATGCGGACCAAGAATGGGCTCACCGCATTGCCCTGGAAATGGGTATGCCCGAGGGAGCCGCCCGTTTTATTGAAGTGCCCTACACGGCGGCTGCATTCGAGTTCTTCGCCGGTCTAATCCCCACGATTCACGGCGACACCATGCCTGTGGACGTGCCTGGAGCTCCACCGGAATATTTAGCCATGACGTTAAAAGAGCCCGTGGGCGTTTGTGGGTTAATTACACCGTGGAACTTTCCGCTCATGCTGCCATCGTGGAAACTTGCCGCCGCGCTGGCCGCGGGATGCACAGCGGTGTTAAAGCCAGCCCCCGAATCGCCTTTGACAGCCTTGGCACTTGGTCCCCTCCTTCAAGAAGCTGGCGTCCCCGATGGCGTGGTTAATATTGTGCCCGGAGGAGATGATATCGGAGCACAGTTGGTCGAGCATGGCCGCATCGATAAAATTGCATTCACCGGGGAGACCGCTACTGGACGTCGAGTCTTGGAGGCATGCGGACGCAATATCAAGCGTGCGAGCGCCGAACTCGGTGGCAAGTCCCCCTTGCTAATTTTCGACGATGTTGATCTGGATCAAGCTGTTTCTCAAAGCCTCTTTGGCAATTACTTTAATGCGGGGCAGGTCTGTCAGGCGACCAGTCGCATCTTTGTCCAGTCGACCGTCTACGAAGCCTTCTTAGAACGATTTCAGCAACGGGCAAGCACGTTAAGGGTCGGCAGCGCCCTGGATCCCTCCGTTGACATCGGACCGATTGTTCGTCAAGACCGCCTTCAGATTATGGACAGTCTAGTGCAGTCTGCCGTCTCGCACGGAGCACGGTTGGTTGCTGGCGGACATCGGTTGCCAGGTCCGGGGTATTTTTACGCCCCCACGATTGTCGCCGACGTCCCGCCGACGATGGCCCTTGCACAAAAAGAGGTTTTTGGGCCGGTAGCCGCGGTGCTTCCCTTTACGAATGAAACGGAGGCGGTGGAGTTGGCCAATGCCAGCGACTACGGTTTAGCGGCTAGTGTTTTTACCCGGGACGTTGGACGCGCGTTGCGGCTGGCCCGATCGGTCCAAGCCGGCACGGTGTGGATCAATACGGTCCAAGTGCTCACCCCCACGGCGCCGTTCGGGGGCATGAAGCTGAGCGGCATCGGTCGCGAACTGGGGCGGGCGGGCGTCCTTGAGTATTTGCAAGACAAAACCATCATCGTCGACTTGAATCATGAACCGATGACCTATTTCTAACGGCTGGGAGAGATGCGCGCCATGCTCAAGGCAGTTCTGTTTGACTTGGATGGAACTCTGTTGGATCTGGATGGAGATGCGTTTTTAGAAGATTATATCGACAAGCTAGCCGATTTTTTGCACCCTTGGGTGAACAAAGATGACTTTAGGGCAGCTCTGTGGTCAGCAGCTGTGGGGGCTCTGGCGTCTGAACATCCTGGTCGCACCAACCAAGAGGTGTTGACTGAAAGCTTGAGCGAAACGCTGGCAATCGATGCCGGCACATTGCGCCGGCGGATTGAAAAATTCAATGCAACACAAGCGCCCCAGGTCCTGCCCGGAGGTCATCCACGGCCCGGTGCGCGCCGGGCCGTACAAGCGGCGCGGGCCATGGGCTTAAAGATCGCCGTGGCCACAACGCCCATTTACGGACTTCCCGTCGTCATGGAGCGTCTGGCTCGTGCAGGCGTAGCCGACATCCCCTGGGATGTCATTGCCACCGACAGGTTTTCTTCGACCAAACCCTATCCCGCCTATTATCTGGAGCTATCCGCGCTGCTCGGGGTTGACCCTGTCGAATGTCTCATGGTGGGGGACGATGCCTTTAATGATCTAGCGGCAGGCGCGGTAGGCATGGCCACCTACTATGTCGGTCCACCCATGGGCGGGCTAAACGTAGGCGCTGGCGGCCCTCTTGAAGACGTTATTGGGATTTACCAACAACAAACCCGTGCCGGTCTCAAGCAAAAGGTGGAGGGGATATCCGAATGAAAGTGCAAGGTGACGATTTGCCGTCCAACCGTGCCTGGTTGGCTTGGCCCGAAGTCTTAAACGTATGTCAGAATTCCAGCAACCGTGAAGCTCTAATAACCCCGCACAAACGCTTCACCTACACGCAGATGGCTGAGCGCGTCTTCCAATTTCAACGGCTCCTGACGAGCCTCGGTCTTAAGGCCGGCGACCGCCTGGTGACCCTTTTAGGCAATGACTGGGTCTATCCCGTTACATATTGGGCTGCCCTTGGCAGCGGGATCATCTTTGTTCCCCTTAACACCCGCCTAGTTAAGGCGGAAATCCAGCCAATTTTGGACGAAGTTGAACCGCGCCTCATTATCAGCGACGAACGTTACGAAGCACAGGTGCCCGACAATTGGCGTCATGCGCTGCTATTGCAAACGGGGTGGACAAGCCAAAGTGAGCACCTGTCTTCGGACATCCACCCCCCCTTTCCGGTTGAGCCTCTTGACGTGGCGGTATTGCTCTATACCTCGGGAACCACAGGAAAGCCCAAAGGGGTCATGCTCACCCATCAAAATATCGCCGTCCAGTTCTATCAGGCGAGCCGGGTGTTGGTGCCAATGTCCCCGGCAGACCGCGTGGTTTCACTTTATCCGCTCTTTCATAGCGCTCAACACGTGTTCTTACAGGCGCCCTTGACGATTGGCGCAACCTCCGTAATCGACGAATTTCATCCCGACCGGGTGGCACCGTTGCTTTCGAACGAACACATCACTATTTTCTTCGGAGTCCCTGCGATGTACCACATCTTGCTGCAAAATCCAAAATTTAGTGCCGAACACTTTCCGCACATTCGCCTCTTGACGTATGGTGCCAGCATCATGCCCATGGAAACGATTCTCACATTGCGCCAACGCTTCCCTGAAGCCGAAATACGCAATCTCTACGGGCAGACCGAGAATAGTCCCGCCGTAACCGGACTTGATGACCGCTACGCGCTGTCAAAGCCGGGATCCGTTGGGCGCCCTTTGCCTGGCATGACCGTTTCCATCTTTGACGACAACAATCACGAAGTGGCAGCCGGAGTCGTTGGCGAAATCGTGACGCAAGGGATCAATCTGATGAAAGGCTATTTCAAAAATGAAGACGCGTTTAAAGAAGTCGTTCGCGACAATTGGTACCACACCGGCGACTTAGGCTATCTGGACGAAGAAGGATTTTTGTACGTGGTTGACCGCAAAAAAGATATGATTATCCGCGGCGGGCAAAATATTTATCCGGCCGAAATCGAAAATGTCCTCTATACCCACACTGACATTCTCGAATGCGCCGTTATTGGCATCGCGCATCCCATATTGGGTGAGGAAGTGGCAGCGATTGTAGTGCGCCGACCCCAATCAACGGTTACTGAAGAGATGATCATACAGTATACCCGAGAGCGCATTGCCGCCTATAAGGTACCTGTCCGGGTTCGGTTTGTCGACGAGCTTCCACACAATGCCAGTGGCAAAATTCTTAAGCGCGAACTAAGAGAACTGGCGCAGCAAGGCGCATTGTAGGTGCCTAGAATCCACCGTCGACGGCCGAAATTGGCATTCGACACCCGTTTCGCAACCCTTTCGGTGATATCAGAAAGAACCGCCCGCTCGGGCGGTTCTTTTTCTTAGGACGCCGCGCGGTGGTGCGGGGCATCCGGCTTCGTCGAAGTATCCGACGGCCGCACGATCGCTTGCCACAGTCCTAGCGCTAAAATGACCGCACCCAGCACAACGGTTACGGCTGTCGCCCATGCAAACCGGCTGAACGTGTAAAAAAAGGGGGACAGTCCCAGGTACAGTCCAAACAAGGCTTGCGGGTAGTACACCCATCGCCGATATGCTTTGTCAGAAAGTTCCCAGAGGCTGCCAATCAAGACCAGTCCTCCCAAAATAATGGCGGTCCACAAATAGGTTGACGAGTGCATGGGGTTTAGAACCCAAGCAGATACCACAAACCATGCACCGACAACGGCCATCAGCCAGTTTCTCCACATCATGCCACTCACCCCCGGAATAAATGCGTTAGGTTTCCCACCTATCCCAGAAAATCTCGACCCCTGTATAGCGGTCAGCTTCTGGCTTGGTTTGGGAAGCGGGATAGCCTCGCTTCGCCAACCCTTCGGTTTTATTCTAGCGAGGCCCACCATCTTGAGCCAATCGAAACTTAGTCCACGTGGAGCGATTTTCCCTAAATTTTTGGCCATTTGCATAACCCTGCCATGGTTGCCCAACCTTACGGGCCCGCACACACTTTCTCATCACAAATCATTGTCGTTCGAAATCTTTTGGTTCCATGGTGCGTAAGCGCCATCGACACGAGCGCCAAACGACCAAATCATCGTGCCCAAGGATCCCTAAAGCGCACACTGGTTGGACGGAACTTATGGGTCATCCGGCCCTCTTCCACCTCCATATTTGTGATTACGATAGACACAGAGGAGGCACAATAGTATGGCTGATTTCACGGTGGTTTTAGCGACAGACGGGTCAGTGGGGGCTCTCAAAGCTGCCTCCTGGATCGACGAAAATTTGGTCGACGGCAATGTCACCGTCCATGTAGTGTCTGTGATCGGTGTCCCATCGTTTGATGAAGAGGCGTCCAACCGGGGATTGGTCTATAACCCGCAGTGGGACAGC
This sequence comes from Sulfobacillus acidophilus, assembly GCA_003023745.1. Lineage (GTDB taxonomy): Bacteria > Bacillota > Sulfobacillia > Sulfobacillales > Sulfobacillaceae > Sulfobacillus_B > Sulfobacillus_B acidophilus_A. The sequence continues at coordinate 19,774 of PXYV01000033.1, read as the reverse complement.
GCCGAAGCAGTGCATAATGCCTGGAGCCGGGCCATGGTCCGAGCCGATGAGGCTTTGCATCAAACTGAACACGTGCTGACCCATGTGCACCGCATTGAGCGACAGATTTTACAGGCCCCGCACCCAGCTGAAGCGATTGTGCATTACGCGCGCGATCACCATGCAGACATGATCATTGTCGGTCGGCGCGGACATTCACGCCTTGGATCTCTGCTTGGCAGCGTTTCGTTTGCGATTGTGCATCAATCACCGATTCCCGTGACGGTCATTGGTCACCATCCCTTGTGGGAGAACGCGGCTGCCCCTAGTGTTTCGTCGTGAAAGGATGAATATCATGGCTCTCCGTGTGTTACTGGCAACTGATGGCTCGCCCTCGTCGTTGCGGGCTGCGCACTGGCTCAAAAACCATCTCAACGAACATCAACTTTCGATTACACTTTTGCACGTAATGGCGCCCCGCATCGAGTACGGCAAGCAAGACGGCTTTATCAATGCACGCAAGCACTCGGAAGAGATCTTAGAGGCTACGGAACAGGCTCTCGGTTGTTGTCCCTCGGTTGAAACCGTCTCGGTGATCGGCGTTCCTCACGAAGAGATCGTTCGTTTTGCCATCGACCACAATATTGATCTGATTGTGATGGGCCGGCGCGGGCACTCAAAGATTGGACACTGGATCGGCAGCGTATCGTTCGCGGTGTTTCAACGCTCACCCATCCCTGTCACCATCGTCGAACCCGATCAATAAAATCCGAAAAAAGGAGGAATCTACCATGCACCCCTTGACGGCCAACAGCGGTGCGAGCATCCTGTGGATGCTGCTCGGCTTGACGGTCGTTGCCCTCTTGACTGTCACGCTCGCTTGGGTTATCAAGCGACATCATCAAGCCAGCCAATCGGCCTCGCGACTCAAGGCCCAACATCGCGTCATTCGCTTCCCGATGTGGCACGCGCGGATGGCAAGGCGCTGGCGCAGGCGCCAAAGTCGCAGGCCGGTCGCCCGTCAACACGTATCTCACCCATCCCGAGGCTCCGGCAAACCTCGCCCCACAAGTCCGCCATATCATGGCAATTCTTGACCTCTCCCTGCGGCTCACGGTGAGCGTTGCACTCCTTACAAGTCAGAATTTGCGTTGCAATGCCCCTATTTCATTGGTTCGCACTTGGCGGTCGTCCGCAAGGGGCTCTGCCGACGCTCTATGGACGTGCCCCACCAGCCGATTGGGTTGTCGCCGCGACGGAGAGAGCGCAGCACAGGAAAACACCAGGCGTTCCCACAAAAGTGAAGGTAGCAATGAATAGACCTGTGCTTTGTGAATTGGGATTGCAATGGATGGTTACATGGTCTTTTGCCTGGTTGCGTGGGTTTCCATTCGGTTGGCGCAACCCGGGCGACCGAGCTTTGACAGTCACCCGAACGCGCAAGCCTGCCTGATCCCAGGAGCTCTAACAAAACCGTGACCACTCCGCCGTCGGTCACTGCTCCTGCCAACTTAAAGTCAACGGGCAACCTGGATCGCTTGCGGCCAAGTTTCCCGTGACCGCATACGCCCGAGCACGGGAGCCACCACAAGTTTCGCGATAGTCGCAGCGCCCGCACAATCCCTCCAATCGGCGCGGATTGCGCAACATCTGAAACAGTTCCGAGTCACGATAGATCTGCGAAAAGAGGCGGTCGCGCACGCTCCCTGCCGATACCGGAAGATATCCACTCGGATAAACCTGCCCCAGATGATCAATAAAGGCAAATCCCCTCGCTTCCCGTGCCACCACGCGCGCAGGCGATCCGGGGTTGTGTTGGTGAAGAACCCGCGACCATTGTGGTGCCCCCACCGTTGTCAGGCGAAATGGCTGTTTGGGCGTAAATTCGACCAACCATTGCAGCACCTCTTCGATCTCGTCTGCGGCCAGAGCATCCACAATTCGAGCCCGACCAGTGGGAATGACGAAGAAAAGCTCCCAACTGCTAACTCCAAGGAACTGGACTAAGCTAGCCATCGACCGAATTTGCTGCACGGTTTGCCGGCTAATGGAGGTATTAATCTGGAGCTTCAATCCGTGTTGCACAATCGCATTCGCCATTTCCACAGTGCGGTCAAATGTCCCGCGAACTCCTCGAAACGCATCATGCGTCTTGGCATCCACACCATCCAAGCTTAACGACACGGAGTGGACACCTAGACTCTTCCACTGAGCAATGACGTCTTCGGTCAGTTTAGGCGTCACACTCGGAGCGATGGCCGTGACGATGCCCCGCCCGACCGCGGCACTGATAATCGCATCGAGATCGGGCCGTTCCAAGGGATCGCCTCCGGTCAGTACCAAAATCGGCGGGCGTGAAAAATGATTGCCCAAATCATCGAGCACCGAGCACATTTCGTCCAATGACAATTCTGCGGAGTTACGACGCGGGATGGCGCGAGCTCGACAATGCCGACAATGGAGCTGACAGGCCCGCGTCACCTCCCACGTCACCACATGCGGCGCCTCAAAATACGACACCATTCACCACGTCCTTTGCTTAGGATGCATTTTATGGTACCGGAGTCGAAACCGTGTGACCAGACCTCTTCGATCCCGAAAGCCGGGACCATTCGGACCCAAACAGTCCTGGCGCATCACCGGCCCCGACCTTAGGAGGTCTCGTCTACACTGCCACCCAGATGCCGCACAAGCCCCATGAGCATCTTCACGCCATGTTGAATGTCGGGATCGCAGAAATGTCTTGCCCTCCCCGCCCTGTTCGGGTATTCCTGATGGAAGCGAAAGTTCGACTCTCACCCAGACGTCGTGGTTTAGAACAAGATATTCACGACTGCAGTTCGGCCGTCAACACCCGGGTCGGCACCATTAGCACGGGACAGTTCGCATGAGCTGCCACATAACGGGCCACACTCCCCACCATTTTATCGGCTCGCGTCGATCGGCCTTTGTTGCCGACAATCAAAAGCCCGACCTCATGGTTTTGGGCAAATCGCAGCAACTCCGGACCCGGTTGCCCATTCAATACGTTAACCGAAACCGAAAACCGGTCCGGCGTGAGCTTCGCTTGGGCTCGCTGGGCGTGACGACGCCATACCCGGGCATCGTTGTCTTTCACCTCCGGTGCCACCGACGCCGGCGGAATCACGGTGACAATATCGATGGCACAGCCAGGCGCAACCACCTGGTTAATCCAAACGGCGGCGTTTAAGGCAGTGACCGAGCCATCCACCGCCCACAGCACGCGCGGCGTGTCCACGGCCAAGGAAAGCTCCGCCCCGCTTTCTTTTCTCCCGCTCAACACCATGACTAAGTCTCCCAGCCAGTGATGAATCTTGACATCCGAAATGCCGCTACGACCTGCTTCAAACGCGAATTCGTCGCGGGTGGGCGCATGTTCAACCGATAGGCCCAGCCACTGATATGCTTTGACGGTATTGCCGGTCAATCGTTGGGTCACGGCCTTCAATCCGTTCCACGCCAGAGAGCCGAGCGAACTGGTGGGCTGAACAACCTCCAAAATGACGATGCGCCCGCCCGGCTTTAGCACTCTGGCCATCTCTTTCAAACCCTGCACCCAATCTTCCATGTTGCGCACGGAAAATTGAGCGGTCACGCAGTCAAACTGGCTATCGGCAAATGGCAAGTGTTCGCCTTGCCCCTGTACCCAACTGATGGGTGCCGATCCAGCATGCACGGCTTGGGATTGTGCCTCGTTGAGCATGGCCGATGACGGATCCAGTCCCGTCACGTGTCCAGTGGGGCCTGCCTTGGCCGCCATTAACTGGGTGATGGTGCCCGTGCCGCACCCGACATCCAGCACAACATCACCGGTCTGAATGTTGAGTTGGTCAATGGCAAAATGATGCCAGGCCCGAATCCCCTCGCCTGACAAGAGGTTGCTCCAGTGATCGTAATGCGAGGCAATTTGATTAAAAAGATCTGACGTCTCCATCATGCTCACTCCTTCACCGCTCTATACAGCCACGACCATCGCTTCCTTAGAAGCGTCGGCTCGGCCCCTGCGCAACCACTACCTGCGCCCAGCGGCCCGAAAGAGGGACCGCGCTTTTTACCAACACGCGTGTTACGCCACGTCACACTCACCCTAGCGTAGTCATACGCTTGTTCCTAGGGCCAGATGTTCCCTCACGAGGGACCATTCGACCTCGTCTCTTGGTTGCCCTGGGCGTCCGTTAAATCCCAAGCACGCAGTGGTCGCCCAATTTGGACAAAATGAAGACGGACAGCACCCTCGTAGGTCCGCGGTACTGTCCGAACACGGCCACAAGCGTTACGCGTTAACCGTTGGTCGACTGTCGTGCCGTCGGCGTCAAATGCGTGCGCTCTGAACCGCGGGCGGCCGTTTTGGCTTGCGGGCGCGAGTACACGTATCCCAAGAAAATCAATACCAGACCCAGGATGTTCAAAACAGGAAAGAGAGTCAGCCCACCCCCTTGCGAAGCGACAGTGCCGGCAGCACTTGGAATCAACGCACCCACCGCAATCAACAGCGTATAATAGCGGCGCGTTTTCCACCACGACCACAGCGATCCCAGCACTACAATGGGGCCCCCCACCGCCGACAACAATAAATATGCGATTTGCGTCGGACCGACGATGCTGTTTTTACCCGCATTCAGACTCTGCCAATTGCCGTGTAAAACAGGCGGGAAAACCAAGGTCAGCGCAATCAGCGCCAATTCCACGAATGAAAAATAAATGGCATACCCCACCGCCACTTTAGAACGGGGAAATGCCAAGTAGGTGGTCCCCACGGACATTGCTCCCACCAAGCCGGCCGATGCCACAATGTATAATTGGTACTCCCACACCAAATGCCAATTGCTGGGCACGGTCAATGCCTCGGTAATAAATGCCAAGGCATACAGCCCAAAGGACAGCGTCCACCATGCGTAGACGGGTGCCTTACTCACCCGATAGCGTTGAACCAAAATGATCGCAAAGACGACCGCCAGGGCCGCGGCGGCTCCAAAAAGTGCACTTGTCATGTGATATCCTCCTTCGCTGACGCAGTCGTCATTTACAGCTCTAGGCCACTCATCATGCAGTAATTATGCCGTTACTTCGAGCTAGAGCGAATGGGCCCAACGGCCCTGATTGTCGGGTCCATCCGGTTCTTGGAAATCACTCCAATGGTCCATAGTGTGGCACGTTATGTAATCGGTATATTAGGAACCAAGCAAAGTGAAGGAGGTGCGATCAATGTCACCCGGATCCGGCAATTTTATAGTGGAAGGTATTTTTCTCCTTACTTTTATCGTCGGTATGCTCTTGCCGGCACGGCGGCATCATTAACGCTAGCTGACCGGTCGCTTGTGAGTGAAGTGAGAAGTAAAAGGAGGGGATCCCCTTGGCAAACTGGACTGAGAGTTCCAAACGCATGCTGAGCGAAGTCATGTCAGCCGATACCTGGTTGCCTACCGAGATGCCCGAGTATGCTCAAGGTTTCATGTATATGCTCGGATCGCTCACTGCATCAAGTTTTGTCGTGTTAGTCATTTCCGGTATTCTGCTCGCCATGAATGGACCAGACTCGTGGTCATACAACGGCGCCATGCGCTTTGTAGCCGCCACCCACTTTTGGGGGGTGCAAGCTTTCTTCTTCTTTATGATGTTGCACTTATGGCGGGTCTTTTTCACCGGCGCTTGGCGCGGAGGCCGCGGCCTGACATGGTTACTGGGAGCGATTTCGTTTCTGATTGCCATACCGACCGCTTTTACCGGCTTTCTCATCAATGGTGATTTGTACTCAGAATGGAACGCCGTACAAGCCAAAGACGGATTAAACGCGATGGGACTGGGCTGGCTGAACCTGACCAACAGCGGACAAATGTTTGGCATGCACGTCGTTGTGCTGCCACTCCTATTAACCGTCTTCATTGCATTGCACATCACGCGGGTCCGCACGAAGTCGGTCGTGCCTCCTTACCCGGACGTCAAAGTGCAACCTGTATCCACGGAAGGAGTGTCCAAATCATGAGCACGCGCGACGATGTGGTGACGCAATACCGGCTGGTTCCCGAGGACTTCGTGAAGCATCTGATGACGACTCTAGCCATCGTGGTGGGCGTCGTGTTATTGGCCGCCATCATCTTTGGGGTGCCGGAAAAGCAGCCCCTCACGATTAAGGGATATTCGACGGCGCACCCGGTGGCGTTTGAACAAATGGCTTTGCGCGCCTTGGACGGCACTGGTCAAATTGCCAATTACGGGCCGCCCTACAATCATGGCACCGGCAACGTCGAAAGTTTCTTGCAAACCACAGCGGGAATTATCCACCCGATTAACGCCGCTCAAGACTTTATCTTGAAGCCGTTAAAAATGGCGACGTCTGTAAATCCTGCCATCAAAGCGCCATTGGCTTCCTTTGCCCACGCGACCAACGCGCAACGCGCCCGTTGGGAGGCTCTGTACACCAAAGCTCTGACCAAAGGGGTGTATCGCAACGGGAAAGTGATCACGCCGCCTGGGCATTACGGCCCTCTGCCGACGCTGTTGAACGACTCGCTCGCCTTGGGACAGAGCGGCCTCTATTCTGGAGCGCTCATTCGCAATGGTTCCGTGATCACCCGCTTTGACAACCAAAACTATCTCTTGTTCCTCCAAGGGGCACCGCTGCAAAAAGATCCGGCAACGCAAACCCTGGCCGGTGGCAATTGGGGCATTATTCACCCCGCCATTAACGGATACCCCGGGGCCTGGTGGATGACGATCCCAACCTGGATTTACCAGTGGCCATTCGTCGCCAACTCGACCGCTTCTGACGCCTTGGCCTTAAGCATCGGCTTCTTGTTCTGGCTAGCCTTGGCGCTGACGCCGTGGATCCCGGGATGGAATAAGCTGCCACGCTACCTGGGCGTGCATCGACTCATCTGGAAGGAGTTCTATCGCAATCAACCGGTTGACAACCCGCCTGGCGCGGTGGAACTCGGAGGAGGGACGCGAGATGCATCGTAAGCAGTTATGGAGTCTAGCGCGCATGAGTTTAGGCAGTGTGCTCGGCATTATCGGGTTCGGCACCTTAAGCATGGGGTTCGTGCACTTAAGCGCAGTCGGTATGTTGGTTGGCTTGTTCGAGATATTAGCGGGAGCGTTCGTGGCCTTGGGGGTCATGGCGCCGCTACGCAAGCGCAAGGTTAGGGCTTGACGGAAATCAAGGGCCGGGAGCATCCTAAGGGGGATTGCTCCCGGTTTTTCATTTATATTGCGTAGCGCTAAACAAAAGGAGAATGACATGGTCGAAGTGTTGTTGTGGATCCACGTAGGCACTGCCATTGGCGGTTTTATTTTATCCGGCATATTATCGGTCTGGATTTTGCGGCAATCAGCAGTTGAAGACCTGCCCCAGGCGTTTTGGCGCTGGGAGCGGACGGTGCAATGGACGACGATTGTGCTGGGTGCAGCTGGCACCGGACTCTATTTAGAAGGCCAAAGGCCGCCGGACCCGCTGCATCTGCTGTACGGAGCGCTGGCCGTCTTCACGGCGCTGCTTCTGGCCGCTTTTGGTCCCCAAAAAGATCCGCGGGAACTGTTGGGAGGCTGGCAAGTCAACCCCAAGTGGATTCTCTTTGGACTTAACGTGTTTTTATGGGCCATGTACGGCCGAGGTCTCACCACGGGATTCTTCGGATTCTAATCCGTACGCTGCCAGGCCATTCGGACTTAAATGTCGCGCCGGATGGCACACAGGCCGAGTCGTTCGGCCGATTCTTCTGATCTCCCTTACCTCTATCATGGCACTACGAGGGGGGAATCGGAAATGGCCGACACTGGCGACAAGTCCCTTATCGAACGCGGTATCTTGCTGACGACTGTGGAACGGATGGTGCGGTGGGGGCAAAAATCGTCAATCTGGCCCGCCACCTTTGGGTTGGCGTGTTGCGCGATTGAAATGATGAGTGTCACGGGTTCTCGTTACGACATTGCACGCTTTGGATCCGAGGCGTTTCGCGCCTCGCCCCGACAAGCGGATCTCATGATCGTCGCAGGCCGGGTCAGCCAAAAAATGGCGCCAGTGTTGCGTACCGTCTGGGAGCAAATGCCCGAGCCCAAGTGGGTCATTGCCATGGGTGCCTGTGCATCTTCGGGCGGCGTGTTTGACAACTATGCCGTGATCCAAGGCGTTGACCATATTGTCCCGGTGGACGTGTACGTGCCGGGATGCCCTCCGACGCCCGAGGCGCTCTTGTTCGGCATATTGAAGCTCAGAGAAAAAATCGCCTCAGGCGGAAAGCCAAAGTATCTGGAGGTCACCGAAAACCGCCGCGGCTAAGCGTCTTGAATTCAGTTTGAGCCCGAATGCGGAGGAGAGTCAGGCAATTTGGCGCGGCGAGTCGCCGTAATGCTTTCCGCAATTCGCTGGCCTCCGGTTGTACTGCCTAGAGCTGTCGCCGCCACCACCATCCCACTAAAGAAAAGTTCCACGGCCTTGGTAATAGTCCAAGGGCCGGTCATCAGTCCATCCACAAACATGGTGCATTCGGCGGCAGCCCAAACAGCCCACATGTGGGGCACCTTCGGCCATACGGCCGTCAACAGCTTGACAATAGCCAAGGTAATCGCCGTTGCCCCGGCCACCGTGCCGAAATTGGCCAGTGTCAGCATTAAATCACACCCATTTCCTGCTCCATCGCAGTATATGGGTTCTATCCGAGATGGTGACTCAAACCGCAATTTCTCTCCTCGCGGCGACCTCAAGACCATGTCGACCGGTTCCGGCTCATTCAAGCTCAGCGACTGCCATGCGATCAACGCGGAAGGTCTGTGTCTCGCGCCACCCAATGCGTCGATCAATTGTTTTCTGAGCGGCGCTATCTTGATGAAAAGCTATTCCCCCTCCATGGACGGCCATGACTCCCTTAAGCGCCGGCGAATCCACTCCTGCGCGGACACCTCTCCCACTCGACCGACCGGCACGCGCAAGGGCGGCTGGGCGTTCTCCGTGATGTTCGCAATCACCCGCGCCACCTCGACCGGATCGTCGGCAATCGTTCGATGGTAGTTGAGAAATTCTTCGACACCTTCCATAACTTCCGGATACAACGCCCTGGCCACATCCGCATTATGCAAGTCGGCCGGGTACTCGTGCTCTGTGATGGCCGTGCGATAATTGCCGGGCTCGATTAGTACCATATCCACGTGATACGGTAACATCTCCGACCGCAATGCTTCCGACGCCGCTTCAAGCGCAAATTTCGCTGCGGCATACGCTCCAAATCCGGCAGACGCAGCGCGACCGCTGACACTCGACACATTGACAATCATTCCCTGCCGGCGTTCACGCATATAAGGCAGGATTGCCTGCATGACCGCGAGCGCCCCAAAAAAATTCGTGTCCATCACCTTTCGCCACGCCTTTTCGGGCAGCGTCTCGACCGGTCCTAAAATTCCGATCCCAGCGTTGTTGACCAGAACATCGACCGGCCCGCTCTTGCTGAGCAGATCGCGAATTATCTCCGCAACATGCTCATAAGGCGCCGTCACGTCTAACTGTGCGAGCTGCAGCCGATCCATCACCCCTAACTGCTGGGCCTTCGCGACCAAAGAGGTACCGCGCTCCAGATGACGCATGGTCGCGATAACGTGATACCCACGCTGGGCCATTTCCAGTGCTGTAGCCATGCCGATTCCACTCGAACTACCGGTGATCAGAGCTATCTTCATGATTTAATTCCCCCCTTTAGGCACAAACTGCGACCATTCTCGCCAGCGACACCAAAATCCATTATGACCCCGATCTACAAAATTCTGGCGTCAAACGACATTCCACCCGATCACCTCAGCCACTCCTCGCATCGCCTTGCTCCTACGCAATAATCATCGCAAGAGACACCCAGACCGCAGAGGCGAGGCACCCACCCAGATGAACAATGCGCGGTCGACGCGATATTACGATGATCGATTGCAGGGCGCACCCTATCCGATAGCCCCAGCCTCTTTGCAGCGAGGCTGACGGACCCCCCAACGGTAACGTCATAGAGTTCGGTACACCCTCACATGACAAAGAATCGCCTCACCGTTCAGATTCCTGTCATAATTATACAGCGGCGTTCGGCCTCGGATTGAATGGCCTCCTGCGGCATTTCCAGGGAATCTAATGGGTTGGGGCAAATTAGGTTGATGGCGCCATCGGAATCATCCGCCGTATTGTCCAGAACATGACAAAACTAGTAGAGCAATTCCTAAGTCTTGAACCGTTGCCGGCATAGACAATCGGCTTCAGGACAGGACTGTGGTTGGAATCTTTATGCCTAAATTAAGGAATTGCTTTACTAGTGGCGGGACTCGCGAGACTTTACGGTACGACCGGTTGTGCTGTTGTGATACGCGCACGCGCGGATCGCTTCGATGGATTGCGCGAAAGAGCATACGATGACAAAAATCGGTCCCCGCTGTTGCCGTGCATTGCATCGATGCCGGAAGGATCGGAGCCATCCGGGCCTGCGCGATGGCTTCAGATGGCTGCCGCGATGGAGATTTTTAGTCGGCTTGCGTGGTGTCTTCGCTATGGGAGAGGCGAAGTCTAGGTAGCCGGCCCGGCAGCGTGATTAATACCGAACATCTAACCCACCCTCGGCAAACGTAGAAGACATGATTTCGCGAAATCTACAACGACGCATGTACCCTCCTCTCGCGTACGGACCTCTTGCTCGGGAAATGTGAACGGTATTGGTGTTCGTGATGGCGATTTTCTGGCTGACATATGACTAGCTGACCGGCTTAAAGGCGCGTTAAGGGGGGGGCGCAGGAATGGCATTCGTTCGTTGTGTCACCTTGCAAAGTAAGAATCAACGGCGTTGACGTTCCGGCTTTCGATGCCATCCCCGCACACCACACTGACCTCTTCAGTCGGTCATCCTTTGTCCAGTGGCTCGCTCGTTCTCATATCGCTTCTTCGCAACATTCACGAACGTGCTCGCTCTGCAGCACACTTTCGTCCAGATTTGGGATACACTGAATGCATTGCACAGCCCTACCATATGCCAGACGATACCGTTCCAAGAGGTGACGACGATCAGACCAACGTTATCGCCCATGCCTGAAAGTCTCATGTTACGGGGGTCCGACGCCTGTTTTGACAAGTCCGGCCGATTTCGCTATGCACTGTGGCGTCAGTGGGATCGACACTTGCCGACGATTAATTTCATCATGTTGAATCCGAGTACGGCCGATGCGTCCCATGACGATCCCACCATCGCCCGTTGCCGACGCTATGCAGAGCGATGGGGCTTTGGAACCCTCCTCGTGACCAATCTCTTCGCGTACCGAGCAACCAACCCGCGTCAGCTTTATGCAGTTCGGGATCCGGTGGGACCCGACAATGACCAATATCTCCTGAATGCCGTCCACGCGGCGCACCAGTGCATAGCCGCGTGGGGAATTCACGGTCAACTCAATAACCGACAAGAAGAGGTGCTGAAACTTTTAGCCGCGGTTCCGCTGTTCCAACTAGGAAAAACCCGGAACGGATTCCCCCGCCACCCCCTATACCTATCCCAAACTGTTCGCCCCGTCCAGTTTATTCCTACAGGTCCGGGAGATATCGTCGTCGATTAACCGGTTCGATCTCCCAACACAACGGGAAGCATACAATAAAAATCTCGCGTCAATCACAGTGCTCTGGTGGGAAGAAGATAAGTGGCCGTACTGATCGCGGTGCCCCTCATCCCCGGTTTTTCCGGAAGAATTTCGCGATGGTCATGACGGATCGACCGGGTCAAACCACACGTTGGCCACCGGTTCCAAAACATTGAGCCGGGGATCGAGTCCCTGGTCGCGATCTAAGGCGAATAACTGCGCCTCACACGCCGCATCAAAGATCCAACGCGATCCACTGCAGATAACCCACACCACCAGTCCGACAACGACAGCGACAATGCCTAAGGCGATGTCGTGCCGCACTTCGCCTACGCCGCCGACAATAGCCAACGTCAGCCCAAATCCTGCAAACATCCAGTCTCGAGAACGCATTTCGCACCGTCTCCTTATAGGATGAGGACCAGTTTCCCACTTTATCTACAAGTTTAATGGATAAATGTATCGTAGCAAACCGCTAGTGCCAACGCAACAACAAAGATCGTCAGAAGCGAGCACTGGATCGACCCCATAGCCGTCTCGCCAGCATGTCTCGGATTGAAGTCAAATATAGCGCCCAGATGATTAACGTGAAGACTAAACCCCGTTCAACGCCCGTCGTGCAAAGCACTAATGCGAGTGCCAAGCATTAGAATCCGCCGTCAGACTCTGCACAACATCCGGCAGCCGACTGGCCACAATATCCGCCAACGTAACCGACTCCAGCACAACCCGCACATTGGCGCGCAGGGCCACCCAGACATCGCGCAAAGGTTCGGCTACCCCCCTGTACTCGAGCGCTTCCGGTCGGTGCCCGCGCACGTAGGCTAACGGCCCTTCCACCGCCCGGATAATGTCGGCCAACGCAATGTCAGACGCGTCACGCGCCAACCAGTAGCCGCCGTCGCCGCCACGCTGACTTTCCACCAGCCCCGCATGCTTGAGCTCCAACAAAATGTTTTCGAGAAACTTTAGGGGGATGTCTTGAGCCGTGGCCAAGCGTTCCGCCTTGCAAGGAGGCTTGGCGGACGCCAATTCCGCCATCGCACGGCACGCGTAATCCGCCTTTGCGCTTAATCGCATCGATTCGATCCCTTCCGCCGAGCTTCTTTGGGACCTTTTTACATTAGCACACGCGTGCCCGCTTGTCAGATGAAAACCCCTCGCGAATTGCCGCAAGTTAGTACGCAGCAACAGCCGACCACAGCATCACCACGTCTGTCGCGGGCCGGTGTGGGCGAATATCCGCGTAGTCGGCCGCGACCAGCGCATTGGGCAGCACTCGCGCTTGCATCCAGGCGCGATGGGAATCCGCCAGCCGGCGATATGGGGCCAAATGCCGGGGTCCGGTCCAGTCTTTGGTGAGGACGTGCGAGGCCCACCAGGGCAGCCAAGCGTGAAAGTACAAGTCAAACCCCCATTTGCGCCACCCTGTTGGCGTTTGCGTCTCTAATACCACAAGATGGCCATGAGGCGCGACCCGATTTTTAATCACGGTCAACACAGTTTGCGGGTCTGGCTGATCACGCAGTACAAACGTGAGCAAGACGACATCGAATCGCTCTGAGGAAGTTTTGGCCCAATCCAGCAACGGGCAACACTCAGTCGATATTCCGGCGGGAATGTGCCGCAACATCGCGGACGAGTAATCGACCCCCTTGATGGCTGTGTCCGGAAATCGCTGGTGCAACTGCTGCAGCAGGTATCCGGGGCCACAGCCCACATCGGCGATGGAACGGGGACGCCACGACTGCACAAGCGTTATGACTTGGTTCATCCATGAGGGATACCGGGATTGCGACACCCGAACGGTTTGACTGTGATAGCGATCGGCCATCCAGTCGAATGTCTCTTTGAGCCCATCCTCGCTCAGCCTGCCGAATAAGTCCGCATGGTAGGACACCTTTCCACCCCTTTACCCAACCTTCCGCTAGCATGTGTCAGGAGTGCGCTTCTTTATGCCATGGCCGTCGGTCGGGATTCGGCAATCGCCCTGCTTGGTGTCTGGCACCAATGCACTATAGGTCGCGCCCCGCAAAGCGTGCAATGCAAGCTGACGTCGCACTGCCACAGATCCCCACTGACGTCGGATTGTACGCGGGATTACCCCGGCTGGCGTTTTCGCCGAGAACAGATCCACATCAGCGGGATGCTTGTGCCCTCACACAGCAAAAGCAACGGGGAAACCCACTGAAACAGCAAGGTTCGGGCTGCCGTGTCAGAGGGAATCGCCATGCCCACCATCGCAACCAGCACCAATAACAGCGCCAAGACAACCGTTCTTTTGCTTGGCCACGATGTGGATAGGAGGGTAGAAATGTTCCACGACCATGAAAATTCCCGGACTGCCAAATACAACACGACCGTGGAAGTCCAAAACATCAGCGCAAATATGCCTAATCCTTTCACAAAAAATAGCCGAACGGACACCAAGGAAAAGATGTACGTCAAAGGCCAGTACAAGCGGCTGACGGCATCTGCGCCCAATGTCAGAAGAGCGATCGCATAAAGGGCAAACAGCACCAAGCTTTGGCCCAAAATCGCCAACGCCACCGTCAGCGATGCCTGAACCGGGGTGGGCCATTTGACATGCGGCGCCAACGTGGTAACGACCGCCGCGTTGCTGTATAAGTACCAACATCCGACCATGGTATTAAGCCACGGATCGACGTGAAAGTCCGCCGGAGGCGTCAGCGCCAGTGGAAATCGGATAAACGGCGCTGTCAACCCCAGAATGACGGCCAGCACCAGTAAAATAATCGGAAACCAGAACTGCACCGAGCGCGCCACCGCTGATAGGGTGCGCATCGCGATCCAGCCCGCAACCAGCACAATCGCCAGTTCTAAAATGTACACCGGAGTGTGCGTGTAAAAGAAACTGTGCAACATGAGTGCGTATAATAGAAGGGTCAGGCCGTCCAACGTCAAACTCAGGGCCACAATCACCGGGAAGACCAGGACCGGGCCGAAAAACGGCATCAGCTGTGCTGTCGTCTTGACATAGGTTGGCTGACGCCCATTCAATGCAGTCGCAACCTGAAGTGTCCCGAACACCAACGCCAGGCCGGTCATGGCAACAAGCGAGTAGATTCCCTGGGATCCCGCATAGGTCACCAGATATTGAGGCCATAAGTACACCCCGCCAGCGACAATGGAAATGCCCGCCATCCACCCAAACTGCCCCGGTGAAATGCTCTCGGCCAACATACTCAGGTATTCACCCCCGTCACAAAAAGATGCGTGGTCACGGTGAAATGCGCAGTAATGGGCCATTCGATGGTCGGCTCTTCCGAATACAGCGCGTCGACCGTGGGATGAGAAAAGAGATACGCGCGCCCCCAGCCAAAGGGGTCGGTTTTGGTTTGGTTCGCGCGCTGCACCGCCGCTGTGCACCACCAAATCAGGCAACGAGAGGCTTGCGCCTCAATCCACTTAAGCTCTTTGGTCGTGACCAACATGCTTTGCGGCCACCCGGCCAGATCGCCGACTGCATGGACGCGGGCCTGCACGTCGAGCTCACCATGATGCATGATGATGTGGGTCGTTGTCCGCACTCGCACATCTTTGATGTCAATCGGTCCCTTCGCCGTCACCAGCGTAATCGTCGCACGCTTCATCCGATTGGCGAGAGTTGCCCAAGCCTTCGTCTGAGCGCGAGACCAGAGATAGTGGGGACCTTGTTGCGGATACACCATAACCTGATCGGGTCTTTGCGACTGCGCCGCATAAGGCAGCACCGTCGAGACCCCCGGGGTCTCCAATTCATCCCAGACTTGCCATTCTTGCTCGCCCAGATACAAGGGATGACAGGTCGAGCAGGTAAAGTAGCTCGTGTAAAACACGTCCGGCACGGGTTCTTGCGACTCGATCGGCAGGGGGTGCGAGGTCGCTGGCACGACGACCATGTAGGCCGACTTTGACCAACTGCCATTACGATTATAGTCGTCGACGATGGCCGCCATTTGCCTAGAGCTAATGTTGCGCGAGAGGAGAATATCTTCCATTTGACCCATGTAAATTTGCCGCGCCAAGGTCCCCGACGCCCGCTCCACCGCGTCTAGCAACGACGGGGCCCGCACCTGGGTGGTATAAAATTGCCTCTTGCTGCTCAAATTGAGAATGCTGCTGACCATCACGGCCGGATTAGGAAAGTAGAATGTCCATTCCAACTGATGATGTTGCGTATTGGTCACGTATACAACCACTGCGGCTGCCCTTTGCGTCATCGATAGTTGATCCCAACACCCGGAAAGTAGCCATGGCAAGCAAAAGAGGATCAGCCCCCGACACCACCGACGACACCTTACCATCCCATCTTCCTCCGCTTAAGTCGCGGGCGGGCCGTAACCGCACGAGGATTCCGCCATTGCGAAACTTGCGGGCGAGGTCCTGACCACCGTTTCGTAACGCGCGTCCACGGTGCCCGCCAAA
This sequence comes from Sulfobacillus acidophilus, assembly GCA_003023745.1. Taxonomy (GTDB): domain Bacteria; phylum Bacillota; class Sulfobacillia; order Sulfobacillales; family Sulfobacillaceae; genus Sulfobacillus_B; species Sulfobacillus_B acidophilus_A. Next base: position 3,766 of record PXYV01000033.1, on the reverse strand, counting down.
TGGCGTCGGCCCAGTCGCTCTCCCGAAAGGGAGCCCAGGGCTCAAAGTACGGCGCGCCAAAGCTTTTCATATCCACCAGCACCGCCATGGTGACGAGGACAATCCCCACGATGCCCAACACAAATGCGGCCATCAACATGAACCACCCCAATACTCGCCAGGTCCCGGTCAATTCGTAGACCGGCGTGGAAAAAATGCTAAGGGCCGTCAACGTCATCATGATGACAATTTGCGTATTAATGAGCCCGGCCTTCACCACGGCCGTCCCCACCACAATAGCTCCGACCGTCCCGATGGTGGTACTCAGGTTTTTGGGCAGGCGTAGCGCCGCTTCGCGCAGCGTTTCGATAATTAATATCATGAGCAAGACTTGAATCAAACCCGGAAACGCCATGCCCACATTCCCAGCCTGCATGACCACAAAAAGAGAACTCGGCAATATCGACGGATTGACGGCGGCAAAGGCCACGTATACTGCGGGCAAGTAGATGCCAAAGATCCATCCGACAAAACGAATCAACCGCACGAAACTTGTGTCCACCCAACTGCTGGAATAGTCCATGGCGGTGCGATAGAAGTCGATCAGGGGCGAAGGCGCAATCAGAACGAACGGATCGCCGTCTAACATGACCAATACCGCTCCCTGCATAAGTCGCCACACTGCGATGTCAAGACGCTCGGTCTGCCGCGCCGTGGGAAAAATAGAAAGCGGGTGGTCGCGAATAATTCCGGCAATTTGCCCCATATTGACAATACTATCCACACGAATCGCTTTCACGCGCTCCACCACGGTGGTAACCAAAGCCGGGTTGGCAATGCGCTCCACGTAGGCAATTGCTACCGACGCTTTCTGAACGCTCCCGACCGTAAGATCTAAAAACATTAAGTCGGGTGAGTGAATGCGATGGCGAATTTGCCCCTTTTGGGTGGTCAGCACTTCATTAAACGCTTCTTCCGGCCCCCGCACCGCTAACTCGGTCTGCGGGCGCGTGACCGACCGTTGCGGAAACTTGCTGGTCCCGGCAACCCAGGCATAGGCAAGGTTGGGTACAAAAATTAGGGTGTTGCCGCTGGCCAACTTCTCCAGAATGTCGGGCCACTCGGTAGCCCGACTGACATCCATGGGATCAATCGCCCCTTGGTCCCACTTGTCCGCAGGCACCTTTGTACGCAAGAGCGGCTCCACAATATTTTGTTCAACCGTATGGATTTCCACAATGTCGTCAAGGCAGACCAACAACACCGGGCCTTCAGAACAAGCAGGCACCTGAATCTTGCGGATCACGACATCGGTATTGCGGCCAATTCCCGCCTTGATGTGATCATAAGCCGCTCGCACATCGCCCACATAGGTGTGCGGACCAGAATCAGGAGCGCGCCGCAATGTCTGCGTCCAGCTCTCCAATTCGTCCCCCAGTTGCTTTGACACCACTTTAAGATCGTATACGCCCTGTGGCGAGAAGTTTGCCATAGCCGTAGCATCCCCGAGAAATTGGGGTTTTTGCAGCTTCATAAAAAATAATTCACGATCAGGCCCAAACACAGCGTGGGCAGAGATCGCGTCTGGGGCTCGGCTCTAGCATTTTACCCCATGCCTATTTGCAAGTCACCTAAGCGGGGACCCTCGGAATGACATTGCTGAGGCTACCTCCTTAGAGGCGTGGTTTGCGGCCATTCCCGAGCCTGTGTGTGTGCGGATTCGTGCGGTGACCGTCGACCTCAAACGGGCCTACGCCCGCGTAGTCCACCGCTGGTGCCCCCAAGCCCAAGTGCTGGCGGATCCGTTGCACCTGATTCAAGACGCCAATCGCCGCCTCGACGAAATCCGACGCTTGGAACAGGCGGAAGCCCGGACGACCAATGCGCGATGGCCGCTGGTCAAGGGCCACGAATACCTGACGCCGCGCCAACAGGCGCAGCTCGGCGAGATTCCGCATCGCTGGCCCGCGTTGGGCCAGCGATTTCACCTCAATGAAGACTGGCGGGCGTTGTTCCGCGCCCAGACACCCGCGGAGGCCCGACAGGCCTGGGAACGCGGGATTCTCGATGCCGAGGCCTGTGACCATGCCGAAGGCGCCGTCTGGGCGCGCACGATCCGGCGGTGGCGTCGTGAAATCCTGGGCCATTGGACGCAGCCCCAGCGCTGGACCAATAGCCTCATCGAAGGCTATCACACCAAAATCAAACAACTCAAACGACTCAGCTACGGGTTTCGCCATCGCGACCACTATCGGCGCAAGATGTTTTTGGGCTTCCTGCCCCTGACGGCGATCCCACAATTATTGACGTAGAGCCGGGTGGCTGCGCGTTGACACCACAGTCGCTACGTTGTAGACTGCAGTTAATGAAGTGTCGCGGTTTGTTGTGTCCAAATGCGGCCTAAAAGTCGCGGAAAACGTGCATCGCACCCCGTCGCGGGTGCGATGTCTCCTGTAATGCCCGAACCGAGCGGCCCGTGGAGCCTCGGCATCATCGACACGACGGACTGTTCTACTATGGCAGAACTGAGTTTGTCCTGGGTATAATCAGATTAATAGGCGAAGCGGAGCGGGATTGTCTGATACCAGGGGGTGACAACGTGGCATCATTGTGGGACGAGGTTGGCGCTGCCGTTCATAAGACGCCTCATCAAGTGGAAATCGAAGCACTTCATGCATGGATTAGCCACGAACTGGCTGAAACGGATCGAGAAATCATTAGCTATGTACGTAAGTACCGCGTTGTTCATCCGGAACAGATTGAGCAGGCCATTCGTGATGGGCGCTTGGACGGACATCCAGCATGGGAGGACATGATTGACTGGATGAACCTGATTGCGTATCGAGAACAGCTTCTCACTTTGCAAACGAATCTCGCATCGGAGACGAAGCCATGACAGTTGACGACGTGCGTCGTGTGTGTCAAGAAACGTTTCCCGAATTAGTACGGGAGGTATATATTCAAGATTCTCGGCGCAATCGTATTCGAATCATTTTGGTCGATGGATCGTTTATAGACATTCATCAATATCCCGAACAGCGTTACTCGGTTCATTGGGAGCGGCAAGGCGTCAGTTACCGGTTTAATAATGCGCCGCATTGGGACCACATCGAAACAGCGCCACACCACTTTCATGATGCCGATCAGAGTGTGCACCCGAGTCCGATTGCCGGGATCACACCCAGCGATATTACGAAAGTTTTGCAATTTGTTGCGGGACATCTTGTGGACAAACCCGTAGAAGACAGCTAATCGAGCGCCAATCGCACTCTGCGCAGGGTGCGATTTTTTGTTCCCCGGCCTCGGTTACCGAATCTAGGCCATCGGAACAGAATTTGCGGTCGGTGCCGCGAAGACACGAACAATCGGGATACAACCTCAGAGTCCTTTTTTGCGGGAGGTCCGCCCTTGGGGAGTCGACTGTTTAAGGGCCGGAAGGACATGGCGGCCAGGCAGCGCCAGTCAACCACCAACCAACGCTTTGGGAGGCTCTACGGCTGTTTCTGCCACCTTGAAAAGTCCCAAAGGTGACAGCATCATCTGGCCCAGTCTAACTCGTTAGAATGTCCACCGGTTCACGCACTCGGGCGAAAGGAAAACGTCCAGGTGCTCGTATGGTAGCTTTAGGCATTCCCCGGACTTGCAAAAAAGCATCGAGGTCATCATTAGAACAGATTACGCATTACCTGTTATATTAATGCACCTTAAGTTTCGCAGGATTTTCCATCTTCAAAGGATCTAAGGCGCCCGATGGCGAAGACCCTCTGTCGAGGAGGGATTCGAGATG
>PXYV01000032.1 GCA_003023745.1 Sulfobacillus acidophilus | reverse complement strand
TTGGCGCCTGGATTCGCGTGCATGGACAACGCCGCTTCTGGAGCGCCCTCGTAAACGCTTACTTCAATGCGATGCGTCAGGCTTAGGTTAGCGCGTATGTGCCTATAGCCGCTCTTCCCGGTCTGAGCTTTGACCCACCGCACCGCATAGACATCATCACGGCCGCGAAACAAGGAGCGAAACAGTTGGATCTTCTCTGCGGTTGACCCACCATGAGGGCGCGGCAGCGGCTGTTTTCGTTGTTCCAGTTCGCGACGCAAGGCAACATTTTCCTGGAGTGCCCCCTGGTAGGCTTGCTCCAGTTCCCGGATCCGGGCTTCCAGGGCCGCTCGCGATTCGTGATTCATGGTAACGTCCTCCATTTTGTCGGCCATGACCAATTACGCGAAACGGTGCGTTACGACCGTAGACACAGCAAGCTGGCCGTGATAGTGTTGTATGCGCCGGATTATACCAAATTGGGGAGCTCGCATCACAACCTGAGAATTTGTGGCATGTGCGGGCTGGTAAAGTGTCCCCCGGGGTTGATGGGACCATCGCTGGTGCTAGACTCTCGTATTGTTCTCGGGGTGGCCGGAGTGACTCTCGATGTGTTCGCCGCCGGTTGTGCGACAAGGCCCTGTTCGGGGATACTATCGATATCATCTTGCGCTAAGACGATATGCTGCCACTATTGGAAATCCCACAAGGTCAGACATTGGATGGAGACGATTACGGTGCCTGCAGCCGTGCCGATGCGCATTAATCGGGACGCATTGGTGGGCATTTGTCGGCATTATCGTGTCCGCGAACTGGTGGTGTTTGGGTTCGTCTTATGGGATGATTTTGGTCCGGCGAGCGATGTCGACGTGCTCGTAGACCTCGCACCGACGACACCCATTAAGAGCCTGTTAGACCGGGCTCAGTTAGTCGTGGAGCTGGAAAGCGTGTTTGGACGGACCATCGATCTCGCGGATAAGCCACGGCTCTATCCCCTCTTGGCCCTTAAGATTCTAGCGGCGCGTGCGGTGATTAATGCCGAGACGGCGTGACGATTCTGCAACCCGTCGATGCCGCGGACAAAATTGTGCGGCGTTCTTAGAGCCTACTTCTCCGATCAATTGTAAAGGATGATAAAAGGCAAGACGCTATTTCGGATAGCGAATCCCGACCTAATGCCGTGGGGTCCCGTCAAGGCTATGTGAAATTGATTGATTCTCGGGTACAACTCCCTGGATCTCGATATAGCGTTGGACTATTGGCTGATGTAGAAAAGAGGGGATTCATGCAGCGGACCGCCATTTATCTTGACGAGGGCCAGTTGCGACTCCTCAGACATCCGGTGCCGCAGAGAGTGCGTCGGTGGGCGATCTCGTCCGACAAGCGGTGGACCAGTTCTTGCGCAGTCGATTGGAGGACGGTGTGACGTGGCAAAATCACATGACTGCCCTCATTGAGCGGCTGTACAGTCGTGTGGTCTCCGCGATCGACTCCGACCAAACTGAGGGTGAGAGCGCACAGACGTAAGAGCCGCACAACGATGAATGCGGTCGTGGATTCCAATGGCTGAGTTTCGGGATTGGAACGCCGGCGCGCGTGTTCATTGGGATGGCGGTCAGCGGCGTGACTGAGGATAGGTAGGTCACAAGACTCGGCCGGGGCATTCTGTGACAAGGTATAATAGACCCAAAACCCAAGGGGGGCCTTGATGACATCGTCAAAGACTCGCGAAGTCCTGTGGTTGGTCCTCCAGGACCTCGCCGACGACTTGGTGGAGGCGGTCGCCGACTTCGTGCATTCCCTTCTCTTGCGGCACGTCGGCGATGCTCTCCGAAGCGGTACTGGCGGTCGCGTGGCTGACACCAGACGAGGATGAGGCTAACTAAACTAAGTATCCGACAATGGCGCGCACACTCTCTTGCCATGGAGAGCAGTGGGTGTCGGAAGAGTCGTGTAATCCCCTGACGAGCAATTTATCCGCCAACGAATTTGTCTTAATCGAGAATGCGGGCTTTGAACCATTGCGCTTGGTTCTGGGCACATTCATTTATCAATGGAATTCCAATGCTGTGTCCTGACAAGTCTAATCAAGTCTTACGAATGGTAGGAGGGAATTGCGTCTTACGGAATTTTTGGGCCACGGATTCTGAGAAGCCTGCATCTTCCAGTCCAGTGTTTATGAGCCAATCTTGGTGTAAAGAATGAGTCGCGCTGAACCAAAATAATACGCAAGAAAAGTATCGATAGGATTGTCACGATTCCTGCCAAATGAAGGGATTCGGGCGATCCGGCTCGATTCCTCATGCAAGAAGTCTCATCAGCCTCACCCACAGCTTCGAAATACGAGTTAATCAGAGACCTTGGGAAGCAATGTCCCCAATCCAATTGTAACGGGTTACGATGGAAGATGGAGCGATTTACGGTTAGCAGGAATCTGTTTCCACCAGCTAGAATACCTTTTTCGACATAACTTGGGAGATGGCCGTGAAGGAGTTATTGACCGCATCTGGATCCCGAGCCCGCGAACCGGCCTCCACTCCATTCGACCAGGGTATAGAGGTGATGGACTTTATGTTTCCTAAAAGAACAAGTATATGGCTGCCATTGCACAAAGTACTCGATGAAGCGGGAGAGCGGCTTAAACCCCTGGACGCGACCAAACGCGTGGAGGCATATTTTCCGGAATTGACCGATGAGGATAGGCAATACAAGACGAAGACCGGGCGAGTGCGACGGCCTAGTGAAGACGTTTCATGGGTACGAGATGCATTGGTGAAAGAAGGGCTGATGGCAAAGCGTCACGGAACCTGGCAAATTTCTGAACATGGTCGAGCGTACTTGCATGCGCATTGGGACTCATGGGTGCCAGAATATACTCAACAAACTAGCGAAACATCCATTGAGGGCTCGGAAGGGCCCGGCGACGGTGACGATACGCCGACACTCCCGTCATATTGGTGGGTAAACCAAGGACAATCCTACAAGTCTGAGCGAAACGGTGAATACATTTGGGCTCCGCTACAGACGACACGTGGTACCACTGTGGCCCATTGGACCAGAGTCTCGGAAGTCCTACCGGGTGACATCTTCATCCACTATAGTAACGGAGCGATTCGCGCGATCGGTATTGCCCAGGGAGAGGTCGAAGAAAGAAAGAATCCTCACCCGGGTTCTCACAATGAGTGGCAGGATAAGGGGTGGGGTGTCGCGGTTCGTTATTATGAACTTTCAGTACCATACTCACGTGAAACATTTCCGGACAATCTTACGCACATGAACATTTCCGATGGTCCCTTTGATCAGCGCGGCCAGGTGAAACAAGGTTACTTATGGCGTTTTACCGCTGAAGCCTTTCAAATACTTACGAGTGACCTAGAGTTCCCATGGCCATCCGGGATACCCTTGGATCGGCCAGACGGGTCGTCGGCGAAGGCTTCGATGGCAAGGGAGTCGGCTTCTCCTTACGGAATGGCGCAGTTCGACCCGCATGCCGCTCATCGAGTAATTACGGAAATGGGTTATCGGATTTCCATGGACGACTTTTTAAATGTGCTATTGGCTTTGGCGGTCAGGCCGTTCGTTATTTTTTCGGGGCGGTCCGGGACGGGGAAAACGACGTTGACGCGGATGATTGCGTCGCTGTTCGGATGGCCTTATTATCTGGTAGCGGTGAGCCCTGCTTGGACCGACCCCACCGATCTCTTAGGGTTTATCAGTCCTTTGTCGCGCCAGCGAGTCGGCGGCGCATTGGATGACCTTTTGGAATCGGGAGTCGACCAAGCGTTATTATGCCTCGATGAATTTAATGTAGCCAAAGTGGAGCATTATTTTTCTGACTTTATTAGCGCCATGGAGAGCGGTTTGGCGGGCTCTTTATGGGGCTCCTTGCCCAATTTACCTCGACTTTCGGCAGAACAAAACACGCCCTTGCGCTTGCCGCCCAGACTACGCGTGATTGCAACGATGAACTTTGATGATTCCGTCCAGTCTATCACCCCGCGGGTTTTAGATCGGGCTAATGTTCTGGAATTCGACGTATTCGGTGCCGATGCGTTGGTCGTCGAACAGTCGTTGGACTGGTTGAAATTACGTGAGACTAAATTTCAGTGGCCTTGGATCGAAGAACGCGAGCTAAGAGACACAGCGGTTTCGGCCATGATTCGCAACATTTGGCCGGCTCTTCGAGGGTCGCGAGGGCAGTTTACGCATCGTGTAGCACAAGAAATGCATCGTTATATCGCGCTCGGCTTGTCATTTGCGAGCGCTCTCGGTCGAAACGATGATGAGCAACGCGAATCGCTGCTGGATAGACAAATTGCGCAGCGGATCTTGCCTAAATTCCATGGTACTGCAGTAAACCGAGACATTGAAGCGCTAATGCGTCTTATATCGGTTTTACAGGAAAACGAATTGCGCGATTCTTCCACAGTAGATCGATTGCGGGTAATCGAAGACTTTAAGAATTGGGGCCGCTACCCAAAAACCGCGATAAAAATCGAGCAGTTGGTTGTGAGTTATACCGAGGACGGCTATGCGTCGTTCTGGTGATCTCCTCCTACGGGTTACGATGCAAGATGCTGTCATCGCATTAATAGGCCCGTCAACCGTACCGCTGTATGGCGACGAAGTCCCTGGCATCAACCATGTCGAGGCTTTCCCAATCGGCAGGGCCGTCCTTGAAATCCCAAGGGAGCACATGGGGTTCTTTGACGACGTTCAATATACCATCCAGGTTAGCGCTTTGGTGCCATTGGAGGTGACACAAAACCATCGACCGGTCAACTTGACCTGGGTGCAGCACGGCATGGTCTATATGGCGACGATGACGATGCAATTTCGGCAAGTAGGATGGACGGAGTTGCGCGTCGGTGACGCCGGCATCCGGATCAAAATCGACTCAAGGAAAATGGACTACGACACCGATTATCGCGCCATGATCTGGGATCTGGAAAATCAGGTGCGTGGACTCACGGCCAAGTTGGTCAGCGCTGTGTTGCAAGGGATGGAAGAATCCCCCGACGGATCGATGGACTTATGGAGTTATTGGCTATCGGTCCTCGAGGTGATTTGGGAGCAGTTGATGCGCGATGTCACGCACGCATGGACAACATTGCCGATGCAATTGAGCGCTGAGGAGCGGCGAATATATCTTGATCGTCGCAAGAAGGTGGGGCGTCGAGATATATGGGCGTACGCACGCAGTAACGATCCGCGGATTGTTACGCAAGTTCGCATTTGGGAATCGCTTACGGCTGAACGCGTGTATCTACTTCAACTATTGCAATGGATCCGGCGACGACTCGAACGGGTTCGTAATCAAGTATCCGAATTAGAACAACATCGCCGCCTCAATATAATTTTGCATGATGTTGGCGTGCTTGTGGCCCGACTATCAGCGACGGTAGGCGTGGAGCGGGTGGCGGGCGAGCCGCGGATACCGTCATCCCCGCTTGCCCAATCGCACCCGGCCCTCCGTCGTGTCGTTCGGTGGCACCGACTGCTTCAAAATGGCTTGTTTCCAGACGGCGATAGGTACTTTGTCGGGATTAAGGATATCAATCTCCTCTATGAATATTGGTGTTATTTGATGATTGTGCGTCTGGTCGTGGAAGAGTCGGGAGGGACCCTCATGGTCCATCCGAGGATCTCGCGTGATCCGATGGATATTTTGTTGTCGTCGGGTGCAGCTCAGGCTGCACAAGTCGAATTGCCGACCGGAGAATGTGTTTCCATCTTGTACGAGCGACGATTCTCGGGACTTCCGACCGTGGCACAACAACCTGACCATGTGGTGGAGTTAAAGGGGCTTGGGCCGTTGCTCATATTTGATGCTAAGTATCGGTTTGAAATGGATGACGATTATATTAAGCACTATGGGAAAGGCGCTCCGATTCCTCCGATTGACACGATCAACGGGATGCATCAGTATCACGATGCGATTGTGGGAATTAAGGTGCCTTACGAACGACTGGTCGACAGGGCCATCGTGTTGTTTCCTTTACCGAGGCGATTTTTTCCCAATTGGCACCAACATCGATTTTACCAAAGCATCGAATCGGTAGGGGTAGGCGCTTTGCCCTTGTTGCCAGGAGGGGATGATACGTACGTACGTAATCAGATTCACCGATACTTGAATTTGAAGTGAGATGTCACTTGGCCTGCATTAGATACTCACCGTGACCCAAGTCGAATATCACCTGGACCATGCGAGTTCTTCCATCTTGTGCTTGTGTCCCGACTATGTCGATCTTCGGACGCCGGGCGGAATTCTCATCGGGGGAGGTCAACTCAAATCCGGACCTTTGTATGGTCTGCATAGGCCCCCTATCAGCGCTCCGAAAGGATGGAGGAACCAAAGCAGGAGCCGAGGTTGGCTGAAATGCTGTAAGATACGCTCATATGGTAGACCCCACTCACACACTTGAGGAGGCAGCATGAACTGGAGTCTTGATCCAAATCTCCCGACATCTGGAATTCGCGAAATCCTAAATCAGGCACTCGCGCGGCCAGGCATAATCCGCCTGGAAACCGGGGAGCCCAACTTTTCGCCGCCCCAGCACGTTTTGGAAGCCTTTATACAGGCATCGCAAGCTGGCCACAACCGTTATACCGCGACCGAGGGAATTATGCTGCTGCGCACGGCGATATCGGCGAAACTACACCGCGTAAACCATATTCAGCGTTCCGAGTATGAAATTTTAGTGACGCCCGGAGGCATCCCGGGACTGTTTTTGGCTTTTATGGGTGTGGCCAAGAGCGGTGACGAAATTCTCGTGCCCGATCCGGGATGGCCCGATTATCTGGGGGGATTGGCCAGTTTAGGCATACAGGCTGTTCCGTACGCGCTGGAGGCCCCTCAATACAAACCGGATTTGGATCGGATGTCTGCTCTCGTGACGGAGCGGACGCGCGCGGTCGTTCTCAATGTTCCCGGCAATCCGACCGGGCGGCTTTTGACAAAAGCCGAAACCAAGGCTTTGTGCGATTGGGCCGTGGCGCACGATTTATGGATCATTTCGGATGAAGTCTATGACCAAATCATCTTTGAAGGTCGGGCATTTAGTCCGGCCCAATGGGTGCCTGACCGCACACTTGGTGTCTATAGCTTCTCGAAAACCTATGCCATGACCGGGTGGCGGCTTGGTTATCTGACAGGTCCGCGTTTTGCCATTGAGTCTTTGACCCGGGTTGCTATGGGCGTGTGGTCATCGGTCTCCGAGCCGTTGCAGTATGCGGGGGCGGCAGCGCTGACGGGCCCTCAGGATGTGGTCGACAGGATGTGCCGCGCCTATCAGCGGCGCCGAGACTTGTCCAAACACATCCTGGACCGATTCAATATCCAAACGAGTCATCCGGATGGTGCCTTCTACCTCCTGGCCTATATCGGCACTGCCTTGTCTTCCCGGGACTTCGCGCTCCGATTGTTGGAGGAGGAAGGGGTGGCAGTTGCTCCGGGGTCAGCCTTTGGCGCTCAGGCTGAACACTGGGTCCGGATTTCCCTGGCGTCGTCTGAAGAGGACTTGAACGAGGGGCTGGCGCGGCTGGCTCGCTTCGCTGAGCGCATGCACGGTCAAGGACAACCCAGGACCCTATGAGTTTCGCGCGAATCTGTGATGGCCAGCCATGTCGGGATTTGGCCCACGGGGGGTTCCCTGGCTTATTGAGGTGTGAGTTATGAAGTAGGCTTTGGCGGCAGGTTGGCTGGTGGCTGTCGTTCCTGCGTGGCGAAACACTCTTGTGATCGACGGGCCGCTTAGCACGAACCGGTCCAAACAAAAATTCTCGCCTATGTGGGTTGACTGAATTGGATGGGCAACGCGCCTCGTAATTATGCATCGAGGACATACGAATTGCGGGACGTGTCATGGTGTCGCACTATCCGGCGCTGTGTGAAGGGCAAAGGTTCCATCTATTGATTGACCGCCGTGGCCCCACAAAAGGCCGTCGAGTGTATTGAACGTTGGTGGGGTTAACGCCTTGAATTGCGGCTTGCCACTTCTAACAGATCGACGATTTTCAATCCGACTTGGACGGACAGCACCTCGTCGGCGCTTTCAAAGTCAATGCCCATAATATCCTTGATTCTTTGAATGCGGTAGGCCACGGTTTTGTAATGAATGTAGAGGGCTTTTGCAGTCTTTGTGACGTTTTGATTGCACTGCAAGAACACGCGCAAGGTTTGGACTAAGTCATTTCCAGATGACTGACTGTAATGCAAGAGCTTATTCAATGACTCCGGTATAAATTTCTGAAGATGCTCGGTGTTGTCGATTTCATAAAGCAAACGATAGATGCCAAGCTCATCGAAGCTGGTAATGAAGTGAGTTTGATCGAAGGTGCCCGATAGTTCTAGAGCGTTTTGCGCCGCCTTATAACTGGTGGGTACGTCCAAAATGGAGAATGCCGGACTCCCGATTCCAACTTGTAACGTAAGCTCTTCTTTTTGGGGTTTTAAGTGCGCTTGGATAGACTCCAGGGTTTTTTTGACGTGTTCTAGCCAGACCCGCTTACTGCCTTTGTCGATTGGTATTTTCCATAAAACAATGACGACATCGCTTTTGGTACGAACAATGGCACCAGGCAAATGAAAGCTGATAATTTCTCCCAGCAAATGATAGTGTTTTTGCAATTGATTATGCTGGAACATCACTTTCTTGTTGGATTCCACGTGGGTGTTGACGCACAAGCGAAACAATATCACCGTATATTCGCCTTCTAAGTCCCATCCGATGACATTGGCGCGTTCATAGATAGACTCCAAAGAGTCGGTGCGCTGAGCCAGAAGATCGTCAATCAGATCATTTTGGAATTTTCGTTCCACCTCGGCGACGGCAAATTGTTTCACCAGTTCCAGCGACAATGCAATGGTTGCATTTTCGATAGCGATAAAGTCCAACGGAACCGTCGCATGCTGGATCTCATTAATCACCAGATAGATTTTTACATTATTGACGCCATTCACCGGGACCACTAGTTGCGTGTATTGCTGGTCTGACAACTCTGGGAAAGCGGCGCTTTGCGTATAAAACGCAAAGTTCGTACTGAAAAATTGGTCCGTCTGTAATCTTTGGGCGTCGTGAAACACGGCTACTTGTTGACTCGTGCTTGCAATACAATGCAGATAGCGATCTAAGATAGTGATGGGATTGCCAATCAGCTTTTCTAAGGTCTTAATGATTTGTTCCATTCCAGCATCTGCCAGAGAAAGTGCTGTGAATTGATCGTGAACGGTCTTGAAATATTGCAGTTCCGTGACCTTGCTGTCGAACAATCTTTCCATCACGGGGTACATGATGTCGACAAATGCTACATCGATTGGAATGGTGATAATGGGAATACTGTGGTTTTCGCACGATTCGGTAATGACTTCGGGAATTTTGGCAAAAACCTTATCGATCTTCACGATTAACGCGCTGATGTGCTTAGCCGATAAATGAGTTACCCAGTCTTTCATGTCTTGATCAGAGTGAGATCGAATTGGGTACAGACTGGTCAGGATGACTTCACCGCCTTTTAGCCAGTCGGCAATGTCAGGAGCGTCCATCACGGTAATACCGGTTACGGGTTTGCTTAACCAGGCCGGGGATCCACTAAACTTAGCGTGCTCCATCACCTTGAGATTTAAGAGATCTTGTATCAGAAAAGCCACCAATGCACCCCCCATAAGTAGGTTGTATGGGACTCGATTTTCGATAAATTGCGTTCTGATTACAACATACCACGGGGGAAAAGGTCTGCACTTATCCAGATTAGATAAAAGAATCCCTCTTTCTTTTATCCCCATTTTACGATGAAACCCGACATCGGGAGAGTTACACTTCAAAAAACACAATGGCTAAATGAGCTAGTGACGGGGGGAAGGACCGACTTTGAAGTATCTTAATCAGATAGAAGATTTAAGTCATGATATCACCGCCATGATTGAGTTAATAGGATCATTTGGCAAAGACCCAGCAGGTGGTGTGACCCGGTTTCTCTATTCAACGGAATGGCGGCAAGCCCAGCAGCGCCTAAAGCAAGCGATGTCCGAAGCGGGGTTAGAGACCCGCTTTGATGCCATTGGAAATTTATTTGGCACGTTGAGGGGGTCTTCTACTGCTTCGAGCGATACCATTTTGTCGGGTTCGCATATCGATACTGTCGGCAATGGCGGCTATTACGACGGGCTCTATGGGGTAGTGGGCGCGTTTTTGGCGGTTAAGTATCTCAAAGAACGGTACGGGACACCGCGACGCAATCTGGAAGTGGTGTCGTTCGCCGAAGAAGAGGGCAGTCGCTTTCCATATGCATTTTGGGGATCGAAGAATCTGGTTGGTACCGCACGTACAGACCAGGTCGAGAATATTTGTGATGCTGAAGGTATTCAGTTTGTTGATGCCATGCGTGAATCGGGATTTGATTTTCGGGACCCGTCGGAACCCGGGCGTAAAGACCTGAAAGCATTTGTTGAAATTCATATTGAACAAGGTAGTGTGCTGGAAACTGAACATAAGACGGTTGGAGTCGTCACCAGTATCGTTGGACAGCGGCGACTCTCTGTGAAACTGACAGGCCAAACCAATCATGCCGGCACAACGCCCATGGGATATCGCAAAGATACGGCCTTTGCCGCCAGTCACATGATCTACGAAATTATTTCCGACGCCAAAGCGTCTGGTGATCCGTTGGTGGCGACAGTTGGGAAAATCGAGGTCAGGCCGAATATGGTTAATGTGGTTCCTGGCTATGCGGAATTTTCCGTGGACATCCGGCATACGGACAAAATACTTTTCGATGCGTTTACAAACCGCATAACGCAGAAATTGCATGATCTTGCGGCGTATCACGGGGTCGATATCACCATTGAAAGATGGATGGATGAGGATCCTGTGCAGATGAGTGACCAGGTTATCGCGGCAATTGAAACCAGTTGTAAGAATCTGGGGCTCGATTACAAAGTGATGCACAGTGGGGCGGGCCATGATTCACAAATTCTGGCACCTTTCGTGCCCACCGCCATGGTCTTTGTCCCGAGTCGAGGCGGGATTAGTCATAGTCCGGCCGAATACACGGAGCCCATGTACTTGGCCGCAGGGGTGAAGGTGTTAGTGGAAACACTGTACAACATGGCTTACCAAGAATGACCGTCGTCGGGATGTGGATCTACCGCTCGGATTTGGGGTCGCGTTGCGTGACACCTGACAAATTCGCTCAACAGGGAGAGATGGTTTGTGGGATACCCAACAGATTTGCTGTCGTCGCGTGCCATTATTAAACATGGCTTATATGCTTTAATCACCCCGGAGGGGCTCGTCAACAATAGCGTACCAGGGTTTGTAAACTGTTACGTCTCGATTTTAGGCTCCCCGCGGCTGGGCGCGCATTTTGTGGACTACATTGTGACGATGTACGAGGGCGGCAGAAACCTCCGTGGATTCGGAGGAGAAGAAGGGGTTGAGACGTTCTTATATGTGGTTGGCGGAACCGTCAAAGTTACGACAGAACAAGAATGGATCCTCCGTGAAGGCGGATATATCTATTGCCCTCCGGGAACCAAAATGCTTTTAGAGAATCTCGATCGCGGCGAATCAAAAATTTTCTTGTATAAGAGAATGTATAGTCCACTAGAGGGCGAAAGTATGCCCCACGTTGTCGCGGGCAACGCGCATGAGATTGAAGAGATGCCGTACGACGGCATGAAGGAGATGCGCATTCAGGATTTACTGCCCGCAGACGACTTCGCGTTTGATATAAATTTTCACATCCTTACATTCGACCCCGGTATTTGTCATCCCTTTATTGAAACCCATTACCAAGAACACGGAGCCTACCTGTTGTCTGGTGAAGCGCTTTACAACCTAGATAACGTTTGGATTCCGGTGAAACAGGGCGATTACATTTACATGGGTCCCTATGTCCAACAAGCCTGTTACGCCGTAGGACGAGAGCGGCTCTCTTATGTGTATTCCAAGGATTGTCATCGCGACGCGGAGCTCTAAGGCCTCTTTGTTGGAAAGCTGCCGTATTGATGGGATTGAGGCGTAAGCAAATGACTGCGCAGCGCACCTATGGACGGTGGCTTGTTATCCCGCAGGGGGGCGATGGCAGCAGCGCGGGGCTCTTCATTGGTACGGACAGGGGGGTGTTTACACTGAAGGTCTCACCTGACGATCTAAAGCGACTAATCGAAGCGAAGCTTCATCTTGCTGGCCTGGCAAAAGAGCAGGCAGCGGTAGTGGCAGATGTGCTTGTGTTTGCGGACATCCGCGGTGTCCATTCGCATGGTGCGATGCGGGTCGAGTACTATGCGGAGCGTATTGCAAAGGGTGGAATCAATGTGAATCCCCAGATTGATTGGCAGGTGACGGGCGCTTGCACCGCTATTTGCGACGGGGACAACGGTGTCGGACATTACATGGCGAAATTGGCCATGGATGAGGCTATTAACATCGCTGCCAAAAACGGTGTAGCGGTTGTGGGTGTGCGAAACATTAGCCATAGCGGGGCTGTTGGCTATTTTGTCAAGCAAGCAGTGGAGAGAAAGATGATAGGAATATCTGTGTGCCAATCCGACCCGATGGTTGTGCCGTATGGAGGTACCGATCCATACTATGGCACCAATCCGATCGCCTTTGGCGCACCGAGTAATACGGATGAGGCAATCATTTTTGACATGGCCACATCGGTGCAGGCCTGGGGGAAAATTCTACACGCCCGATCCAAACATGAGGCCATTCCACCTACGTGGGCCGTAGATGACCAAGGAGTTCCGACGACGGACCCGTTTAAAGTGCATGCATTGCTGCCTATCGCCGACGCCAAGGGTTACGGACTGATGATGATGGTGGACATTTTATCCGGGGTCTTGCTGGGCCTACCCTTTGGTAATAAGGTGTCGTCTATGTATGCGGACCTTAGTGCCTACCGCCGGCTGGGGCAGTTACATGTCGTGATCAATCCTTCTTTCTTTACCGATCTCGATCAGTTTCTGGCGAATATCACCCAAACCATGCGGGATTTGAACAACATGCGACCCGCACCGGGGTTTGATATGGTCTACTATCCCGGCCAACGGGAAGAATTAAAGCGTGCCGAATACACTCAAACCGGCATCGAAATTGTGGATAGTATTTTCGAATATCTTGTGTCGGACGTGATTCATCACAATTTCTATGATCATAAAGATCCGTTTGCTGAATAAAGCCGCGCGACGAGATGGCTGGTCGGTCTAAAGTGGGCGGAACCGTCCTCCTTGTGGCCGTGCACAATCGCTTGGGTGGGGCCCATTCTCATGGGAAACCTGAGAGCGAAATAGAAACGAGCAGCTCAACGGCACAAGATGCAGATTGGTGTAGCAATGCTGTGGTCGTCAAGAACCCTTGACTGCAGGGAAACTTCTGGACGCCAAAGGTCAAGCTTTATCTACGCCGGTTTGGACTTTTTGCTTGGGTTATCGGTGAGTGGCCTGAAGACCGGGCGTGGTTCACGCTTCTAGAGATTCCATGATAGTTGAACGTGGGAGGAGGAAATGATGATGAGTACAGTTGTCGTGGCGTTCGGTGGAAATGCTTTGCAGCCCCCGGATTTAGGGGCAACGGATGCGTTTATTGATCTCAGCAGTGCCGCCAACGCCGTAGCCGATATCGTGGAAGAAGGCCATCGCCTTGTCATCACACACGGCAACGGGCCCCAAGTCGGGTGCGGCCTGATGAGAAGCGTCTGGGCACCACCCGGAGTTCCAAGGCTTTCGATGGCAACCTTGGTGGCCCAATCACAAGGAGAACTGGGCACGTTGCTCAGCATTGCCCTGAGCAATGCATTCGCCGCCCGTCGATTGCGGGTTCCAGTGGTGAGTGTCGTGACTCATGTGCTGGTCGATATTAATGACGAGGCGTTTAATGTGTTTTCAAAACCCATTGGCCCAGTCTTGAGTGATCCGACGGTGATCGCATCGCTGCGTGACAATGTAGGGTTGCCGTTGATTCCGGAACGCGGCGGTTACCGCATGGCCGTGCCGTCTCCGTTTCCGCAAAAGGTTGTGGAAGCCGCGGCCATCCGTGGATTGTTAGATCAAGGAGCGGTTGTTATTGCGGGAGGGGGTGGGGGCATTCCGGTCGCATCAGGCCGGGATGGTTTGGTGCATGGCGTGACCGGGGTTATCGACAAAGATCGTACGAGTGCGCTATTGGCCCGATCGTTGGGAGCGACGCGACTGGTTTTTCTGACGGATGTGGAGGGTGTCTACCGCGATTTTGGCACACCTCAGCAGGCGTTAATAGTCGAAGGGACCTGGGAAGATTTTGATGACCTGGTTAATGATCCGAAAGCTGCCGGGATGGGCTCCATGAAACCTAAGATGGCGGCTGCCTGTGACTTCGTAAAGAGCACGCGCCATTCCGCCGCGATTGGAAGTTTACAAAAGGCGGCCCAAGTGGTGGATGGATTGGCGGGCACGCGCATCGTCTGGGAATTGGAGGAGGAGCGGCAAGATGCCCAATAACCGCCTATACACGAAGATTGAACGGAATACTTATTACGATTCCGTAACCTTGATGCGTTGTTCAAGCCAATTGCAAGCAATTGCCGGTATCGGGAAAGTGGCATTAATGATGGGAACGCCGGCCAATCAGGCGTTGATGGCGGAGCAGCATCTGTGGGATTTTGAAAAAGACCGAGCGGCGCCCACTGATTTATGCGTCAGCATGATTTATGAGTCGGATGACGCGTTATCGGCGGCTCTTCAGGCATTGGAAGATTTTATAAGCGGGGCGAACACGAAGGCTACCGATTCGTCCAAAAATGGGCAACATGCCGGCGGATACCCTGTGCATTCCTGGCAAGAGGCCGCCTATGTGCTGGATGCCCCACGCATTGCGGCGATATCTGTCCCCGGACCCTGGGCGTCTGCGGAAGCCCGTCAAGCATTAGATGCGGGTTTTGATGTGTTTTTATATAGCGACAACGTGCCTTTGGCCGAAGAATTGACCTTAAAGCGATACGCGTGTGAGCGTGAGCGGATTGTCATGGGGCCTGATTGCGGCACCGCGTTAATCAAGGGAGCTCCATTGGGTTTCATCAACCGGCTTCGCCCAGGTAATGTGGGAATAATTGCGGCTTCAGGAACGGGTGCGCAGGAAGTATCGACCGCTTTGGACCGTGCCGGAATTGGCATTTCTTCGATCATCGGAATCGGCAGCCGCGATCTTGCCGCGTCGATCGGAGCAATGTCCTTTCTGACGGCTCTTCAGCGGCTGCGTGATGACAGCGATACGACCAAGGTAGCGATTGTCGCAAAACCTCCCGATCCAGACGTGTTGGCCAAGTTACTGCCTATTCTTGACGATTTCCCCAAGCCGATTGTGGCGTTGTTTTTAGGGATACAGCCAAACGCAGGAGCTCATCGCACAAACATTGTGAGCACGATTGGTGAATTAATTGGTGCGATTTCGGGCAGGGATGTAGAAATGCCGCCGAAACTTCCGCGGATCCAGCCGGGCACATTTCTCAGGGGACTATTTGTGGGGGGGACCTTGGCGATCCAAGCTTCGTATTTGCTTCATCTCCCGCTGGCGCATGAAGGGCTGACTCCGTGGCAGGAAAGGCGTCATATTGTGGTGGATTTAGGCGACGATCGTTTTACACTCGGACGGCCACACCCCATGATTGATGGCTCCGGGCGGGGACAAGCCTTGAGCGAGTGCTTGAGCGACCCGCAAACCGGTATGGTTATGGGTGACATTGTGCTAGGTGACGGTGCCGAGAACGATCCGGCAGGTCATGTCATAACGGCCATCGAGCAGGCAGCGCCACATCGAGATAGGCTTCCCCCGATCGTCTTCACCGTGATTGGCACCCGACAAGACCCGCAGAATTATGATGATCAGGTTGAACAGTTGCGCCGCGCTGGTGTCTGGGTGACTCAGACCACGGCGGCCGCCATCGCCGTCCGAGAAGCTTTAGGAGGGGTCTTCCATGACTAACCCATTAGAAAAGACGCCCGGCGTGGCCAACGTGGGCGTTGATCTTTTTGTGCCGCGCCTGCTTGATGCGGGAATACTGGTGACAACCCGCGAATGGTCACCTCCGTTGCAGGGAGACGCGGAATTATATCGGATGCTTTTTGGACTGAATGGTAATGACAGGAAAGTACAGATGTTGGATGCTGCCAATAGGGAGGTGGTCGAGGCGATGCAGTCCGCCGATCCGGTGCTGGTGGATGTCCGTTCGGCCAAGTCTGTGCTGCCGGAGTTAAAAAGCCCGTTAGTGTTGCACGCTGGGCCACCGCTTCCGTTTGAGAAAATGACCGGGCCCGCTCAGGGCGCTCTTATCGGTGTGGCATTGTACGAAAAGTGGGCCAGCACCCCGGAGCAAGCGCGCGCTATGTTAGAGCGCGGAGAGATTGCCTTGGATAGTTGCCATCATCACAACGCGGTAGGGCCTATGGCCGGTGCAACATCCGGCAGTATGCCGGTCTTAGTCGTTCAAGACGCCTCTTCGGGACGCACTGCGTATGCCATATTGAACGAAGGGATTGGCGCAGTGCTACGGTTTGGCGCGTATAACGACGAGGTCCAGGATCGTCTTACCTGGTTTGAAGAGGAATTTGGTCCCACCTTGTCTGCTGCTCTGCGACATGCAGGGGGAGTACCGCTAAAGCCCATCATGTCCAAAGCGTTGTTAATGGGGGACGAAATGCATCAACGCAATGCCGCTGCCTCGCTGATGTTCTTTCAAGCGTTAATGCCGCATCTGGTGGCGACGGCTACTGGCGATCGGTTGCTTCGGGCGGTGAATTTTTTGGGCCAGACTGACCAATTTTTTCTTAATCTGGCGATGGCGGCCGGAAAGATAATCGGGGATGCTGGACAAGCTGTCAATGGCGGTTCGATCGTGACGGCGATGTGCCGCAATGGGGTCGAGTTTGGGCTGCGAGTGAGCGGCCTTGGGAACAGCTGGTGGACCGGACCGGTCAATCGGCCGCAAGGGATGTATTTTGCGGGATATGGCCCGGAAGACGGCAACCCTGACATCGGGGACTCAGCCATCCTCGAGACGATCGGGTTGGGCGGGATGGCATTGCCAGCGGCTCCCGCGGTGATAGGGTTTGTTGGTTCAGGAAGTTTCGAGGATGCACAAGAAATTTTTCAACGAGAGCGCGGTATTGTGGTGGGCACCCAACCATCGTTTCAAATTCCGACCCTTGACGGTCAGGCAGCGTTGCTCGGGATCGACGTGCGGTTAGTGGTGAGTAGCGGCGTATTGCCTTTAATTAATACCGGGATTGCCCACCGGGTGGCGGGGATCGGCCAAATTGGCGCGGGAACCGTGTCACCTCCGCTGGTCGCGTTTGAACAGGCCGCCAAAGCACTGGCCGGTACCTTAGCTCCATGATTACCCTAACGGCACAGGCGGCAGACCAAGAGGTATTGGAATGGATACACAGTCTTAAGGGCTCCACGTCCCTGCTGGTGAGAGGACGCTATACTCACGCCCTCTATCTGCAGGGAGGCTCAAAGCCACTCGTTTTGTTGAGTTGCGACCAACCTGTGGGTCCCTTCAGTGTCGTGGTCTCTTCTCCAAGTTTCGGCCGCGAATGGGGCGATGTTGGAGTGGTAGAACAGGGAAGGATTGTGGTCGGGTCTCGTACTGTGCGGCTGGACCAAACTCAGCCATATCGTACCATGCTCGTGAGCCGAGAGCCTTGGCATCCGTTAGCCACTAATGAGGTGATGAGAACCATCTGGCCCGGCCAGGATGTATTGAGCCATGTTCCGAACCAGGATATTCGTCAACGTTTGCATCGCCATGTGGAGCAGTTGCTAAATGGCTTGAAGGCAGATGATACAGGATTGATACGACGCGGTCTTGCTGCCTTGATCGGATTGGGGCCAGGAGCTACACCTGCGGGCGATGATATTTTGGTTGGCCTCTTGGTATCTTTCAGTGTGCACCGGCCCGAGTGGGCACAGCAGATCCGCGCCAATGCACCGGATTTAGCCGAACTGGGGACCTTAACAACCCTGGCGTCGGTGGTCGAACTGGTAGCAGCGATGAACGGCCGCGTCTTTTCGGTGATGAACGATGTGGTGCGATGGTTGGTTTCTCCCCAATTCGATGATTGGTCCTGTGTGACACGGCTTACTCAGTCTGGCCACACGTCCGGAAGGGACATGCTGGCCGGAATGATGTTCGGGGCAAGCGCCGCATCTAAACACGGTGGGAGGGGGGCATAGCGATGAAGGCGTGGCCACGGCCATTTTGGTCGTTGAACGGTGCGGTTGCAACTCCAAACGCATTGGCAAGCGGAGCGGCCCTGCGTATATTGGCACAAGGCGGAAACGCTGTGGAGGCGGCGATTGCTGCGGCTGCCACGATGGCAGTTGTATACCCTCACATGAATGGCATCGGAGGCGACAATGTCTGGCTGATACACGATGGCAGGAAAAGCGAGACGCGGGCGCTATTGGGGATAGGGAGGGCTGGGCAAGGGGTCTCGATTGATGCGTACGTGGCTAGAGGAATTAGCGGAACGTTGCCTGCGCGCGGCGTACTGGCCGCCAACACGGCACCCGGAGCAATTGACGGTTGGTGGGAGGCATATCAGTACAGTGTCAGCCAGCTTGACGGTCGACTGGACTGGCCCGAGCTTTTGGCAGCCGCTATCTCCTATGCGGATGAAGGCTACCCTGTGACAGAAAGTCAAGCAACCTGGTCAATGCTGCTGCCGGAGTTGGCAGAACAGTATTCACTGCCGGGATTACGAGAAACCTATTTGACGAAAGCGGGACAGCCACCGCGAGTGGGTGAGCGTCAGCGGGTATCGGGCTTGGCGGAAACTTTGCGAGAGGTGGCTAAAGCAGGACGTGATGGTTTTTACCGGGGCCTGGTAGCCGAATCGATCATCGAAGAAATTCAAGCGGCGGGAGGATTGCTTGAGTACGACGACTGGACTCGCCCTCATGCGACTTGGGATACGCCTCTTTCGTTGCCATATCGTGGACGCTACCAATTAATCAATACACCGGCTCCCACCCAAGGCTTTAGTGCTCTTATGCTGTTAGGGCTGGTGGAGCACTTTCCGTTACCTACCTGGGACCGCCAATCGGCTCGCTACATACATGTCATGATAGAAAGTGCAAAACTCGCATTGAATTGTCGTAATCAAGAATTGGGAGATCCGGACTATATGCATTACCCTGCGCAGCAGCTCCTATCACCTGCGAATTTGAGGGCGGCGGCGCGTCACATTGATGCGGATGGTGCGGCATTAGACATTCCGCTAGACCGCCCTTGGGACGGCGGCACGGTCGCCATTATGACAGCCGACCGCATGGGCAATGCGGTGTCGCTGATTCAAAGCATCTATCATGACTTTGGTTCCGGCTTTATCGCGCAAAGAAGTGGCGTTTTGCTGCAAAACCGCGGGACGAGTTTTCGCCTGGAAAAAGACACGCCCAATTCATTGATGCCGGGCAAGCGGCCCGCTCATACGTTGTGCGCGGCCATGGTAATGCGCGAACAACGTCCTCTATTAGTGTATGGCACCATGGGAGGCGATGGCCAGCCGCAAACGCAGTCAGCCGTCGCAACCGGTGTGCTGGACTACGGCCTAAATGTTCAAGAAGCATTAAGTGCTCCTCGATGGCTCTATGGGCGTACCTGGGGCGAGACGCAGGCGGCAGTGGTACTGGAAAATCGGTTTTCAGATGCGGTTTTGCAGGATTTGCGGCGCCGTGGTCATCAAGTCTCTGTCGTCTCATCCTACGATGATAAGCTCGGTCATGCGCAGGCCATTATGATTGACGCGGTTACGTCGGCGATGGCGGCTGCTACCGATCCGCGCAGTGACGGGGGGGCGTACAGTTGGTAAGCGGTGCGCATATCCATTGAGAAAAGAATAAGACGGGCAATGTGTTGCGGTTGCAGAGTTTTGCTCGCTGGTGCTTTGGAATGGGTCTAATGCACAGTACACATAGCAGTCATCAGTGTACAAACTCTTGAGCTCATAAGGGACGATCAACCGCTATCGGGGAACAGGTTAGGCCA
This sequence comes from Sulfobacillus acidophilus, assembly GCA_003023745.1. GTDB lineage: Bacteria > Bacillota > Sulfobacillia > Sulfobacillales > Sulfobacillaceae > Sulfobacillus_B > Sulfobacillus_B acidophilus_A. Next base: position 34,835 of record PXYV01000032.1, on the reverse strand, counting down.
TAGCAATAATAGTCAAAAAATACTTATTAAATTTATCCAATGGTGATAAAGACAAGTGGTAGGGCGGATTTTATGATTACTCTAGCGTCACTATAGAGACCGGAATAGGCGTGCTAAAGAAGTGTTCTTTTAGCTTTAGGAGGTTGGAGAATGTCCCGACTGTACGACTTTATTGTCAGAAATGGTCAGATAGTGACGTCCGAGTCTACGTTTCAGGGAGATATTGCGATTCGTGATGGCAAATTTGCGGAAATATCCGAGAACAGAACGATTGAAGGCAAGGGGCACCAGGAAATTGATGCCACGGGCCAACACGTGTTTCCGGGTTTGATCGACATTCATGTGCACTTTAATGAGCCAGGCCGGTCTGAATGGGAGGGCATAGCCACCGGGAGCAGGAGCCTTGCTGCAGGTGGAGTTACGACATACGTTGATATGCCGCTTAATAGCACGCCGCCGGTTTTCACCGTGGAGGATTTGATAATCAAACGCCGATTGGCCGAGGAAAAGTCGATCGTCAACGCCAAGTTTTGGGGCGGTCTGGTGCCGACCAATATCGACCAGCTCAAAGCGTTGCATGAAGGTGGTGTCGTTGGGTTCAAAGCATTTATGTCGCCCAGTGGGATTGACGAGTATTTATGGTTAGACGATGAAGCGCTATACCAAGGAATGAAAGAGATCGCCTCGTTGGGTTCAATTTTGGCCGTTCACGCGGAGAGCGCCGACATTTGTGGGCGTCTGACGGACGAAAAACTGAGCCAAGGCAAAACCACGGCCCGCGACTACGTTGAGTCCCGACCCATTGCGTCTGAAGTGCAAGCCGTCACCAAACTTATATCGTACGCCCAATCAACTGGTTGCAAGGTGCATGTGGTGCACGCGAGCAATCGAAAAGTAGCCCAATTGGTAAGCGACGCGAAGGCTCAGGGGGTCGATATCTCGGTGGAAACGTGCCCGCATTATTTGTCCCTAAGCGTCCATGACTTAGAGGAACAAGGGGGTGTGGCCAAGTGCAGCCCTCCCTTGCGCGATGCCGAGGAGTTGGACGAGCTCTGGGTCGCCGTTGCTCATGGTGAAATTGATATCATTGCATCTGATCATTCGCCCGCCCCGGAGTCCTTAAAGCGCATTACTGGAAATTTTTTCGAAGGCTGGGGCGGCATTTCCGGGGCTCAATCAACACTTAACGTGCTATTGACGGAAGGCTTTCATCGAAAACGGGTTTCTCTCCAAAGCATTGTGCGGCTGATGGCAACCAATCCTGCTCGGCGATTTAGGTTGAAGGGCAAGGGGCATATTTCTGTTGGGTATGATGCGGATCTAGCGCTGGTTGACTTGAACGAAACTTTTACTCTGCGCGCACAAGATCTCTTTTATCGTCACAAACATTCTCCTTATGTCGGCAAGAATTTTCGGGGAAAGGTAAAAACCACCATTGTGGGTGGTCAAGTGATTTTTGACGCGGACAAAATCATGGTCGATCGCACCACGGCATAATTCACCGATTCAAACTAGAAGAGGAGTGAGTCCAGGGTGGCAAGCACAGAAACGATAGGTACCTCTGCACTAGCGACAGATCAAGCCCTCGCGCCGACCAATACGGAACGGCGAACGTTAAGCCCGTTGCCATATATGCTGATGTGGACAGGCGACGGTGTGAACATGGGTAATATGGCAATTGGCGGCAGTATGGTTGTCCTCGGTGTGGCAACGTTGAACTTGCCGCAGTCGATCATTGCCATGGTTGTGACCATCACGTTAATTGCGTTTATTTTTGTGTTCAATGATCGGGCGGGATACAAACTAGGGATTCCTTATCCGATGCAGCTCAAAATATCATTTGGGGACAAAGGCAATGCCATTTCATCATTGTTGCGGGGTGTTCCTGCAATTATTTGGTATGGTATTCAGACCTGGATCGGAGGGACAGCACTGAACGAAGTGCTAAAAATCGCGACCGGCAATGCCTTTAACAATGTTGCGATTTGTTTTGTGGGTTTAATGGTTGCCCAGATTGTACTGTCGATTTTTAAGTTTCGCTCCATTAAATGGGTCACTGCCTTGGCGACGGTTGTCATTATGGCAGCCCTCGTCTATATCTTTGTCCTGCTGCTCAAGGATTATAGCGGTGTCATTGTTTCGAAGTGGGTTGATGCCAAAGGTTCCTGGGGGGTCACATTTTTCGGATTCATCATGGTGCTGCTGGGCAATTATGCAGCAATTTTCCTCAGCGCTGCCGACTATTCTCGCGAACTCAAACCGGGCATTAAGAACACCAAACGCTTTTTCATCTATTTCACCCCAATCATTTTGTCGTATGGGTTTGTCATTATGGTCGGGGTCATGTTGGCTAGCGCCACGGGTATTACCAATCCTGCCTCAGCTATTGCTGCGGTCGTCAAGGATCCGGTCATAACGATTATTACTTCGGTGTTTATCGTGATTGCTACTCTGTCAACCAATATGGTTGCCAATATTGTGACTCCAACCTATGTGATTCAATTGCTCTCGCGATCCAAATTGAATTATAAGGTTGCGGTGACGATTACGGGCTTGCTGGCCATGGTTTCGTTTCCTTGGCTTTTGGATGCCCAAAGATCCGCTCGAGGCTTGGACGACTTTGTGTTAATCTACTCGGCGTTTCTTGGTCCCATTCTCGCGGTGCTGTTGGTTGAGTACTATTTCTTACGAAGACAGCATGTCGACGTGAGCGACCTCTATCAGGTTCATGGAGTGTTTTCAGGATACAATCCGAACGCCCTGATCGCTATTGGCATTGGTGCGCTCTTTGCGTTTATGTTTGTTCAGTTGGCATGGATTATCGGATTGGTCACGGCTGGCATATCGTATTACTTGTTGATGAAGTATGCGTTTCACGACTCGCGATTTAAGTTGGGCACAGTCTTTCAGTCCAAATCGGCTGACACACCAATGGATCGCCGATAACGGATGCGGAGCGCGGCAATCAAACCAGGCGGAGAGTCCTGCATGATTGTCGTGCGCGGTTGTCGGTTGGACGCAGCGAAGAGGATTTTTGCGAGGGGGGCTTTTTGTGTACGATTTAATCATTAGGAATGGCAACGTTGTGTTGCCGCAAGGTGTCAGTCGGGTGGAGATTGGGATTCGCGACGGCAAGATCGCGTGTATCGCCAATCGAATTAGCGAGGACGCCAATGACGTTGTTGATGCATCCAATCAGTATGTCATACCAGGCATGATCGACACCCATGTTCACATTAGTGAGCCCGGGCGAACTGGTTGGGAAGGGTTCGCAACCGGATCACAGGCCTTGGCAGCCGGTGGCGTTACCAGCTATATTGAGATGCCGTTGAATGCCTTGCCGGCCACTACAAATAAGGCGGCACTGAATTTAAAAATCGAGGCAGCTAAAAACCAAAATTATGTGGATTACGGGTTTTACGGGGGATTGGTGCCGGGTAACCTGGATGATCTTGAAGAATTGGCTCAGGCGGGCGTGTTTGCCTACAAAGCGTTCATGTCAAACTGTGGCAGTGACATTCCTGGGGATTTTAAGAATGTAGACGATTATGCCCTATACAAGGGGATGAAGAAGCTTGCCGAGTTGGGGAAATTGTTATGCCTTCATGCCGAGAATCTGTCGATTACGGAAGGGTTGGCCCAAGACATGGTACGTCTGGGCAGAACGACCGCGATGGATTATGTTGATTCGCGGCCTGTTTTCACCGAAGTGGAGGCGGTGCAGCGGGCGATTCTCTTCGCCAAAGAAACCGGATGCAAGATTCACTTTGTCCATATCAGCACAGCGGAAGCGGTACAGGCTGTGCAACGGGCTCGTAGGGACGGCGTGGATGTGTCCGTCGAATCGTGTCCTCATTATTTGGCCATCACAGCGGAGGAGGTTGAACGGATTGGCAATTATGCAAGGTGTCAACCGCCTATCCGAAAGGCAAAAGATCAAGAAAGACTGTGGCAGGAACTCTTGAATGGAAACATCGATTGGATCGCTTCTGACCACTCTCCATGTACCGAAGATCTGAAAGACGGCGGAATTTTTGAAGCCTGGGGCGGAATCAGTGGGGCGCAGAATAGCGTCGACGTCATGTTTGATGTAGCCGTTAAGCAAAGAGGACTGCCTTTAGTACAATTCGTCGATTTGATCGCGACCCACCCCTCTGCGAGATTTGGTCTGCCTGACAAGGGTCAGATTGCGGTATCTAAAGACGCCGATATCGTGCTGATTGACCCCAATCAATCATACGTATTAAGGCGGGAAGATCTTTATTATAAGAACAAACATAGTGCATACGTTGGCCGCAAGATTGATTGCCGCATCACGACCACTATCGTTCGCGGCAATATTGTGTTTGATGTGAGAAAAGGTATCGTGGGAAACCCGGTCGGTAGATTGATGACATCGCGCACCACATCGCCCAAGGTGGTGTCGGCTCATTAACCAAATGGGTAGAGGTCCGGATGAAGGTCTCATTATTCGGCCGGGCAGTCAAGTTCGAAACGCGTCTCGTGTTGCACTGTGGTTGTAATGTTATCTGAATCGGCAAGTGCGTCTGCTTAGATGGATTGATCAGACGGGCAGAATTGTCGCTGTTTGGTTAAGTGGACGGATTGCAGGCGATTGTGTTAATTCGAAAATGATGTCGAGTTGTGCAGCGACCGCACGATAGCGAGATTCGAATGCACCCCTGCTAGCCTGCGGGCGAGCGCGGCGCACGACTAACTTGTAGAGATCAATATTTGCTGATAGACACATAAATCACCGGATCTTACCCGATGCAGGTTGATTACACGACATTTCTTTTTGCGGTGGTCAGTTGTAGAGCTCGAGTGGTCCACTTAGAGAAAACGGATACCATCGCTTGGGACTCGTGGCATGCGAAACGACTCAATTTGTCGGGGTGTTGTTTGAGGAGCATTTCGGGATGGCTGACAAACCAGCCCCGCCGGATGGCATCGGGATGTGATATTGTGTGCAGGGTTCATTCGCAACGGGCGCTGGGAACACTCCACAGATCTTGGTATCAGACCACCGCTACGATTGGCGGCCCTCGCGTCAGGGAGACTGCTGAATAGAGGGGGGAGCGGTTATGCACCTCTTACTTGCCTTCCGGCCTGCCCATAAATAGATGACCAGAGTGACGGCAAATCCGGTAACGTATCCAAGTGAGGACGTGCGGAAAATCCCGAGTGCCAGCGGGCCGGTGAAAATTACGGTCGAAGTGGTGGCCAATGCGATAGCCGCCCCCACGGCCCAGGCGGTCATAGCTTGAACCGGGACATTTTTCTGCTCTCCTACAACGTTGACGAGAGCCACGGCCGCCCAGGGAGCGAGTAAGCAAGCAATAAGGCTCAAGAACGCCTCGAAGAAACTAAGGAAGTGCTGGGACATGAGCAGTACGTAGAGACTCGCGCCGATGGAGACCATCGCGTCGACGCCGATGGTCCGAGATCGCGGGATCGTGATGCCAGCGGCCAAGAGGCTGAGCCCGGATGAATAGGCGCACATGATGCCGCCGGCAATCATTCCGACAGAGGTGACCACTAGGTAGGGAATAGCTGCCCAGGTTGGCATCCAGTGCAGTAGGAGTTGGATGGGGTTAACAGCGGCGGCAAGGGATGGCGCACTATTACCGAACAATACGCCAGCCATCATTAGGGTCCCTGTAGGAATGACAGCCCCCCAGGCTGCGGCACGTACCAGCCGTACGTTGGGTATCGACGAAGGCAAATAACGTGTGTAATCCGAGGCGGTCGTTACCCAGGATAAGGCGCTCACTGCGATAACAATGGTGATGGCGGGGACTACCCCGCTTAACCAAGGACCGGGCGGTTTCATAAGCAGGGTATGCCATGCGATGTGAGGCACGAATGCCAGCAGGACCACGAGCGTTAGCAGGCCAAACACGTACGAGACCCATTGTTGGACGGCTTCGATTAATGTGTGGCCAAAGAATGCGATGGAGAGTTCGAAAAGTGCTGCCAAAGCTAATGATAGGCACAGCCAGGGGGCGGTCATGGGTGTATGAAACCCGCGATGGAACATGGTGGACACCGCGTAGGCGGCAATGATGAGGACGACGGTTTCCCATCCGAGAAGGTTAATCCATGAGACTAAGGCCATGAGTCGGTTGCCTCGGCTGCCAAAACAGCGGGAAAAATAGGCCATAGTGGGAAGCCCGGTACGGCGACCTGGAAGTCCGAGGTATCCGATTGCCCCAAAAGCCATGGTGCCCACCGCGATCGATAGTACACTTTGCCATAGGGAGAGCCCGAAACTCCACACGGCAGCACCAATCACAAGGTACGCGAAAGACAGATTGCCGGCAAACCAAACCCAGAATAACTGGCGCGCATCACCATGGCGCTGGAGATCGGAAATGGGTTCGAGGCCCGCTGCTTCGACGACCCATGGGGATGGGGAGTGATTCTCGGTGGGAATCCGCATGCAAACCTTCCTCCTTGCTGTAATCACAAGATGAGCAAGAGGAGTGGCGGTCCGTCCGTTCGGGTGAAAACATAAACGACCCGAACAGGGTCGTCAGCTGACACTGTCCTTTGCCAGAATTACCTGGCCAAGTTCAAGGGTTGGCGTGAAGCCTCTCAGCAAATGGGCACCCCTCATGTCCGTTTACACTATAGCGAGATTCGTAGACTATCGCAACTAATTTAGCCGGAGGTACGATAGGAAGATCAAACGCCTCACAAATCCTCGGATAGGTAACCCATGGTCTATGGCTGGCGTTAGCAAAGATGGTCAGTGAGGTTCAGGCAACTATCGATAAAGGGAGCACAATCCTATGCGGTTTTTCCAGTACAGTGTGGTGGCAATTGCGAGTCTGGCGGCGTTAGGACTTGCGGCGCCTAAAGCCGTTACGGCAAAGTACCATCGGTTGGCGATGGCCCGGGTATCTCGGACGTTAGCAGCCGACCATGCCCTCGTCAACTCGTTTAGAATACCTGGAATGACCGTTGTGGGCACTCTTCGCGGTGCGGTGCCGCACGCGTTTCATCATGCGCGGCAGGTCGGCCGCATCAAAGCCGTGCGCATTCCCGCCGTCGTCCTAAACGGTGGCGATAGCGATACCATGATGTCTTTGTGGGGCATCCTTTCGATTCGTCGTGTTCTGGCTGGATATCAGGTTGTGTTAACCACATGGCAGGGCACGAAGCGGCTGTTGCTGCGCTGGAACGTCCATCCCACGGCAGCCCAACTCAACGAAGGTCCTCTTTTGAGCTTCGCGGTGGGTGGCAATCCTGCGGGGGTCTGGTCAACGGGCAGCGGTGTGCCTCTTATGGTACACGGGCAAGGTTCGACTGAGTTTCTGTGGTGGAATTTGGCGACTGGAGCTTTGATGCCGATCAGTAATCCTGCAGGAGCGGTCACCACCACGAACGTTAACTATCCGGACACGGTGAGCACCGCAGCTGACTGGATTCTGACCTGGTCACAAACCGGCCAAGGCGAAGCCTGGTCCTTTATAAAGCCCAGCCAACCGGCGCAACCGTTGCCCTCAGGATTCCAAGCTGAGGCCGGAACACCGACCGCAATCTTGGGTGAGGAGGACGGCAGCGCCAGTACCCCAAACGCCGCGGCGGTGTATAACCTTTTGACCCACAAACTGGAGCGGCCTCGGATCCAGCCCACCACGTTGTTTCATCAGATTACCACGCTGGCCGATGAAAGTGCTGTGCTCCAAGAGTTATGGCTTCCGGGTTGGGGACCCAGCTACGTCGCGGTTCCAATTCACGAAGACCTCCAATACTCTAGTCAGTCTATCCCGGTGGTCCAAGCGAACGGCCGCCATCGCATCGACCTGCGGATTATCGATGGTACGGTCTTGGTCGGCAACCGTTTTCTCGTGGATGCCAACTGGAAGACTCGCCACTTTTCGATCGGATATCCCAATTCCCGAGGCATATGGCAGTGGCACGCCGCCGGAGCGGCAACGCCTAATTCCCTGATGGTCTATGCCGGTGGGGTCAGTTGGTCCTCCAAGGGGGCCACCTGGGTCTGGCAGGCTCCGCTGCAATAGCATCGAGTGCCAGGTACAAGCGGTCGCTACAGCACTTAGGCGGACGCCTCATAAGCTTATATAGTCCCGAAGTGGCGCGGGTCTCGCTTTCGGCGCCCAATGCTTTACGCGCGACAGAAATACCCCGACCCTGCTTGATAAAGAACAGTAGCTTTTTGGTAGAATTCTCGTGACATGCTACGGATCTTTCGTGGGATCCGGCTTTACGAGGTCCTGCACGAGATAGGCGACTTGCTGAGCGGCTTCGGCTGGCACCATCCATCGCATCGCTTCCACCATGTGCTGCGTCGTTTGCCGCTGGGTTAACAGGGTTTGCACCGCACCACAGGCCTCATGAGGGTGAAAGGCGAGAACTGCCGCGCCCTGATCTCGAAACCATTGCGCGTTGCCCCACTCTTGACCCGGGCGGGGTTGGTAGATGACGAGCGGGCGCCCAACAGCGGCCACTTCGGTCAGCGTTAAGGCGCCTGCGGGCGTCATGACAACATCGCAGGCTTGGAGCCACTCAGCCATATTGTTCTGATACGGTCGTACGATCCAATCGGGATGACTCTGGGCTTCATGCGCGAGAATGGTGTTCAGTGTTTCATCGCGTCCGGTTAACAATACCAAAACACATGCAGGAGTTAACTCATCGAGTGCGTGGACCAGGGTCAGGGCTTGCCGACGGGGCATTCCGTATGACCCAAGGCTAATCAACACATGCGGACGGCCGTCCCAGCCCCAGCGGGCTCGCAGCAGTTCCCCGGACGGTTTTCGGCCAAACGCCGGGTCGATCGGGATTCCGGTGACGCGTATGTTGACCGATGGGCCCAACCGCTGGCGAACCAGACTTTCGATGCGTCTGTTGGCTACCGCATAGCCATCGACGCCGTGCCGGATCCAACTAGGGTGCGCCACGTAATCCGTAATGACGCCAATCACTGGGTGTTTCAGCAGATCTTGCTGCTTGAGACCGGCAAGACCCATAAGCGGCATGGGATGCGTGGCAATGATTGCCCGTGGGCTCCGTTCTGTTATCCACGCCGCCAAGCGGGCCGCGCCGGGACCCTGTTCCAACTGCTGCCACCAGGGGATAGCCGAAAGCCGGCCAGTCACTTGATACATGACGCCATACCCCCAAGGCCAGTGCCGTGTAAGCGCGTGATGGACACCAAGCGTTGCGGATTTCAGGTGAGGCGGCAACAGCGACAAATAATCAACGAATTCGACGGGCTCGCCCGGGAATAGCTGCTTGAGGGCCTGACACACGGCGTCTGCGGCGCGATGGTGTCCCATGCCATATCCAGCCGAGAATAACGCGAACATGGTTACGGCAACGTTAGGGCTTGGGGTTCACCGAGCCCTAGACACACCTGTGCCGCCGTGCGTCCGCTTCTCACGGCGCCTTCAAGGCAGGCGGGCCAGCCGGTGCCAGTCCAGTCCCCGGCCAGCACCATCCCCCGGATCGGGGTTTCGGGCCCAGGCCTCATCGATTCGGAGCCGGGTCGCGCCAAAAACGTCGCTTCGGGCTGCCAGACGGCTTGGATGTGCTCAGGTGCGGGTAATCCCAGCCGCGCTCTGACGCGCGTTGTCACTGCTGTTGCAACCTCGGATGCCGTGCCGCCTCTTAGCATATTAGCCGCTGAGATAGATACTGCCAATGTGTCGCGTGTCTGGTCCATCGACGGCAGTAAACGGGTTCGATTAAATACCATGGCACCCCAATCGTCCGGGAGCAACATGAAATCGTGCGGCCATATCTTCTGGTCAAAGAATAGGTAAACGTTGAGGATGGGGCTGACTGCAAAAGGCGCAAGCGAAACCGGGGCTGGAAGCGCGCTGTGCTGCAATATTTCTGCGAGACGCTTAGGAGGTATGGCCATCACAACGTGCGGTACGGGGTAACGCTCGGATCCCACCAATGCCGTCACGCTGCCTGCCTCAACCTCAAGCGCTTTAACCTCTTCCCCGAGGCGAATCGTGACGTTCTGATCGATTAAGCGGTTCTTCAGCTCTTCTACAATGTCGGAAAGCGGACGCCCAAAAAGTCCTAGACGCGCTCCGCGCCATCCCCCTCGCAACAGCAGTTGAAAGGTTTTAAGCGCCAATGCGGCGCTGACATCATTTGCGTGTGCGTTCAAGACGCCGGTGCCGATGGCGTCCCACAAATAGCGTTGGGCCCGGGAACCTTGTCGGGCATTTCGCAGCCAGTCCCCCCAAGAGAAGGCGTCCCAACGGTCGGCCTGCTTTAAGCGTTCGATGCGCAGACCGGCCCATAGCGCGCTCACACGCTCGGACGGGGTAAGAAGGGGATACGAGACAATCGACCCCATCAAATGGGCGGCTCCGTTTAACGGTGCGGAACGAATCCAAGCCGGTCCCTCGGCTGAGGCGACCGGCACGTCCAAGAGCGGTTGATAGCGGGTCGCATTGGTCAGACCCGCCGCATCCAACAGGGTTTGGAATTGATCACATAATCCTAGCAGCACGTGCACGCCGTTGTCCAACACTTGTCCGGTCGGGCGGTGCACGAAAGAAAAGGTGCGGCCGCCAACGCGTCTTGCTGCTTCCAGCAGCAAGACCCGCATGCCATGCTGAGAGAGGTAAAAGGCGGCCGCCAGGCCAGACCAGCCGGCTCCGACGACGGCCACATCGTATCGCGGCATCAACCGATGGCTTGCCAAAATGTCCCTCCCATCAACTTTAACGCTTCTCGGCGGCTCACTTGCACTCGGGTGCTCCAAACATCAAAGCCCATGTCCTCCATTTTTTGCAAGAGCAGATAATAAATACCGTATAGAAGCTTTAAACAGCGCACCGAATCGGCATCGACCAAATCAACCAAGCCTACGGCCTCTTGATAATAGCGTTTGGCACGTTGTGCCTCGAAGGTTAATAAACGAATTAGTTCCGGTGATGAGTGGGCCTGCAGAATGTCATTGGCTGTGACCCCATGGCGATCGAGGTCCTCCAGGGGGAGGTAGCACCGGCCCCGCTGGGCGTCCTCTTTGATGTCGCGGATGATATTGGTGAGCTGTAATGCGACCCCGAGCTTTGCCGCCAATTCGCGCGCTCTGTCATCGGTGAAACCGAAGACTTCGACACACAGCGTGCCAATTGCGCCTGCCACCTTCAGGCAATATTGCTCGAGATCTGCGAAGGTTTGATACAACCGCGGTGCCAAATCCATCTGCATGCCTGCGACCAGCGCGGCAAACGCGTCGCGGCTCAAATGATACCGACGAATCGCATCGCCTAGGGCAATCGAGACTGGATGGGCTGCTTGCCTCCATTGCTCCGCATATGCTGCTTGATACAACATTTCGGCCGCACTTAAATGCTGTTGCGCCTCGGACCCGCTATAATCGTCTACGGCGTCGTCACAAATGCGACTCCAGGCATAGACCGCATAGATGGCCAAGCGTTTGTCGGTCGGCAATAATCGCATTCCGTAATAAAAGCTCGACCCGGCGTGTTTCACCCGTTCGCTGCATACATGATAAGCGTCAGCAATTCGATCCATGGTCGTAGCGGTTGACCGCCCGCGGGCGGACGCCGCTCCTCCTTTCACACGACGCAGAGCGTCAAAATAGTGGATGTCGCTGGTGTTAGGCCGTAAGCACTTGGACCATCAGTTGCAGCTTGCGCCAGTGCGAAACGGTTGGCCGACCGTTCCAGGGATTGGCGCCCTGGAGCAAGATCGCTTCAACCACGGCTTCGCCGCCTAGCCGGTATAGCGCCAACTGTCGCCCCAAACGCCACGGCACCGCGTGTTCTAAAGGACGCCCCTGCCGAAAATATTGAAGGGTTCGTTCTGCTTCAAAACGGGTCCATGACTGAATCTGATGGGCGTCGCCTCCTTTCTTGGCTAACTCATCCGAGGACAGATCAAACTGTCGATAATCTTCTTCGGGCCAGTAGCTGCGCCCTCGCGCTAGATCAGTCGGCAAATCCTGCAAAAAATTAGCCAATTGCAGACCCGTGCAAATCGCATCGGAGAGCGCCAGCCGTTTGGGGTCAGCACAGCCAAAAAGACCCAGCACTAAGCGACCGACCGGATTGGCTGAGTATACACAGTAATTGAGTGTGTCCGCGAATGTTTCATACCGTCTCGCTTCCTGATCCATCTCATTGGCGCGAATCAGTTTGTCAAATTCCTCGTATGGGAGAGAAAACCGTTCGATGGTCACTCCCAACGCGCGAAAGACAGGGTGTTCGGGACTGCCCGCGAAGGTGCGGTCCAGTTGGTTGCGCCACTTGGTCAGAGCGCGTCGCCGGTCTCCGGCCAATTCGTCGCCGAGGTCGTCGACGCCGCGGCAAAAGGCATAGATGGCACTCAGATGAGGGCGCAGCGAACCTGGAACAAACGCGGAGAGGACACTAAAGTTTTCATAGTGTTGGCGTGCGATCGTTTCGCACAGCCGAAACTCGTCGTCGCGTCCGTCCAACATCGTGGTTGCCATACTCATGACGCCATGCGGATGGCTTTGCGGTAGCGAGCCAATGCCAGCAGGGGAAAGATCACACGGTACAGGGTGTAGTTGATGTAAAAATCTCCCGGAAACCCGGTGCCGGTGTACCACGGCTCATCCCATCCTCCATCCGGCGACTGTGCTGCCATTAGCCAATCAACCCCGCGTCGCGCAGCCTGCCCGGTGGCGCGTCCTCCCGATATCAGAGCGAAAAGCGCCCAGGCGGTTTGCGAGGCGGTGCTCAATCCGACGCCTCGATGGGAGGGATCCACGTAACTATCGCAACTTTCTCCCCAACCGCCGTCGGCATTTTGGTGCTGTTCGAGCCAGTCGAGCGAGCGTTGCACCCAAGCTTCGCCGACATTATAATGAATGGCTTCCAATCCCGGAATTACGGCGCCGATGCCATAGATATAATTCACGCCCCACCGGCCAAAAAATGCGCCGTCCGCCGCTTGCGCTCCCTTGAGAAAGTCCACACCGCGTTGCACGACGTTCCAGGCATCGTCGTAACCGAATTGGCCCAGAGATTCCAGCACGTGACCGGTCACGTCTTCGGTGGGCGGATCGCTGACCCAGCCAAAATCACTAAAAGGAATACGGCTGACCCAGGTTCGCACGTTATCGGCATCAAACGCACCCCATCCGCCGTTTTTGCTCTGTAATCCCACCATCCAGCGAAATCCCTTGGTCAACGCGCGCTTGCGGCGGGCATCGTCCGGCAAACGGATTTGATTGAGCGCCATCAGAACAATGGCCGTATCGTCCACATCCGGATAATGGTCGTTGACAAATTCAAATGGCCAACCGCCCGGTTTCACCTTGGGGCGACGGACGGCCCAATCGCCTACCGCCTCGAGCACTTGTTGATCTAAAAGCCAGTTGCCGGCCCGCACTAACGCCGGATGATCTGCTTCAAGCCCGCTGCCGCAAAGTGCCAATACCGCCAACCCTGTATCCCAGGTTGGAGAAATACATGCCTGAAACCACCAACGGCCGTCAGGCTCGTGCACGCCAAACGCCTCCAGCCCCTCCCATCCCCGTTGAAAAGCCGGATGATCAAGACGGTCCAGCACTTTAAAGGCAATCAAAGCATAAAACCAGGGGGGTTGGATGCCGCCCCAACTGCCATCGCGCTCCTGATGGTCGACAAGCCATTGAAACGCGCGTTCTATCGCGCGTCGGCGACCGAAGCGCCAACCCATCCGGTGATATCGATGCAGCAAGCCGTCGACCCAATAGAAAAATGCATCCCAGCCACTTTTAACGCGACGGTCTCGCTTTTGGCCGCGCTCAATTTCTGGCATGTCTTCACCGGAGTTGAGGGGAAACACGGGGCGGTAGGCCATGACGATGGAGAGAGCGACCACCGTTGGCCGGGCCCAACTTGCAAAGTCCCAAATGCTAAACGAAAACCAGGGGGGGAGCCACATGAGTTCCGGCGGCAGAACCGGTAAGTCTTCCCAAGGGTATTGCCCTAACAAGGCTAGCCACAAACGCGTAAAGACGCGGCTAGCTTCGATGCCGCCATGGTCGGCAATAAACTGGCGGGCTTTGGCCATGGGGTCGGTTTCGGGATCCAAATGTAGAAGTTTTAAGGCTTGGTAGGCTTCGAGTGTGGCATTTAGGTCTCCCGGACCGCCGTAATAAATCGACCATGATCCGTCTGGGTTTTGGGTGCTGAGCAAATGGTGTGCGACGGCTTGTTCTCGCTGTGGAAGACGCCGATCCAAAATATGTAAAAGCATAATGTATTCCGCTTCCATGCATGCGTTGGAAACAAGCGGACCCCACCAGTATCCATTTTCGTGCTGCAGTGCCAACAACCGCTCTCGTGCTGCCTCAATCCCTCGGGACAGCGCATCTTCCGTCTCGAGTTCCATTACGCTCATAATGATTCCGCTTCCTTTCCTATCGTAACGACTGGTTGCATGATTAGGGCACAAGCGGTCTTGCGGCGTGTGGACGATGGTTCGCCTCACAGGCTCGAAACCACTGGATGGCCTCGGCTAACGCTTGATCGAGCGGCGTTTGCGGCAATCCCAGCTCCAAAACTGCACGGGTTGCAGAATAGAACATCTGGCGCTTGGCCAACTCTACACCGGCAATGGGTGCCTTCGGGGGCTTTCTTTGGATGCGAGACCACACCAATTCATCCACATACGCGACACCCATTGCTATGCCGAGCGGAATCTTCAGGCGCGGAGCTTTGATTGCGCCTAGCCGTTCAATCCTTTCAAACAGTTGGCGCAAGGTCAGATTCTCGTGCCCCAAGATGTAGCGCTCGCCGCACTGTCCCTTTTCCCACGCCAGCAGATGCCCTTGTGCCACGTCTCGCACCGCCACCCAATTTAGTCCGGTTTCGACGTATGCTGGCATCCGTCCGAGCACGGCATCTCGGATTAAAGCGCCAGTCGGGGTCGGTTTGACATCCCGGGCTCCGATGGGCGTGGACGGATTGACGATCACGACATTCATTCCATCCTTGACGGCTTGGCGCACAACCTGTTCGGCCAACACTTTGCTGCGCTTGTACCCATGCGGCAGAGTATTCGGATCGACCTCCAGACTTTCGTCGGCAGGCTGGTGATCGGGACGAAGGCCGACAGTGGCCGTGCTAGAGGTATAAATCATGCGTTCTACGCTCGATGCACGCCGCATGGCAGCTAAAAGACGCTGTGTTCCTCCGATGTTGGTCTCGTACATGAGGTGCTGATAGCGTCGTTCCAGCGAATAGAAAGCCGCAACGTGGAAGATGACATGCACTCCCTGACACGCATCCTCTAGCCCGAGTCCTGTCGTTAAATCACCGTACACAATCTCCACTGGCCATTGCCGCAAATAGTCGGCGGCAGGCCCGTTGCGCGCCATCGCCCGCACCTGCACGCCTCGGTCCAGCAGTGCTTCCATCACGTAACTGCCGATAAACCCGGAGGCCCCCGTTACTAACGCGCGCACAGAATTCGCGGCCCAATGGCACGCAACCGGCGGTGAGCTACCCAGGCATGCGCAACCAGCGTCAATACGCTTGCCCAACTCTTACGGACCCGCCAAGTGGGAATATAGTCCCAAGCGCCGTCCACAATCACCCGAATGGCGGTCAACGGAATGCCATGGCGCTCTGCCACGGATGCCCACGCAAACGTTTCCATGTCAACCCAGCGGGCATGATGCAGTGCACGCAGCCGTGACTTCTCTTGGGGAGTGGCGGCGAGCTTACCAACACTAAGCAAACGTCCGTGTGCCTTAACACCCGGCCAGGGCGCACAAGCATAAACCGCGTCATCGTAACCTGCCACCAATTCTTCAGGGATCGCGTACGCGCCGATCGGGTCCGCCGGGTTTAGTCCCCCGCACAGCCCGATGGCCACAATATGATTAGGACGGCTCTCTTTTAACGCCGCTTCCAGACCGTCCCCTGCGCGTTCCGGACCCGCGCCCGTCACCACTGTGTGCCACCTTGTGGAATGAATCGACTCGAAGCGAAGTGCCGAGACCACCAAAAGGCTTTCGGCAGTGTGACCGGGACTTTCTAACTGGCGAACATCCACCGCAGCACCCGTGCCGCATCGATGGGGGAAAGACCAGCAACCCCGCTCGCTTCGTATCCGCTATGCATCATACAACTGGCGCACCGCGGATTATCACCATAGCCAAACTCATCCCAGTCGGTACTGTCCATCATCGTCTGAAAGCGATCATAGTGACCATCGGTGAGAAGATAGCAGGGGCCCTTCCAGCCCAACGGGTCGCGTGTAGGGTTGCCCCAGGGCGTGCAGTGCATTTGCCGCTTGCCCATGAGAAAATCAAAGAACATGGGCGTGTCATAGTAGCGAATGCGCGGCCCCGCCGCCTTGACGACGCGTCGGAAGGTTTCGGTTGCCTCGCGCCGACGCATGAAGATCTCGCTGTCCAGCGCAGAGCCCACTTCTTCGTATGTAAACGCGGGCGAGACAATACAGTTATCGACACCCATGTCCATCAGTTGCCTTAACAGCTGACCTACTCCGTCTGGGTCCACGCCCTTATACAAGGTGGTATTGGTCGTGACGCGAAACCCCATGGATTTCGCTTTCTGTATTCCTTTCATGACGATGTCGTATACCCCTTGACGCTCCACCATCCGGTCGTGATGCTCCTTGGGGCCATCAAGATGAAAGACGAAACTAAAGCGGGGATCGGGCTTCAACTTGGATAACGCACGATTGATTAAAATGCCATTGGTACACAAAAGCGTCAGTTTGTTGCGGTCCAACATTCCCTGCACGATGACATCAAATTCCGGATGGGTTAGCGGTTCACCTCCCGCAATCGAAACCACCGGCGCGCCGCATTCGTCGATGGCTTGAAAACATTCCTCGGCGCTCAGCCGTTTCCCGTGAATTTCTTCGGCTTGACGAATTTTGCCGCAACCTGTGCAGGTTAGATTGCACAATTCTGTGGGTTCCAGCATGAGGACTAGCGGATACCGTTTATTGCCTTTCATTTTTTGGGTCAAGACATACTTGGCCATACTCACCGTTAGTCCGAAGGGCAATGGCACCTGTACCACACTCCTTCTCGACTGCACACAATAATGATAATTGCATTGATATTATACCGCATGGAGCCAATTCTGTTAATATTGTTGATGGGCAGTAGGGTGCGGCGACTAGTCGCCGGGTGATTGGCGTCGTCCCAACGCTTCAATAAACGGTAGATATCCACGAATTTGCAGCCATTCCCGGGTGCGCCCCATAACCAATACCGGGCGACGCCGCAGTTCCGGCACCGTTCGGACAGCGCTCAACACCATGATCATTTTTAGGGTGAGATGAAGTTCCTCTAGCCACTTTGTCATGGCTTCCTGGCCGTTTTCGGCCACGGCCAGCCGCATCAAGGGCCCCGCGATGCCCACCGCATGAGCACCGATGCTCAGTGCCTTGGCCACGTCGTGCCCGCTGCGGATTCCGCCGGAAGCGATCACGGCCACCGCGGGCTTCACCTCGGCGACCACTTCAGTCAGACTTGCGGCGGTGGGAACCCCCCAGCGTAACCATTGTTGGTCGACCGTGACGCCTCGCCGCCAGGCTTCGACTGCAATGAAATTGGTGCCACCCATGCCACCAATATCAATTCCACGGGCACCATGCGCGACGAAACGCCGTGCCGCACGTCCGCTCATGCCTTGTCCGACCTCTTTGGCGATCACCGGCACACTGACGGCCTCACACACTTCCGCAAATCGGGCCAACATCCCGCGAAAGTTCCGGTCGCCTTCGGCCATAAAGAGTTCCTGTGCAGTATTCCAATGGATTTGCAAGAGATTGGCGTCAATCAGATCGATGGCCTGTTGAGCGCGCTCTACAGTGGTGCCCATGCCGACATTGGCAATCACCAGGCCGTCGGGATTCGTCTCCCTAACGATGGCATAACTTTTCATCGCCGCTGGATCATCCAATGCCGCCGTCTCTGACCCGACCGCCATGGCTAGTCCGTTGTGCCGAGCAAACGATGCGAGTCGCTGATTAATTTGTAGTGCGAGAGGGGTGCCACCGGTCATGGCATTAATCATCACGGGTGATCGAAGGGAGTGGCCAAGAAAGTTCGTGTCGATGGAAACCTCGTCGAAGTTGACTTCGCTCGCGCTTTCGGGTAAGAGAACAACGTCCTCAAAGCCGGTCCCGCCCTGATCCGGCAAGGCCTGCACAGCTTGAATGTGTTCTTCTTTTCGCTGTTCTCGGGAATTGTGACGCTCTTCCATACCTTCACCTGCGTTTCTGACTAGGGTGCCCAGCGTTAATTCTCATATGATGTGCGCGTGGAAATTGTGAAGCACGTACTGGAAATGTTCAGGTCTAGATTTCTATAATAATGTTAACATTGCAGACAATTGTTGGGTAGTGCAGGAGTGAGAATCACGCAAGGCGCAATCGAGACGAATCACGAAACTCATCGATTGAGCACCTGGCAAGCCGGAACATGGGTGATGGTGGCAGCGCTGGGATTTGTGTCGATGGGACATCCCTCATATGGGGCAGGCCTGGTGGCGTTTGTCAGTTTAAACGCATTAAAGCCGCGGCGTCGGTTGCCTCGTGCAAGGTGTCTAGGTGAGTGGTGCGTGCCATTGGTGGCCCTGGTGGCTTTAGTGCTCAAGGCCATCGGGTGGACACGGTTTCGCGTGCATGTGATGGGAGACTTGCCGTCGGGTTCGGTGGTCATCGTCGCCAACCACGCCCATGATGCCGATAGCATGGTGCTGCCGGTCACGCTAGCGGTGCGGCGCGGGCTTCGGCATCCCCTTATTTCCTCAGCATCGTCGCGTTTGCTGGAACCAGGCTTTCTGGCGGAACGCATGCCACCGATATTGGGCCAGTGGATCGCCGGTTTAAACCTCTCCGCTATTTTGTGGGCTATTGGGGTTCGCCCGATCGAAGATGCACCGCTTTCGCACAGCCTTAAGAGTTGGGCCTATCTTATTTACCAGTTTTGGGGCGATCGGCCGTTAATCGAGGTGTTCGAGGAAACGGCCATTCCCCAGTCGGCACGGCGGCGCTCCCTGAGCTATTTCTGGACCCGTCGAGGTTGGCGGGGCAGCCAAGCGCGGCATGCGGTCCGGGTGTTAAAAGACCCGTACCGGCGCTGGGTTCGCGACCATACCCGCGCTGTGGTCGAGTCCCAAATCGCGGTCTTGCGCGAAGCCGCAAGTCGCGGGTTTGCCATTTATACGACCCCGGAAGGGCGGCTTACGACAGACGGGCGTATCACTCGCTTTCGGGTGAGTTGGTCGCTTCTCATTCAGGATTACCGTGGATCGGTGGTCATCGCGGCCACTAGTTACGATCTCATGAGACGCGGTCGGCTGCATCTGTGGACAGTGCTTGCGCCGCTAAAGGATCCGACTTGGGCGCAAGGGGCAGTGGCTCGGATGCGCCCGATCACCGCAAGTCACGTCGTGGCCTATACCTGGCTGAGTACTTCAGATCATCGCTGGCAGCGTCTGTGCGAATTAGCAGTCAACACTTACGCGCAATTGCCGCGTTACGTGGTTATTGCCCAAAATCTTCGCGACCATCCTGAGCGGGTCATCAAGCAGCGTTGCCGCTGGCTCTTAAAGATCTCGCGTCGAGGACTGCCCGTGCGCGACAAGCGGTTTCCACATGTGGACGATATTCTCGCTTATTACGCCAACCAAATGAATGAAATCCTCAGTGCGGGGGGTACGGAGATGCGGTCCGGGTCATCAGCGGAGGCCGGCCCATTCGATGGGGTACCGCCGGATACGGTACCCACGGAGCTTTCTTCCGCGAAAGACGTTTAAGCGGGCTTAGGCTGTGAACGCACACGGGGCAAGCGGAGTGCTCAATGCTATTTATAGGCTAGCAGACAACATCGGCTGAAGATCGTCGGATGCACAATGCGGCGAGTCAAGCAGCGTCGTGTGCTCATCTTGACAGATGAACCTTGGGGTCTATTATTCGGGTATGAGATGGTTCCTAAAGAGGTGAAAGTATTGAGAAATGCCATAAGGTCTTGGATTGACAAATCTGCCGAAGACTTGTGGCGCATTGCCTATCAGATTCATTCATTTAAAGAGGTAAAGTTTCAGGAATATCGATCATCGGCAATTCTTGCAGACTGGTTGGAATCCCATGGCTTTTCGGTCAATCGCGGGTTGGCCGGATTGGACACAGCTTTTGTCGCCGAATGCAGTGTGGGCTCGGGAGGTCCCGTGCTCGCGTTTGTGGCGGAGTACGATGCTCTTCCCAAAATTGGACACGCCTGCGGCCACAATTTAATTGCCACAATGTCGACCGGAGCGGGAGTCGCGCTGGCGCGCTGGATGGCGGAATCCCACCGTTCTGGCCGGGTCATGGTTGTGGGGAGCCCAGGCGAAGAAGGGGGAGGGGGTAAAATTGCGCTGTTGGAGTCCGGCGTGTTCAAGTCAGTAGATATCGCCATGATGTTGCATCCGGCGGCTCTCGATGAGGTCAATCCGCACTATTTGGCTCGTGAGGGCCTCGATTTTCATTTCTATGGCCGGGCTGCGCACGCCGCCTCGGGCCCTCAATTTGGAATTAATGCGTTGGATGCGGTCGTGACTTTTTACCAATTATTGAATGCTCTCAGACCGCGATTATTGGCAATGGATAGAGTTCACGGCATTATTACGCATGGCGGCGACGCGCCCAATGTTATACCAGAGCATACCTCGGCTCGAATTTTGGTGCGGTCTGATACGGTCGAACGCGTGCGCGAACTCCTCGAACTCGTGATTCAGGCGGCGGACGCCGCGGCCAGAGGGGTGGGGTGTACATTTGAATGGGATCGTTTTGTTCCAATGTATAAAAACATCATCAATGACCCTCGGTTGGTGGACCTTGCTTATCAAGCATTTGAAGCTTTCGGCCGAACTCCGGTAATAGATTCCCAACTCCACGGGTCGACCGACATGGGTAACGTGAGTTACGAGGTTCCTGCGTTGCACGCCAATATTGGTTTGGGAGAGGGACTGGTAGGACACACGCACGAATTTTGTGAGGCTTCCAACTCACCTCGCGGGCGCCAAACCATGGAAGATGGAGCGGGCATCCTGGCGATGATTGGTGCCTCCTACCTTGTTCAGTATCCGGAGTCTAATAGACCGATTCCTTAATTTGATACCTTTGACGATACGTGATGGCCAATAGTAGCAAGATTTCTAGGATCATGGTTCTATTCCGAATTTCGCAATGGCTGTACTAGGAACTAATGGCGCTGGGTAACCCGGGGTGCCTTTATTCTGTCGTGGTTCATGGTAGCATGAATGGGGTCCGAGTTTTTGTTCTTCAATAAGGTTCCCGCTAAGGTAGGAGGGTACGAGGTGTCAGATCGTCGTTTATTGATTGCGGCTCCTGCGAGCGGAAACGGCAAGACCACCATCACGCTGGCGCTCATGGCGCTTATGACAGCCAATGGCACACGTGTTCAAGGGTTTAAGGTCGGTCCGGATTACATTGATCCGTCGTTTCATCAGTTGATTACGGGGCGCCCATCCTATAACTTGGATGTCTGGATGGGGGGAGAAGAGGATATTCGGAAAACATTTTTCCAACACAGCCAAGATGCTGATATCTCCCTTATCGAAGGTGTCATGGGGTTGTTGGATGGCGTGTCGTCGAACGCCAACTGGGGATCATCCGCGCATGTGGCGCACTTGTTGAATTGTCCCGTCGTTTTGGTCATGGATATTCACGCCATGGCGCGGTCGGCCGCGGCGATTGTGAAGGGGTTTCAAGCTCTCAGCGGGGACACGGCTGTGGCGGGCGTTATTTTGAATCGGGCCGGCAGCGTGGCCCATGCGACAATGGTGCAGTCGGCCATAGAGCAAGAGACCGGAGTCCCGGTGTTGGGATTTCTTCTTCACGATGCATCAGTCCAGTTGCCAGAACGACACCTGGGGCTGGTTACGGCAGCAGAAACTCAAGACCAGAGTCGTCCTAAGCTTGAGGCCTTAGGCCGGCTACTGGCTGACCATTTGGATCTCGATCGGCTTTGGCGCGTGGCGATGGTTGACGGGGATGTGAAAATTTCGAAAGGGCGCCAGCCTCGCGTTCATTTCAAATCGCGGCCCCGCGTCGCCGTGGCGTTCGACCGGGCGTTCAATTTTTATTATCCAGCCAATCTGGATTTGTTGACCGCGATGGGGGCCGAACTGCTCTGGTTTCGACCGACCGAGGGGGAGCACATTCCTGCTCGGGCAACGCATCTGTATTGGGGTGGAGGGTTTCCGGAAGAGTATGTGCACCTGCTCGCCCAACAGACCGCGATGATGGGCGCGATGCGGGAGCGGATTGCGGCCGATGGTCTGTCGACATTGGCTGAGTGCGGCGGCTATATGTTTTTAGGCGAGGCGCTTTGGGTTAATGGAGAGCGTTTTCCCATGGTAGGCGCGATTCCCATGGAAACGGAGATGACCGCGTCGCTACAGGAAATCGGGTATCGGGAGCTGACAGTCCTCGCGAACAGCATCTTCCCAGTCGATAGCCGATTTCGGGGCCATGCCTATCATCATTCCAAAATCCGTCGTTCTACTGGCATGAATCCGGCTTATGCCGTATCCTCGGCACGCGGGTCCGTGGGCCTTGAGGGGTACCGTTCGCAAACTCTCTTGGCAGGCTATAGCCACTTGTATTTCCCATCGCAGCCAGAGGCTGTGGAGGCCTGGCTTACACAACGAATGGACTAGGTTTGGGCGCCGGCATGCGCGAATATGCTCCGCTCTCGTGCCCCCACCGGTTGCGCCTATCATGATCGTTCGCGCTGGTTTGAACAATGCCGATCTCGGTTCATCCTATCTGGGCAATGCGCAGGACTTGCCAACATCTTTGGCGTGGACCGCAATGGGCATAGTATGTTGTTGGGCCGTTGCCGCTGCAGGGATGCGAAAAGCGCTCCGACCACGTATTTGTTGGGTGTGGTGCATTGACAAGGGTGAGCACCTCCCCTACCATGGACCGTAAGCAATCGCGCATGTCGTCCGAGGTGCTCGCCCCGGCTGAAACCGGGGAGCACGAGAGAATAGGGAAACCGGTGCAAGACCGGTGCGGTCCCGCCACTGTAATCGAACCGTTGGTTCGAGAGCCAGGAGACCTGCCTTGGACGCGCAGAATCCGCCTTCGAGGAAAGGTCGTGGAGATTCTTGTTCCCATCCATGGGCCGTCGTCGAGACGGTCTTTTTTGATGATGGGTGGCATGGGCATCGTGGGATATGTGTTCATTTTAGGGGGATCGCGCAGCGGTAAGAGCCGCTATGCGGAAGAGAGAGCCTGCGAGCTGGCGCAACGTACCGCGTGGCCCGTTGTGTACTTAGCCACGGGCACCGTGACGGATGCGGAGATGCAAGCGCGCATCCTAGGGCATCAACGGCGTCGTCCGGCCCATTGGACGACGGTCGAAGAGCCGATGGAGGTGGCTCACTGGCTGGATCGGTGCCAAGCGCCGACAGTTGTTTTACTGGATTGCCTTTCGTTTCTGCTCAATAACTGGATGTTTGCCGGGTTGAACGACCAGGTCATTGCGCAGCGTATGGCGGCATTAGCTCGGTCTTTGCAGACCTTTCAATATGGTTTGGTAGTGGTTAGCAACGAAGTGGGCCAAGGCATCGTCCCCGAATCCTCTCTCGCCCGCCGCTATCGTGACGCCCTGGGGAGTTTGAATCAAAAGGTTGCTCAGATGGCGGACCACGTCATCTGGATGGTTGCGGGGCTGCCGGTGGATATTCGGAAACTGGGCCCACAATGGTAAGTAACTGGGCGTTAAGCGCGGTCGCCATGGCGGTTGACGCGATCATTGGTGATCCCCCGCGCTGGCCACACCCCGTTACTCTCATAGGTGCCGTTATTGGGGCCTACGATGGACGCATGAATCGGCAAGGACTGAGACCGATTCGCCTGAGAGTCCGCGGGGCAGCCTTGGCGCTAGGCATCCCGATCCTGGCTGGCAGTGTAACCTGGGCGCTTGTGTGGGTGGCAGGCCGTGTGTGGACCCCACTGGCGTGGATCGTGGCCGTCTGGCTCATCTTTACCACCGTGGCCTGGAAGGGGCTTCAAGACGCCGGCCTTACCGTGTATCGCGCGCTGTCCCAAGGACTTCCAGCTGCCAGGCGTGCCGTGAGCCACATTGTGGGCCGCGATACGGCGCAGCTCAACGACACGGAAGTGGTGCGGGCCGCAGTCGAAACGCTCGCGGAAAACATTGTCGATGGGATTGTGGCACCACTCTTTTATGCGGTGATCGGGGGAGCTCCGCTCGCGATGGCGTATCGTGCCGTGAATACGTTGGATTCCATGGTGGGGTACCGCAATGCGCGGTACCAGGATTTTGGATGGGCCTCGGCGCGACTCGATGATGGTATGAATTTTATTCCGGCCCGGTTGACTGCACTGCTGCTGGGGGTCGTGACGGCGGTTGTCGGACTGGCCCCGCGGCGTGCTTGGCGGGTGATGCGGCGCGATGCCCGTCGTCATCCCAGCCCCAATGCCGGAATTCCCGAAGCCATGGTGGCCGGGGCGTTAGGGGTGAGGCTGGGCGGTCTCAACTATTACGGCGGCGAGCCCTCGTACCGCGCCGAGCTGGGTGATGCCACGCGCGCGTTAGAGGCTGCGGACATCGTCCGCGCCGTCGGTCTGGTTCGCTGGACTGGGGCAGTGATTGGCCTGGTGTTGGTGAGCGTGGCAGCCTGGCGGTGGTTCGCATGATCCGGCAGGTCTTGAAAAGTCTCGTGTTGATCATGACATTTGGCACCATTGTGCCGATGCCGACCTTGTCTGATGTTGACGATGCGGCATTGCGTCGCAGTATGGGATTCTTTCCTGTTGCCGGATGGGTGATGGGTCTTTTTCTTTGGAGCGTCATGTGGATTGCCACTCACTTCATGGCGCCCATGGCCTCCGCCCTCATCGTATTGACGGCATACGTGGTGCTGACGGGTGCCTTGCATCTTGATGGTTTGGCGGATGCCTTTGACGCTCTGGGAAGCCGTCAGTCGGCCCAGACTGCGTTGGCCATCATGAAGGACAGTCGCATTGGTGCCATAGGCGCCATCGCCTTGGTCCTGGTGCTATTGGGAAAACTTGTGGCTTTCGCGCAACTAACGGCGGCACCCATTGGTGTGTGGGTGGTGGTTCCTGTTTTGGCCCGCACAGCCGTTGTCTGGTTGATGGTGGTCGTCCCGGCAGCCCGGCCTGAAGGTCTGGGCGCTTTGTATGCCCGCAAGTTGTCTGGGTGGACAGTGGCTGGGGCAACGGCCGTGTGTTTTCTCACCGCCGCGATCTTGATGCCATGGTCCACGGCACTGGAACTGATACTCCTTGGCGCTGTCCTGACGGCGGTTTGGGCGCGTCTGACCGTGAAACGCCTGGGTGGGGCGACCGGTGATACGTATGGGGCGCTGCTCGAAATGGTTGAATGGGCTGGGTTCTTGGCTGTGACAGGAGGATGGGCCTATGGACGTTAGTGTGGCTGACCATGGCGGTCAGATCCATCAAGCTGCGCGTGCGTTGGGCTTGCCGGTGAGCCAAATACTGGATTTTAGCGCGAACATTAATCCGCTGGGACCGCCGCCGAGCGTGCGTCGCGCGTTGGTGCAAGCGCTGGACGATATTCGCTTCTACCCCGACAGCACTCAGGCAGAAGTTAAGCAGGTTATTGCTGATCTCCACCAGGTCCGTACGCCCCAGGTCCTCGTCAGCAATGGTGCCACAGAAGCCATCGACCTGGCCTTGCGAAAATGGAATCCCACTCGAGTATGGGTGCTTGAGCCGGCGTTCAGTGAATACCGCGCCGCGGCATTCAGACACCGCCTCAGGGTGGTATCGATGCGGCTAGCTTCGGATTTCTCAGTGCCATGGGACCGGTTAATCGCGAGAGCGCAGCCAGGTGACTGTGTTATTTGGAACAATCCACACAATCCCACTGGCCGTCATGTCCGCCGTGGTGAGTTCATGGCGCCCGTGCAGGCATTGGCCAAGCGGGGGGTGGCGGTGCTCATCGACGAGTCTTTCATGGATTTTGTTCGAAACGCGCAGGAGTGTACGGCCATAGCAGAAGCTTTCGAGCCGGCATCGCACGTGGCTGTCGTGAGATCGCTGACGAAGTTTTTGGCAATTCCTGGACTTCGACTCGGGTACGCGATTGCCGATTGTTCCTGGGTCCAAGACATAGAGCGGGTGCGTGACCGGTGGAGTGTAAGTCATCTGGCGCAAGTCGCCGGAGCGGCTGGGCTAAAAGACCTGGCGTTTCGAGATGACACCTTCGACTGGCTATATCAGGAACAACTGAGGTTGAAGGAGCTATGGGGGCCAAACCCTCTCTATCGGCGCTACCCAACCTCGGTTAACTTTTTTTTGATGCGCTGGGCCGATGCAGAACTGGCCAATGTATTGTTGCAGGCCTTGTTTGATCGGGGCATCTTAGTGCGCAGTTGTGCAGACTTTTTAGGGCTGGGGCCCTCGTATTGGCGCATCGCAATTCGCCGCCCGGTAGACAATGACGCACTGCAGGATGCGGTGCAGGAATGCTTGCGGGAGGGGCACGGACGATGGCTCAGAGTGTAATGGTGATGGGGACCTCGTCTCATGTGGGAAAAAGTGTGTTGGCGACCGCGTTGTGTCGCATTTTTTACCAGGACGGGTTTCACGTGGCGCCATTTAAGGTGCAGAACATGTCGCGCAATTCCGCAGTCACTCCCGACGGGTTGGAGATAAGTCGGGCGCAGGCGACTCAAGCCGCAGCCGCCGGCATTGCGCCGAATGTCCACATGAATCCCATCTTGCTAAAGCCCACGGATGGACACTCGTCCCAAGTGATTGTGCAGGGACGGGTCTACGCTGAGCAATCAGCCGCATCCTACATGCACTCCGATAAGGACGCGTTGTGGCAGGCAGCCCAAGCCAGCTTTCGCTACTTGACGGAACGGTTTGCGGTGATTGTGATGGAAGGGGCCGGAAGCCCGGTCGAAATGAATCTCAAGGCGCGCGACTTGGCCAATATGCGTGCGGCAGAGATGGCGCAGGCCGCCGTGATCTTGGTGGCCGACATCGAGCGCGGCGGGGTGTTTGCCTCCGTCATCGGCACTCTGGAATTGTTGGAGCCGGCGGAGCGGGCGCGGGTGGTCGGTCTCGTCATTAATAAGTTTCGCGGGGATCCGGCGCTATTTGATGACGGAGTGAGATTTCTGGAAGAGCGCACGGGGATTCCCGTGCTTGGAGTCATACCGTATTTGCCTGATTTAGCTATTGACGAAGAAGATTCGTTGGGGCTGGATGCACCGCGTTATGCGCCAGACCAAAGAGCCGGAATTCGTATCGGGATCGTGCCCTTGCCGCATATCGCCAACTTCACCGACGTGGACCCTCTATTTTGGGAAGCGGACGTGGGTCCATTTTTTGCTCGAGCGCCCGAAGATCTTGCGCAGGCGGACGGCATCATCGTGCCCGGAACCAAAAACACCATGGAAGACTTGGTGTGGCTGCATGCGACGGGATGGGCCGAGGCATTGCAGAATGCCCGCTCTCAGCAGATTCCGATTCTCGCCATCTGTGGAGGATATCAAATGTTGGGGATGGTGGTGCGCGATCCGGACCAGTTGGAATCACATCGGGTGAAGGTGCCCGGGCTGGGGTGGGCACCGCATGAAACCACATTGGTGTCGCCCAAACGCACCCAGTGGGTCCAAGGGCACCTCACGGATCCTTGGTCGGCTATTCCCGTGAAAGGCTACGAAATCCATATGGGGCGGACGGTGCCGATAGGGGATAGTAAGCCGTTTGCGACGGTTCACCCCACGGGCGATGCGCTAGGGCGTCCCGACGGGATTGTGATCGGGCAGATGGCGGTGGTTGGAACCTATTTGCACGGGGTACTGGATAACCAAGGTTTTCGTGAGCTGTGGCTTAATCAGGTTCGTCGGCGGGCAGGTCGCGATCTACAACCATCGACTCTGTCCGTGGACGATCTGCGCGAGAAGGCGTATGACCGATTGGCCACCGCGGTGCGGGGCCATCTGCAACTAGACCTCTTGTATGACGTCGTGGGTTTGAAGAAATTGGGGGATGAGCACAATGGATCGGTATCCTGAGCGAATCGTCTGTTTAGCTGCCGAGATTCCGGGGATTTTAGCGGAATTGGGGGCACTGGACCGGGTGGTGGGAATTTCGGCCTATACCACCTACCCCCAAGAGGCCCTGACTATTCCCAAGGTGAGTGGCTTTCAGCACGGCAGCGTCGCCCGCATATTAGCCCAAAAGCCGGACGTGGTCATCGTGACCTCGATGGTTCAACAAAAGCTGGCCGCGGGTCTGGCGGAACGGGGAGCATCCATTGTCCATTTAAACCCGCATCGCCTTGAGGATTTGTTCAATAACGTGCAGCTGTTAGGAGCCATCGTCGGGGAGGCACAGCGGGCTCTTGCATTGGTGAACCATCTTTACGCGGAGATCGAGGCGGTGCGCCGCGTCGCCTCTGAATCTCTTCGCCGTCGGCCCCGCGTCTATTTTGAGGAATGGATGGATCCGTTGATAGCCGGAGTCGGCTGGGTCAGCGACCTGATTGAGGCGGCCGGAGGAACCGATGTCTTTCGGGAACGATCGCTGGCCGGGCGGCAAGCACGGGATCGGACGGTTACACGCGAGGAATGGATTGCGGCACAACCTGACATCATTGTGGCGTCTTGGTGCGGCAAGCCCTTCCAACCGGAGCAGATGTTGGCGCGCCCACAAGCACACACAGTTCCCGCGGTACAAACCGGACGGGTTTACGAGATGGATGCGACGATTCTTGAATGCGGGATTCGCCTAGTCGACCGTCTCCACGACCTTGTGCGGATAATTCGGGAGGCGGTGTGATGGGTCTTTCGGCGCAATGGCGCGCGCGTCTGGGTGCTGTGCCGCCTCTTGACGGCTCGGCGATGCATCGCGCTCAGGCCCGGTTGGATGATCTTACAAAGCCGCGTGGCAGTCTCGGACGGCTGGAGTCGCTTGTGGTGCAGGTGGCGGGCATCCGAGGACAGATTGCCCCGCGTATTACCCAGCCCCTGACCCTTATTTTCGCCGCCGATCACGGTGTGGCCAAAGAAGGGGTGTCCGCTTACGACCAGGAAGTAACGGAAGAAATGGTAGTCAATGCGGCGATGGGCAGTGCCGTCTGCAGCGTGTTGGCGCGGGGAGCGGGCTCAGACCTTTGGGTCATTGATGTGGGCGTTCGACGCTTGGTGAGGCATCCTGGCGTGCGGGTGCGCAAAGTCGGACTGGGCACCGCCAACCTGGTGCGAGGACCGGCGATGACAGCCGCCGAATTGGAAGAGGCGCTTGAGGCGGGCTGGCAGACCGTGTCGGAGGCGATCGGTCAGGGTTATGACTTGGTAATTTTGGGCGAAATGGGCATTGGGAATACCACGGCGGCGTCTGCCATGTCAGCCTGCCTTTTGGGGATGGCAACATCAGATGTGGTCGGGCCGGGCACGGGAGTTGACGCCGACAGATTGGCTCGCAAGTGCGCAGTGGTTGACGCGGCTCTGACCATCAATCGGCCTGACGGCGGCGATGCCTGGGACGTGCTGCAAAAGGTGGGTGGATTTGAAATCGCAGCCATGACGGGTGCGGTAATGGCGGCTGCAGCCCACCGCATGCCGATTTTGTTGGATGGCGTTACCACCGCTACAGCTGCTTTGGCTGCCGTGCGTGTGGCACCGGCGGTGCGGCCCTACTTGATCGCAGGCCACTGTTCGTCGGAGCCAGCTCACGCGCACTTGTTGCAAGCACTACAACTGGCACCGCTGCTTGATTTGGATTTGCGCTTAGGGGAGGCGTCGGGAGCCTTGTTAGCCCTGCCGCTCTTGACTCAGGCTTTAAAAATGATGGCGGAGACCGCGACCTTTTCGGATGCGCGGGTAAGCAATCCCCATGGGCCTACCAACGAAGGCGATCAACGCCGAGAGCCTCGGCCTGAAGTGCCGGTCGCGCTGGGATTTTCAGCGGCGGAAAAAGAGGCGGTGTACAAAGTGATTGAGGCGCGGCGAGATATTCGGACTTTTCTTCCTGATCCTATCCCCGACGACATATTGGCGCGAATTTTGGACGCGGGGCACAGAGGTCCTTCCGTGGGGTTCATGCAGCCATGGAACTTTTTGGTCATCCGCGATCTGAAGACGCGGCAGCGTCTTCAGGAACTGGTTGAACGCGAACGGGTCATTGCTGGAGCACACTATCCAGATCCCCAGCGTGACTATTACTTGCGGTTGAAAGTAGAAGGGTTACTGGATGCGCCCATCACACTGTGTGTGACAAATGATTCAACCCGAGGCGGTCCCCATGTTTTAGGGCGTAATACCATTCCTGAAACAGACGTGATGTCGACCGCCTGTGCCATCGAGAATATGTGGCTGGCGGCGCGGGCGGAGGGGGTGGCGATGGGCTGGGTCAGCATGTATCGGAAAGAAGATGTGCGACAAGTCCTGGGCATCCCGGATCATGTCGACCCGGTGGCACTGTTGACAATCGGATTTACTGCGTATTTTCCGGAGATTCCGGTACTAGAAAGAGTGGGATGGCGGCAACGCCTGGATTTGCGCTCCCTGGTCTACGAGGAGCGATGGGGCGTACCCCTAAGCCCTGGGAAAGGAGAATCTGAGTGAGAATTTACACACGTGGCGGAGACCGAGGAAAGACGAGTCTCATAGGAGGAAAGCGCCGCTACAAAGACGATTTGCGGGTGCGGGCGTATGGCGCGGTTGACGAAGCCGGCGCTTTCGTGGGGCTGGCTGTAGCCCATCTGGAGCAGGAAGGCCACTTTGACATGGTGTCCGTGCTGCAGGAAGTGTCGCAAGTGCTTTGGGATGTGGGGGCAGACTTGGCGGTTCCGAGCAGCGTGCAAAATTATGCGTTTCGCACGCCAACTGATGCGGCTGCGCTGCTGGAGCCGTTGATTGATCGGTATGCGGCGGAAAGCGACAAAATTCAGAAGTTTGTGCTGAGGGGAGGAAGTCTGGGATCCGCCTATTCGCACGTTGCATGTACCGTCGTGCGCCGGGCCGAACGTGAGGTTGTGGCCTTGATGCGGGTGGAGTCTATTCATGAACCGACGCTGCAGTATCTCAATCGCCTGTCCGATCTCTTGTTTGTGATGGCACGGGCCGCAAACGCGCGCAGTCATCGCGATGAGGTGGCATACCGCCATAGCCCTGATGTTTTTCGTTAAGGGGTCTGGCTTTACGCTTATCTGCCGCGGACCATCACGACACGTTGCGGATATGCTGGTATGACGGTGCAATTGCTAGGACTATGAATTCTCCAAGAAATCGATCCGCGGCGCGATGACTGTGAGAAGGATGACGCCAAAGAGGTGCGCCGACGGGTCGGCCATGGGTCTGAATCAAATGACAAGGGCGCGGGTACACGTCTAGACTTGCCGCTGTGGCTGCCAAAAATCTCTTAAATTTGTCTACTTGACAAGGTTCTTGTCCTTCCGCATTATCAAAGCGAGCACGAGAAAGGTTACTGAGTGCGAAAGGATGGGGCCGACGTGTATTGGGAACAACTCACCGCGAAGTCCTTTCACGAGAACGTCGAAAACGGTGAGATGACCGCCATATTGCCGGTTGGCAGTGTGGAGGCGCATGGTATGCACTGCCCCTTGGGTGCGGACAATATCGCGCCGCTGGAGTTTTGCCGACGGCTGGAGGCACGGTATTCCGATCGGTTGATCGTGCTGCCCATCATCCCCTATGGCCACAATTGGGAACTGGCGCACTTTTCCGGCACGATCGCTATCCCGAGCCGGGTCTTTGGGGAGTT
Source organism: Sulfobacillus acidophilus (assembly GCA_003023745.1). GTDB lineage: Bacteria > Bacillota > Sulfobacillia > Sulfobacillales > Sulfobacillaceae > Sulfobacillus_B > Sulfobacillus_B acidophilus_A. The sequence continues at coordinate 3,041 of PXYV01000032.1, read as the reverse complement.
TGTCGCTGAAACCGGCAAGGAAGTGGGACGCTGGGGCGTCAAAAACCTAGTGATTATGAATGGTCATGGGGGAAACAATGCCGCGCTGCACGAGGCCATGGAAAACATGGGCAACGCTGGCATCCGGAGCGTGCTTATCAGCTGGTGGCTAGACTATGCCAAAGAAATCCGCACCATCACCAGCGGTCAGGGGCATGCCGGCGAAGACGAAACCGCCGTCATGCTGGCTTTGGCGCCGGACTGGGTGCATATGGAGGACGCGACCTTTAATCCGTATGTGCCGAACTTTTATGTCAAGGGACCGGGACTGCATGAAAAGGTTCTCTATGACGCGACGACCGGTGACGGTCGATTGGCCACGCGTGAAAAGGGTGAAAGGATAGTTGATGTCGTCACCGACCGCATGGCGGAACTGCTCGAGGATCTCTGGGCGGATCGACTATTCCACACCCTTTAAAGATTGAAAGCCGGTTAAAGCGATTATCCATCACTGCTACTCGTTTCCAGATCAGGATTGACACACCAATTGGTCGAACATTCATCGTTGGCGAGCAGCCGGTACGGGAGCGATCGGTCAAGAACGGTTTTGGTGGTCTTAGCTTCTCGTGACTAGCACATTTTCGAAGCAGTCTGGGTGCGATAGCATGGCGGTGGCCAGGCCACGTTGGGGTTCAGAAACCGTACCTGTCAGCGCTGTAGGCCCGCGGGATTTCTCAAGTGAGATGTGGCCATAGGTCGGGTCGAGCGTTTGTCAACCAACCAGATCACGGCCGTGGACGGGCTCGGCCACTACTCTATTATGAAGGGGAAGCGTTGATGAAAAAATCTGTCTTAGCCATTGTAGGCGTGACCAGCATGGTCACTCTGGCTGGGTGGAGTTCGAGTGCTTCGGGTCCGGTTAGTAACGCGACGGCGAGTGCCGCCAGCGGCACCGTTGTTGTCGCCGAGGCTCCACAAAGCGCACCCAGTTGGTTTTTTCCGGTTATGGGTGCTAGTTCGGAGAGCAACACCAACATTCAGACCCAGGCGCTAATGTATCTGCCCCTGTTGCACATCACCAATAAGGACACCGTGGATTACAGCCAGTCATTGGCTCAAAAAATCACGGTGAACAAAGCCGGTGATGTTTACACCATCTATTTGAACCCCAAGTATCACTGGTCCAACGGCGCCCCGGTTACGGCCAAAGACTTTGTGTTCACTTGGGATATTTTCCTAGCCACGTCCAAAACGTCGCCGACGCCGCCCTGGAGTTACGCGTTCACTGGCATCGGCGGGTTGCCGCAAGACTGGAAGAGCGCGGTCGCAACGTCCAAGTACGTGGTCAAGGTCACTACCACAAAGCCTGTCAATCCCACTTGGTTTATTTTGAACGGGTTAGGACAGATTAGCCCGGTGCCGGAAGCGGTGTGGAACAAGTACCCGACGAACATGCACAAAGAATTGTCGTTTATTGAGTCAGTGGCCAATTCACCCAATGCCAAGGTCTATCAGGTGGTGGACGGCGCGTTTAAGTTTCAGTCGTACGTGCCTAATGACGAGTGGGTATTTGTGCCCAACACGCGCTTTGACGGGCACAAAGCCACCATTAAACGGCTCATCTTTCAGTACGAGACAAGCGCGACCAGCGAATTTACGGGACTGGAGCAGGGCACCATTACGGTCGGGTATCTGCCGGATACCTTCTGGGATTCCCGAACGCGCCTGACAAACGATGTGCTATCGACCCCCTATATCCTTGGATTTGACTATTTGCAGCCGAATCTGAGCCCCAAGGCGCCCGGTGGCATCGGGACGGCCTTTTCTCAGGCTTATGTGCGGCAGGCACTTGAAATGAGCGTTGATCAGCCGGCCATCATTAAAGACATTTACCACGGTCAAGGCGTCGTCGAAGATACGGCATTAGCATCCAAGCCCAGTACACAGTTTTGGGATCCCGCTCTTAATAAGCAGTTGTTCCCATACAACCCAGCCGCCGGCAAGAAGCTGTTGGAAAAACACGGTTGGAAGGAAAAGCATGGGGTGATGACCAAGGGCAAGGTTCAACTGAAATTTAACATGATTTACATGTCGGGAGACACCACGTTAACCGACGTGGTGCAGTTGATCAAGGCCGACTGGGCTCAAGAGGGCATCGATGTGACGCTGCAGGCCGAACCGTTTGCCAATGTCATTGCGACCGCCAGCCAGTCAGATCCGACCAAGTGGGCGATGGCTTGGTGGGGCGGCGGATGGACCTACGAGCCCGACTTCTATCCCTCGGGGGACGGACTCTTCAACACCGGTGCCGGAGCCAACTCCGGTGGGTATTCCAGTGCAACCATGAATGCGTTGATCGATGCGACGACCAACCAGGTGGGAACACCAGCGCAGACGCGGGCTGCCATGGATGCCTACCTGAAGTATCTGGCTGAACAAGTGCCGGTCATCTGGCTGCCGTGGACGGCATCGAGCTATGTGGGGACCGGCCTGCCTGAGCACGCCAAGAACATTCACGGAACGGTGTCGACCTTTAACGAGGTGACCGACCTTTATTACCCCAATCTGTGGACATTGTCTAAATAGCGGGCATATGGGTAAGTTGCCGGTTTAAAGCGGGATGAGGCAGGGCACCATAAAGCCGTTGTAAAAGGGGGAGCGCGAGCTGGCGCTCCCCCTTTAGGACGTGCGTGGCCTGAGTGGTGCACTGCAAACCAGGGGATATCTGTCACCTGAATGGCCATCGAGCTGAGGAAATGAAAAGTGCTCCGGGGTCAGTGCCCATAGGCGATTGCCGTGAGTGCTGGCTGACGCATTAGAGCGTGGTGAGCAAGACGATGCCACGACGTTTTCACCGCACGTCAAGAGCTTCGACGAGAATTGGCGGGTGTTGCGTGCGGCCTTGGGGGAAACGCACGGGGGACGGCATGCCAATGTCTTATGCGGTGATAATAGAGCTTTTTGCGTTGTGCATTTCCATGGCCTTGTGGATAACAGGTTTTGCGGGAATTCACGCGACAAACACCCCCGTCACGCGGCAATCGATAGGAAAAATCGCGTTC
>PXYV01000031.1 GCA_003023745.1 Sulfobacillus acidophilus | reverse complement strand
TGGACGCCCGTAGCGTCTGGCAGTGTGGTCGGTGCGTCGCGCCGCGAGAGTTGACCCGTTCCCATTCCGCACACGGTCGTCCCCCTCGCGCACGCTGTTCCTACTGGAGCCGTCGGGCTCTGGGATGTGCAGGCCGTGCCGACCGCCTCTTTATCCTCTCGATCCCTCGCCTTGGCGAGGGCTTTTATGCATCATCCCGGGAAGGAAGGCGCGATGTTGATAAAGCATTGGTCCCACCGCAATCACCCAGAGGCAATCGAGGCAAGGCAGCAATTTTTGCGTGATCTCCCGCAGTGGCATAACGAGGACGAACGCATCTTTGATTGGAGTGTTGATCCCACTCAGCTTTCTCCTTTTTTGGAAGCTCTGACTGGTCAGATGGTAATGCCGGTATCGGTTGTGGGCCCTGCCCACCTCGATCTGGGCCGATATCAATGGCGCCAAGGTCAGTTTGTCGAGAGCGACCGCTACCAAGACGATGTGTATGTCCCGTTAGCACATACCGAGGGCGGGCTCTCGATGTCGATGCAGCGTGGTTTTCACGTTCTCAATCGCACGGGCGGCATTAAGACCTATGTCCTTAATGACATGATGACTCGTGATTGCGCCTTCGTGTTCGAGTCGGCGGATGAATCCAAGGCGTTCTATGATTGGATTATTGCGATTCGCGGCGATCTCATTGCCTGGTTGAACCACCCCGATCATCCCGACAAAGCACTTAAGCCGGGACAAGCCGTGTCCGACGTCTCGCGGCACGCGCTCCTTTTGCAAATTGACGCCCAAATCGTTGGGTCGGTCTGCCATTTGTTGTACCGTTTCTTTACCGGTGAGGCGTGTGGACCCAACATGATTACCCGCAACGCCTACGCCTTAAACCGCGAAATTGTCCGACGCCTGGACGGGAAGCCCTGGCGCCTCTTAAACATTTTCTTGGAAGCGAATATGGGCGGGGACAAGAAGCCAAGCCACGAGCATTATAATGGCGGGCACGGCAAGACAGTGATGGCCACGGCCAAGTTGACACATCGACACCTCAAGCGCTATCTCAACACGACCGTGGCACAGCTGAAGAGCCTCGAATGGACGGGGCTGCACGGTTCAAACGCGAGCGGCATGCAATCCTTTGCGTTTACCCCGGCCTCGGCCGTCGCGGCCATCTTTTCAACCACCGGACAAGATTTAGGCATGGTCGGCACAAGCAGTATGGCGCATGCCACGATTCAAGAGGTCCAAGACGGGGCGTCTTTTAGCTTGCAAATGGGTGGTATTGAAGTGGGCACGGTCGGAGGAGGCACTGCCCTTCCGCATGCTCAGACGTATTTGCGGTTGCTGCAGTGTCATGGACCCGGATCCGCCCAGCGCCTGGCCCAAATTATCGCCGCCGCAGCATTGGCGCTGGAAGTGTCGGCATCGGCATCAATGGCCAGTCACGGCAGTGAAAACTTTTTCCGGGCCCATTTAACGCGGGGTGGTCACCGGGGCGCAACGTAAACGCTGTAATACGAACTGCGTGGTACACAATGAGCATGTTCGGGCGTCCGATTGACTAGCTGCACTGTGCCGTCCGCACCAGTCGTGTCCGACACAACAGTGCCACAAAGCAGGTGTCGCATCGAGACGCTTTGAGTCCTTGAAATTTGGACGATAAATCTTGCACGGCCGATTTCACACCCTCACCTACGCCGGAAAACATCTGCTTCGTGGTTTCTTTGCCAGAGGGACCATCCAACGACAAGCCGATACGCTTGGCCTTGTATTCAATCTCGGCCCGCAGCTCATCGAGAAATAAACGGCCATCAATATTGAGACGCCCCGCGTCGTCTAACAGGTGCTCATACATGTTATCCATAATGTCAAGCAGTTCGTCTTTCATTTTGACCAATTCGAGCAGACGAGCCGATTCCAGCTGGGGGATAGCGCCTTTTAGATAGTGCTCCGCAAATGCCTGGTGACGTGACTCATCTTGCAAAATTCGACCCGATAGTCCACCGAACAACGCTTGCGGTTGAGAGCGCGAAAAAATTTGATAAAAGTTTTTGGCAAACACATCGGAGATGAGAATGCCCCACACCCAGTCGATACGATCACCCTTGCGCAAGCGGTTATGATATCGCAGCATAGCGGGCATTTGCCGCACGTTCAGCGGGTCTTCTCCCAGTCGTTTATAGAGATGGGTCAACACTTCGAAATGGCGGGCCTCATCCATTAAAAAACTGCTCAAATAAATTTGCGATGTGGTTTCTCCGGCTAAAGCCATTTGTGGCAGTACGACGCTCGCACCAATCATGGCGGACTGCTCGCCGAGATAGACCGGTGTCAACATATGGGCAAGGGCGCGCGCCTCATCCTCTCCCATCATCAGCGGCTGCTGCCACTCGACGTCGGAGACCGTCCATTGAGCCTTGACCCCCTTATGAAACAGACGGATCAATAAATCGTCTTCGAATTGAGGGAAAATCTTTATCACGGACAATTCCTCCATCGTCACCTAAATCAGCATGCTACCGCAACATTGCCCTAAACGACAACACGAGGCAGTCTATTCGTCCGTCTAAGAATAGATCATGTGGACGCAAGACGCAAACCTTTCGTGGTGGCCGCTCACCGCGCGATTCATCAGGAAACAAGAGCGCCCCGAACTGTACGGGGCACTTCATCGACCACAGATTGAGACACACAAAAGCCGGTCATGATTTCACCATCAAAGTGACAGCGGTCAATCCAGAATTGGCCGCGCTGTTGGGGACAACCCAGACTCTAACGGGTGCTCCTACCTTGAGTGCAAAGACGTTGCCGTCGGGCATAAAGAATGCCGTATGGGACGTGACATCCACCACCGCTGGGGACGGCTGTCCCGATACCTCAACCGTAATTTGCGAGGTATCGATATGACTCACAACGCCATTGATTGGTGGAAAGTTGACTTCGACCAGTTGCGCTTCCACGCTGTTGTCTAATGTTCCCTGGCCACTGACGGAAACACGGTATCCTTCCTTTAGGTACGCTAGACCTGACTTGCCGGTCACTTGCGGCTTACCGGGCGCCATGACGCGCGTCTGATCGGTGAGGATGACTTGTCGCGACAAATTGGTCAGGTCACCATGGGGATCCTCGAGAGTCACGGTCATGTGGTCGGCGTTGAGATTTGTAATTTCGCCGCGCAGGGCGACGGCGATGGCAGGCTTACCCATGACCGTACGAGCTAAATTGGCGACGCTGGTGCTATAAGCATAGTGAATCACGACTAGGGCGGCAAAGATGGCGACCAGCCATCCCGCAGTGCGGCGGGAAATGGTCAAGTGTCGTTTGTTCATGTCCGATCCCTCCCGCTAGGACTTATTCGACTCTGCGAGGATTTAGTCCACTGAGGAGGACCGGCGCCGACTTTTTCTGCGATGATTAGGACGTTTTACTGGATGGTGGGGCGGCGAGACGGCGGACGTTGAAGGGACGCTAGCGAATTGGCAATTTCGCAACCGCACGAAACACGGTAAAATACTACAAAGTTCCGCAGAGAGGGGGATGCTGGTGGACGCACCCGTCTTGGACATGCTTTCCCGTTATCGAAAGCATGGAGGCGAACGCTGGCACACCCCCGGGCACAAAGGCGTCACGCCGGTGCATGGTGAGTTTTTGGATTGGGCTAACGATATCACGGAAATTGAGGACATGCATGCCACACCTAATCCGGTGGAACTGTCTGAACGGCTGATGGCGTCGGCATATGGGGCCGACAGAACCTGGTATTCGGTGCAGGGCGCTACGTTGCCAGTGATGGCGGGCATTTTGGCCGCTTTCCCTTTTGGCTCGACACTCTTGATTGACCGGGCCATCCACCGTTCTGTGTTAGGCGCCCTTATTATTGGCGCCTATAAGGTTCGTTGGCTCTATCCCGACTTCATCGGCGCCGGACTGCCCTTGCCGCTGAAAAATTTTCCTAGTGATCTATCCGGTGTGGATGGCGTTGTTTTGACTCGCCCCACCTACGACGGGCTGGCTGCACCATTGACGGAGATTGTGCAAGCCGCCCATCAGCAGGGATTGATTGTGGTGGTGGACGAAGCGCATGGCAGTCATTGGCAAGGACCGCACTATCCAGCCTCGGCCTTGGCCATCGGCGCGGATCTGGTGGCTCACGGCGTGCATAAAAACGAAGCCAGCCTGACTCAAACGGGATTGCTGCATCTGAAGGGCCATCGGGTTTCAGCGTCGGCGGTTGAGCGGTGGTGGCGCGTGCTTCAAACGACAAGCCCCTCCTACCTGTTGCTGGGCGCCTTAGACCGTTTGCAGTGGGAAAGGCGGCAACCCGAGCGTTGTCAAACTTGGGATTCGTTAGCGGTGCGGGCACGCGATCTCTGGATCCAGTGTGCTCAGTCTAGGATCGCATTACTGCAGCCGTGGGCCGCAGCGCGGCACTGGGAGGTGGATCCGGCGCGGTTGACCATTATGGGTCAGGGGTTGCGCGTTGCGCAGGTGCTGGCCCCGGTGGGAGCAGTGGAAAAGGTGACGGCTCACAGTTGTACTCTGATCCTCTCGCCCCAGCAATCATTGGCGCCCTTGGCCAGTGCGCTGGCTCGGCTGCCGGATACGCATGACCCCAAGGCGCTCAGGGTTCTCTCCTATCCGCGCTTAAAGGCGGCAATGGGGGTGCGAGAAGCTTTCGAGAAGCCAGGCCATTGGGTCCCGTTGGCGCATGCGGCTGGAGAAGTTGCTCATGACCCGTTGGTCCCCTATCCTCCGGGGATTCCGGCGGCGATGCCCGGTGAATTGCTCACCCCAGAACTAACTCAGTGGCTTAGTGAGTGGGTGCAAGAGGCGGCCGGAACGTTGCAGGGAATTAAACGATTGGACGGACAACTTTGTGTATGGGTCGTGCGGTCATGACATCAGGACTTCTTATCTCGCTGGAAGGAATTGACGGAGTCGGCAAGACGACGCAAATTGAACGAATTTGTGCGTGGTTGCGTGATCGAGTGGATGAAGTGCTGGCGGTGAGGGAACCGGGTGGCACGCCTTTGGGCGAAGCCCTGAGAGAATTGATTTTGCAGCGTGTGGAAGCTCAGAGCAGTTTGGCGGAATTTCTAGTGTTTGCAGCCGCCCGCGCTGAACTGGTGGAAACGGTGGTGCTGCCGGCATTGGCTCGGGGAGCGGTGGTGGTGATGGATCGATTCATTGATTCCAGTGTTTCATATCAAGCATTTGGACACGGACTGGCCGTGAAAATAGTGGACCAGATTAATCGGGTGGTTGTCCATGAGCGCACGCCCGATTTGACGATTTGGCTCAAAGGAGACCCTTTTCCGATGGCGAGGGCGGACCGGGTGGAAGAGCGGGACGCCCAGTATTATGCACGCGTCGAGCAGGGGTATCAATGGTTGGTGCAACAAGAGCCCCAACGCTGGTTAGTGGTGGACAGTCGGCAAAGCCCAGATGAGGTATTTGGCTTGTTGCAGGAACGGATTGAGACATTGCTGAATGATATGTGAGGGGGGCTACGCGATGAAACTCATTGTTGCGATTCTTCAGGATAAAGATGCGGGACGTGCTGTGACCGAGATTAACCGACGCGGCTTTCGTGCCACGAAGCTGGCCAGTACGGGAGGGTTTTTACGGGAAGGCAACACCACTATTCTGATTGGAGTGGAAGAGCACGATGTGGAGCAGGTCTTGTCGGTCTTGCGGCGTACCAGTTCGGTGCGGCATGAGACGCTGACCCCGCAAACTCCCAGTCACAGTGGTGAGCCGTATGTGCCGTTTCCCGTGGAAGTTACGGTGGGAGGCGCGACCGTATTTGTTCTCGATGTCGACCGTTATGAGAAATTTTGAGATGTCGTCGCAATTGCAGGACATGATCCGACTTGTGCGATCCCGACAGTTGGCCCAAGCCTTGTTGATTAGCGCAAAAAGCGATCAGCAGACGGATATCGTAGCGAAACTGGCACGCGCGATGCTGTGTGAGGAAACAGGAGGAGACAACTGTCGCTGTCGGTCGTGTGCGGCCGGTGTCAACTCTCATCCTGATTACAGCGAATGTCTGCCCAGCCCTCGCACGATCGGCAAAGAGGCGGTAAGCGCCGCCGTAGCGGGGCTCGCATCAGGCCCGCTCTGGGCGCCGATGAAGGTGGTTGTTTTCCGTCCGGCCGAGGCGCTAAGCCGCGAAGCTGAAACATTTTTGCTTAAGCATCTGGAAGAGCCGCCGCCCTACGTCTATTACCTTTTGCTAACCCAAAACCCTGAGGCAATTATTGCCACAATTCGCAGCCGCTGTCAGCATTGGCGGTTTACAGCGGCCACGGCAGACGCCGACGGTATCGACCTTTGGCAGCAATTGCAATCCGAGCCTTTGACGACGGACCGCGTCGAGCAGGCGGCTTACTGGGTGCGTCAGCGTTATCGACAAACCCAGTCACTGGCATGGCTTCGCGCCTGGGAGACGGTGCAGGACGTGTATCGCCAGCTTGAAGCCAATGGGAATGAGGAGCTGGCACGAGCCCAACTTTTGCGCGTATGGCCTCGTCGTTAAAGACAGCCGAGTGGTCGGTTTACCTCATCCGCTGCGGCGACGGGACCTTTTATACGGGCATTGCCGTTGATGTGCAACGCCGCTTTCAAAGTCATTGCCGAGGGCGTGGCGCACGTTACACCCGAGGACGCGGTCCGTTGCAACTGTGTTGGTGGACGGGCCCGCTGACACATGGCGAGGCGCTGAAGGCAGAACGCCGCATCAAGCGCTGGCCACATGCCCGTAAAGCGGCACTGGTCGACGCGCAGGCACAGGGAGGCGAACCGAGCCATGGATGAATTGATCCCGGGCACCCTCTATTTGGTGGCCACACCGATCGGCAATTTGAAGGACTGGTCGGTGCGCGCGCAAGAGATTTTAGCAGGCGTGGATATCGTGTTAGCAGAAGACACGCGTGTGACTGGGCTATTGTGCCACAATGCCGGGATTGCGGTGCGGCTACTGTCGTTTCATGCTCATAATACGCGCCAGCGCATTCCCGAGGTGATTAGCCAACTGCAGCAAGGCCACACCTTGGCCTTGGTAAGCGATCGGGGAATGCCAGCGATTTCGGATCCGGGGCAAGAACTGGTCGAAGCAATCTGGGCTCACGGTTTGCATGTCTCGGTCATTCCCGGGCCATCGGCCGCTATTACCGCGTTTGCGGCTTCCGGTTTTCCGGCACCGTTTGGATTTTGGGGTTTTCTACCCCGCCATGGGGAGCCGCGGCGCCGGGTTTTGGCAGAAATCGCTCAGTGGCCGTACGCCGCCGTGGTTTTCGAATCCCCGCACCACATGGACAGAACGCTCATGGACCTGAACACGAGCGTCGGAATTTGCGAAATTGTCTTGGGTCGCGAAATGACTAAGCGTCATGAGGAGTATTGGCGAGGTTCCTTGCAAGCATTAGTGGAAACGCCGAGATCGTGGCAAGGTGAGTGTGTGTTGGTGATCGGGCCTCGAAAAAAAATTCCCGGAAGTAGCGAAGTTGATTGGCCTCAACTGGTCTCCCGGGTGGAGAGAATGATAGAACAAGGCATGCACCCGAATGACGCCATCCGACAGGTTGCCCGCGACAACGCTATAGACCGTCGGGAATTATATCAGCGCCTGCACGGGTATTAAACGGCCTCCGTATTCAAATCTTTTAAACAGGATCGGCAAATATTTTTTCCCCGAAAGGTCTCGATGCCCTCGGCGTTTCCACAAAAGATGCACGCGGGCTCATATTTCTTGAGAACAATTTTCTCGCCGTCAACGTAAATTTCGAGCGAGTCCTTGTCACTGATGTTGAGGGTCCGGCGCAACTCAATCGGAAGCACTACTCGTCCGAGCTCGTCAACGCGCCGTACAATGCCGGTCGACTTCATTGCCATCCTCCTTTCGCGTTCGACATGATGATACCAGTATCATACCAGAAATTCCAAAATATAGTCAATTCGTGGCCGGAATTTGTCGAAACAGCGAGGAAACTGGGGCATAGGGCCAACCTGGTGGAACAGCCCTTGATTTGACAAATAGTAAGCGGTTTGATAAACTGCGCCCACAATGAGCGGGGAAAGGGAAACGCCAGCGTGAGCAGCGGCAGCGAGGCGGGGAGGGTGTGAGCCCGTCGCCAGCGCGCTAGGGTATGGCCCTGGAGCTCGGAGTCTGAATGCGAGTAAGACTTCCGGATAGTCTCCGATATTGGACTGGCAAGAACCAAAAAGGGTGGTACCGCGGCTTGTTGTCGCCCCTTCGCGTGAAGGGGTTTTTTTGTGGATGAGACTACCTTTAAGGAGATGCGGAGATGGGTCGGCAAGTTTGGTATATTACAACGCCTATTTATTATCCGAGCGACAATTTGCATGTTGGACATGCGTATACGACGGTGGCTGCCGATGCACTCGCTCGGTTTCATCGCCTGCGGGGCGAAGAGGTCTTATTCGTGACCGGCACGGATGAGCACGGACAAAAAATTCAAAAGAAGGCGGATCAAGCGGGACTAAGTCCCTTGGATTTTGTGACGCCGATTGTAGATTACATTCGGAATCCGCTATGGCAAAGGTTGGGTATTTCGTACGATGACTTTATCCGGACCACGGAGCCCCGACATCGCGAAGTGGTTCAGTCCATTTTTCAAACACTTTTGGATCAGGGCGATATTTATAAAGGGGTTTACGAGGGGTGGTACTGTTTACCAGACGAATCGTATTGGACTGAATCTAAGTTAATTGACGGGCGCTGCCCCGATTGTGGACGTCCCGTGGAGCGCGTGCGTCAGGAGAGTTACTTCTTTCGCCTAAGCCGCTATCAAGATCGATTGCGCGCGCATATTGTGGAACACCCAGATTTTATTCAGCCGCCTTCTCGGCGTCATGAGATGCTGAATTTTATTGATGCCGGACTGGAGGATTTGTCGGTATCACGTACCGGCGTGTCCTGGGGCATTGCGGTGCCCGGCGATCCGGACCATGTCATCTACGTGTGGTTTGATGCCTTGACCAACTATTTGACCGCGGCCGGGTATCGCCAGGATAGCGAGCGGTTTAACGCGGTGTGGCCGCCCAATGTGCAGTTAGTTGGCAAGGAAATTGTCCGCTTTCATACCGTGATTTGGCCGATCATTTTGATGGCCTTGGGGGTTGCCCTGCCAACGCGCGTTTTCGGACATGGGTGGCTCCTTATCGGGCAGGCCAAGATGGGTAAATCAATGGGTAATGCGGTGGACCCGGTCGAGTTGCTGGACCGCTACGGGGTCGACCCGGTGCGTCACTACCTCCTGCGCGAAGTGCCGTTTGGAGCCGACGGTAGCTACACCGAAGAGGCGCTCATTTTGCGCACGAATGTGGATTTAGCCAATGATCTGGGCAACTTGTTGTCGCGGACTACCGCCATGATTGAACGGTTCGCGCAGGGGCGAGTCCCTGCGCGGATAGCTGAACGGGATGACGGAATATTGGCTCAAGAAGCGGCGCGAGCATATCGAGAGGTTGAGGCGGCGATGGAACAGCTGGCCATTTCAGATGCGCTGACCTCGATATTTCGGTTGATTGGGCGCGCCAATAAGTACATCGAAGAGAAAAAACCGTGGGATCTGGCGAGGAGTGACGACCGCGTCACCCTGCACAATGTGCTGTATGGATTGTGGGAAACCTTGCGGGTGGTGTCTGTGCTGCTGACACCGTTCTTGTTGGAGACGCCCGATAAAATTCGAGAACAATTGGGACTGGAGCAGCCCGTGGAGAACTATCGTGAAGCCTGGTTTGGATTCGACGCCGAGGGGATAGTGGTTCGTCGTCAAGCACCAATCTTTCCACGCATTGAAAAAAATGACGCGTTGGCGACAGATGGAAAAGAGGTCGATATCACCGCTTCTGCGACGATTGATGACTTTCGCAAGTTGGATTTTAGAATCGGCACGGTGCGCCGCTGCGAGGTCGTAGACGGCGCCGATCGTTTGTTAAAGCTCACCGTATTCGACGGTCAGCGCGACCGCACTATCGTATCCGGGATTCGTCCCTATTATCGTCCCGAGGAACTGATTGGGCAACAAGTGGTTTTGGTCGCTAATCTTAAGCCGGTGAAGGTCCGCGGCATTATGAGTGAAGGCATGCTGCTAGCGGGTTCCGACAGCCAAGAGTTGAGCATTGTCGCGCCGACGAAGCGCCTTGCAGAAGGGGCTCGGGTGAAATGACGGTCAAGCTGATCGATAGCCATTGTCATTTGCAGGATCCAGCTTTTGACGGCGACCGCGACGACGTGTATCGCCGCGCCCAGCAGAGTGGAATTGGTCTGATTGTGCCGGGCTATACCATGCCTAGCTCAAAGGCGGCTGTTGCGTTTGCATGTGAAAAGAACGATACGTGGGCGTTGGTGGGTATTCATCCACACGACGCCAAAGAACGCCGCCGATCGGATCTCGATCAGTTGAGCGAGTGGGTGGCTCACTGTGACATCGTCGCGGGTATTGGGGAGATCGGACTGGATTACCACTATAATCACAGCCTTCCCGAAGTACAGAGGACCGTGTTTTTGGAACAATTGACGCTGGCGCGAGAATTGAACGTGGCGGCGTCTGTTCACACGCGTGAAGCCGAGGAGGATACATGGCAGATTATTCGCACGGTAGGGCATCGCCGCGGCGTCATTCACTGTTTTACAGGAACGCCAGAATTTGCCCAACGCGTAGTGGAGTTTGGCTGGTCCATTTCGTTCTCAGGCGCCGTGACCTTTAAGAATGCGCATGACTTGCGAAAAGTGGCGGAGACGTTACCGTTCGACCGCCTTCTTATTGAAACGGATGCGCCCTACTTGTCTCCGGTGCCGTGGCGCGGCCAGCGCAATGAGCCGATGCGCGTGATTCGGGTGGCGGAGGTGCTGGCTGCCCTAAAAAATTGCTCGACAGAGCAACTTTTTGCGGTTACTATGGGCAATGCGGCGACTCTCTTTTCGTTGGCGATAGCCTCTAGGGAGTAGCGGCCGCAAGACTAATGTCGAGGGAGCGATGTAAAGGGGGACGGCTGTTTGGCTAAATGGCAGACGTCGGGATTGCATGCCTTACTATTGGGAGCAGCGGCCATCGCCGTGATGGGTGCAGCCGTAGCGGGGTCCCAGTTCCGACAGGTCGACATTGTGGTCCAAGGCCCGAAGCACAAGCGACACTTATCGATTTGGACGTTTTCACATACTGTGAAGGGCATTCTCCACAAAGCCGGCGTGCCGGCGAATCGGCACGACGTGATTGAGCCGAGTCGAATCGTAACACCGGGGCATCCAATCATTGTGCGAAAGGCTGTTCCTGTTATGGTTCTCATGGATAACCGCCGTATGCATGTGTGGACCACGCGCTATAACGTTCAGGCGGTGCTGAGCGCCGCTAAAATCAAGATGCGCCCTCTGGATTTAGTACGCCCAGCCCTGAACGCGAAGATTACATCTTCTACTACTGTTAACGTCATCCAGCGTTGGTGGGTTACCAAACGCATCCGGCAAAAAATTCCGTTTGGGGTTCGCCACGTCCCGGATCCCTACCTGCCTCAGGGTCGCGTTATGATTCACCGTTCGGGACAATTTGGCGAACGGGTGGCGGTTGTGCGTGATCTCATGCAAGCAGGCAAAGTGGTCAAAAGCCAAGTGATTGGCATGCACGAATGGCACTCACCACAATGGGAAATCATCTATTACGGGACGGCCCATCCCATCTCACGCGGCACTGCAGTGCCGCAGTTTAGCGCCGCCATTCCGATGGTGAGCACGGCATATTGGCCGGATCCCGCCTGGTCTAGCGGGTATACCGCCACTGGTGTGCGTGCGGGCTATGGGATCGCGGCAGTGGATCCCGCGGTCATACCGTTAGGTACGCGACTTTACATTCCCGGATATGGGTTTGCGGTGGCTGCGGATGTCGGAGGAGCTATTGTCGGGGATCGCATTGACTTATGTTACGACGATGCGCAGCAGGCGGTAGATTGGGGCGTGCGCGACGTCACGGTGTATATACTCAGTTCGTACTAGATGGGGGGCGGGGACCTTTGAGCGGGCAATGGGTCGACCCGCGGTCTCCCGTCGGACTGCAATGGGTCTTAAGTCGTTTGAATCTGGCCCCGTCGCAACGGTGGGGCCAGAATTTCTTAATTGACCGGGAAATATTTGAAGCGATGGTCAACTTGCTGAACTGCGACAGCGTGCCTGCGCAAGTGCTAGAGATTGGCCCGGGCGTGGGGGGGTTGACGTTAACCTTATTAGAGCACGGTGCGTCAGTGATCGGCATCGAGATCGATCAACGGGTCAAGCCGGTGTTGGACCATCTGGCTCGGCGTTTTCCCGCGCAACTGACCACGCTGTATCAGGACGCTCTTAGCATTTCGTGGGCCGATGCCTTGCGGCAGGTTGGGTGGGAATCCGCCAACGTAGTGGGAAATGTTCCCTATTATCTGACGGCTCCGTTGCTTGGTCGGCTATTGGTGTTGGATTTTCCGTGGCATCGGGCTGTCTTTATGGTGCAGCGCGAAGTGGCTCAGCGTCTTTTGACAGACCCGGGGCACCGAAACACATCGGCGTTAAGCGTCCTTTTGCGATATAAAATGGATGTTCGCGAGGGTATCCCATTGATCGCTCCGGACCGTTTTTCGCCCCGTCCAGAGGTCCAGTCGGCTGTGATACAATTAATTCGACACCCCAATCTGGCTGTTGACTGGCATGCATACCGGCGGATCGTTCGGGCCGGGTTTCAGCACCGGCGCAAAACTTTGCGCAAGTGTTTGTCGGCGGTATGGAGCGAGATTGCTTGGCCGGATGTGTTGTCCGCCTTAAATATTGCATCCCGAGCGCGTGCAGAGGAGTTGACCTTGGATCAGTGGACACGCCTGGCGGCGGCGCTTAAGGAGGCAGAGGAGCAGAGCCTGCGATGATTTTTGAGAGTCCGACAAAAGGGCGGCTAACTTTTGAAGAAATGTTTGCCGATATGTTGCAGTATCTAAATCAGGCTCCAGACGACCAATATCGCATTATCATTGGAACTGATTCGCATACGCGGCACGATACGGTTTTGGTCACCGCGATCGTGGTTCATCATCTGGGTAAGGGCGGCCGATATTATTTTCACCGAGCGCATCGGCGCATTATCAAGAGTTTGCGGCAAAAGATTTTTTACGAAACCTCGACGAGTTTGTCGGTGGCGTCGCGCTTGACGGAGACGTTCGAAAAATCTGGGGTTGTGGATCTAGATGTGCAAATTCACATCGATGTGGGACGGCAAGGCGAAACGAAAGACCTAATCCGGGAAATTGTGGGCATGGTGACAGGCAGCGGCTACCGTGCTGCGATCAAGCCAGAGTCATTCGGGGCATCTACGGTCGCCGATAAATATACGAAATAGGAGATTTGCTCTGCTACCGTAGAATGATGGAACGGGCTAATTCTCCCATGTCCATGTGAGATTTCTCTCCCAACAGCGGAAGTCCGCGGCGGCCAAGCGCAACCGACACGATCAATCGATGGCTGCCGTATCGAGAGTTCGGATCTCAAGGCGCGAATGAGTTGGTCTACGACGGTTGAGGTAATTCGCCGAAGTCAGCGGTCGGGTTTGACACGGCGTTTAAGGGTTTTGGCAGGGAATCTCGCGGGTCGGCCGCTGATGGAGCGGCTGGACCTTGAATTCGAATGTGTGAACGGCTTCCCGGATATCGATGAAACGCGCCGACGGCCCGCACCCTGGCGAATCAGCCGACTTCGAGCGATGGGATAGGTGGGCGCAGACCGGACCCATAGGTGGTGCGGGCTAAGGCGGCCTGTGGCGAGCCTCGTTGTTCTCCGCGATGTTGTAAAGAATGTCGAAAAGCAAGGATGTGGGGCTCACGATCCCAAACGGGCCGATCTACCACCGCATGACTAGACTTAGTCACAGTCCGGTCGTTAGTCGTGCGATATAGCGGCACCTGAAAGCTGATGGGGGACTACCCCGATCTCGGGCGAACAGCGACATGGCGGCGGTAAGTCTACCGCCCGCGCTGAGTCGGTAGGCGCCGTGCACCCCTACGCGTAGCGTGGAGGATGGCAATCCACCGAACGGTGCGTATTCCGTCTAGATACTGCGGGACAGCAGGAACGGTCTGCAGGAGTCACGCCGCATTTTCTTCGAATTATTCCATTGTGTGGGGGGCCGCATGCGCCAAGCTTCTCGCCAATTAGGGTGGATGGAACAGTCTGTCATGCCGCGAACGCCTCCGTGATCCCCGAGTGTCCGGGCGGGTTTATATGAGCACAGTGAAAATCGCAACTTTGCAGATAATGGAAGATTGGTGTGCGGGGTGTTTTCAGGGGTGTTTACAAAGAGGACCGACGACGATATGGGTGAAGCGGTCACGACTGGCACCCGGTCTTAATACGAGCTCACTTTCAACACTTTGGTTCGCATGTCATGAGTCGGCAATCGCAATTTCAACGTCGACCCCTATTGACTGCAACGCAATGATATTGCTAAAATAATCGGCTCATTTGACATAACTGACAACGAATGCTAAAATCAGTATTGTTGCCCTTCATCTGTGAGGAAGGAAGTGGTCGCGTGGCAGCTAAGAGCGTATTGGACGATATAAAAAAAGAACTTGAGTCGCATGTGGGGGAGCGAATTCGAGTTAAGGCCAACAAAGGCCGCAAGAAGGTGGACGAAAAGGAAGGCATCTTGGAAAAGACATATCCATACATCTTCGTGGTGAAAATTGAGGAAGGTCATTTGTCCGAGCGGCGCGTTTCATATTCGTACACCGATGTGTTAACAGAAACCGTCGAGCTCATCCTGCCCGAATCACTCACGAGCTGAATTTTTACCTCCGCGACGGAGGTTTCTTTGTGGGTATAAACCTCTTCATAGGGGAAGAAGATAGGACGGCATCCAGCCGTTCTTTTTCTTTTTCGGGAGGCGACTTACCATCGGCCCGTTAATCATTATTGGCGGCAATGAGGACAAAACCCATGAAGGGGCGATTTTGCAACGTGTGGTGCAGCTAACCCAGGCATCCTCTCGTCAGCCGATACTTGGGGTGGTTACGACCGCTTCGCGGGAAGGTCAAGCGGCCTTTTCGCAGTATCAAAAGATCTTTACCGAACTAGGCCTCAAAGAGGTGCTGGGTTTGACCGTGGACAGTCGCCGCGAGGCGTCGCGCGCCGAGCGCGTGTACGCGATCCGGCGATGCGCTATGTTGTTTTTTAGTGGCGGTGACCAATTGCGAATTACCAGTGTGCTGGGCGGCACACTTTTTCATCACGTTCTATTAGAGGAGCATCGACGCGGCTTGGCTGTGGCTGGCACTTCGGCGGGCGCATCCATGATGTCCGATACCATGATTGTCATGGGGGAGGGCGAAAAGGCCCCGACCAAGAATACCGTGCAGATGGCACCGGGAATGGGACTGTGGGTCGGGGCGGTGATAGACCAACACTTTTCCCAGCGCGGGCGTATTGGCCGCCTATTGTCGGCATTGGCTCAGAACCCAGGCATTCTCGGGGTGGGGCTCGATGAGGATACCGCTATCGAAGTGCGGTTGGCCGAACACCGGCTGCGCGTTTGGGGATCGCGCACGGTGACATTGTTGGACGGGTCGAGCGTTGACGAGACCAATGCGTCGGAGTCGCGCGCCGACCGCCCGCTGGCGATTACCGGTGTGCGATTGCACGTCTTGCCGCAAGGTTACGATTTTGATCTGAATGAACGGCTTCCCGGCTCTTTACGGGATCCGAGGGAGGACTAACGTGCACATAATAACCCTCACTTTTTTCGCTGGGCCCAATCGCCATGTACTGCGCCCAGCTGTTGAGGCGAGGCTGGATTTGGGCAACTATGGGGCGGTGCCGTCTACGGCTCACACTGACTTCGCTCCGAGGTTGATCGAGGTACTGCCTGGGCTTAAGGAACACCATTGCTCCCGCGGCCATCGCGGCGGATTTGCCGAACGGCTGCAAGAAGGCACGTATCTGGGACATGTGGTTGAACATGTCGCCCTAGAGTGTCTGTATCTGGGTGGAGAACGCGGCGTCTATGGGAAAACACGCGAACTTTCAGGCCAGCTGGTGACGATTGTGTTTGAGTCAGAAACCGAACCCGGGGGTCGGTTGGCTTTACAATTAGCAATTGAGACCGTAACAGGGATTTGGGACAACCGGGCCATCGATGACTATGACGAGCGGTTGCAAAATTTTCGCAACGAACTGGGCCAGTACCGGCTCGGTCCGAGCACACGGGCCCTTGCGGCGGCGGCGCGACGCCGGGATATCCCTGTAGCGCGACTTGACCGCCAGAACCTCATCCGACTTGGACAAGGGGTCAATCAGCGGCGCATAATGGCTACGTTGTCCGACAACACCAATATCGTCGGCGTCGAGGTGGCGCAGGACAAGCAGTTGGCTTCGCAGCTGCTGCAAGATGCGGGATTACCGGTTCCCTTGCATTTTACCGCTCGCTCGTTCGAGGAGGCGCGCCTTTTCGCAGACCGGATCGGCTATCCTGTGGTCGTTAAGCCCTTGGACGGAAGTCATGGGCATGGCGTGGTGATGAATATCTCCTCGCCGCAACAACTCCGCCAGGGATTGCAGGCGGCGCAGCAACTTAGCACCCAGCAGGTGCTGATTCAACAGCAGATTGCGGGGGTAACGTTGCGACTGTTGGTGGTTGGCAACCACATGGTAGCGGCGACCGAGCGCAAGGTGCCAAGGGTTGTGGGTGACGGTGTGCATACTTTGAACGAATTGATGCAGGAGTTAAACCGGGATCCGCGGCGCGGTCCCGATCACGGATTCCCGATGAGTTGGGCAATGTGGGACCAAGAGGCCGAGCAGACTATAGCACGGCAAGGTTACGCGCGGGATACCGTCTTACCGCCTAAGGTGGTCGTCGATTTGCGCAGTACGGCCAACATGTCCACGGGGGCCGAGGCTTTCGATGTGACCGCGAAGGTGTGTCCCCAGTTGGCCAACGACGCCGTTCGGGCTGCCCGGGCAGTTGGGCTAGATGTTGCCGGGGTGGACGTCGTCACGCCTCGATTGGATTGCTCGCTGACGGAAGCCAACGGGGCCATCATCGAGGTGAATGCGGCGCCGGGACTGCGTATGCACCTGTATCCGGCTGCGGGAGTGCCTCAGCCGGTTGCCGATGCCATCATCGACCATCTGTTTTGGGGCCGCGACGGGCGAATACCCGTGGCTGCGGTTACCGGCACAAACGGCAAAACGACGGTGACGCGGATGCTGGGTCATATTGCAAGCCGGTCGGGATACCGGGTGGGGATGGCGACGACGGATGGGATTAGCATTGGTGGGGAGGTGGTTAAGTCCGGGGACTTGACCGGTCCCTGGTCAGCTCGCCTCGTGCTCAATGACCCGACCGTGCAATGGGCTGTGCTCGAAACCGCACGCGGTGGAATTGCCCGCGGTGGCCTTGGTTTTGATGACGTGGATGTGGCCGTTGTGACCAATATTGGTCAAGATCATTTGGGACAAGATGGCGTCGAGACGTTGGAGGATTTGATTCATTTAAAGGCATTGCTGGTGGATGTCGTAAGACCCAACGGCAGTGCCGTGCTCAATGCCGACGATGCCCGGGTTCTGGCTCTGAAGAATCGCTGCCGTGGCCGCATTGTCTTGTTCTCGACGGAGCCGGCGAATCCTGAGGTCGTGCGCCATTTGCATGCAGGGGGGGAGGCGGTCTATTGCAAGCGCGGTTTTCTCTATCATGCGCGTGCCGGCGTCGACCGCCGGCTGATTGGCATTCGCGCCCTGCCGTCCAGTTTGGGTGGCGTCGCATCAATTAATGTGGCCAATGCGGCAGCCGCTGCCGCCGCCGCGCTAGCGCTGGGGCTTGCGCCATCGCTGGTCGCGGAAGGTCTCAGAACCTTTCCAGCGGGCGGAGCGGGCCTAAACCGCGGCCGCTTGGAAATGTTAGATGGAGGCGATTTGCGAGTGTTGGTGGACTATGGCCACAATGTTCCGGCCATCACAGCCTTAGGCGATATTTGCCGACGCCTGAGACCACGACGAATTGTTACGGTGGTAGGGCTTCCCGGAGACCGGCGCGATGACGACATTGTGGCTTCCGGGCAGGTTGTGGCCAGTTTTAGCCATCGCGTCATTATCCGTGAAGATGCGGATCGACGCGGCCGGGAGCCCGGCGCGGTCGCGGAACTAATTCGCCGTGCGGCGGCACGGGTGCCAACTTGCGACGTGAAAGTGGTCCTAGACGAAGCCGAATCCGTGAAAGAGGCCATTCTGACAGCAGAACCGGGTTCCTTGGTATTAATTTTATACGAACGCTACCAATGCGTGCGCGAGGCCGCAGAAGAGGCGTTGGTGGAGCGCGGGCGCCAGGGTTTTTTGCAACAAGCATAGAGACAAGAGGATTTTTTGTGCCGGATCCCGAATTGTGTAGTTGGGAGATGGTGCAGGATGCCCTGGTATCAGGCGCCGGCCAAGATCAATTTGGGCCTTTGGGTGGGAGCGCGCGACGCGAGTGGATATCACCCCGTCGATACGGTTATGCAGACGGTGGCTCTGTCTGATCAGTTGTATCTTGAGCCTCGTGATTATATGCTATGGGAGTCTACGCAGTCGTCCCTGCCCATGGACGATCAGAATTTAGTGGTCCGGGCCTATGGCTGGGCGAAGCAGCGCAAGCCGGATCTGCCCTGTGTGTATGGTCGTCTGCACAAGGTGACATGGATTGGCGCGGGGCTAGGCGGTGGCAGTTCAGACGCCGCGGCATTAATCCGATGGGCTTTTGCCGGATCGGAAGAGTTGCGACACCCTGATTTCTTAGGACAGAGCGCGCAATTGGGAATGGATGTTCCCTTCTTTATCGTCGGGGGTGCGGCGCGAGCACAGGGGTACGGTGAGCGCCTGGAGACGGTGCCGTCGTTATCTGCTGGCGGGGTGGTGTTGGCTAACCCGGGGGTGGTGTTGTCAACTGCCGCCGTGTATAGAGCCTTTGACGAGGTGGGTGGGCATGGCCGGGAAAGTGATGCAATCGCTGCGGTCGTGCAGGCGTTGACCGATGGGCAGTGGCCTGAAGAGGAGGACCTACACAATGATTTGGAGTCGGCAGCGTTTCGGGTGATGCCGTCCTTGCGCGATTTTCGCGACCTGATGCGGTCGGCGGCCGATGGCGCTGCGTTGGCCTTGTCGGGCAGTGGTCCCACCTATTACATTTTTGGCAGAGACGAAGACTGGGCCCAATGGATGGCTCAGCGCCTGGTGTTGCGTGGTGTGCCGCTAGTTCACGCGACGACCGTCTTGGAGTCTTGGTGAAAGAAGTGAAATTAAGACGTGCATGCGATCTTATTAGCGGGACAACCCAACCGCGGATTGTTGAAGGCCACGCATCCGAATCTCTACGAGGCGGAGATTCCAGTCGGTGGACGCGCCATGGCGGACTGGGTGCTTGACGCGTTGCAAGCGTCTTCGGCAGTCAGCTCCATTGGATTGGTCGGCCCGGATTCTTTGCAGCGCGACAATCTCACGATCGCGCCGATGGCGCAGGATTTGTTCGGGAATATTTTACAGGGCCTGAAGACTGCTCCGCCGCAGACGGAACGCGTACTTTTTGTCACGTCTGACATTCCCTGGATATCTGGACCCATCATCGATACATTCTTGCAGCGAGCCCCGCGCGATGTCGACGTGGTCTATCCCGTCATCCCTAAAGTCGTGGTAGAATCCCGTTTTCCGGGGACCAAACGGACCTACATCCGCTTGCGGGAAGGAGTTTTTACGGGCGGCAATATTTTTTTGGCCAAGGTGTCTGCGGTCCCGGGTTTGAAGGAACGCGCCGAGGTGTTGTTGGCGCATCGCAAATCTCCGTGGAAACTCGCACGGGATATTGGGCCGGGGCTTTTGCTGCGGCTGGTTGCGGGGCGACTTTCTCTCGATGATGTTCAGCGGCGCGTGGGGAGGATTTTGGGAATTTCAGGCTGTGCGCTGGTGTTCCCTTATGCTGAAGTGGGCGTCGATGTTGACAAGCCGGAAGACTTAGCGTTGGCTGAACGAGAACTCGGGACACAAGCGAGCGAGGCGAGTGGACAGGGCTGGGACATCTCGTGAGTGATCAGCGGCATAAGCGATTGATCGCGCTCACGCGCTTAATTACGGCTCGACCTGGCGATCAGCTTAACCTGACCGATTTAAGTCGGCGCTTGAATGTGGCGAAGTCGACGTTAAGCGAGGATCTGTTCTTGGTGAAAGAGGCACTGGAGGATGCCCGCTTGGGAGAAATTAATTCGCATGTGGGCGCAGCAGGGGGCGTGACCTTCTGGCCGAGCATTGATGCGGAACGCTTGCGCGAAGGGTTGCAAGTGTTTACTGCGGAATTGACCAATGCCGATCGGCTCACACCCGACGGCTTTCTCTATGTCACGGATTTGTTGTTTAGCCCTGACAAAATCGATGGGCTGGGTATGCTTTTGGGGCAACGCTTTCGCCATTTGCACGTGGACTATGTCGCTACCGTCGAAACCCGGGGAATCCCACTGGCTTTGGCAACGTCTCGCGCGCTTCGCGTCGACGTGGTGCTGTTGCGCCGTGACCATCGCCTATCCGAAGGATCGTCCCTATCCATTAACTATTTATCGGGATCGTCGCGTCACGTGCAATCCATGTCATTGGCCCGGCGGGCGTTGGTCCGCGGGGGACGGGTGTTGTTTGTTGATGATTTCATGCAGGCAGGAGGCACTGCCCGGGCGGCCCAAGACTTGTTAGGGGATTTCGGCGCACAGGTTGTCGGTGTCGGGGTGCTGGTGGCAACCCGCGAACCGCGCCATAAACTAGTGGAGGATTATAGCGCCATTTTGGAGTGGAATCGTGCCGATGATGGCGTGGGTTCGGTAGCACCTTCGGATTGGGTCAAGCGGTTGGTACACTGGGAGGAATTGTCATGATACATTGGCCGACGCTGGAAGACGTGCGACAAGCGGAATCGGCCTTGGCGGGAGTCACATACCGCACTCCCCTGCAAGAGTTCAGCTATGTAAATGATCTGGTGGGCAGCCGGGTCTTTTTTAAACTGGAAAACTTGCAGAGGTCGGGTTCTTTTAAATTGCGGGGAGCGTACAACCGCATTCGCCAACTGCGCGCCGACGAGTTGCGCCGGGGCGTGGTTGCCGCTTCCGCTGGCAATCACGCTCAGGGAGTGGCCTTGGCCGCGGGGTTGGTTGGAACCACGGCCGTGATTGTGACCCCCGAAGGCGCTTCACTGAACAAAATTGAGGCGACCCGGTCCTATGGCGCTGAGGTCCGACAAATCGGGGAGAGCTTCGATGATGCGTTCTTGGAGGCGGAGCGCATCGCTACGGGGACGGGCCGGATCTTGATTCACGCATTTGACGATCCCTGGGTCATTGCGGGGCAAGGAACCGTGGGATTGGAAATGTTGGACGAGCGCCCCACGATTGAGACGATCATTGTTCCGATTGGCGGGGGCGGCTTGATTAGCGGCATCGCCTTGGCTGTAAAAGCGCAAAATCCGCGCATTCGCGTGGTCGGAGTGCAGGCGGCCGGAGCATCGGCGGTGTTGCAATCGCGCCAATTGGGCCAGATTCAAACGAGTGCCACGGTCCGCACGATTGCCGATGGAATCGCCGTCAAACGGCCTGGGGAACTCACCTTTAGCATGATGGAGCGGCTTGTGGATGAGGTCGTCACGGTCGACGAACATGATATTTCACGAGCGATTTTAATGTTTCTTGAACGGTCCAAATTGTTGGTGGAAGGCGCAGGTGCCGTCGGGTTGGCGGCGCTGTTGGCGGGGAAAATTTCGCTGGGTCAAGAGACTAGCGCAGTGGTTGTTAGTGGCGGCAATATCGACGTGACGCTGCTGAGCCATATCATTGAAAAGGGCTTGGTGGAAGAAGGCCGTCAACTCCATTTGCGCACTGTTATCGCCGACCGGCCCGGTCAATTGTTTCGGTTGCTAGAGCGTGTGGCGCAACTGAAGGCCAACGTGATTCGCGTGAATCACGAGCGTTGGGATCCCTTAGTGGCGCCGCAAGACGTCAGTGTGGAGCTCATGTTGGAAACGCGCGACGCATCGCATTGGCGCGCGATTGTGGACGCGCTAACGGGCGATGGATATGAAGTCATGGTGGAGCCACGGGAGTCGTCCCAGGACCTCCATACCAAAAATTTCGACAATTGAAGGAATTAGGCTGTCCGATAGCGAATAGTCTCCTACCCAAAAGGCCTGGGTCACTGTGCCTCGTGGCGAAGGAGGATTTGCTGTGGAAATAACTGACGTGCGGCTTCGGCGGATGGCTACTGACGGTAAAATGAAGGCCGTGGCTTCCGTGACCTTAGACGGTGAGTTCGTAATACACGATGTAAAGGTTGTCGAGGGCTTAAAGGGCCTTTTTGTGGCGATGCCGAGCCGAAAGACTCCGGACGGCGAGTTTCGCGACGTCGCTCATCCTATCACGCCGCAAGCCCGGGAACGCATTCAAAAAGCAGTACTCGACGTTTTCCATTCTGCGTCATAGTTCGCAACGCGAACGTGTCTGGCGCGGCTTGGTCATAGAGTGCGACCAAGGGCGCCGCTGGCACACCGGGCGACATCATGGATGTCGCCTTTTTGCTATGGCTTTTTGCTGGCAGACCTACTTGCAACTTTGGTATGCTAAGCTCGGTGCACGGCTGAGGTAGGCGGGAGGGATCCACATGGCGAAAACAGCTGCAGTCATTTTGGCAGCCGGTCGGGGTACGCGCATGCGTTCGGGGCGTGCCAAGGCCTTACACGAGTTAGGCGGTGTTCCCCTAGTGCTTCACGTTGTCCGCGCGGTGGAGCGGGCAGGGTTGGGAACTCCTCTGGTAGTGACTGGATATCAAGCTGAACGTGTTGAGGAAGTCTTGGAGGGTCGGGCCGAATTTGTTCGACAGCCAGCAATGCGGGGCACGGGCGACGCAGTTTTTCATGCCCTGGCGGAGCTGTCGGATGACGTGGATGACATTGTCGTTTTGTACGCTGACTGTCCTTTGATTCCGGAGACGCTATTGACTGAACTGTTGCAACGTCATCATCAGGACACGACGGCCGCCACCTTGGTTACGACGATCGTGGATGATCCCAGCGGCTATGGTCGCATCGTGCGCGGCGAAGACGGAACCGTTGAGGCCATCATTGAGGATGTGGCAACGGACGAGATCACGCGTGCGATTCAGGAGATCAATAGCGGGATTGGCGTATGGCGTGTGCATGCCCTCCGCCAGATCTTGCCCGGTCTGTCATCTCATGGGGAGGAGCAATATTTGACCGAGGCGGTGCAAGCTTTGCGCCACCAGGGCGAACGCATCGGATCAATTCTATGGGATGACGCAGATCAATTAATGGGCATCAATACTCGGCGCGATTTAGCGCAAGCCGAGGCTATTTGCCGTCGGCGCACGCTAAACCGCCTCTATGATGAAGGTGTGACCGTGATTGATCCCGCCACAACCTATGTGGATGCCGAGGTTGAAGTCGGTCAAGACACCGTGATTTACCCGATGACGTTTTTAAAGGGAAACACGAAGATTGGCCGTGAGTGCCACATCGGCCCACTGACCACGGTCGTCAATAGTCGCCTTGCGGACGGTGTGGTCGTCCAGCAGTCGGTGGTTGAACAAAGTATTATCTCCAGCACGGCGCATGTCGGGCCGTTCAGCCACTTACGAGCGGGCACCTTTTTGGATCGCGATGTTAAAATTGGCAACTTTGTGGAACTGAAAAATGCTCGGGTCGGCATTGCATCAAAGGCGGCTCACCATTCATACTTGGGGGACGCGACCATAGGTGGCCGCGTGAACATCGGGGCGGGCACGGTCATCGTCAATTTCGATGGAATGGCCAAACATCCGACCTTTATTGGAGACGAGGCCTTCATCGGCTGTAACAGCAATTTAGTGGCACCGTTGGAGATTGGGCCTGGTGCTTATGTGGCGGCTGGCTCCACGTTAACGCAAAATGTGCCCGCAGATGCTCTTGCCATTGCTCGCGGGCGTCAGGAAAATAAGGCGGGCTGGGCCAAAGCACGTCGAGCGGAACGGAGCAATACATAGAAATTGCGCAGAGGAGAACGGCATGTTTGAGCGTGAAGGTGTTCTGAAGATTTTCACGGGCAATGCGAATCGGCCCCTGGCAGAAAAGATTACGGAGCATTTGGGGATATCGCTGGGACAAGCCGATGTCGGCCGATTTTCCAATGGCGAGATTCGGGTGCGGCTGTTGGAAAACGTGCGGGGGGCCGATGTGTTTATTGTGCAGCCGACCTCTAGTCCTGTGAATGACAACCTCATGGAGCTCTTATTGTTGATTGATGCCGCGCGCCGTGCCTCGGCGCGCCGGGTAACCGCGGTGATTCCGTTCTACGGCTATGCGCGTCAGGACCGCAAGGAGCGCGGACGCGAGCCCATTTCTGCTAAGTTAGTCGCCAACTTGATTACGACGGCAGGAGCGCGGCGAGTTTTGACCATGGATTTGCATGCGCCGCAGATTCAGGGGTTTTTTGATATTCCGGTCGATAATTTGCAGGGCGGGCGCATTTTGTCCGAAGCCATCTACCAAAAGCATTTGGACAACGTGATGATTTTTTCACCTGATGCCGGAGGGGTGTATCGTGCGCGTCAAATGGCCAAGTTTTTGCAGGCTCCGTTAGGCTTTATCGACAAGAGGCGACCGGAGCCGAATGTGTCGGAAGTAGTCAACGTGATCGGCAAGGCGCGAGACAAGACGGTGGTTATTGTGGACGACATGATTGATACGGGGGGAACCATTGCCAAAGCGGCGGTAGCCATTATGGAGTTGGGGGCGCGGGCAGTGTATGCCGCGGCGACGCATCCAGTGTTCTCCGGGGATTCAGCCCAAATTCTGACCGCTTCGCCATTTCAAGAAATCGTGGTGACGGATACCATTCAATTGGATAGCGCTCCCAAACGCACCCAGATCATTTCGGTGGCGCCGCTTTTGGCGGAGGCCATTATGCGCGTGCACGAGGACCTCTCGGTCTCTAAACTATTCGAATGATGAGGCGGCACGTGATCGTTGGATTGGGGAATCCAGGACCGCGTTATAGCCGTACCCGGCATAATTTGGGATTTATGACGGTGGAGGCGTTTGCGGCGGAGCATGGGGGGCGTTTTCGCCGCAGCCGGTTTGGCCAGGTGGCGGAACTGGATTTTGGGTGGGTCTTGAAACCACAAACTTATATGAATCGGTCGGGCGAGGCGGTGGGTCCTTTCTTGCGCTATCATCGCATGGGGCCGGACAGTCTGGTTGTGGTCGCCGACGATTTGGATTTGCCGTTTGGCACTTTGCGGATTCGCCGCGCCGGTTCCAGTGGTGGTCACAATGGCCTCAATTCCATTATTGCTGCCCTCGGGACCAATGCGTTTGGACGGGTGCGCCTTGGGATTTCGCGTCCGCCTGCTGCCATTGACGTGATTGACTGGGTGCTGATGCCTTTTACGGAGGTCGAAGTGCACCGGCTGGCCGAGGTTATCGATCGTGCTGTCAAGGCGCTTGACACGCTTTGCAACGATGGCATCGAGGCAGCCATGAATCGCTTTAACGGCTAAAATGGTGCTCCCTCGGGAAAACTCGATGGTATTCAACTCCGAGGAGGCCTGGCCAATGGTTCGGTATGTCTGTCGGCAGTGTGAGCGTCTCATCGGCGCCTACCATGGTGATTGGCGCGACCCCGCGTTAGGATTGACGGATTTGGAGGCGGATGAGGGGGAAGAAGTCTTGCAGTTTAACGATACCGGGGAAATCGTGACGGTAAAACTTTTGTGTGAGAATTGTCTTCCCGTACCATGGGATATGAACCTATGGTATAACTGAAGAAAGTGACGGGCTAGCATTCTAGCCCGTGTTTGATGTTCGCAGACGAAGGGAGTCTATGGCCACCCAAGCACGTGAAACCCAGGTCGACCTCAGTCAATTGGTGACTTTGTGGTCGGGGTACGCACCCTATCAGGAGATTATCGCACGGTTGCGCGAGGGCAAGACCCGCGTCCAAGTCAGTGGGCTGTCGGGGTCCTTGCCATCATACATTGTGGCCGGACTCACGCAAGACGTGCAGCGCCCCGCGTTAGTGGTGACAGCCGGATTTCAAGAGGCGCGGCGGATGGAAGCCGAGTTGCGCTCATTTCGACCCCATGCCTCGGTTTACCTGTTACCGGCGCGGCCCAATTTGGCCGGCGATGTGCGGGCTGAAAGCTATGAGTGGCACGAGCGCCGCATCAAAGCGCTATTTGAAGCCTCTCGTGATCGCGAAGCCGTACTAATTGCACCGGTTGAGGCGGTTCGGCAACGGCTGGCCAGTGCGCCTCACGCGCACATCGCGCTAAAGCCGGGCGATATGGTCGAACCCTCAGTGATTGCCCAGCGACTGCACGAGCTGGGCTATGAACGCCAGCATGAAGTGCAGGAAGAAGGTCAGTTTGCCTGGCGTGGCGCGATTATTGACGTCTATCAGCCCCAGGGACCGGCGGTTCGCCTCGAATGGTTTGACGTCGAAGTGGATTCGATTCGAGTATTTGATGTACAAACGCAACGGACCGTGTCGATGCAATCCGAGGTCGAAATTGGTCCGGCGCGTGAATTGGTGTGGTCCGACGCGTCACGTTTAAGCGCCATTGACCGATTGGCGCGCGAGTCGGCTGATGTCGTGAAGAACCTTGAGGCCTTGGGTAAGCTGGATGAGGCCACACGCGCACGCGAACGTTATGGTCGCTACTTGCATGATCTGGCCGAAGGCCGGAGTTTTCCGGGAATTGAACGCTACAGTGCCGCCTTTTATCCGCCTGAGCCTTTGACGCGCGCCTTTGCGATGCCGCCGCTGGTGATTTATCATGATGTATCCCGGATTGCCGAGGCTTGGCGCGGCCTCGATGCGAGTGAGCGCTTGGAGCATGAACGGCGGTTGGAGCGGGGCGACTTCTTGGCCATGGAACAGGAAATGACCCTGCCTGAAGGGTTGTGGCCGGCCGAGATTAAGGGACATGCCGACGTCTTTTTATCGCTCTTAGCACATAGTCAAGGCACTTACGATGTCACTCTAAATCTCACCGGTCGTCCGGCTCCCCGGGTCCACGCCCAAGCCGAACTCCTAAAATCCGAATTGATGCGCCTACGCAAAGCCCGCATGCGCACCGCTTTGGTGGCTCGGGACCAGGACAGTGCGCGCGTGCTGGTGCATCAGATAATCGACCTCAATTTGTCGGTCCGATCAGGCTTAGGGGTGCCCGGCGAAGTGGGGGTCGTGGTTGGTCAGCTTTCACAAGGATTTGTGCTGGCAGAACTGGGTTTGGCGGTCTTAGCTGAAACCGAGCTGTCCGGGCGTGAGATGCCCTTGCGAGTGCCGCGGCGTGAGCCCCAGGTGCGCCTGCGTCTCACCGATCTTAAGCCCGGAGACTATGTTGTCCATGTCACACACGGGATTGGTCGGTTTGTAGGGATCCAGACCTTGGAGATGCAGGGGCAGCACAAGGATTATTTGCGGGTGCAGTATGCGGGCCAAGATGCACTGTACGTGCCGGTCGATCAATTGTCGTTGGTGCAAAAGTATGTGGGGGTTGAAGGACAAGAACCCAAACTGTCAAAGATGGGGGGGCAGGAATGGCATCGCACCAAGGAGCGGGCCCGTGCTGCGGTGCGCGAAATTGCCGAGGAATTGCTGCGCCTTTACGCGCTAAGAGAATCTCAGCCCGGATTTGCGTTTGGGCCCGACACGCCTTGGCAAGCAGACTTTGAGGCATCCTTTCCCTATGAAGAGACCCCCGATCAATTACGGGCCATCGCGGAGATCAAGGGCGATATGGAGCGGGCGCGGCCGATGGATCGGCTTTTATGCGGCGATGTGGGCTACGGGAAGACCGAAGTGGCTTTGCGGGCAGCGTTCAAAGCCATTATGGGCGGTAAGCAAGTGGCGTTTTTAGTGCCGACCACGCTTTTGGCGGAGCAGCACTTTACGACGAGCAAATCGCGATTGGCCGGCTATCCGGTCAGCGTGGAAGTTTTGAGTCGGTTTCGAACGCCCCGGCAGCAAAAAGATATTTTGGAGCGCTTGCGCCGCGGACAGGTGGACCTCTTGGTGGGTACGCACCGATTGTTGGCGAAGGACGTGGTATTTCAAGATTTGGGCCTATTGATTGTCGACGAGGAACACCGTTTTGGGGTGGCGCACAAAGAACGCATTAAAGCCCTGCGTGCCAACGTCGACGTGCTGACTCTTACCGCGACGCCGATTCCGCGGACATTGCACATGGCCATGGTAGGCATTCGGGACATGAGCGTCATTGAGACACCGCCCGAGGATCGCCTGCCGGTGGAAACGGTGGTGGTCGAATTTGATGAGGCGCTCGTGCGCGATGCCATTCGGCGAGAAATGGAGCGCTCCGGGCAAGTGTTCTACGTGCAAAATCGTATTATGGCCATGGACCGCACGGTCGAGCGGCTGTTGCGCATGTTCCCCGAGTTGCGACTGGGAGTGGTCCACGGTCAAATGCCCGAGAGCCGCATTGAAGATGTCATGGCCCGTTTTATTGACCAAGAGTACGATGTGTTGGTTGCCACGAATATTATTGAGTCGGGACTAGACATTGCCAACGCCAATACCCTCATTGTCGAAGACGCGGATCGGATGGGGCTGGCCCAACTATACCAGTTGCGAGGGCGGGTGGGCCGATCGGCGCGGTTGGCGTATGCCTATTTCACGTTTAAGCCCAACAAAGTGATCACACCGCAGGCCGAAAAGCGGCTGGAGGCGATTCGGGAGTTTACGGAACTGGGTGCCGGTTACCAAATCGCCTTGCGCGATCTTGAAATTCGGGGTGCCGGAAATCTTTTAGGTGCCGAGCAACATGGGTTTATCGCATCCGTAGGATTTGATTTATATACGCAAATGCTCGCGGAAACCATTCGCCAGCTCAAAGGCGCGTCGGTTGCGACGGTGGCCGACCCGACCATTGAAATTGCGGTGGACGCATACCTGCCTGACGCTTACGTTCCTGATGCTCGGCAAAAAATACAAGTGTATAAAGAGTTAGTGTCCGCCAAAACGTTGCGACAGGTTGACGAGTTAGCCGAGGAAATCGAAGATCGATTTGGTCCCGCACCGCCGCCGGTCGTGCGCTTGGAGCAATTGTCGCGAGTGCGGGTCATGGCCCAGCAGTTGAAATTAGTGTCCGTTGCTCAAGGGAAAAACCGGCTCGTGATTCGTGCGTCAACAGAAAGTACCGTTAGTGCCGACACGATCCGGGCGTTGGCCAGCCGATTTCCCGGTCGTCTGGTGCCGGGAAGCAATCGGGCACCAGAAATCGGCGTTAAATTTGCCGGTCAGACTTCTGCGGACGATGTGTTGGATCTGGCTGAAACGGTGTTGCGGGTTATGAAGGGGGGCGAGGAGGCAGCGCCTCACGATTCCGTGGGTGTGGGCGGAAGTGAACGCCTCCTTTAGTCTAGTCTAAGACCCGGTGGTACAAAGCGACCAGAGCGAACCGGCTGTTAAAGCAAACACAGTGAAAAATAATTGCCAGATTGCTGTGCTTGGTTGTGCGTAGACCTGAGCCAAAGTTTGACCCCCTTGTCACTGATGCTCGTGGCATGACCGAAAGGCGGCAGGTGGCGCCGCCCGATTCCTACATCGTTCCTAGCTGACGCCCTCGACCGTTGCTGACTTCCAAGACATCGTGGGCAGAAGGTTGAAGTTGAAGACCGCTAGGGCATCAAGCTTCCGCACGGTGTCGATGCGATTACGAGAGCCGAACAGGCGTTTTCCCGGGGAGTGGCGCGTTGATGGGCGGGCGAACGGATCCGGATCGACAC
Source organism: Sulfobacillus acidophilus (assembly GCA_003023745.1). GTDB lineage: Bacteria > Bacillota > Sulfobacillia > Sulfobacillales > Sulfobacillaceae > Sulfobacillus_B > Sulfobacillus_B acidophilus_A. The sequence goes on along the minus strand of PXYV01000031.1, from coordinate 10,902 downwards.
TCCACCTGGGCCTCGCGTCAAATCATTCGCGTTCTATGGTCGGTGCCGAGAACCGACGATCCGCGCCTTGCGTATCAGAGTTGAGTGGAGTGGGTCTCATGCGCTGTCCAGCGGGTATAGTTCCACACGCTTTAGGCTACTCTATGATCGAAGTTCAAGCATCTCGGGCGGGATCAACGATTCCGTGTCATGCGGTCAAACCGGCCATTAGGGCCAAATTTACGCACGGTATGTCAGGGACGCGACATTGACGCGCGATTGGAGCGATGATGTGTAGCGAACTGATGGCGCGTGTTGGCCAGGTAACGGGAACTGTCTGGCGGCACTGGGAACGCATAATTCGGAATCGCCTTCGATATACTACCTCTGAAGATGCGAAGAGAAAGGGGGCGCTCATTTGAAGGCTACGGGAATCGTCCGTCGAATTGACGATTTGGGTCGTGTCGTAATCCCCAAAGAGATTCGACGAACCCTTCGGATCCGCGAGGGTGACCCGCTGGAAATCTTCGTAGACCGGGATGGCGAAGTCATTTTGAAGAAGTACTCCCCGATTGGAGAGTTGGGTGACTTTGCTAAAGAATATGCAGATTCCTTGTACGAAGCGATCGGGCACATTGCGTTGATTGCCGATCGCGATGCCGTGATTGCGGTGTCCGGGGCTCCGAAAAAAGAGTTTTTAAACAAGACGCTCGGGATGTTGGTAGAAAAGGCTATGGACGACCGGAAAACCTTGTTTTTTAACCGTGGGGAACATCGGCCCAAAGGCAGCATTATCGGGGATGAGGACGAGGACAAGTTCGTTGCCGAAGTTATCGCCCCCATCATCGCGGAAGGTGATCCGATCGGGGCGATCATTATTTGCAGTCGGGAGCCTGACGTCAAAATGGGTGAAATGGAGATTAAACTGGCGGAGACGGCTGCGGGCTTCCTGGCTAAACAAATGGAACAGTAGGGACTGACGCGACCCAGAACCGTGGGAGTCCGCAATGATCTCGCCGCAAGATCATTGCGGTTTTTGTTGTAGGCGTGACTTCAGGTTGGCAGCGCAGCAAATGACGGTGGTCGGCGTCGCACTGGCTCCTAGGGCCATCAATTCGTCGAGCCAGCCTCCCTTGTGACCGCAGGAAAGGCTTTGGATTACCCTACACGAAGTCCTGGACATTGTACCAACGATTTTGTCGGCCAGCGTCTGGCTTGAACGGTGAATTTTGGCGAAAGACACGTCTTCTCAACAACGCTCTTTCTCCTAGAATGACCAGGGCAAGAAAGGAGCGAAGGTTCATTCGAACCTAGCTCACAGCCAGCCTGTACCCGCTCGATGATAACGACTAACAGAAGCTTCGGCAGGGACTCCAGCGACTTCTACTTCTGCCTGTCTCCCCAGAGGTCGCGGGATGTTGACAGGAATTTGTGGCCCGTAGCGGGCACCACGGTCAGGGATTTAAAAGGCGATACATATTCTCACACCTTGTTATAATTAACCCCAAAACAAATGGTCCTACAAAAATTGCTACCGTCCCTCGGTTAACCGTATTTAAGGGCGCCGCAATAACTGCTGGCGCCCTGTTGATGATGACCAGAGCCGTTGCTTTGCATTGTCAAGCTATGCCCATGCGTTGCAGCCCAAAACCTCCCCGCCAACCCAACCTGTCCTCAACAACTTCACCATAAAATTTACCAAAACTCCCTGTGATTTCCCATCACAGCGCACAAGCGCAAGTCACATATTGAATAAAAACCCAAAGTCGGGTACACTCTAAGTGAAAGTGCCGCCTCTCCCTGTTTGTTCCCGTCGCGCTAACGTGACGTAAGGCGCTTTGGATTCCCAGAGTACGCAAGGCCCTACAGGTGACCGCGGTCGTTTCATTGTTTGACCGACACAGCTCCTAAGTGGTGCAATAATGGCTTCACAAAGCAAAACCGATCTTCGTTGCGGTCTCCTGCTAAATGTCGGCGCAATGTTCCGACAAGCAAATCCGCCAACTGTAAAGGTTTTTGCGTGGCGGAATTCCCAAACGCCAGGGTTCCATTGAGCTCTGCAAGTAGTGAGTCGACCGCCGATTGTAACGTTAGGCATCCTTGAAACCAATCGCAGATGACCGTGAGTTTTTCTTGAGGCGTTAGAGGCAACGCCCAGATAAGAGCTTGCAGCAATTCGAAATACACTGTGAGCATTCGCCGTTGTGTTAACGTGGGTTTGTGCTGCTCTGTAGATGCTTTTATGTAGTACGTTCCGAGAAAGCAAACCTCTCGACGCGGGTAGGGATGTTTCTTTCGTTTGGCGGTACTCATCAGTTCTAGACTACGCGTGAGCAATCGGGGGTGATCGCGATAAAGATCGGCTTCGTGAAACTCATGCAAGGCAACATGTAGCTGGCGGGCTGCTTTCCGCAAATCCCCAACAATCCCTTGAGCGGTTACCATGTCCGGGGTGGCGATTGCTCGCAATACAAAACGTTCCGTGTCCTGTGACTCATCAATAGAGACGACCATTATGGTGTCTCCTTCGAGGCTCTCGGGCTCGGCGTATCATGGCGACTAAAGCTTCATTGTGCGACCCTGAGATTGCACGGTGTCACGTTGGCTTGCCTCATCGAAACGTCCCGCTGTAATTTGTTTTGTAAAAGGTAAAAAGGGGCCAGCACTTGCAACACCCCCGGCTCTTGAGCTAAGTCGCCGCTACATCCGAGTCACCTCTCCGCTTAGCCCCAAGGTAACACAACCGAAAACTTAGGAGCATAAACATCACACGAAACTCTTGGATTGCTTCATGCCCGGCCCGCTTGCCACCCATTGGCCCAGGGCGAAACTCGCGCCAAACCCGCCGAACGCCAAGACGCCGAGGACCAGCCAATGCCAGAGTCGGTGGTTCAGTGAAGCCATCCTCCTGCCTCCCTTTCAGGATCAAGGCATCGTAGATCGGGAGCCGACCATCCATGAAGGCGTGGCGGCCCGGTCCATGGAGCACCGAGGCCTCCCGGCCGAGCGGAGGCAGCAGAGACGGACGCTCGGACCTGACCCGGCGACGAATTCATTGACCATGGGGCAACGGTGCGGCAGGCACTTGATTCCATAAATTTAGATTAAAGGCATCCGGGCCTTGCGAGGAATTTGACTCGTTGGTATTGAACCGGACGATCTCAATCTTTCCCTGCGTCACCCAGAATGTGGCCGTCTCGCTGACATGACTTGTGCCATGGGGCGAAAAGATGCGGCTCACGACGACACTGGCATGCACCACCAGCGGACGGGATCCGGAAAATGTAAGAGAAGACACATGCACCCGAGCTTGGCGGATATGCGGGTTCGGAGTCGAGGAATCCGCCAGCGATTGCGCCGACAGGATAGCTTGGCTGAAAGGCACCGTAATCCGTTTAATGCTGGCCGAGGCCGCCGGCGAAGGAAGCTCTGCCGCATCGACCAAGTAGGTGCGACACAAGTTCGTAAGGACTAGCGTTTCCTGATGGCGGGCGAGGCGATGGTACAGTTGCCATCCCAATATCCCGGCCACTAAGCAGGCGACGAGAATGATTGCGGCTCGCTTCATGCGACAATTATGGCTAAATTTGTCGAACTGTACAAGCGGTCGAGTTTCCGTTCTGATGGACTTATCCAAATTGGATCATTGCTGACCCAATTTGTTGCCACCTTCCTGGTTCATCGCGTCGCGGCTTCTGAGGGTCTCAAGGACTGGTCGTCCACCGGAGGGCGCTCCCCAAGCGAGTCACCGAGCAGTCCTACCGTCAGGCAGGAACGGGTGAGGAGCCCCTCACCGAAATCTCGGCCACGTGTCGTAAATTGATCCCGCATTGGTGTCGCGGTCATGATGCGTATGACATTCGGGGCACGTCCACTCCCGTCCGGAGAGCGGCATTTTCGGCACTTTGTAGCCACAAGCGGAACATGTTTTACTGCTGGGATACCCGCGATTCACGACGACAACCGTGACACCGCGCCTGGAGGCCTTGTATTCGAGTTGGCGGCGAAATTCGCCAAAGCCCATATCGGCAATCACGCGGGCTAACTTGTGATTTTTCAACATCCCCGCCACATTCAGATCCTCGATGGCGATGACATCAAAACGTTCAACGAGATCGGTCGTGAGTTGGTGCAAGGCATTCGCCGCAATTGGCTGCAGGGGAAGGGTATGCAGGCGCTGATATGGTCAGCTATCCAGAACCTCGGGTCTTTGCTAAGATGATGGCGCAATTTGGACGAGAGGAGCCGAAGCATGAAGCACAACGGATCGAGGGAATGGTTTGACCGGGCCCAGACGGTGATTGCGGGCGGCGTGAATTCACCGGCACGCTCGTTTGCGGCAGTTGGAGGAAATCCGCCGGTTGTGGTGCAAAAGGGGGAAGGCGCGTACCTGGTTGATGTGGATGGGAATCGCTATATTGATTACTTGGCGGCATTTGGGCCGTTGGTGCTCGGCCATAGTCACCCACACGTTGTGGAAGCGGGCGTCCGAGCTTTGGCCGAGGGCTCGCTGACAGGCACCCCGCATCCTACCGAGATTTTATTGGCCGAGGAGTTGTGTCGCTCCATTGCGGGGTTGCAGGAAGTGCGGTTAACCACAACCGGGACAGAAGCCGTCATGTCCCTGATTCGGCTGGCGCGTGCCTATACGGGTCGAAATCGGGTGATAAAGTTTGACGGCAGCTACCACGGTCACAGCGATGCGGTGCTGGTGCGCGCCGGTTCTGGCGCATCCACGGCGGGGGCGGGTGATAGCCTTGGAATCCCTCCGGGCGTGATGCATGATGTCATTAGTTTGCCTTTTAATGATCTTGAGGCTTTGCGGAACACTCTAACCCAGATCGGCCATGAAGTGGCCTTGGTGTTGACTGAGCCCATCGTCGGCAACATGGGCATCGTTCATCCCGAACCGGGCTATTTGCAGGCGATGGCCGCGATGACGCACGAGGCCGGCGCGCTTTTGGGGTTTGATGAGGTGATCACCGCCTACCGGTTCCACTACGGCTCAGCAGGCGCCCTTTTAGGTGTCATTCCGGACCTGTATGCCCTAGGAAAAATCATTGGTGGCGGTCTGCCTGCCGGTGCCTACGGGGGTCGGGCAGAGATTATGGCGCTGGTTTCGCCTCTGGGCGGTATGTTTCAAGCAGGCACCCTGGCCGGGAATCCCTTGTCATCGGCGACGGGGTTGGCCACTTTAGAGGTATTGCGCACGACCAATCCCTACCCACGTATGGACGAACTGGCGCGTGTGCTGGAGACTGAAATTCTTTTATCGGCCGATCGCCATGGGATTGATGTGTCGATTAATCGAGCGGGATCCGGTTTTACCCTCTTTTTTGGCGTGGACGAGGTGAAGGACTATCGCGCTGCGCAAAAGGCAGACAGTACCCAATTTGCCGCTTTTCACCGCCTGATGCTGGAACAGGGCGTATATTTGGCACCCAGCCGGTTTGAAGCGTGGTTTGTCTCCGCTGCGCATCAGGCGACCGAGATTGAGCGCACCATCAGTGCGGTGGACTACGCGTTTTCACGTCTGCGCGGCTGACCGAAAGGCCGGAGGCTTGGTCTGACCCACTTATCCAGGGCATATGGATACCTCAGAGAACATCTGGGGGGGCCTATGGCAAAAAAATCCGTCTGGCAGGGTGCGTTTTGGCTTTCGCTAGGCTCGTTTATTTCACGGCTGGTGGGTGCTATTTATCGTATTTTCCTGCCTCGGATCCTCGGAAATTATGGGGTCGGGCTGTTTCAGATGGCGTATCCGTTGTACGCCATCTTGCTGGCAGTATCGGTGAACGGCATTCCGACCGCTTTGGCCAAGCAGACCGCCGAGAAGATTTCCCAGGGCGATGAGGCGGGTGCGGAGCGTCTCGCGTCTTGGGCGCAGTGTGGACTGGGAGTCGTCGGGCTAGCATGCGCCGCTGCAATGGAGTGTCTGGCTCCTTGGATTGCGGCGGGACTACTCCATGAACCCGCGGCGCTGTGGTGTATTCGAGCCCTGGCCCCGGCGTTGGCATTTGTGGCGTTGGAGGCCAGCTTTCGCGGATATTTCCAAGGACATCAGGACATGCGTCCAACGGCAATTTCACAGATTTTAGAGCAAGTGTCGCGCGTGATGGTCATGTTTCCCTTAGCCTATCATTTTTTGCCGCAAGGAGTGGACAAGGCGGCTGCCGGTGCCACTTTGGGCGCTCCGGTGGGAGCGATGACGGGAATGCTGTTTTTGGCAAGAAAGCGGGTGCGACGCGGACGCTGGTCGCTGGGACGGCATGTGCCCTGGCCCGACTTGTGGCATTTAATGACGATTGCCCTGCCGATGTCGTTGTCCGGCCTGCTCTTTCCTTTGATGTTGATGGCGGATTCTGTTTTCGTCCCATCTCGTCTTGAATTAACCGGCTTGACTTTGCACCAGGCGACGGCGCGCTTTGGTGAGCTGAGTGGAGAGGCGATGCCTCTGATTAACTTGACGATGGTGGTGGGCGCAGCGCTTGCCGTTTCGCTGGTGCCGGCCATTGCCCGCGCGATTATCGCGAAAGATCGGCGGGAAGCTAACCGCCAAGTCGACAATGCGATTCATCTGGTTTGGTTATTGGGTTTACCGATGGCCGGCGGCTTAATCGTGCTAGCGCGCCCATTGACGTGGGTGCTTTATGGCGAATCGGGAGCCTCGGGTGCGTTACAGGTATTGGCCGTCGGATCACCGGTGTTGGCCATGCAACAGGTCATGGGGACGTCTTTGCAGGCATCGGGACACGCGTGGGTTCCCGTGCGTAATCTACTCGTGGGAGCTCTGGTAAAATTCGCGTTGACGTGGTGGCTGACGCCCGTTGCATTCTGGGGCATTCGGGGCGCAGCGTTGGGGTCGGTTGCGGCCGCCGTCACAACCGCCTATCTCAACTGGCGCGACTGGGTTCGCATTGTCGGTTCGGGCACGGACCCCTGGCGCACCGTGCTCTGGCCCGTGGTTGGCACCGTAGTCATGGTGATGGGACTGCATCTATGGATGATCAGCCCCGTGGCCCTGACGCGGTGGCTACGGGTCGCCTTAGCTGTGCCTTTGGGGATCGTTCTCTATGGCAGTGTTCTAGTTCTAGCCGGAGAAACGGAGATGATTTCACAAGCTCTGAAAGAGCATTAAAATAAGGGATTTTGCCCGATCTTTGCTATACTAGGTCCGGCAGCGATCCGTAATTTTGCCCTGGGGGGACCGCCATGGCGCACTGGGTGCTCAAAGACTGGGATGGTCGCGATGCGTGTTTTACGATCCCGGGTCCGATTGCGGGCGATGACATCAAACAGCGCTTGGGAGAGAAGTTTCCCGCGGATGCAGCCGTCACGATCACGCGCGCCGCAGGTGAGCCCGAGACGGTTCGATTCGGTCAACTGTCAGAGATCGCGTTGGCTCACGGCGATGCCTTGATCTTGCCCGGAATTCCCGTGGCGGCTGGGCCGCTTTTGTATGTCATGGATCGGTTACTGGGGCGAGATGGATGTCCATGGGACAAGCAGCAGACTCCCCACTCCTTGTTGCGCTACCTATTAGACGAAAGCTATGAGGCCGCTGAAGCGTTGGTGGCAGACGATATGGATGCATTTATCGAAGAGTTGGGAGATGTGCTCTTGCAAGTCGCGTTCCAAGGCGCCCTTGTGTCCGATACAAGCTTTGACGACATTGCCGAACGACAGGCGAAAAAGCTGGTACGTCGCCATCCTCACGTATTCGCACAAGAGTCATGGAGCAGCGCCGACGAAGTGCGTCAGCAATGGGATGCATTGAAAGCTGAGGAACCGTCCCATCAAAAGTCAGCCACCTGGGTCTTTCCGGCATTGGTAGCTGCTAAACGGTTGAGCAAGGTCGGCCTGCGACCGGAAAGCGAAGTATATCAAGCGGTTTTGGACCTCTTGAAGGTATATCTTGACAACAACCCGGGGAAAATAGAGGAAATTCTGGCAGATGCCGCCTGGGCTATAGCCCAATTTGGGAGCATCCACCATATGGACGCCGAATGGGCTTTGTGGAAAAAAGCGGCACAGACTGCAGAACAACATGGGCCAAGTCGAGAATTTGGCGGTAAAAAAAGGATTTCCCGAAGTCTTGGCGAATAACTGGATGCGAAAATCCGTTAGCGAAATCACATTAGGGGGGACCATTTTGAACAAAGCAGAGTTGGTAACCGAAGTGGCCGAACGAGCCAGTATGACCAAGAAGGATGCGGAACGCGCGGTAAACGCGGTGGTCGAGAGCATTGAATTGGCGTTGACCAAGGGGGAGCGCGTATCTTTAGTGGGATTTGGCACCTTCGAAGTGCGGGAGCGCGCCGCTCGGGTCGGTCGCAATCCGCGCACGGGGGCTACATTGGAAATCTCGTCTAGCCGGGTCCCAGCGTTCAAGGCTGGAAAAGCGTTGAAGGAATCTGTGGGCAAATAGCATAGTAATATAATTCAATACGTGGGGGCATGCGGTTCGTGCATGCCCCCTTTTTGTGTGATGATAGCGATAGAGGTGGGGAACATGCGGATCGACAAATATCTCAAGGTCAGTCGCATCATTAAGCGGCGTACCGTCGCGAAAGAAGTTCTAGACATGGGGCGCGTTTCGGTGAACGGGCGGGTCGTGAAAGCCGGCTACGAGGTTAAAGTGGGAGATCGCATTACATTGGATATCCCCGGTGGCCCACGAACGGTCATCGTCGTGGCCATTCGCGACAATGTTCCGGCTAAAGATGCCGAAAGCCTGTATCGATCGGTCTAAAGCAAAGCGGTCGGCCATATCCTTCAATGAGAGGTTTGGTGTTTTAATCCACGTTTGTGGTGGGGAAAACTTGGAGGAGGCTTCCCTTCTCCCAAGTCTAGGCGATCCCCCGAAGAGAGGCTTGAACCGTGAAAGCCTTGGCGAAGAGAGGGCCTTTGCATGGACGACAAGTCGACGCATTCGATCACTCTGGTGAACCGTCAAAGTCTCATCTTGCAAGGGGTTCAGCACGTTGACAGTTTCGATGACGACTCGATTGTGCTGGCCACAACGATGGGTACAATGACAATCCGCGGCCATAGCCTCAAAATACAGACGCTTGCGCTTGACCGAGGTTACTTTGAAGCGGTCGGCGAGTTTGATGCGTTGCAGTATGGGCGTAAAAAGGCGACGCGCGGGCCAGGCAGTACCTGGAATAAGCTGTGGCGCTAAGGGAGGGGTAAGATGACCCCGCAAGCGCTCGATATCATCGCCGTATGGATATTATTGGGGTTTGGGTTGGGCTTTTTGTCCACTCTCTATGGGGCGTGTCGACAATCGTACCGCATCCATTGGGGATTGGATCACTTTTTTGATTGGTTGTGGTTCGTGCTCGCGGCAATAGGGTATGTAGGCGTCTCGTTTTGGACCGAATGGGGGACATTCCGCATTTGGTCCATTGTTTTGATTTTGACGGGTTACGGGGTGTGGTCATGGCTTGCCGCCCCGCTCGTATTCACACTGGTGTCAGCCATGACATATGGCCAGGCGCGACTCGTCTACTACGCAACACTGCCGGGACAACGTCTGTGGAAGCGGGTGAGGCGCTGGCCATGGCGTCAAAGAAAACTCCCGCCAAAAGCGTGACAGCCCCCTGGGGATATCCTATAATGTACAAGCACTGTACAAATTTTGTAGTGATGTTGTACACAGGTTGTGCACAGAATGTGGATAAGTTGAGGGATTATGCACATAGAAATTCGGGGAATGGAACGGCTTTCGTTTCGCGAACGCCAGGTCGTAGCCCTAAAGGAAACCGGCCAGTCCAGTGAAGCCATCGCCAAGAAACTGGGACTGTCCACCGCAACGGTTGCGACATTGTACAATCGGGCAAAGAACAAGGGATACCAAGTGGTCTTGGTGATTGCAGGCGACCCGTTGGGGGTATTTGGGGATGACGGAGAGGGCGATATAGAATGACAGCCCACAAACGGAAAGTACGGGTACGTTGGCGAAGGGCCATAACCCTTGTCATTGGTGCCTACTTGGTCTATTGGTGTGTGGTATCCTTGCACCATATGTGGGTGATTGGCCAGAGGGAAGCCAGTTTGACGCAAAAAATTGTTGTCGTGCAACGTGAAAATCGCCTCTTAAGCACGGATATCCACCGGCTGCATAATCCCACCACACTGAAGCGCATACTGACGGGGCGGGCACCCTTGCCCAATCTTAACAGCGTCGAGTAGCCAGTAAATGGAAAAGTCAGCTGGGTATCCCGTTGACAACTTTTCGAATCCCGCCATATAATAGTCCGTAGTCTGAATCGTTTCTAATAGGAGGACCTTGAACTCTGTATGGCATCTGAATTAGAAGTTGGCCAAATAGTAGAGGGCACCATCAGTGGAATTACCCACTTTGGAGCCTTTGTTGTGCTGCCCAACGGTAGGACGGGGTTAGTGCATATTTCGGAAGTGGCAGATGCCTATGTCAAGGACATCAAAGACTACTACAAGGAAAATGACAAGGTCCAGGTTAAAGTGTTGTCGATGGATCCAAAGGGCAAAATTGCATTGTCAATCCGACAATCGCAACCAAAGTCAGATCAAGCCCCAGCCCGCGAGAGCGCTCCGCGGCGCGAACATCGGCATGAGCGGCGCGGCAGCCAACAGATATCTTTTGAAGACAAGGTACAGCGGTTTATGCGGGACAGTGAAGATAGGCTGGGAGATCTGCGGCGCAGCAACGATGCCAAGCGAGGCGGCCGTGGCGCCTAATTTATGAGGCCGGGATGGCGGAATCGGCAGACGCAGAGGACTTAAAATCCTCCGATCCGGAAGGATTGTGCGGGTTCAAGTCCCGCTCCCGGCACCACATTGCTATATGAATGCTCCTTAATTTCTTCCGGTGCTATTCGGGAAGTCGGCCCAGACGGGATTGAATTTCTTCGGGTACGGTGGCCAGATAGGACAAAA
>PXYV01000030.1 GCA_003023745.1 Sulfobacillus acidophilus | reverse complement strand
ATCTTCGTCATAGAAACGTCTACGAGGAATGGGGCGGCTTGTAGCAACAATTTTCAGCTTCCGGCTTAAGATAACTTTAGGCCGGGGAGGTTCAAATCTCTCGGATACCGCCTAACGGTCTGATTAGGCGGCGTCTCGTCGCACGCCCATTACCATCCGTAGATATGCCTGGGGATAACGGGAGCGGCGCCTTTTGTCCGCTCGTGCGTCTATCTATGCCGTGAGGTCTGCTGTGTGGGCGAGTTCTCTGGTGCTAACGCGAGACTCTTCGCATGGTCGCCAACCTGGAATTCTTTGATCCGCCTTGAACAGTGGGTGCGATAACGGGGCGCGCACGGCAACTCCTGCAAGATTAAAGATGGGCGCAGCGGCTTCAATTTCTTGGCGCTTCTGGTAAAATAGACGGGATGTAGACACGAGGGGGAGCTTTTTTGGCACTAGGCGTGGTTAGTCGCTTTGTCGACCATCTCCGCTACTTTACCCCGGCCTATTACGAAGTGAAGGACGTGATCGGGGTTTGGCGTGATCCCGTGCCCGACGCGATTCCTATGGTCAGCATCTTTGGCGACAACCGCCTGTCGCAACGGCATCCCGACTGGGTGCAAATTGGCCCGGGCGGCGAGCGTGCGACGCGCTCCAGCCGCTATTTTGATTGGGATGCGTTGTGCCCGACGAAAGCGCCGGTTTTTGCTCAGGGGTTGGCCTGGGTAAAACAGGCGACTCAGCGGACTGGCCAAGACATAATTCGTCTGGACGACGTGACGTACGCGCGTGAGGGATTCTGCCAGTGTGAGGCTTGTATCCAGGCCAGCCGCGAAAGCGGCTGTTCCTGGACAGAATTTCGGATCCGGCGCATTACGGAATTTGTTGAACACGCTCGTCAGCTCGTGCCCCGCGTACAGATGACCTTATATCCGGACCCTTTTCCCGGCCACATGGAAGAGCGTTTTGGCATTGATGTAAATCGGCTCAAACCATACGTGGAAGCGTTTGTGGTTCCGTTATACGATCTCCACTATGCCACGACCTATTGGGTGGAAATATTGGCGCAGGCTTTCGCGCAACGCTTACCGTGTCGCTGGTATGTTGAACTTTATGGGTTAGAGGTTCCGGAAGCGGCGTTATTGCATGCCTGCCAGGTTGCATCAGCGTACGCCGATGGGGTGATTATTGCATACGACAACCAGTTGGACAAATTGCGGCGCATTCAGGCTAGGTTGCAACAGCCGTGAGTACCCGGATAGCGGTGAGTCGCCGCGATTGGCCCGTCTATCACAATCAGCAGTGGGGATTTTTGATCGGTCAAGACGAGCACTTTGTTCCTCGCGATCAGGCCGTTGCCTGGACATTAGCCCATGCCGACGGGGCGTACCGACATGTGTTCTTTTGGTGGGATTTTTTTCTGGAGTTTCTGCTGGACGCGGAGCTTTTGCCGGCGATCGATCGGGTTGAAGGCGGGTGGGTGCCGCATTGGCGTGTCGTTGGCGCTGCGGCACTGGTAGCGGACAGGTGGGCTGATGAGGCCTTGGGCGACTCCGACCTGCACTACCTGACGAATTTTTTGGATGATTGGGTTGACGCGTTCGTGCGTCAGCACGCTCCCGATTTGGATGCGCGCCGTGCCATTGGCGGACCTTTGGGTCGACGCTTGGTGGCGCGCTTGATGCGGCCGCGGGGGATTTGGGATGTAAACGCCAATGACCAGCGTCTATTGGCCCAAGCCATACAGGACTGGGAACGCAGCGCCCAGGAGCATCCCCATCGCACTAGCGTAGATGCCCCCATTGTTCGCATCATTGATATTCGGTCGGGCTTGGTCAAGGTTCAAGTAGTTGCGTCTGCCCGCGAACTGGCCGAATGGTCTTTGCGATTTCCTATGTGGCAGCGCGTGCGGCCATCGGGCGATGCGGTCGTCCTGACCCTATCCTTGCCCGAATCCGAGGAGTTTTGGCGCGATGAACTGCCGGCATTAAAAGCACTGGGAGCTAAAATTGAATTACCCGCTAACTGGCGAAATCCTTCCTTGCGGATTCGCGGGCGCGTCGATGACTTGGATGGCCGCCACCAACATACGTTGGGGCTGGACCAAATCGTGCAGGTTGATTGGCAGGTGCTATTGGGAGATCAACTGATGAGCCTGCAGGAACTGGAGGAGTTGGTCCGAGCCTCGGCGCCGTTGCTGCGGTTGCGCGACCAATTTGTCGTGATAGACGACGAGATGCTCAGGGAGGCGCGGCGCGTTTACGAACGCGCGAAGAAGAACCGCGTCAAGGTGGCGGACGCCCTGCGATGGACAGTCGGGGGAGCCGGCGAGGGAATCGAGCTCATTACCAGTGGAGATCTGTATGAGATGTTGGCGGAACTGACCGGACCCTACCCGCCATTCTCGGGGCTGAAAAACTTTCGCGGTGCACTGCGCCCGTATCAACAGGAGGGCGTGCAGTGGATGGTCCGCCGCATGCGGGCCGGGGTCGGGGCGTTGTTGGCGGATGACATGGGGCTAGGGAAAACGGTTGAGGTGATTGCCGCGTTGACCCAACTTCAGGAGTATGGGGAACTCGACGGCACCGTGCTGATTGCGGCCCCCCTGTCGGTCGTTGGAAATTGGGAGCGGGAATTTGAGCGGTTCAACCCCAGCATCCGGGTTGGAAGTCACCTTGGCACGAACAGGCTGCAGGGCGATGCGTTGATCCAGTGGACACGCGCTCAGCAAGCTGTTTTGACGACATATGACGTGTTGTTGCGCGACATTGAATGGCTGCGTCAGATTCCTTGGATTGGGGTTGTGGCCGATGAGGCGCAACAACTCAAGAATCCAGGTACGAAGCGGGCACGGGCGATGCGGCGTATCGCGGCCAGATGGCGGGTTGCTTTAACGGGCACGCCGGTTGAGAATCGGCTGGGCGACTTATGGGCTGAAATGGAATTTTTAAATCCCGGCTACTTGGGCAGCAGTCGCGACTTTCGTCAGCGCTTTGAGAGGGGCGAAGCGGGAGCACTCGACGATTTGAAACGGCTGTTGACGCCCTTTGTGCTGCGGCGCATGAAGACCGATCCGACGGTGATGCCGGACTTGCCGGAAAAGGTGGAGATTCATGAGTGGACTCTCTTAACGCCCGAGCAGATCGCCTTGTATCAAGCGGTGGTGGACGCACTTTTTCAAGAAGTTTCAGGCACCATGACGCGCATGGCGCGCCGTGGAGCCATTGTGGCCGCGTTGACTCATCTGAAACAGGTCACGGACCATCCGGCGCTGTATCTTCACGAAGCCGGACCACTTAAAGGGCGCTCCGGCAAGCTCGAGCGGTTGGAGGAGTTGCTTAGCGAGATTCTGCAAGCCCATGAACGGGTTGTGGTGTTTACTCAGTATGTATCGTGGGTACTGATGGTCGCTCCGTATCTCAAACGGCGTTTTCACGTACCGGTGGCAACGTTTCACGGAGCATTGACCAAGTTGGAGCGCGATCAAATTTTGACCGAATTTTCCGCACGGGGTGGGCCCCCGATTCTTTTAGCGTCGTTGAAGGCGGGTGGCGTAGGGCTCAATCTGGCGAGCGCCCAACACGTGATTCATTTTGATCGATGGTGGAATCCGGCGACCGAGGATCAGGCCACGGACCGCGTCTGGCGCATGGGCCAGACGGAGCTGGTGACCGTGCACAAATTTGTGACGCGCGGCACTGTGGAGGAGCGAATTGACGCCTTGATCCGGGAAAAGCGGCGGTTGTCTGAACAGTTGTTGACCGAAGAGCGGGGAGACGCATGGGTAGCGGAGCTGTCCAATCGAGAGCTACGCGAACTGGTTGAATTACGGGAAACGCTATGGATCGATTGATGCAACGATTTAAAGCGGCCATCGTTACCCAGTTCGGAGACGCTGCGTGGACGGAGTTTCCACGGACGATCCCGACCGAACTACAAGGATTTGCCGGGGTGTTGCGGGGAGCGTTTGCTGCCGAGCCGACGCTGGTGACGGTGCGACTGACGGTGTTGCCCTGGGATATGGAAGAGCGATGGGCGATGATGGTGCGCGGTCGTGAGTTGGGCCCGATGCGATTTTGGGAGTGGTTGGCGGACGCACCCGCCTGTCGCGTGCCCTTTATCACGAAGACATTTACGAGCCAGTGCAGCGCCTGCCAAGACGTTCCTTGCCTGCATGGCGCGGCACTCACCTACCATTGGCTCGTGCACGCGCGCGAAATGCCCCAGTTTCTATTGCTGTTGTTAAATCGCCGTGGCCGCAACCGTCACGGCAATGCGACGATGCAGCCCATCGCGCGGGTGCCGGTGTCTCTTGGAACAAACCTCGAGCGAACGCGGCAGGAACTGGTCGCCATTGTTGAGGCGGCCATGAAAGCCGCGGCGGAGGAGCGGGACAATTTGTTTGGGGGTGACGCATCTGCGAATTCTGGTGAGCGGCATTAGCGGAGGATTGGGCCAGGCCTTGGCAGCCCGGGCAACGACGCATCCCAATTGGGAATTGGTGGGGTTGGCGCGCCGTCCACAAGGGTTCGAGATCGAAATGGATGTGACCTGGAGTGAGCGTCGCATCCTTCAAGCACTGTCCGGTATTGGGCCCATCGATGCGTTGGTGTGTCTGCACGGTGCCGATATTGTGTCTGCGCCAATGCGTCAAGCGCCGTTTTTGGAACGGTTGCAGGTTCTCTATGAAGTTGATGTAGCTGGGACGGTGAAACTCCTGCGAGCTACCCTGCCTCTTATGAAGCCGGGGGCTCCGATTGTGGTGATGGGATGGGATCAAGCGACCTTAGGGGTCTCGGGAGAGGCGGGTGAACTTTATGCGTTGGCGAAGGGCGCATTGACGAGCTACGCCAAGAGTTTTGCGGCCGGCCACCTCAATCAAGTGACCGTGTACATTGTTGCACCCGGATGGGTGATGACGCGCTGGGGTCAAAGTCTCTCCCCCCAGCGCCGAGCACGCATTGCCTCCCGCACCCGGTCCGGCCATTGGCAGACGGCTGACGAAGTGGCGCAGGTTGTCGAAACGTTGCTGTCGCTTCCGCCAACCGTGGTGACCGGCCAAGTGATCTATGTCAATCGTGGAGATGTCATGCCCAGTTGATGTCTTGCGATTAGACCTTCCGCTAGCTCCGCTCGGGATGGCACGAGATTTTTTGGAACGTGAAGCTCACAAGAGATTCACGCTCGTGCTGCGACCAAAACGCCATGGCGTCATGGGTTGGCGCATTAGCCGGTTTTGGAGAAAAAGGCCGTTTTGTGCATGGCCGCCCGACCACGCCATATGGTATCGGATTGAACCATGGCCGCTTTAAGGAGCGGCACTTTTTTGCCACTGGTGCCACACCGCGAATGCGCCAAATCCACAGATGACCAGTGCTAAAAAAATGGGCGATGATTGGTGGAGCGGCAAGGGCAGCAAAATGAACTGCAAGACAGCGTGAATCGCGGCAAAAACGGCGGCGGTAATGAGTCGGCGGGATTGAACCGTAACCGGACCCAAAAGGAGTCCCAGCCACGCCCAAAGACTGAGGTTAGTTCCGTTTGACAAAACGGAGACGACAAAAAGCGCGATGGTCAACACCACCCATAACGATATCCGAAACACCCGTTCCTGCACAAAGTTGAGCAACACGGCGGCAATGACACCGACGGCCAGGATGGAGATGAATTGGCCCGAGACATCACCTTTAAAGAGGCGGATAAGGTTGATGGCATCTATGATGAACGCCACGATAAATACCGCATATCGATAGTCGAAACGCAATTTGCTCACGTCGATGTCCTCCACAACATCTGCCCGCGGTCAACCGGGCGATTTTGTCTTACGTGTTACGATTGGCGTGGTCGTTGACGCATCGAGTTGTGCGCACACCGATCGAGATGTTGCCTGCAGTTGCAGGCTGACCATTGGGTAAATGCCCGTCCTCCCGCGGAGGCGTGATATTTCTTGGATTTTCTCATACCAACGCTACATTTAGCTTACAGCACCGGGCCGTGAACGTGTGCGATCGTTGGAAAAACCCGCACGAAAAATTTGCAGCACTTCTGGTAGCCGCCCCAGGCCACCTGGCTGGTCAATTTTGGAATGGCGCGTATATGTTGTCCGTGCGCTCGTAGTAAGACCTTCGCACCAATAGTATTATAGGTTAATGGAATCATACCGGCAGTCGTCATTCTCAGCTAGGCGAGGTAATGACGAGGCGGGCGCAGCTCTCAAAAGGAAGCAGGGATCGGGCACACATGGATTACCGTGTTTGCGAAATCGAAGATGAAAGACCAAAACGTCGGATTGCCGACGCTGTCCTTAGAGATTTGCCCGATTGGTTCGGCATTGAAGAGGCCATCGTGGAGTACGTTCAACATTCGCAGGTCATGAGATTTTGGGCGGCATTGGTTGTCGATGACCCGGTAGGATTTCTGGCTTTGCACCGACATAACGTCTACACATCTGAAATTTATTGTATGGGTGTTCGCCGGGAGTTTCACCGTCATGGAATAGGGGCGAAGATGATGGCGGCGTGCGAGGTGGCGTGCAGAGCAGATGGTACAGAGTTTCTCATTGTTAAGACGCTCGATGAATCACGGTCGGATGATTCTTATGCGCGAACCCGACAGTTTTATAATGCGATGGGGTTTAGGCCACTTGAGGTGTTTCCCAGATTATGGGGAGAGGCAAATCCGTGTGTTCTGATGGCCAAATATTTGACGAACGATCCGTCTGCTAGTGTGCCGTAGGACGCGGATGTTGCCACAACCTCCACCTGCCTTCGGTGAAAGCGCGCGGCAAAAAGACTGTTACATCTGCTGCATGTCCAGTGGCGGGAATCTCGGGCTTCTTGAGACAAACAAGATTTCGCTCACGGGCGTGCGATCTCACGTTCCGTAGAACGAAGCGCGCTTTTGTCTTTTGGCCCTTAATGTCTGAGAATAGTCGAAATACTATTGACTTTCTACATGACTTGTTTAATATATAAGTGACTGATCAGTAAGTAAAGATGGAGTTGGGTGGTAATTGTGAGCCATTCTGGGGCGGAACACTGGAATCAGTGGGCAGAAACGCTGAACCGAGAGGAACTGGATGCATTGCATTTGCGCCGTTTGAAACGGGTGCTCGACTACGCCTGGGCCCGCAGCGCTTTCTATCGCCAGCACTGGCAACGTGCGGGTTTTCACCCGGATATGGTGCAGTCCCTGGATGATTTCAAGCATCGGGTTCCCTTGACGGACAAACAGGACTTTTTGCAGATGCAGGAGGATTTCCCGCCCTACGGCCCGACGGTAGCAGTTGGAGCGGCGGATATTTCCCACCATGCCGAAACGTCCGGTTCGACAGGACTTCCACTACGAATTCCGTTTACGGATTACGATACCGAACGCTACGGTGAATCGTGGATTTATGGGTGGTGGGTACTGGGAATCCGACCGCACGATAGCTTTTATTTCGCGTTCAACTGGGGCAACTACGCGGGGTTTTGGAGTGCCTATTGGGGAGTCCGCCGCCTGGGAGCTACGGTTTATTCGGGTGGTGGCCAAACCACGGAACAGCATGTTCGCAATATTTTAGGGCTCAAGCCCACGGTGCTCATCAGCACTCCCAGTTATGCCTTGCGTATTTTAGAAGCGGCCCGGGAAATGGGTATTGATCTGAGCGCGTCTTCGCTGCGCTTTACGTATCACGCGGGAGAACCCGGACCTTGTTCTTTGGCGTCTGTGAGACGCAAGCTCGATGAAGGATTTGGGGCCATCAGCGGCGAACTCTTGGGTATCGCCGAGGTAGATGCGGTCGCTCCCGGATGCCGTTTGCGACACGGAGTCCACATGTCCGAAATGTCCAACTTCTCGTGGTCGATGGATCCTCGCTCACACGAGGAAGTCGCCGACGGCGTGATTGCCGAGAACGTGGTAACGACGTACGCCAATAGCGCGCAGCCTTTAATCAACTATCGTACGCACGACTTAGTGCGCGCCTATAATCGGCCGCCGTGCGGTTGCGATATGACATGGCGGTATTTGGATGGCGTCGTGCTGGGGCGCAGTGACTATATGGTGACGGTTAAGGGCACGAACGTTTACCCCGCGGCGGTGGAAAATCTTATTAGCGATGTACCGGGTGTTAGTCCCTACTTTCAACTCATTCTGAGTCGCGAGGGCAGTTTTGACGAGTTATTAATCCGGCTGGAACCGGATTCGCATATATCCTCGCAAGAGTGGGATGGCATCGCCGAGGAGGTAGTGCGACGCATCAAGGACGTGGTCGGCGTGCGCCTCAGAGCCGAGGTGGCGGCGCCGGGCAGTTTACCGCGTCACGACCTGAAGGCAGAACGAATCGTTGACTTACGCCGCGATGAATTTCGGCGCGAACTTGACCGACAAGGAGGGCAATAACGTGGTTAACGGCCAAGCAAAAGCCGTAGACGACCTAGGTAGACTGTATGAGGCCACGCGCGATTTATTGGCGCAGACGGACGTGCCCGCTGTCCGTCAATGTCTTCGGACTTCTTTGAACAACTTACACTGGGCGCTATGGTTGATGGGCGCTGAGCCTTCATTTGTCCCCGACTATGTCTCGCTGCCCGATGGGAGACAAGCATTTTGAAGCGCCTGACAGAGATGTCATGGGTAGATATCGGGGAACTGCCCAGGGCAACCACGCTGTGGATGATGGTGGTTGGTCCAACAGAACAGCATGGACCACACCTGCCGCTTGGGACGGACTTTATGGTCGCGCAAGAAATGGCGCAGCGCATGACGCGTTTTCTCGAAGGTGAATGTGGGTGGACCGTGGTTGAAGTTCCTCCCCTCTATTACGTGCCAGCGGTTTTGTCGCGCGAGTATCCCGGGTCCGTGTCGATTCGCAAGGAGCGCTACCGCGCTTATTTGGAAGACGTGGTGGAGAGTTACGCGAAAAACGGCCTCCTGCAAGGCGTGCTGATTTCGACTCATATTGACCCGCCATTTGTACACACCACGCAAGAGGTGTTGCGGGCGATTAATGTCCGTTACGGCGCCCGCTATATTCATGGGTACGAGCGTTTTCCTATGGAAGATGTGCTGAGCGGCGACGCGCCCGAACTTTTTGGCTATCATTTCCCGGGGGATGTGCATGCGGGGATATTGGAAACCTCGTCGCTTACAGTGGCTCGGCCCGAACTGGTGCAATGGGACCGAGCTCGCAGTTTGGAGGATCAACCGATTGAATTTGCGGTGCTGGCGCAGTCGCGGTCGTTTCGATGTGTTGGCAATGGTCTAGGGTACACTGGATATCCTCGGCTGGCTAACGCGCACTACGGGGAAATTTGGTATCATCGGTATGGTCGCCTCTTTGGGGCGGTTCTTCAATCATACTGTCAGGGAGAAGATGTCTTTGAGCGATTGAGCATCGCGCACTTGATATCCTGACCCGAGGAGCCGAGTGATGCCCAGAACGAAGAAATTGGACCGCGAGGATTTGTTGTCAAAGGCTGTGGCGGTCATTCGCAAGAATGGCTATCGAGAAACGTCGTTGGACGATTTGGCCAAAGAGTTTCACTTTACCAAGCCGGCTTTGTACTACTACGTGGATTCTAAAGAAGCGCTGCTGTTTGAGATTTACGAGAACACGATTGACCAGTGGCTTTCTATGATTCGGGAAATAGCCAGCGACGGGAAACGCAACGCCGTGGACAAGATTCACGAAGTGGTCCGACAGTTTTCCCATTTGTGTATTGAGCACGACGAAATGGCCATTTTCTTTAGTGAAAAGGCGTATTTGTCCGATGAGCATTTTCAGGCGATTTCGTTCAAGGAGCGGCAAGTTGTGGATATTATTGCCAACATGATCGCTGAAGGTGTGGCGGAAGGGTTGATGAAGCCGGTGCCGGCCAAGGTGGTGGCTTACGGTTTGGTGGGAATGACGGCATGGGGATACCGGTGGGTCTCGGTTGACGGACCGCTAGATATTGATGCGATTGCCGACACGTATTTTCAGGTGCTGACTAAAGGCCTGCTGCGCTAAAAAATTTGCCCAAAAGTTACTGTACGGTTAGTAAGGAGGGATCGCGATGGTTTCCAATGACGAGTTGATGCATAAGCTGGCGGCCGGGTTTGTAGTGGAGACGGAACAGGATATGTCCGAGGACTACCACCGTCTTTTGATACAAACACTGACGATTACCGCCGACACCGAACTTATCAGCATCTTTAGCATCTTGGATGCATTAAAGTATGTGCCGACGTTAAATCGGCGCCTGACAGAACTGGCCATTATTCAAGATGAATTGGGGCATGCCCATATTGCTTACCGCTTGTTGAAACACCTTGGGGTGGATGTCGATGCCCTTATTTACGAGCGCGATGCCAGCGAGTTTCGCAATCCCTATTTGATGGATCTTAAATTACAGAACTACGCTGAGCTTTTGACCTTGCACGCGCTGTTGGACCGAGCGGGGTATGTGCTCTTGGGGGACATCTTTCACCACACCTCATACGGCCCTTGGAAGCGCGCGCTGACTAAAGTTGACGCCGAGGAAGGCTTTCACGTGCGCAACGGGGAATCCGGCTTGCGTTTGCTGGTTAAGACGGATGAGGGACGTGCAGCAGTCCAAGCCGCCGTCGACTGGATGTTCGTTATGGGCTTGGATTTTTTCGGCATGGCCGATCACCTGAAAAAGCGATCCCTGCAGTTGGATTTGCACTTGAAGGGCGAGACCAACGACCAAATGCGCCAGCGCTGGATGAAATCAACGGTGAGATTTCTTGACTCCATACAAATTCGCACACCGGTTCACTGGGATCCAGAGCAAGACGCATATCTTTACGATTTTCCCTATCCGTGCCAATGGGATGAAGCGGAACGCCGATGGCGCTTTGACCAACCGATTGAATGGTCACAGGTCTTAAGCCGTTTCAAGCGACATGGTCCGTATCGCCGCGAGTATGTACAAACGCTGCGGCAGGGACGTGAAACCTACCAAAAATTGCTGCGGGAAGGGGTGGCATGAGGTGTTGCGCGAAGAGGACGTCAAGACCGCTCTGCAGTCGGTGAATGACCCCGAAATTCCTGTTAGCGTGTGGGACTTGGGACTGGTGACCAATTTTGGCATTGAAGGCCATCGCGTATCGGTTCAGCTGACTTTTACCGCACTAGGTTGTAGTTGCATGGACTGGATTCTCGATGACGTCAAAGCGGCGGTGCTGCGTGTCCCGGAAGTGAGCGCGGTCGAGGTCGAAGTGGTCTGGGATCCCCCCTGGACGACAGATCGCATGACGGCAAAGGCACGCCAGCAATTGGCGGCCTGGGGGATTCAATCATGACACTGGATGCACAACAGGAATTTCATGTGTTGGCTCAACAGCGGCGGGGCGACCCTATCGTGCTGATTGGCAGTGTCTGGGCGCCAACGCCGGGGCTTGCAGCCTTTTATGCCGCGACCACCTATGACGAACAGCGCTGGTTTTCGCTGGTGATCGTTGACTCGGGGGCGGAGATCCCGGTGATTGTTGACCAACACAACATTGTGATGAGGGAGGCGTAAGACAGATGCAACAAGCACCTTTAGCACTACAGCCTGGGCTCGTGACGTTAGCGCGCCTTAAGTACTTGATTGGCGAACAGTTAGTGCGGGTAGGCCCAGTGGCCCCGGATTTGGGGGCTTCGTTGGCGAGCGTCGCCATTGCCCAGACCAGCTTCGGGCAAGCCCGCTATTTTTACAACTGGCATCGGGGTGAGAGCCGGGCGGCAGACGACGAGTTTGTGATAGACGAGAGCTGGGCTCGGGAAATGGGGTTGTTGCGGTTTGATGAGCGGTCGACCTGGCCCCACCTGATAGCCGCATTGTGGTTGGTCGACGAGGCTTTAAACGTGCTGATGGACGATTGGGTCCGCGCCGATCAAAAACTGGCTTCGGCCCTGGCCAAGGTTCGTGAAGAAATCGCTCAAACGCTTGTCTTCACGAAGGCCTGGGTGCGAATTTTTCTGCAGCAAGGGGGCGGATTGCGCCGCGTGGTCCTAGACGTGGAGCAATCCTTAGGTCGAGCTCTGCAAGAGCTGTTAGAAGAATTGGGGTCGACCTCCGGAGAGAATTATGTGCGCCAGTATCGCGCCGTCATGGGAGGCGATGTTGCGTGAGGGTGGTCTGCCCATTTTGTCATAAGAGCCGTACAACCAGGATGGCAGCGTTTGGTTCGCGACTTCTGACCGAGCAATGGTGGTGTGAGGATTGCCACTCGGCGTTTGAATGGGTTCACCAACGGACCCGCGAGAATGGCCATGACTGAGGTGGCCATTGTGACCGGTGGCGGGCGCGGAATTGGGGCGGCTATTGCTGAAGCGCTTGCACGCGAGGGAGCGCGCGTCGTCATTGCCGGCAACATGCCCGATGTCCAAGAACAAAAGGTACTCGAACTGTCTCGGTTTGGCTATGCGGCTATGGCTTGCGTGCTTGATATTACAAGATTTGACAGCGTCAGCGCCATGGTGAACGCGACGGTATCCCGTTTTGGGACGCCCTCGATTTTAATCAATAATGCTGGCGCGGACACCATCAAGCCATTTATGGATACCCATGAGGCCGAGTGGCTGGAGGCGCTGGACGTCAACCTGGTTGGGGCGATGCGCTGCACCCATCAGGTCATACCGCTGATGCAAGCGGCTGGATACGGTCGCATCGTCAATATCAGTTCGGATGCGGGGCGTGTGGGAGCAAGCGGCCAAGTGGCGTACTCGGCTGCTAAAGCTGGGCTTATCGGATTTATGAAGGCGTTGGCACGCGAGGTGGTTAGCGATGGCATCACCATTAATGCGGTCTGCCCGGGACCCACAAATACGCCGCTGGTGGAAGAGATTTTGCAACGTCCTCATCCGCAACTCTACCAGGCGTTGACACGCGCGATTCCCATGAAGCGTTTTGGACAGCCCCACGAAGTAATCCCGGCGGTGTTGATGTTCGCGAGTCGCGAGGCCAGCTACATGACCGGACAAACGCTCAGTGTGAGCGGTGGACTGACCATGATCTAAACCTAATGCAACCATTGCAACAAGGAGGAGTGCAGAGGATGACACCAGTCAACGAAGCAGTTGCGTTGAACGATGAGGGTGGGGTGGTGCGGATCACGCTGAACCGTCCGCCGGCAAACGCCCTCGACTTGGCGATGAGTGAGCGCCTGTATGCAGTCATGCGTGAGGTGTCGGAGAACCCGCACGCGAAAGTGGTGCGCTTGTCCAGTGCGTCGGACAAAATCTTTTGTGCCGGTGCGGACGTCTCAACCGTTGAAGCCCACGATGTGGCGCTGATGGACAAGTTGGGCAAGGTGCTAAAAGATACGTTTTTGCTGATGCGCACCATGCCGCAAATTATAGTGGCGGCTGTGCGCGGCCACTGTCTCGGGGGAGGACTGGAACTCGCTGTGGCGGCGGATTTCCGCCTCGCACAAGCAGGAACGGCCCAGTGGGGCCTGCCGGAAATTACTCTGGGCTTGTTTCCCGGTGGCGGAGCGGTGGCGATGCTGAGCCGCCTGTTGGGACCGCAAAAGGCGTTTCACTTGGCTTTATCGGGGAAAAGCATCTCGGTGCAAGAGGCCCAGGTTTGGGGATTGGCGGACGAGGTCTGGCCGGCCGAGGAGTTTTCTGATGCGGTAGACGCCTTCGTGAATCGCATTGCCCAGGCTCCTCGCCAACCGCTTAGAGATCTGAAACAAGCCGTCTGGCGTGGACTGGAAATGCCTTTGGCTGCCGCTTTTGACTTTGAGCGCGTTATGCATCGCCAATTGGTGGTGACGCCCGACTGCTATGAGGGTGTGCAAGCATTTAAAGAGCGTCGCAGACCGGTGTTTGGTAAAGAGGTGGATCGGTCATGAAAATAGCTGTCTTTAACGACTATCGGATTGGTGTGGTGGACGGCGAGGTACTGGTTGATGTGACCGACGCCTGTCCCCAGTACAGTCGGGAATGGCCGCAGGTGTTCATGCTGCCGTTTATTGCGCAATTCGAGGCGATTCGTCCGCGCTTGACTCAGATGGTGGAACGTCGGGCCAAGACGGTGCCCCTGTCACAAGCAACGCTTCATGCTCCTGTGTTGTATCCCACTAAAATATTGGCGGCACCAGTCAACTATCGCCTTCATCAGAAAGAAATGACAGGCGCTGGAGCCGTGTACGAGGGCATGACCCTTCATACCGTCGAAGAGTACGGCGTATTTTTAAAGCCATCCTCGTCACTGGTCGGGTCGGGCCAGATCATTGAACTGCCCTTGGATGGGCGCCGCACCGACCATGAAGCCGAAGTGGGAGTGGTGATCGGGCGCCAGGGCCGCAACATTTTGCGTGACGAGGCCTTGAACTATATTTTTGGTTACACCGGTGTCATGGACATTACGGTGCGCGGACAGGAAGATCGCACTTACCGCAAGGGGTTCGACACCTTTACGCCGATGGGTCCGTACGTAGTGACGGCGGACGAGATGACGGCGCATGACGATATTGCCTTCGAGTTGACGGTGGATGGGGTCGTCCGTCAAAAGTCCAGCACGCGCGAGCTCCTGTTTGACATCCCCCGATTGATTGAATTGGCTTCGTACCAGATGACGCTCTATCCAGGGGACATTATTTCGACGGGAACCCCGGCGGGAGTCGGACCATTGCAGCTGGGCAACACCGTGGAGTTGGTAGTCCAGGGAGTTGGCGCTTTAACCTTAACCGTTGTCCAGGTACATCCCTCGTCTCGGCGGGGGCTTGACCGGTAGGACAGGCGCCGGATGAGCGCAAAAGGGTATGCACCAATAGTGAAAGGATGGATTCTCTATGAGTGTGCAGTGGGCGTTTCAAGCCGCGTGCGATCGGACGCCAAAGCGGTTGGCGGTCGTCCAAGACGCTGTCCAGTGGTCGTACCACGAATTGTTCGAGCGGGCCCTGGCACTAGCTGGCGCTTTGCAGCAAGCGGGTTTGAAACCAGGTGACCGAATTTTGGTAGGACTTCACAATACCGCCGAACATGTGGCGCTGTTTATGGCTACCCAAGTGGCAGGCCTGGTGTACGTCCCCATAAACTTTCGCGCCCATCCTAGTTCAGTGCGGTATTTTTGGGAGTATGTGGGTACGAGCTTGGCGGTGATGGAACCAAATCTGCGCCAGGATTTGCTTCGGGTTGACCCCCTGTGGGCTCAGGTTGATACCCAAGGACGGTTGTGGATGGGTGATCGGCAATTGTGGGAATATACCCATGGCGTCAACCCGGCGGGCGTTGTTCTGCCAAACCTGCATCCGGACGATTTGTCGATGATTCTTTTCACCTCCGGAACCACGGGTAAGCCCAAGGGCATTCCGCTGACCCACACGAATGTGATGGCCCGCACGCTGGGACCCTCATTGAATTGGGATTGCCCGCATGACAGCGGGGAACAGGTGATCGGTCTGATGCCGCTCTATCATACGATTGGACTGCAAGGGTGCGTCTTATATGCGATTTTGCAAAACAACACCTATTATCCGGTTCCCCAGTTTTCACCGGCTAGCACGCTATCATTGATCCAAAGCGCCAAAATCACGCATCTTTTTGGTACCCCCACGCATTTGTACGCGCTTGTCACCGACCCGGCCATTTCGAGCTATGACCTTTTCTCCTTGCGCCAGGTGCTGTACGGGGGAGCACCCATGAGTCCGCATGTGATTGAACGGTGCGCTCAAGCGCTGTGCCCCCGCATTACCTACGTCTATGGGAACACGGAAACGTATAATGCGCTCTACCACCGCGAAGCCCCACGCACCTTCGAACAGTCGGTGTGTGGGGTGCACCATCGGGTCCGCGTGGTTGCCATTGGTGGGGGACCAGAGGATTTGTTGCCAATTGGGCAAGAAGGTGAACTGATTGTCGACACGCATTCACCCGAATCATTTAAAGGATATTGGCAGTTGCCGGAGAAGACGGCGGAGTGCGTGCGTTCTGGCTGGTATTTCACCGGCGACAGTTGCCGCATCGAAGGAGAGAATGTGTATCGCGTGACGGGGCGTGTCGACGACATGATCTTAAGCGGTGCGGAGAATAATTCAACCCGTAACGGTCGAAAATGCTTTGTTGGGACATCCCGACATCTTAGATGTGGCTGTGGCCGGCGTGCCCGACGAACGCTGGGGTCAGATTGTCAAAGCCTACGTGGTAAGCCGCAATGAGACGCTCACCAGTGCGGATCTCGATCATTGGGTACGGACCTCTTCCACCCTCGATTCCTATATGCGCCCCCGCCAATATCAGTTTGTGCAAGAGATTCCCCGCAATCCCAGCGGGAAAATTTTGAGGCGCTTGCTCTACGATCTAGACGCTCAAGTACCAAGGAGGATGTAGATATGATCCCAGACGAGCAACAAAGCTACTATACGGATGTGAGACAGCACCATCTGGAGCCGCTTTGGGCAATCCCTGACTGGTTTTTATCGGTCGAGCCTTTACCGCCCTATCGCCCCTTTCAGTGGCACTGGCGCGATGTGTATCCGCGGCTTATGGCAGCGGCAAAACACATGGTTCCGGGGCAGGGAGGATCACGCCGGGTGCTTGTCTATGCGCACCCGGACTTAAAATCCACGTTAGGCACCACTCACACCTTAAATGTCGCCATGCAAATGATTTTGCCTGGGGAAGAGGCTCCGGCGTACCGCCATACCCCGCTGGCGATTCGCTTTATTATTAGCGGTCAAGGCGCAATGACAACCGTGAATGGCGAGCGTATGGCGATGGAATCGGGTGACTTTTTATTGACACCGCGCTGGGCCTGGCACGATCATCGCCACGAGGGCGAGGGGCCGATGATTTGGATGGACGGACTCGATATTCCCTTGACGCGCTATGTGGGCGCGATTTTTGTTGAACCCTATAATCAGCCGATGCAGACCGAGACGGTCCCCTTTTTGCAGTCGGAAAAACTTTTTGGGGTGGCGGGTCTGTACCCGAAGGCGCTACCCGATCTTCATGCCGCCAACGGCACACTCATGTCCTACCCCTGGCATCAGACCCGTCAGGCCTTAAACGCCATCCGCGACACCGTTCCCAATCCCTACGAAGGCGCAATTGTCGAATACCGAAATCCGCTGACCGGAGGACCGGTTCTGCCCACTTTAGGGGCGACCATGCAGGCGTTGCTGCCTTTGGAACAGACGCG
Organism: Sulfobacillus acidophilus; assembly: GCA_003023745.1. Taxonomy (GTDB): domain Bacteria; phylum Bacillota; class Sulfobacillia; order Sulfobacillales; family Sulfobacillaceae; genus Sulfobacillus_B; species Sulfobacillus_B acidophilus_A. Next base: position 24,522 of record PXYV01000030.1, on the reverse strand, counting down.
CCGGCATCGCCATACGTCCAGCGTTGCCTATTATGCCTATCGCGGAGAGGGCAGCCTTCAGATTGGTCAGACCTGGCATGATTGGGTGGAGGGCGACGTTTTGGTGGTGCCTCCCTGGCACTGGCATGCCCATCGCAATCGCTCGCACAGCGACGAGGCGCTCTTATTTGCCATTAGCGACGAGCCGATGGTGGCGGCACTGGGATTATACCGCGAGGAGGTGGACCACGACTAATGGAGCCACAGCGACATACAGCGCCGCAGTTGGAGTGGGGTCCACTCATGGGACTGACGGTACTGGAATTGGGGTCTCTCATCGCTGGACCTTTTGCTACGCGTCTGTTAGCGGATTACGGTGCGCGCGTCATCAAGGTGGAGGCTCCAGATGCGTTGGATCCGATGCGCGATTGGGGGCATATCAGGGCCGCAGGCAAGCATTTGTGGTGGTCGGCGCAAGCGCGCAATAAAGAACTGGTGACGTTAAATCTGCGGTCGACTGCCGGACAACACCTATTTCGCCGGCTGGCGGGCGCGGTTGACGTGATTGTGGAAAATTTTAGACCCGGCACCATGGAGAAATGGGGGCTTGGCTGGGAGGTATTGCACGCGCTGAATCCGCGGTTGATTATGGTTCGCGTGTCGGGATTTGGGCAAACTGGCCCCTATCGTGATCGTGCCGGCTTTGGATCTGTCGCTGAGGCCATGGGGGGCTTGCGATATCTGAACGGATATCCCGACCGCCCACCAACGCGCTTTGGCATTTCTTTGGGGGATGCCTTAGGATCGCTTTACGCGGTCATTGGCGCACTGGCAGCGGTGCAGGCACGCCATGTCAGCGGGGAAGGGCAAATGGTCGATTGCGCCATTACCGAAGCGGTATTTAGTCTTCTGGAAAGCGCCGTGCCCGAGTACGGAGCAGCCAGGTATGTGCCCGAACGCCACGGCACCGTTTTGCCGGGAATCGCTCCGTCCAACACCTATCCGACGTACGATCGCGAGTTTATTGTCATTGGCGCAAACCAAGACCGGGTGTTTCAGCGCTTGACAGAGGTGATGGGTCAACCGCAGTTGGCGGAAGATCCGCGCTTTAACACGCACAGCGGACGTGCCCAGCACCAAGCCGAACTGGACCGTCTGATTGCGGCGTGGACCGAGCAACATGATCTGGCTGACCTGACCACCCGGCTGAATCGGGCAGGGATTCCGGCAGGGCCGATTTATTCCATTGCGGACATTTTTTCCGATCCGCAATTTGCGGCACGCGAGATGATTGTCATGCCAAGTGAGGACGGGGCGGTGCCGACGCCGGGGATCATTCCCAAATTCTCCAAGACCCCCGGAGCGGTGCGGCACTTGGGGCGAGATGAACCGGGACGGGACAATCTAACCGTCTATTCAGAACTGTTGCAGCTTTCCTTGGATGAATTGCAGGCGTTACACGATCAAGGCGTTTTATAGAAAGAGGGGTGGTTGCAATGCACTTACATTCGGGACCGTTTGTCAGCGTTGTTGACGTCACTTTGCGGGATGGCCTGCAGGATCAGCCCCAGTTTGTCGCGACGGCAGACAAGGTGCGGATTGCGCAATTGTTGATGGGTGCAGGCTATCGAGAACTTGAAGTCACGTCGATGATGCGGCCTGATTGGATTGCGCAAACGGCCGACGCTGAAGAGGTATTGGCGCATCTTGCGCCAGCCCCAGGTGTTCGTCGCCACGTCTTAGTGCCCAACCGCCGCGGCTTGGACCGGGCTTTGAAGACGAACGCGGAAGTGGTGACCTTTGTGATTTCGGCCAGCACGCTGCATAACCAGCACAACTTGAACTGCACGACGGCGGAGAGTGTCGGACGCGTTCGCCCGTTGGTTGAGGAAGCCAAGCGAGCGGGACGAGACGTCCGCGGAACGGTATCCACGGCTTTTGGGTGTACGCTGCAAGGAGATATCTCGGCGCAAGAGGTGCTGGCGGTAGTGGACCCCTATGTGGAGGCAGGCGTGGACCAGATTTGCCTGGCCGATACGGTGGGATTAGCTCGGTTGGGCCGATTTGAGGCGATTCTTGACGTCGTGTTGGCCAGAGTGTCGAGCGATCGCGTGGCCCTGCATTTGCACGAAAGGCCCGGGGAGGCCATCACCGAGATGGTGGAGGCGGGGTTGAGTGGCGGCATTCGGGTGTTCGATAGCGCTATTGGGGGGCTGGGGGGATGCCCATTTGCTCCCGGAGCACCTGGAAATCTAAAGGCAGAATGGCTCCTTCCCTATCTTCATGACCACGGTTACCAAACCGGCATTGACAGCGTCGCACTGACCGAGATAGCACTGGCTCTGGGTGTGGCTTTGGGAAAGGGCAAGCCCATCCAAGGACACGGCCAAAGCAATGTGAGCGATGGCGCGCCGGCGTAGGCCGAAAGGGCATCAGGACACTAGACCAGTTTTCCCGTAATTGGCGTCATCTCCGTGGACGGTTGAGCGGACCAGAACAGGTTGCAGGCCAGATGAAATTGAGGAGAAGCCGCGCTAAGGTGCAAAACGAACCGAGCCATTAAGAGAGTTGCCGGGAGGTGAACTCAACGACAATGCAACGCGCTCCGTATAGCTAGACTACCCCCAAAATACCTTTTGTATTGATGACAATCGCGGTGTTCCGGCGCGTTTGATTCTCAAGGTGATGCTAACAATTTCAGAAGATTGCGCTATATAATGGATGGGGGACCTATTGGGCTCTCCGGCATTAATTCGTACGACCTGTGGGATTGATAGAACGATGGGGGGAGGTAGCGAAGATGAATATGGGAACCAGTCGCTGGTGGATCGTCGCCATATTCGGAGCATGGTTCGTCGTGAGCGGCTTCGTGTTGTCCGCTGCCAAGCATTCTTCGCACGTGGAGTTAAGCTTTATTATTGGTGGTGCGCTGATCCTCTTGGGGGCCTTATGGATTGCCATGGCACCGACGGCAGGGGTGTGGCGCGATGCCATCGTCGCCCTGCTGGGCATCTGGATGGCGATTTCCCCGTGGGTCTTGGGGTTTGCAGCGCATCACAAGGACGATCTGCTGATTACTCTTGTGATCGGGGTCTTGGTGCTTGTCGGTGCGGGTCTCTCGTTCGTTCTGCCTAAGGACCAAAACGCGCCGGGTCGACAGCATTCGCCGGCCTAGCTATGAAAAAAGGCCGTGCCCCGTTATTGGTGGCATGGCCTTTTTTGATTTAATCGTCTTAAGTTCTGCGACGGTTGTCTACCCGGCCAACTGCGTCTTTGTTCAAGCGCAATAATTTGCTGGATGTGCAAAAAGTGGTTGGTTCAGCCGCCCGCGGCGGGGACCTTTATGTGCAGGCCCCCGTATAGCGGCGTTTCATAAAAACCAGCAACGTCAGCCAGGGCTTTCTCGTGGTATGGTCAAAACAGCATTTCCATATGACGACGAGGAGATGGGCAATCATGGAACTGGGTTTGGCCGGCAAAGTCGCGTTAGTGACGGGGGCCGGGCAAGGGATTGGGCGGGTGCTAGGCCTATATCTGGCCCGCGAAGGTGTGCGTGTCGCTTTTCATTATCACGATTCGCGCGAGGGTGCGCAAAGCGCTGTGGAGGCGGTTCAGCGAGACAGCGGGAAAGGGCTTGCAATCGGATGCGATTTAAGGGATTTGTCCGGATTGTCGCAGTTAGTGGCCGATGTGGAGAAGACATTGGGACCTGTTGACGTTTTAGTGAACAACGCCGCCTGGACGCCCAGCCACCCGTTTTTAGAGTCAACCCCATCTGACTACGCGCGAGAATTTGAGGTAACGGTTTTTGCCACGATGGAGTTGACGCGGGTTGTTATTCAACGGTTGCTAGAGCATCAGCGAGGCGGATCCATTATTACCATCGCGGGCGATGCGGGTCGCATCGGCGAATCGCGGCTGGCGGTAACCGCGGCGGCCCGAGCCGCGGAGATGGCATTTGCCAAATCGATTGCGAAGGAGTTTGGACGCCATCAAATTCGCTCCAACGTGATTTCCTTGGGCTTAGTGGACAAGGGCGACGGCACGCTGCATTTTGACAGCGCCCAAATCGACCGTTTGGTGCGGATGTATCCGTTGCGACGATTGGGCAAGCCGGACGATGTGGCGCCGCTGGTGGGGTTGTTGGCATCCGATCAGGGATCGTGGATTACGGGTCAGGTCATTTCCGTTAACGGAGGATACGCGATGGTCTAAGCCAGGGCGAATGAAGGCGGCGATTTTGTGGAACGTTGATGCAGGGCGTGTGCTTGCGCTAAGCTTCCTTTATCTTCGGAAAGGTGCGGTTTTTGTTGCTTTCACGGGCGCATTTCTCTATTGTCAGTCTAAGGACACCTCGGTGTCCGCGCTGCAGTCGGCACTCATAACGGGACGCGGCGCCGACCCGTCGGGTCGGGCCTGTTTTGAACCGTCTCGTAATGCTGTCGGCAGGCACTGAGCTAGGTAGGGGGGTTATGTCTTGGTAAACGTCAACGTGGAGCAATTGGGTGAGACACGTTGGACCCAGCGAACAACCTGGATGTTTATTTCCTTTGTTTTGGGATTGGCGCTGGAGTCATACGTATTTTCCCTCGCTTCCATTGCAATTTACTGGGTACCCATGCCCAAGAGTCTGGGTGAATTACTGTTGGCATGGGCTCCCATTTGGCTTATCGTCGGTATTATTTTAGCTGGCCCGTTTTCTGACAAGTACGGACGTAAGGTTACCCTGTATGCCACTTTGGTCCTCTATGCGGTCGGCGGCATCGTGTTGTTTTTCGGAGATTCCTACGTCATTATTCTCATCTCGCTGGCGTTGATGCTCATGGCCGGCGGTGGAGAGATGAACTCGATCATGGTGGCAAGTCACGAACTGATGCCGCGCAAGCATCGGGGCAAGGCCACCATGATGATTATCAACGGCATCAACTTAGGGGGAACGATTCTCGCGATTTTGGCGCTGGCTACGGCCGCCATTACCGGAAAAGCGGCGATTGCGGTAGAACGCGATGTCGTGGCGGTGGCGGTGTTGGTGGTCGTGGCGATTTTGTTTGCGACACGCGTCAGCATGCCCGAATCGTTCTTATGGCTGCAAAAGAAGGGACGCATCGAAGGGCTGGAAAAGACGATTAAGTCGTACTTTGGCGCTGACGTGTATGCCCAGGCGGTCGCTAAAGAGGTGACGGAGTCGGCCACGCCCAAAGCAACCAACCCGGTCAGCTCCGGGTATGCCTGGTTTACCATGATTATCATGGTTATCGTGGCCGCGGCCAATACGATTGGGTTTGGATTGATGGCTTATGCCTTGGCCTATGCGTTCTTTCCGCACCTACAGCCGACGATCCTGGCGATCTTTGAAGGGGCCGGCTTTGTCATCGGATTTTTGGGTCTTATTGCAGATCGGGTGTCGCGCAAGAAGTTCTTATTCTGGAGCTTTGTTGGCACATTTGCGATGACCGTGCTGGTGGGAGCGACAACCCACGTATGGAAGCACGATATGGGCTTGTTTTGGGTCATGCTGGTGGTGCTGGCCGGTGTAAATTCGCTCTGTTACTTAACCGAGGACACCGTGAAAGCGGAAGTGTGGCCCACAGTGCATCGCGGCACGTTAACGGCGGTAGCCCGCTTTATTTCGATCGGCCTTTATATTCCGACCATCTACATCACGGCCAACATGTCCACGACGCATTATATTTTATTTAATGCGGGCGTGTGGTTCGTCGGCACCCTGGCCGCAGCGGCTTGGCTAATCTGGGGTCGCGAAACCGGACGAGGACTCAGCATTCAAGTGGCATCGGGTGAGGCTTAGATTCGGGATTTCAGTCGGTATAGGGCGGCCAGAGTTTTTCGCCGCCCTATGGTTTTGCGTCACGGGTCCCTAGATGCGCTGTTTTCCAGGTGTTGCGATAAAGTGGGTGTTCAATGGTCAACTACCCCGGCCTAAAAGCCGGAGCTTGCGACTCCCCGGAAGTGCGTCCGATGGCTGAACGCCGTCTCCTTCCTTGTGCTGGGGTCGCATCGTAGGGCGGTTGACATCGCCCTCACGACCGCGGGCCTGCCGCGATCGCCCCTGTCACCCGGTACTCAATTCCCTGGCGGTGCAGGTTCATGGCGCCAATCCGGTCATCGTTCGACCGGTAGTGGCATTGCTGGCACTGAAAGCGGTGCCGCCGCTTATCGCGATTCCCTCGCGCGACATGTCCACACTTCGGGCAGGTTTGCGACGTATAGCGCGGATCCACGGCGATCGTGCGCGCTTGGCCCAGGGCGGCTTTGTATTCGATCATGTGGCGCAGTTGGTAAAATGCCCACGACACGGACGTATACCGATCTCGTCGCCGGACCCGCTCCGTTGCCCCCCGAATCCCCGTCAGATCCTCCAGGACGAATAGCGTCTTGGCGCCATAGCGGACCACGAGTGCCTTACTGACCTGATGGTTCACATCGGTCATCCAACGGTTTTCTCGTTGTCCTAAGCGTTTCAGGCGCCGGCGGGCGCAAGGAGTCTGCCGGCGTTGCAGGTTCTGCCGGAGGATCTGGAAGTGGGCGCGCTGCGCTTTGACGGCGCGGCCGGGGAAAAAGGTGGTCTGCCCCTGGGAATCGTAGGCCGTCACGAGGAAGTTGAGGCCGAAGTCTAGCCCGACCACCTGACGAATCTCCGCCGGACCGGTCTCGGCCACGTCTTTCGTCATCGGTACATGGAGAAACCAGCGACCATGGCGGTGCACAAGATGGGCCGTGCCAAACTGCCAGGTCCCGTCGAAGAAGCGTTCCATCCCCTGCCGGGCGAAGGGGACCTGCACCCGGCCCTCCAGCGTGTTCACGGAGAACCGCCCGGCCTTTAGGGAATAGTCGCGATTCCAGACGAGATCGAGGGCCGGTTTGGTAAACTGGACGCGCGTCCAGGGATGGCCGTTGGCCAGAACACTCTTATAGCGGGCAATCACGGTTTTGATCACCGATTGCGCCATTTGGGATCGCAAGCCAAACTGCGCCCGCAAGGGCCGGTAGGTCTCGGTGTGGAGATCGGCTTGCCGAAGGCAGTGCGTGGTATTGACGACCCCGGAGACCCAGTTGCACCCCTGCCGGTAGGCCTCGACGGTCTGCTGGAGCAACGTCACCTGATCCGGGTTCGGATACAATTGCATTTTCGCGGTCAAGGTCAGTACCATCGCAAACGCCCCCTGCATTCACTAGACCCATAATATCTCAATGTTAGTGAGGCCACAACATGGGAAGAAAGGGGGGCTTCTCTTACGCGGCTCCTCCCCGGCCTGATGGCCGAGGTCTCCGCCGCGCGGTATTTTGATGAACATCGACTTCTTGTGGCTCCTTAGCCTTTGATCATCGGATTGTTGCACCTGACGTGACGTTCCCGCCAAGGTCAGGTCGTGCCGATACCGTCGCGTCCGTTGCGGGGTGGCGTCGCCAAGGGCGCACCTCGTGCAAGGGCTAACAGGACCATGCTCTGGGATTTGACTGTAGGGGCACGGCACCTTAAAAACGCCAAGCGCTCTTGCCATTTGGTACACTGTACCCGAAGGGATGATGCGGGTGCTATTGGAACACGAAGTCGCGGTTGCGTTTGCTGCCGGGTTTTTCTCGTTTATCGCGGTATCGCTCTTGCTGGGATGGTTGCACTTAGTCGACCATGAGTCAGTCCCGTCGCGGCTGGGGGCGGTCCGCTTTTTTACCACCGCCTTTTTATTCCTGCCAATGGCCCTGGTCGAGGAGTTTCTCTTTCGTTGGCTCGCTATCGGCCAGTTGAGCCGTATCACCGGTCTTATTCCTGCCTTTCTATTCTCGATTGTGGCCTTTGTTGTTGCCCATCGTCCAAACGGACGTCTGCGGTTTACCACCATTTTGAACCTGGCTATTGTCAGCGTGATATTGGGATTGGTGTTTTTGCAGTGGGGACTTTGGGTTGTGGCAGCCGCTCACGCCGGCTGGAATTTGGCGGAATGGGGGCTTGGCTATGCCGTGAGTGGGCAAAAGACGCGCGCAGTGTTGCCTTCTCCGGCACGCCGCGAAGTGAAAGACGAGCCCTTTGGCCCCGAAGGTCATGCGGTTGCGACGGTGGTTTTGTTGCTCGTTTTAGCGGTGCTCTTGACCACCGCGCGTCTTCACCTCTAATTATTTGTCGAAAAAATTTCCCTCATAAAGTATTTGACAAAACCGGACTATTTAATTATCCTAATGCAGTGGAGGGTGAGCATTGTGGATAAGACTCGGCTTGAGACGCGTGCCGACACCACATTAGAACTCATGCGGGAAATCTTTCGCGGGTTGTCGCAACCCCAAGACGAGGCCTGGCTTCACACCGAATTGTCCATGGCGCAAGTGAAAGCGTTGCTGGCCATTGGCAAGGATGGGGATCCTTCCATTGGTGTGGTGGCCAAAGAACTGAATGTGGGTCTATCAGCTGCCAGTCAAATTGTAGAGAGGTTGGTGCGGGCCGGCCTGGTGGAGCGTCGTCCGCATCCGCACGACCGCCGTGTGACCCAGTGTGTGTTGAGTGCTGAGGGGGATCATATGTTAAGCAGCTTTCAGCGAGGTCCGCGCCTATTGCGGGAGCGCTTGCAAAGTATGGATCCGCAGGATTTGCGGTGTTTAGAACAAGGGCTGACCGCATTAGCCAAAGCAATACGGCATGGCGGGCATGAAGGGGAGGATAGCGATGGCCGTGAATAACCCAGCGGGGAATGCGACCGTGGGGAGACGCTCGCAGCCGCTCGATCCGTCTAAGGGGCTGCGTTCTCAGGTGAGCCGCGAGCGGCTCGTCCTGATTCTCATTAGTACAATGCTGGGCATGCTGTTGTTCGCGGTTGACCAGACCGTGGTCGGGACGGCTATGCCGCGGATTGTTGCAGATTTAAACGGGCTTAAAGAATACGCCTGGGTTACGACCGCCTATCTTTTGACGTCCACCGTGGGAGTGCCCTTATACGGCAAGTTGTCCGACATTTATGGACGCAAACCCTTTTACCTTTTCGGCATGTTTGTGTTTGTGCTGGGATCCGCATTGTCCGGCCAATCTCACAACATGACGCAGCTGATTTTGTTTCGCGGACTGCAAGGATTGGGTGGCGGCGCGCTAATGCCGATTGCCATTGCCATTATTGGCGACATTTTTCCGCCGTCGGAGCGGGGCAAATGGCAAGGACTGCTGATGGCGGTGTTTGGCTTTGCCTCAATCCTGGGGCCGTGGGCGGGAGGCGCCATCACCGATCACTGGGGTTGGCGTTACGTCTTTTATGTCAATTTGCCGATTGGCATTATCGCCTTAATCTTCTGTGCGTTCGCCTTTCCTAGCGTCTATCGCCGCGCGCAGCACGTGATTGACTGGTGGGGCACTACGATTTTGGTCATTGCTGCCACGCCTATGCTCCTAAGTTTTTCGTGGGCCGGCAACGAGTACACCTGGGGCAATTGGCATGTATTAGGCGGTTTCGCCTTATCGGCGGTGGCATGGGTGGTCTTTATTTTCTGGGAGATGCGCCACAAAGAACCGATTGTCGAGCCACGGTTATTTAAGAATAGTATTTACGCGGTGAGCGTGCTGGCCTCTTTTATGGTGTCGGCAGGGATGTTTGGGGCGATTATGTTCATCCCGCTCTTTACACAGGCGGTGGTGGGAGACTCCCCGTCCAATTCCGGGATCGTATTAACTCCGATGATGTTGGGGTTTATGGTCTCCAGCATTATCGGCGGCCAAATTTTGTCGCGCACCGGTCGCTATAAGGCCTTGGCCATTATCACCATGGCGATCGCCATTGTTGGAATGTTGCTCTTGTCACGCATGCACGCCGACGCGACAAACGCTGTCGTCATCCGCAACATGGTGATTACGGGTCTGGGCATGGGCACAGGAATGAGCCTTTTCACCATTGTCGTGCAAAACGCGTTCCCGTTTCGGATGATGGGCGCTGTAACCGCACAGTTGCAATTCTTCCGTTCGATTGGCAGCACCGTCGGACTGGCCGTGTTCGGCTCATTTGTCACAGCCCATTTTACCCACGAACTACCCAAGCAAATCCCGGCGGCAGTGCTCAAGGTGGTGCCCAAGCACGCGCTCTCCAGCATCTCCAACCCGTCGGTGTTGTTAACCTCGTCGGCGTCGACGCAACTCTCGCGCAGCTTTGCGAAGTTTGGGCCACAAGGCGCGGCACTGGCGCACGAGCTGTTGCACGGCGTCAAGGTTGCATTGGCGTTGTCCACCGACCGCGTTTTCTTTCTTGGAAGCCTGCTGCTGGCAGCCGCGTTGCTGACCTTGTTCTTCTTGCGCGAAATTGAGTTGAAAAAGGTGACTGGGGACGTCGTGGCCGAAGCGCCGTCGGGTCCGTCACTGAACCGCGCTGAGGCGCGAGCCGTCTTGGGCCTAGTCTTGGCCAAGCGGGCTGCCACCGGTGGGTTTGGCGATGAAGGCGAGCGCCGTCAGGCGCGCCAGGTGGCGGCGCAGTTGTTGGCACAATACCTAGCCTATCAAAATGCGCTGTCGGTTGGCGAGGCGGAGATGGCTGCAACCAAAGATTCCTGAGCAAGCTAGGGTTGGGAGGATACGTATGCGTTTGGGACGGTCAGTATCGGCGGTGGCGGGCAGTTCGGTCATCACCGTCTTAGGATTGTTTATTGGGGTCAGTCCTTGGCTACAAGGGTTGAACAACGGTCGCGGAGCGTGGTCCCTAGCGACCAAGGTGGATTTTTGGAGCGGTTTGGGATTGGTGGTGGTCGGTCTCGCAACGATTTTGCTGTATCGCATGAGCCTGACGCGCGAGTTGGTGGAGGCGGGAATCATTGGCCACCAGCCTTCACTGGAATCGGCCAGTCTGCAAGAACAGGCGGCAGTGGGGGGGGACGCCCTCGCCATGACGGATGCGGCGCTTTTGGCATTGGCTACCTCAGTCGTTCAGGACATCCAAAAAACGGAAGGGCCAGCGGAGGCCAATCCGTCATCCAACGCCCCGCCATCGGGCTTAGCCACGCACCAGCAAAGCCCTATCGAAGACGAGGACTTGGTGCGTTTGGCGTCGTCTTTATTGGCTGAAATTCAGGGCTCTGTGCCAGCGGACGGCGTGGCGGACGAACCAGCAGCAACGCCAGAGGACCAGTCACCGCCTGAATTAATGAGCGAGAGTGAACTGGCGCGGATGGCGGCAGAGCTTTTGCAAGAAATACAGCGCACGTCTCAGGGAGAGGCGGGCGTCCGACGAGAGGAGCCTGTGCATGAACAGCCGACGGCGTAGGATGTCGGGCGGACACGTGGGGCTGGCGCTATTGTTGTTGGCGGGCGTCTGGCTTTTGATTGCGCCGGTGTGGGTGGGATTTTCTCATCACCGCATGGCCAGCCGCATCGATGAATGGGCGGGCGCGTCTGTGATATTCGTGAGCGTTGTCACGTTTTTTTTGCAGTGGGTGTTCGGCCTGAGCGATTTGATTAAAAGTCGCGTCTCGCACCAAGAGACCGACTCCTAGACCCGTGGTCCATTCGTGAGGCCCGAGACCGCTCCAACGATCGCGTAATGCTCTCTCAAGGCGGTCTCGGAGCGGTCTTTTACCAGATTCAAGCGCTTGGGCGCGATTTTCGGTGGAGATACAAAACGTAGACGGCAATGGCGACGAAAACGACTTCGATGGCGATGGCAAGCGGCATGAGAAAACTGGTTGCGCTTGCGGCAAATCCACCCGGGTGATATAAGCCGGGAAAGCCGCTTGACGAGGCAAATCCTCCAATGCCGGCAAATCCCCCATAGGGGAAACACTCGGAGACGGCAGGAAAGGACCTGGAGTATCCCGGAAACGAACCCGATCCCAATCCTCCAAAGGATCCGAATCCGTGAAAGGCGGGGCGGCCAAGGCGCATCAAAAAGAAGTCAAAACGTTGATATACGGTCATGAGAACGCGAATCACGGCAGCACCCGCCGCCACAATGAATCCCACCAGCCAACCCCAAAGCCGCGCATCGCGAATAACCCCAACGGCCGCAACCAGCGAGCCGAGCACGGCGATGAGAAAGAGCGCTGCCAGTACGTGATCAAAGCGCACAGTGCGCAAAAACAGCGTGAAATGAATGGCCGCGATGCCAAACAATAATAATGAGGCCAGCCCGCGCCACAAAATTGGTACAGCCAGACGGGGATGGCGAGGTTGCTCTAATGCTGACATAAGTCTCGTCCCATAAGCGCTAATTTTTGAATTGATTGTGTAGACGTACAGATGTTATCGGGGCGAGCGCCAGTCCCGAAAGGTCGATTCGGGGACTTGCGCCCGTCAACATAAATCCGCGACGGACACGGTCTCGCGAAAGGACGCCAAAATGAGTGCTTGTTTTGCTGCCGGGGATAATTCCATCGGATATTCGCTCCTTCATTTCCTCAGATTTGCCAATTTTTTTCGCCGCGCCAGGGGAGCGCATTGTCCATAGCCTGGCGGGTTCCATGCGAGGAGACACCCAGGATTTTCTTCACGGGATCGTTGTAATCCCCCGTCATGCACGGCGTCATGGGACAGTTTCTGCTATCGCTGGAAAAGAGGCTCCATAATAGCTTTCGTTCCCATCAACCGGTCCCCCCATCAAAGCCCGATTGCGATTCGGAATCAGGCCAATTTGACGCATTTGTCACAATTTAACTTTGCCGAAGACCTGCACCGGGCCCACCGGAACTTGACGAGCGAGATATCGTGGGTGGTATAGTGTCTCTGAGCGTCCTGAACAGACTGGAGAAACATGTCCGGAAAAGCCGTTATCCCGAAATCGCCCGCGTCCCGGTGCCCAAAAGCACCGGGCTGCCAGGCCTTGACCAGGATGGACCGCGGAATTTCGGCATAACCGATTTTCGGCATAATGGATGCATTATCGACGGCTCGAACGGGGACGCATCCAATGGCCCGCTCGAGGGACTGCCCCCACTCAGACGATCACGCCGCGCCAACTCCATCGTCTCCGGCTTGATAGCGGAATCCCCAGGCGGCTCCCACTTTTGCCTGCCAGTAGAGCATGGACGTATGTCAATAAATTCGATGACGAAAATTCGGGGATCCCCTCCTTCTGAGAGCATTTGCTAGCGGGTGCTCATCCGCGTCACCTCACAGGCTTGTCGGCGCCGCCGGGATGGCGGGTCTTGGAGCCAAAAGGGAGCGGTGTAAGGGAGCCTAAGAGCAGAAATCGTCGATATCCGAGGAATCGCGATATTGATCGCGCACCCAACAAACAAATTGTGGGAGGGAATCTTCTTGTTGTTCCAGCCATTGAGAAATCGTTATCAAGGGTTTCCGAAGGTCACGAATCAACGAGTCTAACGCGTCCAAAACGGATTGGGGCGCTAGTTTCGCTTGAGTCACCAAGAAATTATCAGGCGTTTGAATATCAATCCCATAAGATGCACAAGCCGTCAGAGGAAAATCGGTGACATTCCATGTCACCAAAACATCAACTCTGGCTACGATGGCGGCAGCTAACACGTGGCGATCTTTAGGATTCACGGGCATACTCTCGATAAGAGAAGCATAACGCTCCTGAGATACGCAAGCATCAGGAAAAGCCTGAGTCATTCGATGAATGAGGCGATCCGTTTGGGAAACGCCCAAGCCGCGTTGACGTTGGAGATTTCGAGATGTTTCGACAAGAACATCGTCACTCCACTTGACACGAAAAACGTCAATGCCTGCCATACGCAATAGAATATCGCGTTGAGCCGCAGAAAACAGAACACACGCGTCGACAAAAACGGTAAATGCCATGGGTTAATCGTAAAGACCCAGTTCATCCGACAGTTGGGTCAAAGCCGCCAAGTGGTGCCGACGCTCTTCGCGCATGCGGTGACGATAAGCGATCACCTCCCGCAAGGCGATGCGCCGATGCCCATCGACCTGTTCACAAGGCAGTTCACGACGATCCAATAATTGAATCACATAATCTCGTGAGACATTCAAAAGGTCGGCCGCTTGCTGCGTGGTTACGGTCAAATCGTAGGGCACAATCGTTAAGGCTTTTCCTTGACGTAAAGTGTCAACCATCTGGAAAATCAACGGGAGCAACGATGGAGGCAAATCCACAACGACACCATCCGGGGTCCGGAGTTGAAAACCGCTTTGGGCAAAAGAAACCGACTGCATCGCGTGAACTAATTGGGTCGCTTGGGTTTTTTCCGACTCATTCAACACGAGCGGCTCCTTGAGCGACAACATGGTCTCTCGCCCTCCTCTCATGGGTCGCTCGACGTAATCCTAGTCTATCCGAGAAGGTCTTGAATTAATCTGTGTTAAGGATACTATATGCCAAAATGGTCGAAGGTGTAAACGGTTCAACAAAAATCCTGCAGGATTCCCCCGCCGCGCTCCGATAGAAGCCCACGGCGGAAGGAATGCCGGACAGCCTTAGCAACCTGACTGATCCCCAGTTTTTACCACTAACATGGAATCTTTTGTGCCAGCCGAACCGGTTCGGCTATGGTCTTGGCGCCCCGAACGGGGCGCATCCGGGTGCGACTGGCAGGTACAGAGGCTTGCAAATGAAAGTCCTGCTCCTGCAACTTAGCCCATTCAAGTGGGATAGCCGACATGGCAGGGTGTTCGGAGTAATCCGAAATCTGGTGGGCCTGAGGCAGATGAGTGAGCCGTACCGAACTGTGAACCCGTGGTGGCTTGGCAGACACGACCAACCTTCCTGGATTGGTGAAGTCCACTGTCGTAGAGGTTTTGCGCTCCTACGTAAGCAGAGAGCGGAATGGGTGCCCCGACGTCACGTCCCAGGGAAGATGTGGTGGCGTCAACGCCAAACCAAAAATGTCTTGGCGCTTTGACTTCATCTGTACATCCGGATCTGATTGAGGGGGCGAGTCGGCGCGATGGCGGCTAACGCCAAGGTGGCCCCGCTAGGGGCCAACAGAGGTCAGGGCAGATGCACGCTGCCTGCCGTTTACCGGGTTCCAACGGCGCGCCGGACCTTGGTCATGATCCGTGACGCCTGTGCACGAGCCTTGTCCGCTCCCTGGGCAAAGATCTTGTCCAGTTCGGCGGGATTGGCCATTAACTCTTGGTAGCGCCGGGTCGGCTCTCGAAATGTCTCGTCAAATCGCGCCCAGAGTTCTTCCTTCGCATCTTTCCAGGCAATGCCGGATGCATAAGCGCGCGCTAAGCTTTCGGTTTGAGCCGGGTTCGCGAGCACCCGATAGAGCTGGAAAATGGTTGAGGAATCCGGATCTTTGGGATCGCCCGGCTGCGAGGAATCCGTTTCAATGCGCATGATAAGTTTTTTGATTGCATCGGGTGCGTCAAACAGCGGGATGTAATTCTTGTAGCTCTTGCTCATCTTGCGCCCGTCGATGCCGGGCAAAACGGCACTGGCAGGATCGATGAGAGCCTCAGGCAAGGTGAAAATATCCCGCCCGTACTGGCGGTTGAAGTACTGGGCCAGATCGCGCGCAATCTCGACATGTTGCTGCTGGTCACTGCCCACCGGTACCCGATGGGTGCCCATGACTAAAATGTCGGCCGCCATCAAAATGGGATAGGTGTAAAGCCCCATGTTCACGCCGCTGTCGAGATCACTTTCTCCAGACTCTTGGTTCTTTTGCACTTGCGCCTTGTAGGCGTGAGCTCGGTTCATCAGACCCTTGGGGGAAAAGCAGGCGAGGATCCAAGAGAGTTCAAAGACTTCGGGAATATCGGACTGACGATAGAGAATAATGCGGTCAGGGTCAAGCCCCAAGGCGATCCACGCCGCTGCCACCGAATAAGTAAACCGTCGCAACTGCTTGCCGTCTTTCAACCCGGTCAGCGCATGGTAGTCGGCAATGAAGAAAAAACCTTGCCGTTCGGCCTGGCGCGATAGCTCAACCGTGGGGCGAATGGCGCCCACCCAGTTTCCTAGATGCGGCATGCCGGTGGGCTTAATGCCCGTCAGAACAATTTCGTGACTCACGCAGAACACCTCAATGTTTTCTTTGGACAGCGCGTTTCCCGGCTGTCATCATCCTCCCTATCATACGCGATTCGCCTTACGATGGAAAAACTCACCGTGCAAACGGGTCGTAGACTTCCATGGGTGTGACCCGGATGTGTTGTGCGAGGGTTGGGTAGGCACGTTGCAACGCGTCCCACATCGCTTGGGCGATGCGTCGGTAACTGAAATGGCCGCTGGAACGTGAGCGCAGTTCGATTAGATATGCCGCCTCGGCAAAGTCCATGCGCAACAACACGCGTCGGCGGTGTGCTAAGGGCAGCAGATACGGGCGCTGATCGACGGGCTGAGTGGCGACGTGGGCGTAATAGGGCTCCAGGGTGGAACGCACCGCCAAGTCTAGTCCGAATTCCGCAAATTCTACCGGAACGTCAAATCCCAGACGGTGATCCAGCCCCTGCGCCACCTTTTCCAAGCGCCGATGGCGGTTGAGGTCCCGAAATGCCCCCACATCCACGACGATGTCAAAGATGAGCGGGCGTTGCTGCAGATTGCGCGGCCAAGCCTCATGCGCTCCGCGCATGCTGAAGATGTCGTCCAACAGCTCCGATTTGACGGCAAGGCTGAGATCGTCTAGGCGGTGCAGAATCTCGCCATACGAAAGGGCCGAGTACTGATAGAAAATGCCTGCGAGCATGTCGTCGAGTGCATCGTGCAGCGGATATAGCGCCACGGCCGGAGCCACCCCGCTGATGCCGGGAAAAAGCTCATTGACGAGCGATCGTATCTTTTGCACCTGGGCCTGCGCGTTTGGATCGGCTTTAGTGTACTTAATGAGCGTGGGCGCAATCGGTCCGGGATTCATTTCCGCCAAAATCGGCTCCGGCACAGGAATTCCCAAATGGGCCAACCGCGCCTGCAATAAATTGAAAGGCAGGGTCTGGGTGACGGCTTCTTTCATTCCCGCGGCAATCGCGCGCACTTCGGCTAACTCGGACCCCATGAGGCGGCGGATTTGCTGTTCTAATACGCGGGCGTTGGTCACTTGACCCAGACTGGTCAGCGTGGCCAGGGGCAGTGCATAGCGTGCGAGATCGAATGCGCGGGCGCGCATGGTGCGGCGATAGGCGGACGGCGCCAGGTTGTCCGGCTGGGGATATCGCTCCGATAATCGTGCCTGAGCGTCTACAAAGAGGGTTTGATATAACTTGAATAACGTTTGCACACTGGCGTCGTACGTGGCTTGAGCCTCGGGCGGTCGGTAATACGGGCCGTGTGAGAAATCCTGATAGCGGGTGGAGCGCTCCTGGCCGTCCCAAAGCGCTTCGTCCACAATTTCCATGGCGGCTAAGAGGGAAATCTCTTCAATCGCCAAGGGGACATGGGCGAGATCGGCGATCGAGGCGTGCCCGTACGCGAAATAAAAGGTACTGAGGAAAGCTTCCGTTTTTTGCTGAGATAACTCGATCAGGCTATCGCGCATGGAGGCGCTGGAGCGCGAATATTTAGCCATACCGTAGGCACTAACTTCAGGCGGTACGTGGGAGAGAGCATAGATCACCGACATGCGGGGACTCCTTTGGCGTTATTCGCGATAGCGCTGCGCAATCAAAAGGATGGCGGCGGATCGCCCGGCACTGGACAGCCCTTCAAGTTCCGACAGCTGACAGTCCCCTCCATTATATAAAGCGTGGGCAATGCGCAACAAGGTGCGCGCTTCTTGCGAAAACGATTCGGCCTGGTGGTGAATAGCACTCCAATCAATGGTGCGGCGGTCTAAATCCACGTGCTCAACTAATAAGTTGCGTTCATCATCGTGAAACAGCGGCAAAGCCAGGGTATCCAGCACGGCGCTCCATTCGGGACTGCGCTTGACCCAAAAGTGTCTTCCGATTAGCTGTTGTTGGACGCTCAGCATGAGTATTCACCTCTCTTTGCCAATACCAACGCGACAAATTTAGCAATCGTCCGCGTGACTCACTTGATTAATTATCGCAATATTTGTCGTTTCCTGCAACACGGAGGGGGGATTTCAGGATGGGCCAAATGCTGGAACGCCAAACAGGTGGTGCTGCAGTATAATAGACGGAGACGATTGGGGGGGATGAACGTGAGCGAGTGGAATAGCGGAACCTTTAATCCGGGACAATTTAGTGATTGGATTCAGGGCTTCGTCAATCAGGTGACTGGGAATTTGCGGGGGATGGTGGGATTCCCCAAGGAAGAAATGGTGCGCCACATGGACGATTTTGCGCTGCGATCGGTTAAGCGCCATTTGGAAGCGCGGCAAGCGGACATTGCCGACATGATGAGCGTGATTGATCGAGAATTTGAGCGCCGGGCCCAGGGCACTCACTCCAATTCGCCAGACCCTGACGACGGTTCGGACCTGTAAGAACGCTGGCCGCTACGGGGCTCAAGCGCGCCCGTGCGAAGCGCGGTTGATTGTGATCAATTTGAGCGCGGATACACCGGCTCAAATCTGCGGAGAGGGGACACTTGTCCCGGCCAGGGGTGCTCATGCGTGGCCTGTTGGACAAGTGCGTCAAGGTGTATGCAGATAGGGCGGCCAAGGCCGTCGCTTCAGTGCGTCTGTGACGTCCCGTGCTAATGCCAAAGCCTATTCTCTGCGGCGCGGGGTAAAATGTTTGGCGTCCAGAATTTAGGGGGAAAAAGCTCGTAACAATTTCTCCAGGTCATGCGTTATCTCCGTGAATGGCGGCGAGAGGAGGGTGGACATGGCGGAACCGGACGCAGAAATCCAGCGTCTTTATGAAACCGAATTTTCCGTTCTGGTTCGACATGCCGGTTACATCGTGGGCAGCCGCGATATTGCTGAAGAGTTGGTGCAAGAGGCCTTTATCCGCTTGATGACCAAACCGCCCCGAGATCAAGCCCGAGTCGGGGCCTGGCTCAGAACTGTGGTGAATCACTTGGCTTTGGACTATGTTCGCCGCGCCAAGGTTGAAGAACGAGTGACGGAACGGGTATCCACTGTCGAATATGGACCGAGCGTGGAGGAAGTCACGATGACGGAAATGGATCGGCTGCGGATCCAAGAAAGTTTAAAGCAATTGGGGGGGCGCGATCAAAAGGCGCTCTTGCTGCGTCACTCGGGATATTCATATCGGGAAATCGCGGAGAGGCTGGATTGTCCGAGCGAGCAGGTGGGTGTGATTTTGATTCGGGCGTTAAAAAAGCTGAAACGTGCTTATTTAGAGGACACTGAAGGCGGGCAGGTGCGGGGGGTGGAGGCATGAGGGCGACGGACAATATCTCGCAGTACCGCTGCCCCGACGAAGGGCAATGGATGGCTTTTTTTGACGGGGAAGGAAAGCCGGCGCAGCGCGAGGCGCTCGGTGCGCATTTGCGGTCGTGCGCGAACTGTCAAACCGTGTTTGATGAGATCGGAAGCTTGGTGGTATTTGCGGATCACGCCCTGGATCTTATGCACCCTGCGACCACGACACCTGGCAAATCGCGGCGACTATCGAAAGTGGGTGCGCCAATGGCGGCCGCCGCCATCGTGCTGGGCCTGGGGATGGGATTTCACGCAGCAGGCCAAAAAGCCATGGCGGCGATTGCGTCTTTGTTTCAAGTAAAGAGCATCGGCACCGTTGGCGTCACGCCCCAGCAGTTAGCGTCGTTGACACGCACGGTGACCGAAGGCGGCAAGGTGACACTGGCCCATTACGGGTCGATTAAAGTGGCGGGTCCGTTGCAGCAAACCGAAGTGCCACTGTCGCAATTGCCGCAGTACGGCATGTCGAATTTGTGGCCGTCGTCCTTGGGGGCTGTTGGGACGGCTTCTGTGCAAACCGGCTTAAACGTCACCTTGAAGTTGAATGTCCCAAATATTAATCAACTCATTACCAGCCAAGGTGGTCGCTATCTGTTTCCGATGAGTCTCAACCAGGTGCCTTTTACGCTATCGGTACCAGCGGCCGCCATTATTCAAAATGGGGGCTGGACCCTGGAGGAGGTCCCGCGCCCGACCGTCGCTGTGCCGGGCTCGGTGCCCGTGCAAAAAGTGGCCAAAGCGTTAGAGAATCTTCCGTTTTTGCCGCCACAGTTGCAGACCGCCGTGGCGCAGATGGCCAACTGGAAGAACACCCTGATTGTGCCCTTGCCGGGACATCCTGAGACCGTGTCAGTGGCCGGAACTCAGGGCATTATGGATAGCAACGCCAACGGCACGACAATGGGCGAGGCTTGGGTGCAGTCGCAAGGACTGGTGGTGGCCGTGATGGAACATCAGTCAAAGCCAATCAATCCGAGCATCTTTAAGGCGGAGGTGTCCCGTTTCTTTAAATGAAAGCCATTCAAACGCTGGGCCTGACGAAAGTGTATCCGGGCGGGCGCAAGGCGTGTGAGGCGATTCACCTGTCGGTCAATCAAGGCGAGATTTTTGGACTGTTAGGCCCCAATGGTGCGGGAAAGAGCACGCTGATTAAGATGTTGGTAGGATTAGTGAACCCGAGTGCCGGAAGCGCTCGGGTTTTGGGCTTTCCGTTTACGGAACTGGCGGCGCGCCGCCAGTTGGGTTATTTGCCGGAATTGTTTCGTTATCCCCCCTGGCTCAAAGCCCAAGAAGTGCTCGCCTTTCACGCGCGACTGGCAGGCGTCGAGCAATCGCCCGATGAGAGAACGGCGCTATTGGATCGTGTCGGCTTGCATGGGCGCGGATCGGAACGGGTGCGTTCTTTTTCCAAGGGCTTGCAGCAACGGCTGGGTTTGGCGGTGGCGTTGGTGGGGGAGCCGGCGCTGGTTTTGTTGGACGAACCAACCTCGGCGCTCGATCCGATTGGTCGCTACGAAGTGAGTTTATTGCTGCAAGAGCTGCGGGCTCAAGGGACCACTGTCTTCTTGAATAGCCATCTCTTGTCCGATGTGGAAAAAGTTTGCGATAGCGTGGCGCTCATCGACGGCGGCCGTGTCCTCTATCAAGGATCGCTCAAAGACGCGCTCTACGGCGGGGCGCGCCATCATCGCGTGCAGGTCGAGAATCTGACGGAGACCACTTGGTCCACCCTGCACCAGTCGTATCCGGCGGCCACGGTCCAATGGGACGGCAAAGGCGGTGCCGAAATCAGTGTCCGTATTGCCCGCACGGGCCTTCCCGGCCTGATTGCGCAATTGGTGGCGGCCGGGGTACGCGTGTACGAGGTGGCGCCGGATCACTCCTCGTTGGAGGAATGGTTTTTAAGTCGTTTGGGGAAGGATCCGCAGTAATGCTGACTATCATGCACCAAAGTTTGGTGGAAACCATGCGAAAGCGGCTGTTGGTGGCCGCAGGCGGCCTAACCGGCCTTTTTTTGCTGCTCTTTTTTCTTTTTTTGCGATGGGTAGGGACCCCTGCCAATATTCCCGGATATACGTACATTGCTGGCTTAACTTATTTGTATCTTGGCCTGTTTGCCGCTTATGTGATGATCGCACTCTTTTCCGTGCTGATTTTTGTGGCCACTATCTCCGCCGAAATTGACGATGGGACGTTGTTGGCGGTGTTGCCGCGGCCTATCCGGCGCTCCCACGTCATTTTAGGCAAGTGGATTGGGCTCTCGCTGGTGGCCATGGCCTATGCCACGATTTTGTTCTTTGGGATTGTCTTCATCGATCAGGCCCAATATGGAGCGGTAGCCGGCAATACGGCCAATTTATTGGCCGCCTATGGAGACTTTTTGCTGGAAGGACTGGTGGTGGCGACGGTGACCCTTTTGGGGTCGACCTTGACCAGCACCATGGCCAACGGCATCATCGTCTCGTCCGCTGTGCTCATCGCTTTTTTGGGCGGGGCATTGGAACAGCTTGGGGCTTTGACCAACCCCAGTCCGGCATTTACCGTCATTGGCTGGGTGACTGGGCTTCTCATTCCGACCGATGCGTTATATCGGCGCGCCCTCTTTCAATTGCTGGGAAACCATGTCTATCCCGGCGCCATCATCGGCGCGGGCCCGTTTGGCGCGGTGCGCCCACCGGGGGAAGGCATGGTCTTTTATGGCATTCTTTATATTGCCGGCATGTTAATGCTCGCGATATGGAGCTTTGGCGTCCGCGATCTCTAAGGCGGCGGTTTCTTCGCCGGTGACCGACAACGCGATTAAACTGGCGATGATGAGCGCGGCTCCGGTCAACTTGAGCCAGCTCAGCCATTGACTAAAGATGAACCAGGCAAATAGGGCGGTCCACACCGGCTCCAGGTTAAAGGTGAGCGCCGCTTCGGTGGCGGTGAGCTGACGCTGTCCCCAGACCTGCAGCCAGCCGGCCACCAATGTCCCACAGATGCTGAGAAACCCCAGCCGCCACCAGACTACAAGCGGCCAATGTCCAGTTAGCGATTGCAAAAGAGGCGCATGCAGTCCGCTGGTGATGGCCAAATACACCACCAGCGTCAAGCCGGCTCCTAAGGCTTCGATAATGGTGAGTTGGATGGTGGTCATGGTCCGCGACACTTCGGCGGTGCCGATAATCTGCAAGGTGGCCCAGATGGCGGAGAAAAGCGCCCAGAGCGTGCCGGCCGCGACAGCCAAGGTCAGGTGGCCGACTAAGAGTCCCACCCCCAAGAGACTGACCAGCGCTGCCAGAGCGACCACCCGATGCGGTTTGCGACGGCGCCATAAGGCCATGGCCAGCGGCGTTAAGACCACATAGAGCGCGGTGATAAAGGCGACGTTGTCTACGGCGATGGTCTTCATGGCGATGGCCTGAAAAAGCGTCGCCGCGGCTAATAGCACGCCCACCGCCAGTCCTTGTGCGATGCGCTTAAAGTTGGGCCGAGGGCTGCGCATCAGTAAGGGCATGCCCAAAAGACCCACGAAGAGATAGCGAATCATCAAAAAGAGTGCGGGCTCTATCGCCGATTCCAACTCTTTAATCACCACGTTGCAGTAGCCCCAGATAGCGGTCAAGACAATGAGAGCCAAAAGCCCGCGCCAAAAATAGCGCTGGCGCCCGCCCTGAGGCACTGCCGGGGAACGGCGCTCGAGCTCAACCATAAATCCTCCTCGTGAACGGCGGAGATTCGCAAAAACCGGCGATGATCACTATTGTACGCGGCCTAGGCATGGTTCGAAAAGATCAGGCCGAGAGAATGGTTTCCGATCTAGCATGGTTTGACGTAAACCTGTTGGACATTTGCCTGGAAATGGGCACATCTGGTCGCGAGCGGAATAGGGTAGAGAGAAATTATGGAAGAAACGAGGCGAATAGCATGGCGCTTTTTGAAGAGACGTTCCCTCCCTATCATCCGTTCGGCAGCCGGGTTCTCACCCTAGGCTCGGCCGGGACCGATGTGGCAGTGCTGCAGGCGCTTTATAATCTGATGCTGGAAACCATGACGCCCCCGCAAGGCCCCATGGGGGCTCCTATTGCGATTAGCGGCAGTTACGACGCCCGGACCGCCCAAGCCGTGAGGAACATTCAGGCGTACTTTGGGCTGGCGCCGGATGGCATCGCCGGCCCTTCTGTCTATTGGGTGTATGGCCAAGGGGTGGAAATGCACACGACGTACGGCGGACCGGTGTACGGCAGCCGCCAACTGTCGTTGGGCATGAGCGGGGGGGACGTTACCATCTTGCAAAACCGTCTTAACTGTTTTCGCTATGCCCGTCTTTTGGGCGGCCCCGCCACGGGGGTCTTCAATCCGGCAACACAGGCGGCGGTGCTGGCCTTTAAACAGGATGCGGTCACGCGTGGGGATATTGGGTTGCCCGCCAACAGCGTGGTGGGCAACGGGTGCTATGATGCCAGTTGGCTCTATACGTTTGCGGGAGGGCGCGCTATCGAAACCGGGCGCAATGGGTTTGATGTGGTGTTTTTGCAGGCGGCGTTGCAAGACCTGTCATACTATAGCGGGCGGATTACCGGATATTACGACGCGGCCACGAAGAGCGCGGTCATGGCCTTTCAAACGGCCAGCGGCATTGCCGTGGATGGCATCGTGGGGCCATCCACCTACTATCAGCTGGGATTAGCCAATAACGTACCAGCGCCAAGCCCCCTGGGGGTGGCCTGGCCCATTGCGCCGGTGCCGCAGGTCACGGTCTGCTCCATCGGCTTGGCCAGTCAGACCGCCGATCTTCATCCGTATGGGGAAGCGACGTTGGTGGTCAATCAACTCGAAGGATTCGAGAGCTTGGATGTGGTGGGCAACATGCTCAATCCTCCCTACAGCTACGGGCAATATAATAGCTTTCTCTTCACGTTGACCGATCCCGTCACGGGGCAGGTGATTGAAAATATCGCCATGGTGCCGACCAATAAAGGCCAAAATCCTGGCGATTGGGCGGGCACGTTCTCCCCCGGCGTGAAAGCCATTCCTGCGGGCACGGTTTCGATCTATCCCGTCAACACCATCACCGGGCAAATGGGCCCGCTACTGCTGCAAGGCCATCTCAAGAACTGTCACTAAAGCTTGCATGGTCGAAACTGTGTCTTTCAAGGGATCGATTGGACTTGAAAGAGAGGGCAGTCTCTTTCAAGTCCGCCCCCAAGGAGCATGGCTTGAAGCGGCAGGCGTCGGGTTTTTTGGCGACGTCCGTTCTGTTACGAGCTTTTTGCGCTGTGCCAGAGACCGCATTATGACTGGGATTGAACCATGGGCGGAAAAAACTTTACCCCAATCTTGGACGGAATCATGCGCCTTGCG
>PXYV01000003.1 GCA_003023745.1 Sulfobacillus acidophilus | reverse complement strand
CAAGAGCCGCGGGGGCACGGACCGGGTCAGCAACTTGGCCCTGGCGTGCCACGCCTGCAACCAGATCAAAGGGAGTCAGACGGCTGCAGAGTTTGGGTATCCGGACATCCAAGCCCAAGACCGGAAGCCGCTCAAAGATGCGGCGATGATGAACGCCACCCGCTGGCGGTTGTACGAACAACTCAAAGCTACGGGATTACCGGTGGAAGGCGGCTCCGGTGGCCGGACCAAAAAGCAACGGATTGCGCACGGGTTGCCGAAAGAACACTACTATGACGCGCTGTGTGTCGGGGAAAGCACCCCCGACCGGTTCACGAGTGTTCCTGCATATGTGCAGGTGTGGACCGCCAAGGGACGCGGCCACCGGCAACTGTGCGGGACGGATGCCTATGGGTTTCCGATCCGGCATCGGTCCCGACGCAAGGCGCACTGCGGGTTTCAGACCGGAGACCTCGTGCGCGCGGTGGTGCCCCAAGGGAAGTACGCGGGGACGTGGACGGGACGGGTCCTGGTGCGAGCCACGGGCTTTTTTGACATTTCGGTGCAGGGGAAGCGCGTGGCCCAGGGCATTGCGTACAAACACTGTCGCATCCTGCAACGGAATGGAGGATGGACGGTTGAGCAAAAAACGGTTTCCGCCTGACCTTAGTGCACCCGCTTTCCTCCCCACGGCTAAAGCTGCGGGCTTCTCGCGGGTATTCGGTGAAGCCGAAGGGGCCCTCGTAGGTCAGGGCAGGCGTCACGGCGTGGAGTTGATCGAGATGCTCGTGCACGACAGGTCGAGCCGTTTGTGGCGAGATACCGATAATTTTCGGGATTGGGGACTTGAAAACGTCCACCCAGTGGGGCTGATGCCTACCGGAGCGGGTCTGATAGCTTGGGCGGGAGGCATGGCGGACCGGTGGAGTCGTCATCGAGCCAGAAAGTGGGGGACTCGCTGTGCCTAACATTTGGATCATTCGGGAGAACGAGTTACCGGCGCCTCGCACGGGATATGACCTAGTGCTGTGGATGGCGCCCCGGCTTCCGGCAGAAGTCCAGGTTCGGACCTGGGCAGGATGGTCCGAGACCCCAATCATTGCTTGGGATGCGTCAGGAGCGATGTTGGCATTTAATGCACAGCCCCAGGAATGGAAGCACACCATTCTCGCTATCGGCAGCGGTCGCGTCTTTAAATTTCAAGGCCATTACATTGCCTGGTTGGTTGAAGCCGACCTGCGCATTCCGGAAATTCCCCGAGCCTTGGCCGTGGCTGGCGTCACGCTGATCATTAGTACTACGGCGCATTGGACACCGGTCTACTTAAATCCGCTGTGGCGTGCGGCGCAAGCAAATCAAATCTGGGGGATGACTGTCGGAGAGTATCCAGCGCTGTTTGGACCGTGCGAGTTAGACCCGGCAGAAGAAGGGGTAATGCCTCTCACGAGTGAAGGCACGTTGTGCTCTGTAAGTTTGGATTTTAACCAACTCAGTGAGGCCAGACGGATATTTCCGGTTCATCAAGGTCTTCGTGCCAATTTGTATCGGACGCAGAAGTGGTGGTCGTGATGTCGCAAGTGTCGTTTGCTACCCGTAGCGTGCTAAACATGTGGCTTAAAGTCAAGCTCAATCGCGACCTGCCACTGCCAACGTCCCGTGTCATCAGCAATATGCCGTTGCCACGCGAACGTGTGAAAATCGGTGCGGTGCAGTGGGATGCCCAACCGGTCGGACAGGTTCAGCAATGGTCTCAACGTATCCAACGTTTCTTTGAACAGGCCGCCGATGATCATTGCCATTTGTTGGTATTTCCGGAGTATTTGCCCCTGTCGTTGCTCGGCTCTATCATGCCACCCTCGAACGCCGTGCAGACCCTCACGGACGATACCATTCGCGACTTGCTGAGGTCTTTGGCCCCTCCCATCTATCGCCATTGGTACCGTTGGATGTCTGCTATGAGTCGCCAGTATCGCCTGACTACGGTGGCGGGATCGGCGCTGATGGTGGACCACGGCCGCTTACTGAACGTCACGGTAACCTTCGATCAATCCGGGACTGAATCCATGCGCCAGGCAAAATGGCATCCGCTCGTGGATGAACAGCGGTGGGGTGTGGTTCCGGGTCCGATTGCAGCGCCGCAAGTTATGTTGCCGTGGGGGCTGAGTTCTGCGGTCTGCAATGATGCCACGTATTATGAAACGTTCCGCATGGCGCAAGCGCAGGGGGCACGTCTTCTAGCGGTCCCGATCGCTGATCCGGAGGCGCGATACACCCTGGGCAAGGCGCGCCGCGGTTGTTTTTCCCAGGTGCAAGACGTTCCTATGGTGGGCGTGGTGGCAGCGGCAACCGGCCGACTCTTTGGCTTGCGTTTGACGGGTAAAGCTGGCATTTACGTACCGAGCGCGATGTCTGCGGATGGCAGCGGGGTTTTAGCGGAGTCATTGCACCCCGTAGGAGAAAGTTTTGTGTCGGCAGTGGTGTCCCTGCCCGAACTGGACCGTGTGCAACGCGAACACCGAGCACAGTTTCCGGTACCTCCGGGAGAGTTTTTAGATGCATTATATCAGTTCGGGGAGGATGGTTGATGTTAACCCACGTGACCGACGCCATTTTAGCATTGGGCGTTTTTGGGGTGTTTCTTGGCATGGTCTTGGAAAGCTGTTATATTCCCGTCCCATCAGAGATCATTCTGCCCTATGCGGGCTACCTCGCCTATCGTGGCTACGCTTCTTTGCCCATGGTCATGCTGGCCGGCTTGTTAGGAGGCCTGGTTGGAGCCAGCATCGGCTACGGCATTGCCCGCTGGGGTGGGCGCGCTCTCGTTGAACGGTACGGCCGTTATATCGGCGTGCGTCAGCACGAGATTGAACGTGCGGATAGCTGGTTTCAACGCCATGGCGATGGTGCCGTATTCTTTGGGCGGTTATTGCCGGGCATTCGCACCTACATTTCCTTGCCGGCGGGCATAGCCGATATGCCTTTTGGGCGGTTTGCCGGCTTCACGGTACTCGGGGCCGTGCCCTGGACCATTCTTTTTACGTACTTAGGATTTAGACTGGGTCCCAGTTGGAGTCACTTGGGGCGTGTGAGCCACTATTTTGCTGCAATCGTTCTCATCGTTCTTGTGTGCTGGGTCATTTGGGTATGGATGCGTGCTCGGCATGCCAATCCCAGGCGATAAGCCAGGGAACGGCTAACAGTCCTAGGGGCCACAGGCTGGGTTCGGGAGTGCCGAACGCTCCTTTCAAAAGCGCTCTGCATCCCACCGCGCCCAGCAATATCACCTCAAGTGGACGCAAGCGCTCCAGGGCAGATTGCGCCCGTGGTCCCAGGGCGGCCGGCAAAATCGCGCCGGCCACGGCGCCAGCCCCAATGGCCAGGGGCGATCCTCCGCTCAACATCAGTGCCACCCAGCTTCCTGCAGCATCGAGGCCTAACACCGCTAAAGGTATCCGGCGGATCGGGTGTCGCCCCAACCCTCGCCATGCATGCAGGCACAGCATTCCTCCACTAAGACACCACCCCACCCTCAAGCCCGACACAGGAATCCAGGGCATCATCATTAGGACTGGCAGCGTCCCCGCGAGAGTGATACTGGTCCAGACACCACGACCCCAGTGATGGTTCCACTCCAAGGCCGAACCTTGTGTAGCTAACAGCAAAGCCAAAAACATCGTGCCATAATCGCTTGCCACAGGATCTCCTTGTGTCCCATCAGGGAACCACGTGCCAAAATCCGGGTTCCTCCATTCCTAGTCGCCACAGTGAAATGCCAGCTAGATGGTATTGGCGGGCCAACTTGACTCGGGCTGCCGCTGATCGGTCGCCCATGAACCAGACGACATGAGACACGCCATTTTGGGTGTACACAAATTCGTTTTGGGACTGCGCTGCGACATAGCGAATCGGTACACCGTACGACTTGGCGAGCGCTTTTGCACTCACATCTGCTACCGTCGGCGCCACACCCGGTTGCCCGTTATTAATCCAATCATATCCGTACATGCCAATCGATAGAACTAACCGGTCTGGCGGAGCCTCTTTAAGAGCCGCGACAACATTATTTTTGACCCAGCTGTAAGGGGCTACGGGACCAGGCAGACCCCCACTATAGTGATGGTCATAGGCCATAATGACCAAATAGTCAGCATTTCTTGCCAGTGAACGATAGTCGTAGGCTCCGTTGATCGACGTAGGCACACCCAACAGGGGGAACACCGAGACGGCGACCACCTTGTGCTGTGGATGCAAGTCAGAGGACAGATCGTGGACAAATCGCGATAGGTCGGCCCGGCTCGACGGACTAAGCAACTCGAAGTCGATGCTGGCTCCGCTGAGATGGTCGGCCTGTACCACCTGCGTAATGTTGGCCGCCGCTCTCCGCCGCATCGCGCGGGATAACAAGACCTGGGAACTTCCACGGGTATTCACAAACAAAGGGACGACCGGCACATGATGCTGCTCAGCATCGGCGACAAAGCGTGCATCAAATCCGGTATTCAAAACGGTACCTGCAGGAGTGACGCTAAA
Organism: Sulfobacillus acidophilus; assembly: GCA_003023745.1. Taxonomy (GTDB): domain Bacteria; phylum Bacillota; class Sulfobacillia; order Sulfobacillales; family Sulfobacillaceae; genus Sulfobacillus_B; species Sulfobacillus_B acidophilus_A. The sequence continues at coordinate 114,357 of PXYV01000003.1, read as the reverse complement.
CCAAAGGGGGCTAACTTGCGTGAGTTGTCGATAATGGGCATTAAACGAGGACTCGGAACTGGGAATACCATCACCCGGTACTTTATTTTCATAAAATCCCACGACTTGCATTCCCAAATGGGATGGAGGCATGGCAGCGGGGCCCGACGGTGCCAGCAACGCCTCGATGAACCACATCAACAATACCAATCCCAGCACTCCCGCAATTGCCGCGACTGCGCTGCGGTGACGCGATGGCCAATCATACCAATGGATACGTTGCATGAGCGTCTTCCCCCCGTTGCTAGGATGAGTCGACGCTCGATGCATCATACAGATGTGTCAATTGTGCCGGATGCGATTTCTTTGACGCAGACGATAGTTCTCACGTTCAAGCGCTCCGATGCGCAAACGCTGTTGTCGGTCTTGCATCGTCAATAAATCCAGCAGTACACGGCGGCTGGCGCGCAGTCGAAGCACTTCATGCTCCAATTGGTTCACCCGCGCCGACAACCAGGCCATGCGCGCGTCGCTGTTGTTTGCCACCACGATATCCCCTCCGGCCCCAGTATACCGCGTTGGTTTCCAGATTATTCCTTGGCCCGGGTTCTGTTTCTTTGCTAACGGGCTAAAAGTTCTGCCAGACGCGATAAAGTGCGCACCATGACCCCAGTTGGACCATTTTTGGTGGCGTTGAGCGGTGTCACCGGCGTCCAGGCCGTGCCCGCAATATCTAAATGCGCGTAGGGGCGATCTCCGGCAAATTCTGCGATGATCATGCCCCCTGTGATTGTGCCGGCTTCGCGACCAGGCGAGTTCTTAAGATCTGCCACGGGCGACCGGTATAATTGCCGATATTCGGGATAGATGGGCAGACGCCATACGCGCTCTCCGACGGCCTCGGCCGCTTGTACAACCAGATCGGCTAACGCGTCGTCAGTAGACACGAGAGCGGTCGCTTCATGGCCAAACACTGTAATGGCGGCGCCGGTCAAAGTCGAGGTTTCTACAATCCAGTCCACGCCTAAATGCGCCGCGTAACTGACGGCGTCCGCAAGCACTACTCGCCCCTCGGCGTCGGTGTTGGTCACCTCGATCGTTTTGCCATTAAATGCTTTCACCACATCGCCCGGCTTGTAAGCTGACCCCGACGGCATATTTTGAGCCAGCGCCATCAGTCCCACGACGTTAATCGGCAGGTCACGATCAGCTATGACACACATAGCGCCCAGCACAGCGGCGGCACCGAGCATGTCAAATTTCATTTCTTCCATGCCTGCGCCGGGTTTGAGGGATATTCCTCCCGAATCAAATGTGATGCCCTTGCCGACTAGCGCAAGCGAGCGTGTGCCGCCGCCCTGGTAGCGCAAAACCACGAGACGCGGCGGATAGATGCTGCCGCTTCCCACACCGAGCAACGCTTCCATCCCTAACTCGTGCAGTTGCGCCTCGTTCAACACCTCTGCCGTGAACCCGTGCTCGTGCGCCGCCTGTACCGCCTCTTGCGCCAACCGTTCCGGATAGAGCTTGTTGGAGGGACGCATGCCCAGTTCCCGCACTAAGTTTTCCGCACGCGCTGCGATCGTTCCTTGTTCGACTCCCGCTGCTCCTTGCACGGGCAGGCCGAGTATCCAAGCCTCTTTCAAGGACGTCTGTTCAGACTTTTGTTGAGCATATCCTGCAAAGCGCCACTCACCCACCATCAATCCGTCCGTGATCGCTTCGGCTACCGTTGCCGGTTCCAGCCCTAGGTTAGGCACCCAAAAACTCACCGACCGAGCATGGGCCGCGACCGCTTTTTGGGCCGATTGGCCGGCGGCCAACCGCAATTCGCGTACGCCAAACTCTTTGCGTTTGCCCAAACCCAACAGGAGTACCCGTCGCGCTTTGATAAGGCCCAGACTTGCGGTCTCCCAGCCACTAAGCCACGTACTCTCGCACTCGCCCCGAGATACCGCTTCGCTAATTGTTCCATTTAATCGCACATCCAGATCACGCACGACATCCTGTAAAGCCTCTCCGTCAAAGAAGCCAACAACCATTAGGTCTGCCTCCACGTCCCAAGGCTGTTTCTCAGAGATTTGCACCACCACATTATTTGCGCTCGTTGTCATTCCCCTCCCCGCATTAACGCCACGCGTTATCAAAAAACTCTAAGTAGTTAGTCCCGAAAACCCGACCAATTGATGTATCGCTTAAGCCTCTGTCACTCATTGTCTCCGCCAGCCGAGGCAACTGGGTGACGTCCTCTAACCCCGTGACGGCCTGCTCGACTCCGTCAAAGTCAGACCCCAAGGCGGTATGACGGTCGTCGCCAACTACATCCAACGCGTGCATAATGTGATCAACCACCCGATTGATATCTTCGGCTCCTCCCAAAAAGTCTCGCACGAAGGTAATTCCCTGGATGCCGCCGTGCTCTGCCAAGGCGCGGATTTGACCATCCGAGAGGTTGCGACGGTGGGCTTTAAGAGCGCGGCAATTGGAATGGGAGGCAATAGGAGGATGGCTACTGCATTCCAGCACATCCCAGAATCCGGCCTCTGCTAAATGGGACACATCGACAACCATTCCACAGCGATTCATTTCCTGAATCACATCGCGGCCAGCCCGACTCACACCTCCGCCGCCGGGGTCTTCCCCCGCCCCGTCCGCTAAAGCGTTTCGTTGATTCCACGTCAGGCTCAACAGCCGTACGCCCAGTCGATGCAAAATGCGCACCATCGCGGGATCGGCTGCCAGTCCCTCGGCTCCCTCCACCGACATGACTGCGCCTAACTTGCCTTGGCTTACAACTTGCGCAAGGCTTGCGCGGTCTATGACAGGAATTATCCATTCGGAGTGCCCGCCGATTTCTTGCCAAAAGCTGTCGACATATTGCAGAAGGCGGTGCATGGCCCGTTCTGGCTTATACTCTGGCTCAACCCACAGCGAAAAAAATTGCAGGGTGTGACCGACCTGGGCCATGCGCGGAAAGTCTAGTTGGCCAATTTCGGACTGTTCATATAGATGCCGCTCGCCCCTTAGCACCGAACCCAAACTATCGGCGTGAGTGTCCACCAGCGGCAGCTGCCGTCCGTGAAAGTTCACCCGCTATCCCTCTTCCCGTATGAAAATACGCTCAATGGCCGTACTCAAACCGCTGTGGACGTCGATGTCCACTCGCAGTGCCCCAAACTGACCCGCTCCATGGGCTGTGTCGAATCGAACCGGCATTTGTTGCCGAAGTTTGGCAATCACCTGTTCAGTTCTGACACCCAAAACTGAATCACGTGGTCCCGTCATGCCTAAATCCGTCAAAAAGGCGGTACCGCGCGGTAGAATTCGCTCGTCTGCCGTTTGCACATGCGTATGCGTCCCCACTAACACCGCCACGCGCCCATCCAAATACCACGCTAAGGCCGCCTTTTCCGAGGTGGTTTCCGCGTGAAAATCCACAATGACGGCGGCCACGTGACTTTGCAGCGACGCTAAAAGGTCATCGATGCTTCGAAACGGATCGTCATAGTGAAACGGCATAAACGCGCGTCCAGACAAGCTGACGACAGCAATAGGCGTCCCCCCGGGGCTGACCACCACATACCCGCGGCCAGGCGTCCCGGGCGGAAGATTCAGCGGGCGCAGCACTTGAGGAACGTCCTCGATAAAATCAAAAATTTCTTTTTTATCAAAAATATGGTTTCCTGATGTCAAAACATCTACGCCTTGACTCAGCAACTCGTCAAGCACGTCATGCGTCAATCCGTTTCCTCCGGCGGCGTTCTCGCCATTGGCGACGACGAGATCAATTTCTAGTTGCTTGCGCATTGCGCGTAAGTGTTGTCCAATCATTCGCCGACCGGTCTTGCCGACAATGTCGCCGATCAGGAGAACCCGCATTGCAAGCCTCCTTCTAGGTATTGAAAATGAGAACGCGCCCTTCGTCGCGCATGGCGACAAGTTGCCCCGAGCCTTCTTGCACCAATGTTTGCAGACGCTCTTGAATGGTTTCTTCTTGAACCATCATGTCCTCTTCTAGCAAATCATGCGGATCATAGAGCACCGTTAGCTCGGCCTGATCACGCAGAATCTCGATGCAAATTCCGATTTCTTCGACAGACACCGTATCCGTGTCCCGCGTCAACTCGATTGTCGTCACGTCGCTACTCACCTCAGTGGTGAGTGCAATCAGACTTAACGGGCGCCTTGTCATCTGGCGATAGGCGAGCAACGACTGCCTAAGATCGTCAAGGATTTTGCGTGCAACTTTGGCAGGGACTGCTCCCCGTATGACAAAGGTGACTTGGATGGTCTTGGCTTCGGGGCTGCATTGCACGCTGGACACCTCTGGATAGCGCATTAATACGGCAATCAGCGTACCCAACCCGCGCGTACTACCTCCCCAGCCGAATGACGGCAAATGCATCGTGACACCCCTTTCTGATTCGCTTCCACGCGCTATAGGGTATGCGTCTTAAGACTTATAGGCGGGTTGCCACTACAGAACCGGTGCATTCCATATATCGGTATTCTCGGTCGCCCGCTCCGGGTATAGAGTGTGGAACTTTTCCAAAAGTTGCGCGGGTGTTTCGCGATGGAGGTCATCTCGAATGCACGACTCCACCGGGCACACATCAGCACACTGCTGAGTTTGATAAAATCCGAAGCACTCGGTGCAGTGGTTAGGATCGATAAAATACAAATCAGATCCTTCGGAAATGGCGCTATTTGGGCATTCTGTCTCACAAGCTCCACAGGCAATACAATCTTCAGTAATCTTTAACGCCATCGGCGTGGTCACCCCTCTCCCCGTCGTCGGCTAGTTGCTGAATCACGCCAACGGGAAATCCCTCCCGGGCAAGATGACGGATAAATCGTGCCCGCCCGCGTGGACTTCCTATATCGTAACGCTGTCTAACCAGTTCGGCAATCTCTAGCCAATCCACCTGCGCCATCACTTCATTGAGCACTGTATCGCGCAGATCAGGTGGAACTCCTCGTTGCCGCAAACGACTCACGATACGCTGGGGGCCTTCCCGCCGGGTTAGACTCTTTCGCACAATTTGGTCCGCTACGGCGCGATCATTTAGATAACCGAGGCGATCCAATTCGTCGAGCACCGTCCCAATGCTCTCAGGCGAAAAGTTTTGCGCTTCCAGCCGTACCCGCATCTCCCATACCGTCAAGTTGCGTTGCGCCAACCAACGCATCGCCTGAAACTTTGGATCACTCGGCATCACTCTTGGCAGACACCGTATCCGATGTTTCCGGTTCGCCTTGGACCACCAGCCGAATGCGCCGGTCGAGTTCATCGGCCAAGTCGGGATTCGCCTTGAGGTACTCGCGCGTGTTCTCTCGGCCTTGACCAAGACGTGTATCCCCGTAGGCATACCAGGCGCCGCTTTTTTGAACGAGACCCATGTCGACCGCTAAGTCTAAAATGCTACCTTCTCGCGATATACCCTCGCCGTATAAAATGTCAAATTCTGCTTGCTTAAAAGGAGGTGCTACTTTGTTTTTGACCACCTTTACGCGAGTGCGATTGCCGACCACGTCGTTACCATTCTTTAGGCTATCGATTCGACGGACCTCTAAGCGAATCGAAGCATAGAACTTCAAAGCGCGCCCACCCGGGGTAGTCTCGGGATTGCCGAACATGATTCCAACCTTTTCTCGCAATTGATTGATGAATACGCATACCGTCCGCGATTTCGAGATGGCGCCGGTCAGCTTACGCAACGCTTGGGACATGAGTCGCGCTTGCAGACCCACGTGCGCATCACCCATCTCTCCTTCAATTTCAGCACGGGGCACCAAAGCGGCCACTGAATCTACGACCACAATATCGACAGCCCCCGATCGGACCAACGCTTCAGCAATTTCTAGTGCCTGTTCGCCGGTGTCGGGCTGAGAAATCAACAAATCGTCCAGATTGACACCCAAACGGGAGGCATAGGTGGGATCCAGTGCATGCTCTACGTCAATAAATGCCGCGACGCCCCCGGCCTTTTGCGCTTGCGCAATCGCGTGCAGCGCTACCGTCGTTTTGCCGGAAGATTCCTGGCCATAAATCTCGACGACGCGTCCTCGCGGAAGGCCTCCAACCCCCATCGCCAGATCCAACGTCAAACACCCCGTCGAGATCACATCCACCGCAACGCGGCTGGCCTCCTGGCCTAGTCGCATGATCGATCCTTTGCCAAATTGTTTTTCAATCTGCGCTAGCGCTAAATCCAGCGCTTTGTCCCGATCCATTGGCATCATTAGCCACCCTTTCTGATCGCCCTTAGGCCAACAATTCGCGGTTTGCGCCGGAACTCCTGCTAACGCGGGCGGGCTGGCTCGAGATTTACACTCTTCCCTCGAATGATAATGGATCCGACATTTTGCATCACCTTTTTGACCGCGTCTTTAGGCATTTCGACAAAAGTAAACCGGTCGTAAATGTCGATAAGACCAATGACACTGCCGGAGATCCCTGCCCCTTCCGCCAAACCCCGGACAATGTCAGCTGGCGCCACTCGGTCTATGCGGCCCAAATTGAGAAACAGCCGGACCATACCGGGCTCTGCCCCGGTTTCTCCAAACTCGCTGTCGTCAATCGCGTCACGGCCTTTTTCTACCATTAGCCGAATCGCTGCGGCGGCAATGTCGACCGAATCAAATTGCTCGGCCAACTGCATGACCAGGTCTTGATACGCGGGCATCACACCATGCTCAATCTCTTCCGCCAAGCGCTGCTTAAGCGCCTCGCGCTGCTTTTCCGCCACATCGGCCAGCGTCGGCAGCGGACGCCGCTGCAACCGCACCCGCAAGCTGCGCTCCATTTGCCGCAACTGACGAAACTCTTTGGGGTGAATTAGCGAAATGGCCGTGCCACTTCGGCCTGCGCGGCCCGTCCGGCCAATACGGTGGACGTAACTCTCGGTATCTTGCGGCAGGTCGTAATTAATGACATGGGTTACATTCTCAATATCCAATCCTCGTGCCGCTACATCGGTTGCGACCAAAATTTCGCTGCCGCCTTCTTTGAACCTCTTCATGACGCGATTGCGCTGCACCTGGTTTAAATCGCCGTGAATCGCCTCGGCCGTGTAACCTCGAGCTTGCAATCCCTCCGTCAGTTCGTCCACTCGTTTTTTCGTGCGGCAAAAAATGATGGTGCGTTCCGCGCCTTCCATGTCCAATATCCGGGTCAAAGCATCGAGCTTCTCGTATTCACGCACTTCGTAAAAAACTTGGTCGGTAAGGGGCACCGTCAACCGTTCGGGACTGATGCTGACATGTACGGGATCTTTGAGATATCGCCGTGCTAATTTAGCAATGGGATCAGGAACGGTCGCCGAAAACAGAAGTGTTTGACGCTCGTCAGGAACGTTTTGCAGAATAAACTCCACATCTTCAATAAAGCCCATGTCAAGCATTTCGTCGGCTTCATCCAACACCATCACTCGGACGTGGTCCAACAGCAAAGTTCCCCGACGGATGTGATCCATGACCCGGCCGGGCGTGCCAATCACCACCTGTGCCCCGTGTTCCAAGGCGCGAAGTTGACGGTCATAGGATTGTCCGCCGTAAATTGGAACAACCTTGACGCCGGCAAATTTGCCAATCTTTGTGATTTCCTCGGCCACTTGAATCGCCAATTCTCGCGTCGGAGCCAAGACTAGCGCTTGTACGCGTTTGGATCGGTGATCCAGTCGTTGGACAATAGGCACGCCAAAAGCAGCGGTTTTACCGGTGCCCGTTTGTGCTTGGCCAATCAGGTCGCGCCCCTCTAAGATTAAGGGGATCGTGCGGCGTTGGATCGGAGACGGCTCCTCAAATCCCATTGTTTGCAATGCCTTCAAGATCGCAGGAGACAATTCCATCGATTGAAACGTAGTTTCTTGATCTGTCATGAGTAACTCCTTTGTCTAATCGCTCTCAATATTTTTCAATAGTGTTGGCAACTTCAAAAGCTCCCATGCGACGCTTAACGCCGTATGGGTCGCAATTTGGCGCACCGCTTGTCGTTCCAAGGGCGCATAACGGCGCCGGACCAACTGCCCTTGGGGCATGACCGCCGCCACATAGAACGTGCCGACGGGATTGTCGGCGCTGCCTCCGCCAGGGCCGGCGAATCCTGTTGAGGCGACGCCGACGGTAGATCCAAACTGTCGGCGCGCGGCATCGGCCATCTCCAACGCGCAGGCTTCACTGACGGCACCGGCTGATGCGATAGTTTGTTCCGACACCCCAAAGCGGATTTTCTCCCAGTCGGTGTAGGCGATGAGGCCGCCCAAGATGGCCTGCGATGCCCCGGCGACCCCTATCAAGGCTGATAACACCATTCCACCGGTCAGAGATTCCATCGCTGCTAACGTCATATGCTGATCGGTGAGCCATTGGACTAAAAAAGCTTCGCGACTTGTTTGGCCTAGTTCAAAAACCGGAACGGGAAGGTGATTAATGACCCAGATGCGTGCACGTTCCGCTAAAATTTGGCCTTCAGGGGAGGCGTCCGTCTCAATCCGAATGTCTACGCGCCCGGGTTGCGCATATATTCCACAATGCGGGTGATCACCTTCCAGCAACGGCCAAAGGTGCGCGGCCACCGCCGACTCACCTAAATCAAACACCGACAGGGTGTCACGGCGCACGCCGCCTTGTGCGTGCTGATGCAACCACGGCCGCATCCACACTTCGCAAATTCCCTGCATTTCACGCGGTGGTCCGGGTAAAAGCACCACATACCTGCCATTCACTTCAAGACATTGTCCAGGTGCCTGACCCCGTGGATTGATCCACACCAGTGCTCCGTCGATGATCCGTGATTGTCGGCGAACGGATGCTTCCCAACCCGAGGCGTGACCGTGATGGGCACTAATTCGAGCCTGCACGTCGGGGTCGGTGTGCACGTTGCGACCCAAATACGCACTGACAGCGTCCACGGTGCGGTCGTCTGCAGTGGGCCCGAGTCCGCCCATCACGATTGCAACATCGGCCGCCGCCAGGGCGGACGCAACGGAGGAACCGATTGCAGCGTCTTCGTCTGGCACCATACATTGGTAAACCGTGCGAACCCCGGATTCACGCAGAAAATCAGCGATCCAGGCACCGTTGCTGTTGACTGTTTCCCCCCACACAAGCTCGTCACCGACCGCAATAATATGGGCCGTTCGAATCATCTGATCACCCGGTTCTGCTACAATAACAAGTCATATTAACCGAAAAACCGAATGAGCGCAAGTTGTCGCGCCACCGGGGGCCGATTGTCACTCTCGGCCGCGAGGCTCGAGCATACGGACTCGCAGGCTCTGAACGGCTGGGTCAAGGTCGACGTCCTGATCCTGGATGGCCGAGACGTGCCGCTCAATGCGGAGCAGACCGGCGATCTCGGGGAGGTGCTGGAGGGCCACCGTCAGCGGGCGGCAACCATTTTCCACAGTCAGGTTCCGGTCAATCGTTGGCATGGCTGGTTTGCGGACGTTACCATGGACCGATGCCATGTTCAGCCGCGTCGTCCAACAGCCGATCGCGCCGAACGGCAGGGCGAGTCCTGCGAAAAAACCGTGCCGCCTGCTGCTCCCTGTGGCACAATGGAATCGTAACCCGGGGTTGTGGCGAACGACTGGAAGACCTGGTGGACGACACCGGAATGCAGACTAAGTCGTAGCCGGTGCGCCGGGATCAATCACTATGCCGCCATCAGTGCTCGCACTTGTTCGCCTGGCAAGGTCTCCCTTTCAATCAGGATATCTGCCAACTGCAAGATGGCTGGTTTATGCGATTGCACGAGTTCGTCCACGAGTTCTTGCGAGTCGCGCACGATTTCCTGAATGGTTTCGTAGAGCAACTCTGCCGACAGGGCTTCCTCCTGAACCACCCCTAATGTCGAGAGTCCGGTTGTGACAATTTTGCGCGCCAAATCCCATGCTTTTTGAAAATCGCTGGCGGCACCCGTACTTTGCTCACCCAACAACAAACGCTCCGCCGTAGACCCGGCCAAACAGACCGCAATATCCGCCTTTAACTCAGATACCGTTTCCAGCAGGCGATCATCATGGGGGGCTTGGCGTACAAACCCTAACGCCAAGCCTCGCGGTGCAATCGTGATTGATGCCACCGAACCCGGATTGACCAGTTCTCCCACAATGGCATGGCCCCCCTCGTGAATCGCGACTCGGTATAGTTCCTCGCGCCCGAGACGACGCTCGAGACGCTCGCCCAGCATCACCTTGTCGATGGCTGCCTTAAAATGCGCATGGGTCAGTCGCTCCGATTGTTCGCGCAAGGCTAGTATCGCGGCTTCGTTGCATAAACTCTCGAGATGGGCTCCTGAAAAACCAAAGGTCTCGGCGGCGATTTGACCTAAATCAACCGATTCATCCAGCGGTTTGTTGCGCGTGTGTAAGAGTAAAATTGCTTCTCGACCTCGGCGATCCGGTAAATCGACGCGTACGGTGCGGTCAAACCGCCCCGGTCGCATCAAAGCGGGGTCAAGCAAATCGGCACGGTTCGTTGCGGCCATGACAAGCACCCGCACATCCTCATCAACACCAATACCATCCATTTCCACCAACAATTGATTCAACGTCTGATCATACTCGAGGTGACCGTGATGTTGACCGCGGCGACCAGCCATCACTTCAATTTCATCAATAAAAATGATGGCCGAGAGCATATTTTGCTGACGCGCTTTTTGACGCGCCTGTTCGAACAGTTGGCGCACGCGCTGCGCCCCAACACCTGCATACATCTCAACAAATTCGGATCCGGAGGCTGCCAAAAACGCGGAATCCGTATGATTGGCGGCAGCTTTGGCTAGGAGTGTTTTCCCTGTGCCGGGTGGTCCGGTAAGAAGAATTCCTTTTAATGGACGAATTCCCAACCGTTGCACGTCGTCGGGTCGCAAGATAAATTCCAAGGCTTCAATAAGTTCGCTTTTCGCCGTGTTTTGACCCCCAATGTCCTGAAAGGAAATCAGCGATCGATGTCCCAGGTCTACTTGGCGACGCTGCGATCCGAAGTTGATGCGTGTGTTCAGTCCCGTAGCAAATAGGACGCCTGCCAATCCCACTAAGAGGAACAAAGGCCAGATGTCAACACCCCGAAGGCCCAAAAATATCATAACGGCGACGCCGGCTCCGACTGCCATTTCCTTAAGCATGACTACTGCCCCCTAACGCAATCGACACGACGTCATATAACACGGCCGTGTGATGATGAAACGTCAGATACAAGTGGTGAGAATCCATTTGCATGTTAACCGCGGCGTGTTGGCTGCGCGCCATGGTGGCGATGGTATTCTTCATGGCGACATATTGTCCGGTTGCCTCTCCTTGTGCTACCACAAACGCGACGTTGTTGGCCAATTGCTCTAAAACCGAATCTGAGTGACTTTCAATAACGACTTTCTGGGGTGCATGGCCTAAGAATTCTGTCGCCTTAAGCTCGACCGTTTGGTAAACGTTCATTAAATTGGCGTGGGATTGCATCGAGACGGTCACGGTGTTGCCTTGGATACGAGCTTGGCGAACGCCGGCAATCGCACCTAGATTGGAGACCAATGGGCTTTCCACCATGGCCGAACGGTACACCTGCTGGCCGGCAAAGAGAACGCCTAACGTTATGATCATCGAAAGCAGAGCCACGAAAACTTGTTTAAACGAAATTTTCATCGGGCGCCCTCCTCGCAAGTGTCGTGTGCGAGCGCAGTATAGCACAAAGGACGCGGCTTTCGCCGCGTCAATGCTTGTCTATGTTCCCACTTAATACCAGCTAGAGGTCGATCGCGTGCCAAAAGCGCACGATGTATTCAGCCCCGGACCAAATCGTCAACAGGCCTGACAACGCGACCAATCCCAAGGGCAAAACTCCTGTCAAAACACTGGCGGCACCAATCGCGAATAACTGCGTAAGGGTTTTCCACTTGGCCGTGCGACTCGCCGGCATGGCAGTATCTGCCTTCAACACCGAGCGCAAAGTAGTCACCGCGAGTTCTCGCGCTAACACGACTACGAACCACCATACCGACAAACGATGGTCGTAGACTAGTGCAACTGCTGGACCCAAAACCAGCAATTTGTCCGCGAACGGATCCACGTAACTGCCAAAACGGCTGCTCTGCTTGAAATGACGCGCAATACGTCCATCGGCCACGTCAGTCAGCCCAGCCACAACGAAAACACCGACCCCCGCCCAACGGACCGCTGCCATAGGAGACAACCACAACAGGACCACGACGGGGGTCAATAGCAAACGGCTAAACGTAAAATAATCAGCGACCTTTACCACTGAGGCTCAGCCATCAAATCGTACTCCTTAACGCCCAGGATGCGGGCCCCAATCACCTCACCGACGGCAAAGCGCCCTTTGACATAGGTGACACCGTCAATATCTGGTGCATCGGCCGGTCCTCGTCCAACACTCACGGTATCCCCCGACTCCTCAATGATGGTGGGAAAGACGCGACCCACATGACGCCGGCGAATCCCACCGACGAGGCGACGCTGGAGCAGCATGGCTTCGCGCCGCCGCCGCTCCTTGACCGATTCCGGCACAGGGTCCCCGAGATTTTCCGCCCGCGTTCCCTCTTGCGGAGAGTACGTAAAAACTCCGACGTGGTCAAAGCGAGTTTGCTCAATGAATCGCAAAAGCTCTTCTTGGTGTTCATCCGTTTCGCCCGGAAATCCGACGATAAAGGTCGTGCGCAGTGTCACCTCGGGCAGGGCATCGCGCACCATCTGCAACACGCGGTCAGTCTTTTCCCGGCGAAATGGCCGTCCCATGCGCCGCAACAAATCGGGATGGGCGTGTTGCAGCGGCATATCCAAATACGGTGCGACCGCGGGCAAATCGCGCATGGTCCGGACCAATTCCGCCGTCACCTGCGTCGGATAACTGTACATCAACCGGATCCAGACAAGCCCTGGCACCTCTTGCAAGGCATAAAGCAGGCGGGGTAATTGTGGATGGCCGTACAGGTCATGGCCCCAAATCGTCGAATCTTGCGCAATAAGCACAATCTCTTTGACTCCACGGGCGGCAAGCGTACGCACTTCCGTGACAATATCGACTAGCGGACGACTGCGGTATCCGCCCCGCATTTGCGGGATGGCGCAAAACGCGCAACTGTGGTCACACCCCTCGGCAATCTTGACATAGGCGGTGTATGATGGCGTCGTCAATCGCCGCGGTCGCGCTATCCCACTTACGGGCATCTCACCCCAAAAGCCGGGATGGCTACCATGCAGGGCGCCTTCGACTGCCTCCACAATGCGGTGAAACTCGCCCGTGCCGACCATCGCGTCGACTTCCGGCAGATCGTCCCACAAGTGCTGCTGATAGCGTTGGGACAGGCACCCTGCCATCACCAAGGCCTTGAGTTTACCCGTTTGACGATAGTTGTTCATTTCTAAAATAGTATCAATGGATTCTTGCTTGGCCGCATCAATAAAGCCACAGGTATTGACAATCAATACCTCCGCCTCTTTGGCCGCAGGCGTCAGCTCATATCCTGCCTCTTCCAACAGTCCGAGCATCACCTCGGAGTCTACCCGATTCTTAGGACAGCCTAGACTGACCATTCCCACCTTGGCGGCCATGCTGGCGCATCACCTCGCCCGTAATGATAACGTACCACTCGTGCAAAATAAAGGCAGCCGACGGGCTATGATCCCATTTTGGTTCTTAAAGGCAGCTCAGGCACGTACGGTAAATGAGACATTGACAAGGAGGCTTGAGCATGCGGATATATACAGTCTCCTATGCGGCAATGCGTCGCCTGATTCCGGCATGCGTCATTGCGGTTGTGACAATGCTCGGGGTGCTAATGGTCCAACACGACCGTTTGGCAGTGATCAGTCCTGTGGTTGTGCCGCCCAAGGACCGATATTCACTGCGCGACGTCGTCACCACACATAAAGTGGCGGCGCTGACGTTTGACATCTCCTGGGGGACGACCATGCCGCGCAAGGTTTTTCGGATCCTCCAGCATGATGATGTTAAAGTCACGTTTTTCATTTCTGGCCCCTGGGCAGAACATAATGCCACATTGGTACAAGACATGGTGCGGGCCGGGGATGAGGTTGAATCGCATGGGTGGGCCCATGTCAATTACACGAGCCTATCAAACCAGGGCATCCAGGCGAACATCATGCGGGCTAACCAAGCCATTGAAAAAATCACCGGAATTCGTCCTGCGTTTGTGCGTCCGCCCAATGGTGACTTCAGTGCTCGCACCATTCTAGCGGCCAAAGAGGTGGGATATACGACCGTCACTTGGGGGACCGATTCACTCGATTGGATGAATCCGGGGGTGTCGACGATCATTCGGCGCGTGATGACGGGCATCCACCCCGGAGACATTGTCCTGATGCATGCATCGGATACGTGTAAACAAACAGACTTGGCGTTGCCGACGATCCTAGCCGACTTGCGCCAACGGGGATACCAACTGGTTACCCTGACGCAATTGTTGCGCTATGGTCATCCCAATTACCGCGGTTAACTAGGCGGTTTCGGATCCAATGCCAAAACGTTTGCGGCGAGTGGCGTGCACGGACTGAGTGAGCTGGAAACAAGGCAACGCGCTGCACGGGCTGACCCCCGACCGCCACCGTTGCCATCCCCACGGCACGACTGGACACCAACGGCGCCCGAAGCGCAACCGGTGCTACAACAAGCACCGCGTAGGGATCGCCTGGCATCAGATCGAACGACGCAGTCTGATGCGAAACCAGCGCAATCTCAGCCTGCACACCCCGCTGGACCGGACGGATGGCGACCGTCTGCCCGGATTTCAGCACGTTGACCCGGTTCCATGCCACAAATCCCCAATTTAGCAGATCTTGGGCATCTTGCCATCGGTGCTGGCTATTCAAGATCACGGCAATTAATTGTCGGCCATCTCTGGTGGCCGAAGCCACGACGCACTTGCCGGCCGCTGCGGTTGTGCCTGTTTTTACGCCATCGGCTCCCGCAAACCCATATAACAACTGGTTGGTATTTGAGATGGTGCGCGCACTTCGATGGTGAAGTTCGCGGATTTCCAGTTCCTGACTGCGCACGATTTCTTGAAAGACGGCAAGCCGCAACGCCGCCCGCGTGATTAAGGCTAGGTCATAAGCCGATGTGTAGTGGCCGGGGCGCGTCAGGCCATGCGTATTTTCATAGGCTGTATTGAAGGCACCCAACTGTTGCGCTTTGACATTCATTTCCGCCACAAAGCGCGTTATTGAGCCCGCCTCACTTTCGGCCAACGCGACCGACGCATCGTTGCCGGAGCGCAGGAGCATCCCCCGTAAAAGATCTAATCGCGTGTACTGTTGCCCGTGGTGAATATGCAACGACGATCCGCTGGTGCCGTCTGCACGCCGTGACACCGTGACAATTTGATTCAAACCGCCATGCTCAATCACTAAGATGGCGGTCATAATTTTGGTCGTCGATGCCGGATCTACCTGCCGAAATGCGTTCTTTTCATACAATAACGTACCGTTTTGGGCATCCATTAAAATCGCAGCCCGAGCTGACAACATGGGCGGAGCATTGCGAGAAACGTCAGCCGCATGCACCGGAGCGGCTATCCCTACCATGACCAGCAATGTTCCCGCGAGGGCTCTCGCACGCACTAGGCCGCCACCTTTCTCATCGCTGAGAGTAGTATGGCGGACGCCGGCAGCCTTATGCGCGCACGGATGCCTCACCACTGATCAGTGGTGAGGGCGCATGGCCGAGGATAGATGGATCACAATGCTAAGAGTGTTGATGGTGACAGCACGGCACTCGTGACGTGACGGGCCTGCCCAGGCCCGTGATTATGACCGAACAAACGTGACATGCACTACCCGGTCCGACGGGTCCGGCAACGATACCGCCTGATGATCGACCGTTAGGGAAAAGAGGCGTGTGCCTGCCCAAAATTCAACACTGGAGCTGGATGACACATTTAATGTCTGGCCAGCCGCGTAGGTGAATCCGGAGGGATTACTGCTGATGCCATTCTTCCAGACCTCCACCCAACACGGCCCTGAGAAATCCAAGCTGACTTGAAGCGGCCCACCACTGACAGAATAGGTTAAAATGCCCGCAGGAACATTATTGCCGGTTAACGTAATGATCGGCTTGGCAGCGGCTGGAACGGGTTTGGCGGAGTGATGGTGAGACGAAGGTGCAGAAGGTTTTTTGGGATGTCGCGTGTGCGAAGTGGACTTGGACTTAGGCGTCGTGACCGGAAGCGCGCTGGTCGTGGTAGGTTGACTGCGTAGCATAAACATTCCTGCTACAAAAAGTGCAACGAGCACCAACCCTGCCCCTAACACTACGCGTCCTGAACTACCGGCCGCAGGTTCCCGGTCACGTGGCTGGCGCGCACGCCGTATTCGGGCCGAGGTTGTCGCTGCACGCGCTCTGCGCGCGCGACGGCTCAAAACGGGTGTCGCCGGCGTGCTGCGCTCAGGTGCCGATCCAGATTGTTTTTGCGTTAACCGCCGCCGATAGTCTACTAAGGCATCGGCGTCTACGCCTAAAAATCGGGCATAAGAGCGCAAAAATCCGATGCCATAGACCTCACCCGGAAGCTTGTCCCACTCATCCGCCTCCAATGCCGCCAGATACTGACTGCGAATGTGCAATTCCTCGCTGATGTGCTCTAATTGCAGTCGCCGCGCGAGTCGCGAATGCTTCAAGTATTCGCCGATACTCATCGGATCATCTGCCATGTTTTACGCCTCCCCGCTCCCGCTCAGGGCCACATCCGATTCAAGGTACGTGGGAATGGAATGGTCTCGCGCACGTGCTCCAACCCGCATATCCAGGCTACTACACGCTCTAACCCCATCCCAAATCCACTATGGGGCACCGACCCATATCGCCGCAAATCGATGTACCAGGAATAATCCTTCGCGTCCATGCTATGTTCTTTAAGTCGTTTTAGCAAGAGGTCCAAGTCATAGATGCGTTCACTGCCTCCAATAATTTCACCATAGCCTTCGGGTGCTAAAAGGTCACTAGCCAGGACAACCTCGGGGCGAGCAGGATCGGGTTGCATGTAAAACGCCTTGATGGCCTCCGGAAAATGGGTCACAAACACCGGCTTGTCAAACATCGCAGCCAGAGCGGCTTCATGGGGTGCCCCCAAATCTTCCCCCCATCGTATGGTAATCCCTGCCTGATTCAGGCGGACAATCGCGTCATCATAGGTGATGCGTGGAAAGGGAATGGACACCCGTTGCAACGCACTCACGTCGCGGCCGAGCTGATTTAATTCCTCTTGACAGTGGATACGCACATCTTCGACCACATGCGCCAAAAGTCGTTCTTGCCAAACCATGTTTTCGGTAAAGTCACAAAACGCGATTTCGGGCTCAACCATCCAAAATTCCATGAGGTGGCGGCGCGTTTTTGACTTTTCGGCACGAAATGTGGGTCCAAATGAGTAGACGCGGCCCAGCGCTAGAGCCAGGGCCTCCATGTAAAGCTGGCCGGATTGCGACAAAAACGCAGGCTGCCCGAAGTAGTCAATGCCAAACAAGGTGGTCGTACCTTCCGCAACCGCCGGCGTTAGAATGGGCGGGTCCGCCAGGACAAATCCGGCGTCGTCTAAGAACTGGCGGATGGCGTGGACGATGCGTGCTCGCACCCGCAAGATGGCTATTTGCCGCGGGCTGCGAATCCATAGATGCCGATGGTCCAAAAGGAAGTCCACGCCGTGCGCCTTGGGCTGAATGGGGTAGTCGACACTCGGTCCCAACAGACACACGTTGGTAGCTTGGAGCTCCACGCCTGCCGGCGCCCGCACATCGTCGTGTACGTGGCCCCACACCTCGACGGAACTTTCGATGCCAAAGGCGCCCACTTCAGGTTCGCCCTGGGGTGGTTGGTCGCCTCCGGGGCGAAGGACGACTTGCACTTCGCCTGTGCCATCGCGGACCATTAAGAAATGAATCTTGCCCGACGATCGAAAGTGCGTGACCCACCCGCGTATACAGACCGTGTCGTTTATGTGCTGATCCAGTTCCGCTATCGGTGTCGCACGATTCATTCTGGCGTTCCTTTCTCTAAAAGATTACGGAAAATCACCAAGCGCTGGATTTGGTTGGTGCCTTCGTAAATTTGCGTGATTTTTGCGTCGCGCATCATCCGCTCCACTGGATAATCACGAATATATCCGTATCCCCCAAACAATTGGACCGCGTCGGTCGTCACCTGCATGGCAGTATCTGAACACATCAACTTGGCCATTGCCGAATAGCGGGTCACGTCAGGCGAGGCTTGTTGTGCAAACCCTGCTGTTTCCACCACCTCTGCCGCCTTGTAGAGAAGATTGCGACTGGCTTCAATGCGTGTTTCCATGTCAGCTAACATGAACTGAATCGATTGCTGTTCGATGAGCGGTTTGCCAAATTGGCGCCGTTCTTTCAGGTGCGCGAGCGTCACGTCCAGGGCTCCTTGCGCGATCCCTAGCGCTTGTGCGGCAATGCCGGGGCGGGTGCGGTCCAAGGTTCGCATGGCAATTTTAAATCCCTCACCTTCCTGGCCCAATAGGTTGTTAGCCGGCACCGTGACGGCATCAAAATTGAGCATGGCAGTTTGCGATCCACGAATGCCCATTTTTTCTTCAATGCGACCCACGGAGAGGCCGCTTGACTCACCATCCACCACAAACGCCGAAATGCCCCGCGTCTTGCGACTTAATGCGGTGGACGCAAACACCACTAAGGTTTTGGCAAGGCCGCCGTTGGTGATAAACACTTTGGTGCCGCTAATGCGATAATGATTGCCCTCCCGGATTGCCTGTGTTTGAGTTCCACCCGCATCCGAGCCTGCTTCGGGCTCCGTTAACGCAAACGCTGCGATTTTCCGCCCGGATGCGATCTCTGGTATGAAGCGCTCTTGTTGTTCGCGACTGCCTGCCACTAAGATTGGCATAGCGCCCAGATGCTGAGCCGCAATGATTAGGCTGGATGTGGCGCACACCCGGGCCACCTCTTCTACCGCCAAGCAAAACGTCAATAAATCCGCCCCGCCACCCCCATATTGTTCAGGCATGCCTACGCCAACTAGACCGTACTCGCTGAATAACTCGAAGATATCCCAAGGAAACTCCCCACGGCGGTCAATCTCTGCCGCCCGGGGCTGAACCCGGTCCGCAGCCAGACGTCGTACCGTGTCGCGAAACAGAATTTGCTCATCCGTTAGGTGATAGCTCATGCCCTTGCCACTCCTTCGCAGTTTTCGGATGATCCAGAGCGTTTAATGCGTTCAACTTCTTGTTTCCTGGTTCAAACACCGACCTCGCGCTACCATGATACAATATCTGCAGGAGGTGAATGCTAAAGTGGGCACTCGTGAAACATTTACTATGCCACTCGTGTTAATTCAACAAGTCGTTTTTCCAGGCATCGTATCGTCTGTGACACTGCGAACAAAGGGGGCTAGTTCCTCTGTTCGGGTTGCCAGCATCCAGGACCACAGTCTTCTCTTTGCTCTAGAACGCCACGACCATGAGCCCTGCACCGTTGCCACGACGGGGCGTCTGATTGATGTGGCGGAACACCACGACAGTTGGCAACTGCAAGTTGCCGGTATTCAACGAGCGCATGTCCTTTCATATCGACATCAGGGCAACGGATTGATCGGGCAGTTTCGTTATGTGAGCGAAGCAGAAGAAAGCATTCCTCCACTTTTGATGGAAGAGGCATGGGCTTTGGCGTCGGAGCTATCCGCCATGGTGTCACCTCAGCGTGGTCACATTGGGTTACCGCAAACGCCCGCACTGCTCTCGTACTGGATCGCGGCTCACGTGCCCTTAAACGCCACAACACAGCAAGAGTTGTTGGAGATCCCGACCAGTCGCGGCCGTCTGGCCAAGGAAATCTCGCTCATGCGCACTCTGTTGGATGGATTGCGCACAGAGCATAGCAGTTGAGCGTCATCGATCAAATTGTTCTAAAACCGGTAACAAAACCTGATTAATCCAGTGAGCCCAATAGTGTCGATTACGAGACAGTCGTTGAAAATGGCTATTGCGTATCCACTCGTTCATGGCAATGGCGTCGGTGTTGGCCACACCCACCCCAATGTTGCCTGGATGGGCTTCGGTTGGCCACTCGATGGCTACTTCGACGTCGGCATCGTTGCCTATCACCCATAGGCCGGGTTGCGATGCCCATCGACGAATGCTCCAACCTGGTCTCAGGCGAATCCGTCGGCAGTCTGTCGTCGGGATGGATGGCCATGTAGCAGCTTTTAGGTGCTGTGCCAGCAATTCCTGGCGGTGATGGCGACCAGCTTCGCTTTGCAATCGTTCCCACAGGTCGTCTGTTTGCACATGACTGAACAAGGGGCGTATCTGAAGAATCGGAATCTGCCGGCGTTCGCGTTGCAAACTCTTCCACACCTGGGGACCGATGGTGCCGCGTGGCGTGTAGGTGGTTTCCAATCGGGTGCCGCGCTGAACCCGACGCAAAGTCATCACAATTGCCCATTCAGGATGCCATTTTGGCATCGCCCACACCGCTTGAGCACGCACATGGGTGGGTTGGGGCGTCCACAGCAATGGGGTTAACCAATCTGGCCCCCGGCCCGAAACAGTAAGTTCACAGGTTAGATACCGGGCGCGCAGCCCCAACAGCGTCTCATCGACGGGTAAGGTTTCCTGGGACCAGCGCACACGTAGTGGCCGTGCTCCCAACCGTTCTGCCATACCTAACCATAACGGCCGAAGATGCTCCGGATCGGCAGTCAGCGTCCATTCTTCCCAGCCTGTAGACCACACCCGTTGTTCCGAGATGCCCCAGGGTACGCGCACAACATGTTGCAGGCGTCCATCGGCCCACCACTCTAATTCGCACCGCTCCTGCCATCCTGCCGGATCCCAGACATCCTCAACAATCGCCCAGAGCCAGGATTGACGCGTAGCACGGATGACTAGTTGTCCTGGCGTCCATCCGACCCACGAGTCATTGCCACACGGTATCCAGATGCGATTCGGACTCAAGTCCGCTAAAAAGTTGATCAAATAGTGCCAAGTCACCGTAATCTCCATCGGATCGAGCCAGGCATCAATGGTCAGCGGCTTGTTCTGAGCGTGTAGCCAAGGACGGAGTGCACGCATTGTGCGTGCCCGCAAAGTCAGTTCCCGTTGACTCACCTGTCTGCCTTCGTGCATCAGCCAGCCTTCGGTCGCTTCGGCATCTTCCCAAAAAGACCGCATGCCCGTTTTCGGGGCTTCGGAAAATTGTGCTAAATAGCGCATGGTCACCATTCCTCACCAGGAATTTCTCCGCCCGCAAATTGTCGCGTTCCTCCCATTATAGGGGATGATGCACCAATTGCCTAACAGATCTGCAGTCATGCGCGATGACGTCAATGCACTTGGCAGGGACGAGCCAGCATCATTTGTCCGCGAGTGAGCTCTGGGCGCTGCAACGCTCTGGCTTCCAACCGGGGCTGGTGGCGCACGGCTCCTAGCCCAGCCTGGCAGCGCACCTGCGCACGGCGATGCAGGAGGATCCGCGCCGTGCGATGTGCAATCGGGCGTCGTTAAAGCCGCGTCAAATAGACGCCTGCACGCGCTCGGGCTGTTCGCCTAGCGCTTCGACTCAGGGGTACCGTCGGTCGAGTCATGAGAAGGGAGAGGCTTAGGCTGCTGTGATACTTTAACGTGCTGACCCCGACACCGACCGTCAATTTGTTGCACCACTTGGTGCTGGGTCGACAGCAATTGTGCTTTGGCCACTCTTTGGAGGCATCGATTACGTGTCATCGCGCGAGCCTCGCATTGTTCGCGCCAAAGACTCCGCAGATGGCTGACCTGTCCGATCAGGCCGAGCGTCATCGCGACGACCGCGGCGACAAATCCCTTCCCCAAAACCCGGCTGGCTTTGGCCCCCTAACGACTCAATAATGTTCCGACATATTGAAGGATGGCTTGACTGCACTCCGGGCAGTAGCCGTCGTGATCGATGAGGCGGGCTGCCACGTCATTGAGCTTGCGCAATTGTTCCTGGTCCGGTGTGCGGGTGGATGTGGTGACCTTGACCACGTTCTTCAAGTCGTTGAACAGTTTCGTTTCAATGGCTTGCCTTAATCCGCTATGGGACTGGTAATCGAACTGTTGGCCATGGCGCGCTAAAGTCGAGATACGGATCAAAATTTCTTCGCGAAACGCTCGTTTCGCGTTTTCCGTGATGCCAATCTGCTCTTCGATGGAACGCAACAACTTTTCATCCGGCTCAAGTTCCTCATCCGTAATGGGGTCGGTCAGTTTGGTTTTGTTCACGTATGCCTCGGCATTATCGAGGTAATTGTTAAGTAATGCCTGTGCCGACTCCTCAAAGGAATAGACAAAGGCCTTTTGCACCTCAATCTTGGCCATTTCATCGAACTGCTTGCGCGTCTCATAGATAAGGTTCAAAAGCCTCTCCCGCTCATCAGCAGCCAGTCCCGTATGCTGTTCGAGCCCGTCCTTGAGAGTTTTTAAAGCATCCAACGGATTGATGCATTTGGTGTCGGGGCGCACCAAGGCCGCCGACAAACGATTAATGACATAACGAGGCGACACGCCATCCATGCCTTCGAGGGGAAACTCGTCGTGCAGTTCCCGCACGTCCTTGCTGGTATACCCCTCCACGGCTTCCCCGTCAATCAACCGCATCTTTTTGATCAAAGACATGCCTTGCTTTTTGGACTCTTTCAAGCGTGATAGGACCGCAAACATGCTCGCAACCCGTAAGGTGTGCGGAGCCAGATGCACGTCCCGCAACCCCGATTGGGCAATCAGTTTTTGATAAATCCGGGTTTCATCGCTTACCTTGAGGTTATAAGGGACCCGAACCAATATCATGCGGTCGCGCAACGCCTCGTTCTTCTTATTTTCAACAAAGCGGAGATATTCAGCTTCGTTGCTGTGACTGACAATTACTTCATCCGCATAAATCATTGAGAAGCGTCCGGTTTTAATGTTTTGCTCTTGTGAAAGCGTCAGCAAACCATAAAGAAACTTTTCGTCACTCTTCAACATTTCGATGAATTCCATCAATCCCCGATTGGCAATATTGAGTTCGCCGTCAAAGCGATACGCCCGTGGGTCAGACTCAGACCCATACTCGCCGATGGTCGCCAAGTCAATCGAGCCGGTGAGCTCGCTGATGTCCTGGCTCTTGGGGTCGCTGGGTGAAAAGGTACCGATACCCACGCGATTTTTCTCGGAAAACACAATGCGTTCCACCGGAACGTGATCGATATGTCCCTCGTACATCTCCTCCAATCGCTGGCGGCACACTGGGCACAAATCGCCTTCAATGTATAGCCCGTAGGTGGATTCCACCTCACGCCGCAGTTCGGCCGGGATTAGATGTAAGGGCTCCTCGTGCATTGGACATCCAACAATGGCATAGGTAGCACCGCGCTCTGTTCGAGAATAGGCTTCCAATCCTCGCTTTAACAGCGTCACCAACGTTGATTTGCCCCCACCCACAGGCCCCATCAGCAACAGGATGCGTTTGCGCACTTCGAGTCGTTGGGCAGATGAATGAAAGTATTCGACGAGTTGATCCAAGGCATGTTCTAACCCGAAGATTTCTCCGTCAAAAAAGTGGTATCGGCGCACGCCGTCCTGACCCATCTCGGAGCCTTGGTCCGCTATCATGTCGTAAATGCGCGCATGTGACAAGCGACTCAGCGCGGGATCCTCCCGCACGCGATTAAAATACTCGCGAAAGGTTCCTTGCCATTTCAACTCGCTCTCCTGACTGCGAAAAGCGTCGAGGCGTTCCCACAAGTCCATGATCTGCCCTCCCTTGGTTGGCCTGGTTGTCTTGCGCCGTGTAGCAATTTACCCAAAAATCCTTTACAGCATAGATTTGCTATCGGTCTTGCCGTCAAAACTTAAGACTAGTCGTTTGCCGTTGCTCAGTGTCTCCAAATGTACGGGTCTGCCCCATAGTCTTTGAACGTAATGTAAAGTTCGCTCAGCATACAAAAGGTCGAGGTCCAGACCTTCATGGCGGTGAATGAGATATAATTCTCCCCGTTGATTGAAATCACCGTCGTTGACATGAATGACCGGAATTCCCCCGTGTAGCAGTTCTTTGACCAGTTTTTCCCGAATCTCCTCCAGTTGCCGGCTCTTGAAGACCATGCGGTCCTGATCCGGACCGTATACCATAAGGTTCAGCTCGGCCACGACGTCCTCCGTCAGATAGTTGCGCACAAAGGATACGTCGTCGTCCACAGTCCGGACCAGAAACAGTGCTTCGCGACCCTGGCGCCTTTCCAAATCGCAGTAAATGGCGTAACCCAACGCGTAGGGATTGATGTGATACAGGACAGGTGCGGTAACATGACTGTGCAAGCGGGCAAAGTCTAGGTAGTCGGCATCGCTCAATGACATCTGGCGCATCAAAGCCACATGCCAATAGCTAGCCCACCCTTCATTCATGATCTTGGTGCGCAATTGCGGCCACAAATAGAGCATTTCGTCGCGTACCATGCCGATCACATCGCGCTGCCAATCTTCTAGGTGAAGACTCTCACGCATCAGAAACCACAACAAATCCTCCTCGATGTGGGTGCTGACTTGAACCTGACGGATACGGGATTGGTCTGGTTCACCTAAATCCCATGGTGGCTTGACCATTCTAGGCGACGACGGCGCGTGCGGTCGTTCGCGGGGCAAGATTGGGGGCGTCGGGGGATTCACCTGCTCCTCCAACGCCAAAACGGCATCTAAGAATGTCTCCACTTCATCGCGTCCTACACTAAATTCATACTGCCGCACCCGTTCGGCATGCCGAGATACCACATCCACCATGTCGGCGGGCGTGTGCGAAAAACATTGATTATGGTGAAAAAAATCGACGTGCCCCATCACGTGCGCCCGCACAAACGTATTTTCGAGCGCCGAGTTGGCGTCCAGCAAAAAGGCATAGGCGGGATTTGCGTTAATGACCATTTCGTAGAGTTTGTTGAGCCCGTAGTCGTAGCGAATCTTCATGGCGTGATACGCCTTACCGTAGGACCAGTGCGCCATACGACCAGGGATGAGGTAAGCGGCAAATTCGTACAAGACGGGCGCCGGAACACTTTCAAACGTGATTGGATAAGGGTCTAGCCCCAGTTCTTGCGCCATATGCCAAATTTCCTGGTCTGTAGGATACGCATAACCCGACATTTTCCTCAGCCCTCCTGACGGGGAAAGAAGGTTTTCAAAGCGGGATAGACATCGTCCTTGTGGGTAATCGTCACCGTTTTCAAACGCGGATGGCGAACGTGCCTAAAGGCGGACATTAAGGTGCTGGTATAGCCACCCTCGCGAATTTCGGCATAACCCAGCACATTGACTTGGGACAGCAATTCCACCAGAATCTCAACGGTGCGGTGGTTGTCCGCATCCGACCAATTGTCGCCATCGGAAAAGTGAATGGGGTAAATGTTCCACCGTGACGCAGGATAGCGCGTCTGCACGACCTCCAGACACAATTGATAGACGGACGACACCTTTGTGCCGCCGCTTTCCCCAAGATGAAAAAACTCTTCTTCCGACACCTCGCGCGCCTGAGTATGGTGTACGAGAAACACCACTTCAACCGACTCATAGTGCGTGCGCAAAAACTTTAACATCCAAAACGAAAAGGTACGGGCCATCAGTTTTTTAAACTCGCCCATGGACCCAGAAATGTCACGCATGGCAATGACAACCGCATTATTTTCAGGTTCGGGCTCGTCGACCCAAGTCTTAAAACGCAAATCCGAATCGCGCCAGTTGCCGACATAGGGGTGGCCGACCAGGGCGTTGCGAGTCAGATTTTCCCGCAGGCTGCGGCGCTTGTCGAGATTTCCCATGAGCCCCTTGGGACTAATATCTTTAAATTTCCAGGTAGGCCAGGGAATAGTGGCCAAAGGCTTGGCCTTGAGATAGGGGAGTCCCAATTCATCAAACAGTAACGCTGCAATCTCATCTAACGTGACTTCCGCTTCCAGGTAGTCTAGCCCCGGCCATTCCCCAGCTTGTCCCTTTTCGCCCTCTCCCTTGCTGTTGGCGGGGGTGGGCAATTGTCCTAACACGTCACCTGGTCGTCCTGTTCCGCGGTCTTGCCCAACGCGGTCCCCCTGCCACGGATGAAAGCGAAACTTGTACTGTTCCAAAGAACGGATGGGAACCTTGATGACGCGTTGGCCATCCGACGTAATGATGCTCTCATCCGAAATTAAATCTGGCAGACGTTCCCGCAGGGCCTGTTTTATTTTTTCAAGGTGACGCTGTTGATCGGACGCGCCCTTGCGCTGTAGCGACCAGTCCGGACGGTAATCTGCCACAATGGACACCTCCTCATAAATGAACGTGTTCCATCATATGCAGGGGGACACCACATTTTTCCGCAGGACAACAAAATTTGCGCACAACCTTGGTGCTTCGACGTACTTGTCTTAGGTTGAGGGGGTTGCCCGTTCGAGCAATTGCCGGTATTGATCGTCACTAATCAACACATCGCGAGGACGTGCCCCGTCGGCCGGACCGATATAGCCACGCGCTTCCATGGCATCGATTAGCCGGGCCGCCCGTGTGTACCCGATATGCATGCGCCGCTGCAGCATGGATGTCGATGCCTGACGACTTTCGATAACAATGCGAATGGCATCGAGAAAAAGGCTGTCCGGCTCATTCGTGACATCCGCATCGGCGCCGGAGGATGAAAAGTCTGGTGCGTTGGTGGAAGGTTCGACCGCAACACTATGCTCGCGTAGATATTGCACAACCCGTTCAATTTCTTTTTCGGTAACGAAGGCACCCTGCACTCGCACCGGTTTGGCCGAACCCACCGGTGAAAACAGCATATCGCCGCGCCCTAACAATTTTTCCGCGCCCGCCGTGTCAAGGATCGTCCGCGAATCAACCTGGCTGGATACAGCAAAAGCGATGCGCGAAGGAATATTAGCCTTAATGGTACCGGTAATCACATCAACCGACGGCCTTTGGGTCGCCACAACCAAATGCAATCCTGCCGCCCGCGCCATTTGCGCTAAGCGGGCGATGGATTCTTCGACATCCTGGGGAGCGACCATCATTAAGTCGGCCAACTCGTCAATGATAATGACAACGAGCGGCAGCTTGTCCTCATCGCGCACCGTTTGATTATACCGCGTCACATCGCGTACGCCGGTTGCGGCAAACATGCGGTATCGGTTCTCCATCTCCTGCACCGCCCAGCGCAAGGCACCAGCCGCCTTTTTGGGCTCGGTGACGACCGGACTAATTAAATGGGGAATACCATTGTAAATGGATAGTTCCACCACCTTTGGATCGATTAGCAAGAGTCTGACCCGATGGGGGTTTGTGCGCAACAACAAACTCGTAATCAACACATTAATGAGCACGCTCTTGCCGGAACCGGTAGCCCCTGCCACTAAGAGATGCGGCATTTCATCCAAGCGTGCCACAATCGGCGCACCTGCAACGTCTCGCCCGAGCGCCACCGTTAAGAAGGAGTCAGATTCCCCAAAGGCATTTGTTTCCAGTACGTCCCGCAATAACACGGCCGCAATCTGATCATTAGGGACTTCAATGCCGATGGCAGACTTTCCGGGAATGGGCGCTTCGATCCGAACACCGGTCGCAGCTAACGACAACGCAATGTCATCGGCCAAATTTACGATACGCGACACTTTGACGCCCGGCGGAGGAACAATTTCAAATCGCGTAATCGCGGGTCCTTGGCTTACGTCGGCAAGCCGCACCTCAATGCCAAACTGCCGCAAAGACTCAACCAAGATGCGTCCACGCTGCTCCGCAGACTGACCGCGCTGGGTGGGACGAGCCGGTATCGGCGCCGACAGCAGCGACAGCGGGGGCGGTAAATAAGGGTCAGCTGCCGCAAACATCGAAGGCTGAATCAGCCGCACCGGCGGACTGGGCGGCACGGGCTCCGTTTGCGCTACCGCCGGATGCCCTTCCGTAATAAGGGGAACTGCGTCTTCGGCAGGCACTTTACGGCTAGCCGAGCTTTTGCGCGGCACTTTGCTCATGACCTCTGGGGGGGTCTCTTCTACGGGAAACACCCAATCCCTCAACCATACGATTACACGCACCAGCGCCTGCACCATCATCTTCACAACCCTAAAAACGGTGTGACCGATGCGACGCCCGCCCGCCGCGAGGGTGATCCCCGTCACAAGCATGGATCCAATAAGGAGCAAGAGTAAACCCAAAATCAAGGATCCGGGATGCCCCAAGCCGAAGGCTACGAAACGCAACAGATAAAATCCAATCCAGCCTCCGGAAGTCCGACCCGTCAGTGCTGCCAGTATGGCCATCCCCAAAAATCCCAGGACTACGCCCCAGCTCCGGCGCCGTCTGGCTGGATCGGGTCTGTTGGCCAGATCTAATAGTCCAGCACCGATTGCCCCTGCCGGAACCACCCAAGCCAGCATTCCGAAGACGAGCGTTAGGCCGCGTCCCAAGTCGCGGCCCAACACGCCGCTTGCGGGAAAGATCAAGGAAAGATACCCTAATAGCCCCAAGGCCACCAAAAGTACCCCGTTGATTTCCCGACGCATCTGTCCCATGGCTGTCTTGTGCTGTGAGCGCACTGTCATCCTCCAAGGATCCATCCAAGCACGGCCAAGCCCCACAAATAAACTGCGAATTCCCGCCATGCCCGTGGACGATTGACAATTCTTGTAATCCATTGTATCGCAATCACGCCGGTCACGGCAGCAATCAACGCACCCCCAGCCCATCGGTCCCAGGAAATGTGTGTCAGCACCATGTGCGGCAGCTCGATTACCGAAGCTCCCACAACGGCGGGAATCGCCAGCAAAAAAGAAAATTGGGCGGCATCGTTGGGATTTACTCCCAGGTAGCGGGCCATCGCGATGGTGCTGCCCGATCGCGACAGTCCCGGCCACAATGCCAAGGCTTGGGCACATCCAATCCACCAGGCGTCGCATACGCGCAGGGGGCGGTCCGGTTCGCCGTCCTGGCTGGTCTTAGGCATAACCCAAAGGATCAGACCGGTGCCAACCCACCCCGCGATGACCGCCCCCAAGGTGAAATGCTGTTCGATCCAATGGCCCGCGAGCAGCCCTACAAGGCCCGCCGGCAAAGACGCCAACGTGAGACAGGCTAACATATGATACGCTTGGGAGCGGCCCTGCAGCAGTCCGGAAAGCCAGGTTTTGATCCAATGGCGGTACACCCACAACACGGCAATCAGCGTGCCTAAATGCAAGAACACTTCCAGTCCCGCTCCCGGGGATTGAAATCCAAACAGGAATTTCATGAAGACTAGATGTCCGCTCGAACTCACCGGCAGAAACTCTGTCAATCCTTGTACGACCCCCAGAATGACAATGGTCCACAATGCGCATACCCCCTCCTACCCATACCTATGGACAGGGGCCATGGTTATGCTGCGATGAGCTCTTGTCGGTTGTTGCTCGTTTATGCGTATGATGAAGCACCCGAGCACGGATTCTAGGGATTTTCTGGATCGACTATGGCGGTTGCTGAGGGATCGGTACCGGTTCAGGATGTTGCCGACGAAAACGTCGCGGGCCATTGCTGAGCATGGCAAGGTTGCGGCGCACTTGTATTCGGTTACCCTAGGAACGGCCGGGCGTTCAAGCTGGCACGACGGATCGATCGCGGTTCCACAGGCAAACGCGGACCCGGCGCAGCTGGATCGTTTGTAGTACAGAGGGGACGATCGCTGTCCAGAGGTATTCAGACGGTGTGACACCACCTGCACATAGCGTCTGGGCGGAGAGCGCATCGTATCGGCCATCGGCGCAATCTCAGCTAATGCCTGAGCGGGTAACGCCTGTGACCCGCCTCAACATTTTCGGCAGGGTACGCCTGGACAAGATCGGGTACGACCGGCACCTAATCATCAGTGGTGCCGCTTCACCCGCTCACATTTCATCAGCGCATTCGACTCTGTCAAACCCATTTTCTGCACGACAACTCCTGGAACCCAACTGCGATCACGGTGACTTGCAAGCTCATCCCCACACAATGGCGTTGGGTTGAAACGCCGGGTCAAGATAGTCATCGGGATCGGTCGAAATTAGGCGTTCAAGTCGTGGCATGCCATCCTTGCCAAGCCGCACCAGGCACAGGCGACCATGCACCCAACGTTCTGACAACGCTTGCGCGTCGGGAATCGTGGCAAAAATGTCTTCCACTGCAACGGGAGTATAGAGCACCGTGGTTACGCACCTCCTAAAGTCGTCCTAGTGTTGAATAGACGTCTGCCGCCGCGGACGTTTGTTGGAGCCCCGACGTCTCGTCGGCAACATCTCATGTAATTTAGCCAATGCCTGATGAATCCCTCCGACCTGGTTAATCAGGCCCACGTCCACTGCATCCTGCCCCACCAATACGGTGCCAATGTCCCGCGCCAGTTCGCCTGTGCGAAACATCAGCTCGCGAAATTTGCTCTCTTCAATGCGCGAATGCTGGATTACAAACCGAACAACTCGGTCTTGCATCTTATCCATGTATTCGTAGGTCTGCGGCACCCCGATGACCAAACCATTCATGCGAATCGGGTGGATCGTCATTGTCGCGGTCGGGGCAATAAAGCTGTAATCCGCTGCCACTGCGACAGGGACGCCAATCGAATGGCCTCCGCCCAACACTAAGGAGACGGTTGGTTTGGATAGACTGGCAATCATTTCGGAGAGGGCTAAGCCAGCCTCGACATCTCCGCCAACCGTGTTCAACACCAACAGCAGACCTTCGATGTCGGAATTTTCCTCAATGGCCACTAATTGGGGGATCACGTGCTCGTATTTGGTGGTTTTATTCTGAGACGGCAAAATCAGATGCCCCTCGATTTGCCCAATGATCACTAGCGATTGGATTGATGATTTCGCGGGAGCAACCCGTGTTGTGCCAAACTCCGTAATGTTTTCGGCAGTGTCGGAGCGCCGATGGGCCGGGCGTTCCTGTTCCTTTTGCACTTGCATGACACTTCCCCGTCGCTCTGGCATAGCGTGCCTCCTTGCAGTAACGAATGATCCTAGTGTGTCAATCACCGAGTGTTATTACCCGCCCGACCGCATAAAGCTCAAAGGGGAGGACAATGATGAATTGGTGGTTGGCCGGACCAAAGCTGGTATCGTATATGGCTCCGCCGCTATTTTTAGCGCTTGGTGTGACGGTCGGCGGCGGGCTTTTAGGCGCGTTCGGGCACTGGATAGCCGGGAACCCGCATGAAGCCAACGCCAGTGCAATTGCTTTTCGTATTCGGATCTGGGCGGTCGCTGTGGCACTGGGTGGAACAATCAGCGCGCTCGAACACTTTGAACAGAGTCTGACCTCGCGCGCCGTATCGGACCTGCTGCGTGGGTCCATTGCATTGATAGCGGCCTATGGAGGCGCAGAACTAGGATACTGGCTTTTGCGGGCGTGGATGTTGCCGTGAGAATTCTGCGATTAGGATCTGTCTTTCTATTGGGGGCCATTATCGGAGCAGCAATGGTTCAGTCGCGCCTGTGGCACGACCAAGTGCAGTTGATGGAGCAAACCCGCCGGGCTCGCCTCGACGCTCAGCACTGGCAGCAAGAATCGCTGCGATTGCGCGATCACTTGAGCGCTATCAATCGCCGCAACGAGCGCCAGACCTACGTCCAGACCGTAAACTTGGAAGTCATCAAATGTCCGGTGCCGCTGATCGACGTGAAAGCGGCACTCGAACCTTTTACGGAATCGTTGCTGGGAGTGCCGCTGGCGACCGTCAAACTTGAACTGATCTACCAGTTGCTCCAAAATCGTTACATCGTTCTCGGTGATACCCTGTATCGGGTGGACGTCAAAGCGCTGTTGCTGAGCCCCGATGTGACCATTCTTTTGCGGTTGACGCCGCTTGCACCGAATCGTCACGCCTAGCCGCATCGGAGATGACCCGCATTTAGACCTCCATGATAATGGGCAAAATCATGGGCCGGCGCTTAGTGCGGTCCCACAAAAAGCGTCCCAGCGTCTCGCGCACCGCCGACTTAATCGCCGACCATTCCGATAAATTGTTGCCTTCCAA
The DNA here is from genome assembly GCA_003023745.1 of Sulfobacillus acidophilus. Taxonomy (GTDB): domain Bacteria; phylum Bacillota; class Sulfobacillia; order Sulfobacillales; family Sulfobacillaceae; genus Sulfobacillus_B; species Sulfobacillus_B acidophilus_A. The sequence continues at coordinate 82,369 of PXYV01000003.1, read as the reverse complement.
CTGATTCAAGGCAGTCTTGACTCGCTGGCGAGCTTCGTCCAACAACTCTTCCGATTCCCGCACGTACACAAACCCGCGCGATACGATGTCGGGTCCTGACACGAGCAGGCCACTTTGCGCATCCATGCCGACGACGACAATCAGGATGCCGTCATTCGCCAATTGCTTGCGGTCACGCAACACGATGTTGCCGACATCGCCGACACCGACTCCGTCGACCAGGACTTTGCCTGCAGGAACGGTGCCCACCATGGCGCCCTTGTCACGCGTAAATTCGAACACTACGCCGTTCTCACCAATCAAAATGTGCGCCGGATCAATGCCTACATCTCGCCCCAACTGAGCGTTGTGCACCAAATGTCGATATTCGCCATGCACAGGAATGTAAAATTTGGGCCGAGTCAAATTAAGCATCAACTTGATTTCTTCCTGACAGGCGTGCCCGGAGACGTGAATATTGGAGTCACTGCCGTAGACCACATGCGCTCCGAGCCGATAGAGGTTGTCGACGGTTCGCGATACGTATTTTTCATTGCCCGGAATGGCCGTGGCGGAGATAATTACCGTATCTCCTGGCACAATCGTTACCTTGCGATGGTCCGCCGTCGACATGCGTGTTAACGCCGACATCGGCTCTCCCTGCGAGCCGGTGGTAACAATGACAATCTGTTCGGCCGGCAAGTTCTTGATCTCTTCGATGTCCATCCAGGTTCCTGCCGGAAAGTTCAGATAGCCCAAGTCAATTGCCTTTTGCACGACATTCTCCATGCTGCGCCCCACCACGGCGACACGACGGTGATGCCGGACCGCTGCCTCTCCGACTTGGCGAATGCGATGCACTTGCGACGCGAATGATGCCACGATCACGCGCCCTTCCGCGGACTCCATGATGCGGTCGAACGTTTTACCGACCGTCCGCTCCGATGGTGTGTACCCAGGGCGTTCCGCATTCGTACTATCAGCGAGCAGCAAGAGTACACCCTCGCGACCAATCTCTGCCAGTCGGTGAAAGTCCGCCACATGTCCGTCAACGGGCGTGTGGTCAAACTTGAAGTCTCCCGTGTGTACCACTGTTCCGACCGGCGTTTTGATGATCAACCCACAAGCGTCGGGAATCGAGTGATTGACGCGAAACAGCTCAACGTTGAAGCTCCCGGCTCGCACCACTTCCCCCGGTTCTAACCAGCGCGACGCGGGATGCAAGGCAATTTGATGCTCTTGCAGTTTGAGTTCCACCATTCCCAGTGTTAACCGGGCACTATACACTGGTACGCTCATTTGCCGCAAAAGATAGGGCAAAGCCCCAATATGATCTTCATGTCCATGCGTGAGAAAGACTCCACGGAGCCGATCGCGATTTTCCAGCAAAAATGTGATGTCGGGCAAGACGATATCGATGCCCGGCATGTCTTCCTCGGGGAATGCCAGCCCCGCGTCAATCAATATCATATCGTTGCCATGAACCAAAACCGCCATGTTTTTCCCAATTTCGCCCAGTCCCCCCAAAGGAATAAACTGGAGCTTTCCTGCTTCGAGTCTTGCAGCCAGACTACCCACCTCCCACAAATTGACGATGCACAAGAAAACGCCCCTAGTCGTTCGTTGACTAGGGACTTATGCCAGGGGTCATAAAACGCTGCGCCTCAGGTGTTGGCCCCGCCCACAAACATGCCACCCACGAGGTTGTATTTCCCGCCGAGCACTAAGTCATCGAGAGTATTATACCCTGCGCCTACGGGCAATGCAATGGCGGCAGATCGTCTTGGCTGCTCTGGGGAGCATGTGTCAGCTCGCATTGAGCGCGGAACGGTCACTTTGTATGCGCTCGTAGCTCGCCCATAACGCAGAGAAGTGGTGGTCGTCCAGCATGACCAAAGGGGGGCGCACCCCGCCCACCTCCCACCCCAAGCGATTAAGCAGCCACTTGACGGGAATGGGATTCGACTGGGCAAAGAGCAGCTGGCATACAGGCCAAAGCGACTCATGCCAACTCAACGCCTGTCTCAGGTGGCCGCTGTGAAACGCTTCGATGAGGGCAGTCATATGGGGGGCGGCTACGTGTGACACGACGGAGACGATGCCGTAGGCCCCAACCGCTAACGCCGGCAGCAAAAGGGCGTCGTCACCTGCGTACAATTTTATATCGGACGGCAATTGTTGGTGCATGGCCGTCAGGCACGCGACGCTGCCCGCCGCTTCTTTTACCGCCGCAATATTTTCTGCTTGGCGATGTGCGTCTACCACGACTTCGGGTAAGACCGCGATCCCGGTTCTCCCCGGCACGTCATAAATCATCACCGGCTTTGCCGTATGCCGGGCGATTTCCACAAAATGGGTCTTCAGTCCGTCATTTGGGGGTCTATTGTAGTATGGAGCAACGACTAACATCCCATCTGCGCCCCAGGCGCTGGCGGCTTCAGTCAACTCAATGGAGCTGCGGGTATCGTTAGTGCCAACACCCATCCATACGGGGATATCCGCGGGCAATGCCGCGCGCACCTGCAGAAATAGAGCGCGTCGTTCGTCCAATGACAGCGCATAGGCTTCGCCCGTCGAGCCCGCAACAACAAAGCCGCCGGATCCTTGTCCCCACAGTGTCAGGGCGATCTCGGCGGCCTTCTCGGGGTTGACCCGCCCCAGCGGGTCATATGGCGTGATCAGAGCCGTAATGATGTGCGGCCAGTTCATCATGATGATGCCTCCCGATCCAGATTAAACTGGTGGTGCAAAGCTCGCACCGCCACCTCCACATTCTTGCGATCTAACAACAGCGTAATGGTTGCGTGAGAGTCAGCCGACTGCAGGACTTGGATCCCCTCTTTGGACAGCGCTTCCATTACACGCCCGACGACGCCGGGCAATCCTTGAATGGCCGAGCCGACCACTGAAACCTTCGCGCGATCGTCAAAGATTTCGTAAGGAAGTCCCAATTCCTGCAAAGCCACGGCAACCACGGGCCGAAGGTTTTCGGTCACACAAAAATAGACCTGCTCCGGAAACAAGTTAATCAAATCGACTGAGACGCCGCGCTGGCCCAACCGGGCAAAGAGCCGATATCCCCACTCTTCTTCGAGTTCAGGCCTGACCACCCGAAATTGCACCAGATTGCTCAGATGGGTGATTCCCGTGACCGCCCGGTCGGGGTCACGGTGAGCCCACGAATCGAGCCCACCGCGGCCAGGCGCAATCAGCGTTCCCGTCGAAGGCGAGAAGGTCGAGCGCACTCGGACCGGTACGGAAAACTGGCGCGCAAGTTCAACCGCCCGCGGATGGATCACGCGCGCACCTAAATTAGCGAGTTGGAAGACCTCGTGATAATCGATGTCCGGAATTGTGCGGGCCTCTGGCACAATCCGCGGGTCAGCCGTTTTAATCCCATCGACGTCGGTAAAAATTTCGACCACCTCTGCTCCCACTGCGGCACCCAGTGCGACCGCCGTCGTGTCACTTCCACCGCGGCCCAACGTAGTGACCAATTCGTCGGTCCCGATGCCTTGATAGCCGGCAACCACGGGAACGCGCCCTGCGGTTAGAACCGTCAGCAGTTGAGCCGGATCAAGGCGTATAATTTGCGCGTCACCGTGTCGGTCATCCGTATAAATACCGGCTTGGGCTCCGGTTAAGACTTGCGCTGCGACGCCGGCCTGGCGCAAATGTCCTGCCATGACAACCGCACTAATCAGTTCCCCACAGTGTAAAAGCAAATCCGTTTCCGAAGCTGGCGGCGGGGGCAACGAGTGCACCAGACTTAACAAAGTGTCGGTTGCATAGGGATCGCCGGCCCGCCCCATGGCCGAGACCACCACCACCGGATGATATCCTGCTTCTGCGGCTTTGACCACCCAATGTGCGGCCACTGTTCGCTGAGCGGGGTCTTGAATCGAGGTGCCGCCAAATTTTTGCACAACAATTCTCATCGGGCCGGGATGTCCTGATTGCGGCGTGTCCCGATGAAACGCATAATGTCGACGGCGTTGCTGGCAGCTCCTCGGCGCAAGTTGTCAGCCACCACGAACAAGTGCAACCCGCGCGATTCGTGTAAATCGGCACGGATTCGGCCGACCAGCACATCGTCTTGCCCGGCGGCGTCGAGCGGGGTCGGGACGGCGCCGTGCACCGGGTCGTCGACGATTCGAACCGATGGACCGGTTTTCAAAGCCTCTCGAATCTCCTCTAACGACCACGGCTGCTCCGTCTCGAGGTAAACCGATTCGGCATGGCCCACGTACACCGGGACACGCACCGCGGTTGCGGATAGACGAAGATTTTGCCCCATGATCTTCTCCGTTTCACGCATCAATTTCCACTCTTCGCCGGTATAATCGGCTTCACCGAACCGATCACACCAGGGCAAGACGTTGTGCGCGATCGTCACGGGATAGACTTCGGGTGATACCGAACCCCCAGACACTTGTGCACGCGTTTGCTGCTCTAATTCCTCCACAGCGTCCCGTCCCGTCCCCGAAACCGCCTGATACGTGGAGACTACCACGCGTTTTACGCCGAACCGCGCCTGGATGGGTGCTAACGCAATGACCAATTGAATGGTTGAGCAATTAGGGCTGGCAATAAGCAATGAATCGCCAATGGCTGCCCCATTGACCTCCGGAACCACCAACGGTACATGCGGATCCATCCGCCAATAACTCGACTTATCAATCACGGTTACCCCGGCTTGGGTCGCTTGGGGCGCATACTGTGCACTGACAGCGTTGCCGGCCGCAAAAAATGCGACGTCGACCCGCCCCCAGTCCATGCGTTCGAGCGGCTCCACGGCAATGCGATCCTGGCCGAACTCAACGAAGCGCCCCTCCCCTTCCCGGGCCAGCGCCACCAGAGTCGCGACCGGGACGCCCGTATCCTCTAAAACCTGCAACAGCGTTTGACCTACTAAGCCCGTTGCCCCCACTATGGCAATCCGATAACCCGACACCTATCGTCACACTCCTCAAGTTATTTCCACGGCACCAGCAGCGGTTGAACCTGCAGCCCTTGCATGGCCGCCTCAATGCTGGCCACAACCAACTCCAAATGCGCATCCAGCGAGCGCGGTTTATTGACCGGATCATCCTGGCCAAAGGGAACAAAGTAGATGTTGCGGCATGCCAAAAGGCGTCCTAGATTCATCGCATTCATGCCGAGTAAATCGTTGGACGTTATGGCCAGCAAAACCGCTCGCCCATTGCGCAACTGTGCTTTGACCGCCATTGTGACCGGCGAGTCATTAATGGCATTGGCAATTTTGGCTAGGGTATTCCCCGTACACGGCATTACCAAGACGACATCAAACCAATGTTGCGGACCGCTGGGCTCAACATCAGGAATCGACACCAACAGCTCGTGATTGCTGCTGTGCGCGATTTCTTCGCGCCAGAAATCAGGCGTGCCAAACCGCGTCGCAACGCTTAAAATGCTCGGTGACACAATCGGTGTCACGTGCGCTCCTTCATCGACCAACTCCTTCATTGTAGCGACTGCGCGTCCTAAATTACAGTGGGAGGCCGCCATTGCGACGCCAACCCGCACTCCCGACAGGCGTGCCATCATGCCATTCCTCCTCCAAAGCCAATAGCAAGGTCTCAAAAACGATTTCGGCTGCTCTAATGGGCGCAACCTTGCCGGGGATGCTGAGAATTTGTTCATACCGGTCGGGTACCACGGCCGACGTTCGTAATTCTGGCACTAACCCCCCTGGAATTGACGCTAAATCAATAATCCAGCGCGGTCCTGCCTCGTCAAACCAACTCGTGTCTAAGACTGGGGCTGGCGCCGTGTTAAATACTCCATCGATCGCGGGGCGGGGCAGGTCACCAATAGCGTAGGCGGGGTATCCTAACGCGCGGGCCATGGCGCGCTTTTCGCCACTGCGGTCAAAGATGATTGGTTGCGCGCCGTAACGCGATAGACGGTCGGACAGAATAAGGCCAACCCGGCCCAGTCCAATGACGCCGATGGGTCGCGCAAATAGGGTTCGCCCCGATCGGCCGATAGCCGCTTGAATCGCGCCTTCGGCGGTGGGCACGGCGTTAAGCCACATGAAGCTGGGGGTTAAGCGATATTGTATGACGCCGATGCCGAGGTCGCGACAGCGCCGAGCTAAGCGGTTGCCAATTAAGCCTGCGGCTAATAACGAGCCGCGACCCATTTGCTGCAAAAACTGGTCGGAGAGGGTGATGTCCTCTTCGGCAGCTTGCAAACGCCCATCATCTGTAATTCCGGTCATCGGTCCGATTAGTAAGCGAGGCGGGATATCATGGCTTGGGTCAAATGGCGGTATGCTGCCTGCGCGAATGCCCCAGGTGCATACGTCATATCCGCGGGCGCGCAGCATCTGACATAACCAGACATCGCGAGTGTCACCGCCCGCCACGACAATTCTTAGCATTTTTCCACTCCCCATCGTCAGTCCTCACTTATCATACGAAGTGGACTGCGGGGGAGTGCCATTGCGGCGCAAAAGAATGAGGAGAGGCAAGCGCCTCTCCTCCTTTAATGCACGTAAATATCGTGGGCGCCGTGCTCCTCAAACAACTGCTTTGCTTTGTCAACTTCTCCGGTGTCGGCGCGGACGGACACCAGCACTGCACCGCGCTTGACGCGCTGTTCAAGATGTTCGCTTTCTTTTTTGGGAATGCCGTAGTCCATCAGGCCACCCACCAAGCCTCCCGTGGCGGCGCCGGTTAGCGTCGCGGCCAAGGGACCCATCGCTAAAATTGGCCCGATTCCGGGAATAGCCAGTGCCCCCGCACTGGCGAGAAGTCCGACGGCTCCTCCGCTAGCGGCACCCCACCCAATGCCACGCGATAGGTCGTTTGTTCCGTGGCCGGTGGGATGACCTTGTTCGGTGTGGCCGTCGTGTTTGGACACGACCGAGATCTCGCTATCTCGCACGCCCCGCCGCTGCAGTTCCTGTACCACCTTATCGGCGGTGGCGTGCTCATCAAAGGCTCCAACCACTGTTTTAGACATCTCGTGCCTCCTTCATAACTGACCTACGCAGGTAGTATGAAACAGGCCATGCAGAACACGCATTTAGTTTCGCCCAGCCGATGCGATTTTTGGCACCTCAGCCAAATCGACAATCATGACTTCCGGTCCGACGCGGCGAATCGCACTCCAAGGAATTTCAATTTTGAGTCCGCGACTGAGGCCTCTGCGCGAACCAATGATGATCGCTTCAATCGCTCCCGTTTCCGGATTAATTACCAAATCACTGTCCCCCAAAGTACCCAATCGTCCGCCGTCGCTCAGATTAACAATATCTTTGGACGACAATTCGCTCATCCGCATCACTGCGCGCCTCCCTCACCAGAGCGTATGCGTCCGCCACCGTTCTCAGACCGAATCCGTCTCTCGCTTATACCCGCTTCGATCAGATAACCCTTGCTGGCGGCGAAAGTTTTCGCGATTTTTTGCTAAGTAGCCCTCGTATAGGGTTTGGGCGTCCAATCCCGCATCAATGCACATGCTAATAAAAAAGTGCAAGACATCGACGAGTTCCTCATGCAGCTTGTCGCGCTCGATAGGTTCAGGGTTTTTCCACCACTTGTAGCGACTCTCTTCTAGCACTTCACCTAATTCCACCATGAGGGCCATAGCCTCTTTTTGAATCCACTCCGCCGATGAGAGCGTTAACTGGCGGTCGCGTCGAACGGTTTCGTTAAAACGTTGCTGCCACATGAAAATGTCTGCTAACCGGTCAGTCATAGCCTCCCCCTATCCCCACTCCACCCAACGCGGCGATTGCGGCACCGGACCAACCCAAGCCGAGGCAACATCGCTCCAGTGCGTCCAGCGGCGGGTCAGTGCTTTCACGGCATCGCCTTGGACTTCGGACAATTTGGCTGCAACGGTATCGAAATCCCAGGGCAGCACTTGGTCAAGCCCGTGACGTCCTAGTCGCATCACTCGCGTGTCTGGGTCTTCGTGCGCCATCACGAGCATGGTGTATAGCGCCCGACACGTCTGGGTCAACTCGTCGTGAGTGGGCCCGGCCTCGGCCATCCGGACGAATTCTTCGTTTAACGCATCCATCGCACGATCCACGTTATCCGGTGCAACCGCCAAATAGGTGGCCATATCGCCGAAGTCAAAATCGGGTGTATACTGTGTACCCACGGTATAGACAAGCCCTTCTTCTTCGCGCAGGCGTTGCCATAAGCGCGAATTGTTTTGTCCGCCCAAAATGGCCGTCGCGACCAGCGCCGTAGCATACTCTGTTGTATAGCGTGCCGGCGCACTGACGGCTAGCCCCAAGCGCACCTGCTCCAAATCCTGGACCTGGTGAGTACGTGTCAGCTGCAGAACTGGCGCCGGGCGTTGCCGCGGCAACGCCGTCTGAACCCCCGAGCCGACAAAATCGCGCCTGGCTTCGTTCAAGACCGCGTCGCGCCCTCCGCCGGAGACGGCTAATACCATATACTCGGGGCGGTAGTAGCGCTGATAGAACGCACGGATGCGCGCGACGTTGACCCTGCGCACGTGATCCGGGGTACCTAAGACGTCATGGGTAAAGCTGTCATCTTGATACAGGGCGCGCGTCAACAATTCCTCCAGGACGTCATCGGGATCGTCTTGACTCTCGCGCATCTCTTCGAGGATGACATTTTTTTCACGTTGCACATCGTCTGCCAAAATCCAAGCGTCAGTCACCATCGCCTTTAACAACCGATAGGCAGTAACAGCTTCTGGATTGAGCACTCGTGCATGAAAACACGTGTAGTCCCGGGTCGTAAAGGCGTTAATGTCAGATCCTAACCGATCCATTGCCTGTGCAATAGCACGTCCATCCCATTGTCCCGCGCCTTTAAAGAGGAGGTGTTCCAAAAGATGTGCAGTACCCCACTCCTCAGGTGTCTCGTCACGGCTGCCTGCCGCAACAAAAAAAGCAAGCGCGGTCGTGCTGACGGACGGAACATCGTCAAATGCAAGCGTGAGGCCTTGACCGGTATGCTGTAGAGAATCGATCGGTGCTCCAGCCTTTCTGCGGTTGCCGAAAGAGCAACCCTATCTCTTATTATCGTCTCTATCATAGTCATTTTTGGCAGGTTCTACGAGTCCGTACGCGCGTGCCCCCATAGCAGAAGGCGACTGACGGTAACCAATTGAAAATTGCGGTGCTTAAGTCCCTGAATGATTTGCGGCAGGGCTGCCACAGTCCGGGCCGTTGGGTGCATAAGGACTAACGCCCCTGGGGCCGCCCGCGTCAAAACTTTCGTCGTCATATAGTGCACCGACGAAGATTCTCGCCAATCAATCGTATCAATCGTCCACATCACCAGCGTCATATGGGCTAACTGCGAGGCTTCCAACACCGTGCGATTAAATTCCCCATAAGGTGGGGCATAAAGCGTAGGCTGCACACCTGCCACTGTTTTAATGACCTGATTGGTTCGTGTAATATCGGCAATGTTTTCGGCGAGCGACAATTGGTTGGGGTGGCGATGACGGTATCCATGGTTCCCGACCTCGTCTTTGTCCGCGACCATCTCACGCACTAATTCGGGATTCGCTTTAGCCCAAGCGCCCCCGACCATGAAGGTTGCCCGCACCTGGGCTGAACGAAGCTCCTCCAACATTTTCGGCACATATTCAGTACCCCACACCACGTTAATAGTCAATGCCATGGCATGATGAGCCGTTTCGACGCGATAGACGGGAATGGGAAGATTGGTCGGACTGGCTCGCAAAAGACGGGGATTAACAAAGGAAACCCCGCCCATCAGTAGTACCACTAACGCGCATAAGCGCACAACTGGACCGCGAAGTGAGATGACATATAACCGCATGCGGTTCCCCCCTGGTTGTCTTATGTGACCTGCCACAGGGCTAGAACACCTACCCCAGGTAGACCGTCAATTGCGCGAAACATTATGCTTTTGGATCTCGTGCCCGCTCTTGTGGAGGAAGTACTGCTTTATTACCGTAAGCGCCGGCTTTCCGCGGGGGGTGTAGCCGTTGTCATGTCTCCCCCCCAGCCAATGGGGATTGGAAGGGTTGGCCCACCAAAACCACATGATGCCTCTCACCCAGGTGCGCTGCCACAAGCTTTGAAATGTTGCTAAGTACAGTTTTCGTTGCAGGGCCAAATTCACCGGCTCGTTCGGATACCAGGTCCCGGGGGTCGCGTCTGCCCCGTCCTCGGACGGATAGCCCAGCTCGGTCACAAGAAACGGCTTTGACGCCAATCCAGTGGATACGCGCCACCTCTCAATTTGGTCGGCCAGGACATTCCAGCGCGATCGCAGGAGGGCTGTCGTGGGATTGGCTAAGTCACTCAACGGGAAGTAGGCGTCAAGGCCTACGTCGTTGAGGAGGGGCCAAAAGGACACCTGTTGGTAGTCCGGATAGTCGGCGCCGTAGGTCAGCGGGCCTTTGTAATAATGGCGCGCCACGGCGATCGCATGCGCCCAGTACGATTCGTAGGACGGCACGTGATCTAATGTGTCGAACTCATCTCCAATCGCCAGCAGATCGACCTGGTCGGCCTGACTCAATTGGGCATAGTGGGCTATGTAGTGGTCAAAGCTCGCAAACCAGGCCCTGACCGAGCGCGGATGAAAAAGTGCCTGCCAGCCGCTGCCCCGCATCGAGTTCACAAAAGGATCCAACAAGACGCGCATGCCTTCGCGATGGGCCAGTTTGATCAGACGCGTGACACTCGCATCACTCGGTGTTTTCTGATTGGGCGCAATGTGCGTTGAGGTCGTGGACTTTTGATACCAGGCCACCTGAATTGAAAGCCAATTAACGCCGTCCTGGTGCAGTTGGATAATGGCCGTGCGAACGGCAGGCGAATTAAACACCTCTGTTGTGTATCCCGCTTCCGTCATGCCCTGCATGCAGGCAGACAAAGGCGGCAAAGGGTCGGGTGCCACAGACTCACTACCGCATCCCGCAGCGATGGCAAGAACACCCAGTATTTCAGCAATTCTCACACCGACGCGCAAGCCGTCCCCCCCTTACACGAAGGTTAGTGTTTCCGGGGAATAAGGCCAGCATGCATAAAGTGAGAGGCCTGGTGCATTAAGGCTTCTCTTCGCCGGATCCCCGGCGTATTAGTCGGAACACGCTGACTTTTAGCACGGCCTCATGAGCTCGAACAATTCCAGGTGAACCCGTGAGTCACAAGACTTGGTGTCGCGCAGCACCAGTCGCGGACCCAACGGTGCTGCCCGGGAGCGACCAACGTTAAGACGCGCGCGTCGTACACTGCAACCCATGCCAAGTGCTCCCGCATCAATCATGCATGAAGACCGGCGTGGCCGGCCTCCTCCATGGCAAGTGTAGTGTTGCCCTAATCGTGTTTTCGTGTTGCGAGCGGTTATCGACCCTCTCGCCTGGGGCCCGTTCCCCCACGATGCGGTGTCCGCGAACTGTGGCGCTCTGGTCGCGCGGCGCGTTCGCGGTCTCCTAGCCCAGCGGCGGCTGCAGTCGCGAGTCCCTCCGGGCGCGGCAACAACTCCTTGTGCGATAAATTAATACGTCCCTGACTATCAATTTCAACGACTTTGACTTGTAATGTGTCGCCTGGCTGGACAGCATCCTCCACTTTCGCTACCCGTTGATGTGACAATTGGGAAATGTGCACGAGACCTTCTTTTCCTGGTAGGATCTCGACAAAGGCACCAAAGTTCATCAATCGCGTCACACGTCCCGTATAGACCTCCCCCACCGCGACACTGCGTGTTAAGTCTTGAATCATCTCCATGGCACGCTGGCCGGCTTCTTGGCTGACCGCCGCAATATAGATGGTTCCATCATCCTCTATATCGATGTCGACTTTCTTGTCGCCCACTTTGGTGGAGTCGATAATCTTATTGATCGTTTTGCCCCCGGGGCCAATCACCTCCCGGATTTTGTCCGGATCAATATGGATCGTGATAATCCGTGGCGCATAGGGTGAAAGGGTTGTGCGGGGTTCAGCCAAGACCTCCCGCATCCGTTCGAGAATATACAAGCGTGCCTCACGGGCCTGATTTAAGGCTTGTTCCAAAATCTCGCGGTCCAATCCATGAATCTTGATGTCCATTTGGATCGCTGTAATTCCTTGAGCCGTGCCAGCCACCTTAAAGTCCATATCCCCGAGAAAATCCTCAAGGCCCTGAATGTCCGTCAAAATCGCATAGCTGGATTCGTCCTTCACCAACCCCATCGCAATTCCTGCTACCGGTGCTTTAATCGGGACTCCGCCATCCATCAGCGCTAAAGTGCTCCCGCAAACCGATGCCATCGAGCTCGATCCGTTGGACTCAAGAATGTCGGAGACAAGTCGCAGCGCGTAAGGAAACTGTTGTTCCGAGGGAATGACCGGCTCCAGTGCGCGTTCGGCCAAAGCGCCATGCCCAATCGCGCGGCGATTGGGACCGCGCATGGGACCCGTCTCACCGGTGGCAAATGGAGGAAAGTTATAGTGGTGCATGTAGCGTTTGGACTCTTCTTCCCCAATGCCATCTAACATCTGCTGATCCGACAACGGTCCCAACGTCATGGCTGTCAGTGCCTGGGTTTGCCCGCGCGTAAAGAGGCCTGTCCCATGCACACGAGGTAGGACGCCAACCTCGATGGAAATGGGTCGAATTTCCTTAAAAGCTCTTCCGTCCGGTCGAATTTTTTCGTGGATAATCGCATAGCGCACGACCTTTTTCAATTGCTTTTTCAGCACGGTACCGATCAGATCGACTTCGTCTGGAAACTCCTGTTGAAGAATTGCCGCCACGCTTTGGTTAACCGCATCAATTTGGGCCTCGCGCGCCTCTTTGGTCGTGGCCCGCATCGCATCTTTCAGCGGGTTTTCCGCTAGTTCCTGCGCCCGCTGCACGAGTTGCGACGACGGTACGTAAAGCGGATACTCGCGCTTTGCCTCTCCGGCCTCTTCCTGAAACTCGCGAATGCCCGCGATGATGCGTTGGATCTCGGCATGCCCAAACAAAATCGCGTCAAGCATCTGCTGTTCCGAAACGATGGACGCACCGGCCTCAATCATTAAAATGGCCTCAGCGGTACCAGCGATCATCAGTTTCAATTGACTGACGGCTGCCTGCTCCGACGTCGGGTTAATCACAAACTCTCCTTCGACCAATCCTACTTCAACCGCTCCGATGGGACCGTCAAATGGAATGTCGGACAGGCTCAACGCGGCCGACGCGCCAATCATTCCACAAACCTCGGGCGCGTAATCATGATCTACGGACAATACGCTGGCCACCACGTGCACGTCATTGCGAAATCCCTCTGGGAACAGAGGCCGGATGGGCCGATCGGTCAGTCGTGCCGCCAAAATTGCTTTCTCGCTGGGGCGACCTTCTCGTTTAATGTACCCCCCTGGGATTTTGCCTACGGAATACATCCGCTCTTCGTAATCGACCGTCAACGGGAAAAAATCAATCCCCAACCGGGGTGCCTTGGAGGCTGTCGCCGTTACCAAGACCACCGTATCACCGTACCGCACCACAACCGCTCCATTTGCCTGGCGCGCCATCCTACCCGTCTCTAATATCATGGGGCGGCCGCCCACCATGATAGTTTTTTTATGGATATCCATAGGTTCCCCCTGCCTCAATACCCAACACTCAGCATTTTGAACAAAAGAGCGGGGAATTCCCGCTCTATCGACGTAAGCCGAGTCGCTGAATCACCGCATGATATCGCTGATTATCCTTGTCTTTGAGATAGTTCAGCAATGCCCGGCGATGGCCTACCATCTTCAACAACCCTCGACGGGAGTGATGGTCCTTCTTGTGTGTTTTCAGGTGCTCGGTTAATTCGCCAATGCGCTCGGTCAATAGCGCAATCTGTACTTCCGGAGACCCCGTGTCCGATTCATGCAGCCGGTAAGCCGCAATGATGGCCTGCTTCTTCTCCTCTTGTAGGGCCATCGTCTTCCCTCCCTTCTCTATTGCAGCTGAATGGAAATGGGTTCGTCCTCATCCGCCAGCAGCGACATTAGGGCGTCTCGGTAGGCTTGGACCGCAGGCTGCGGGACTCCGGCCCGCAAATAGAGATCTTCGAGCTCACTCTGTAAACGCTTAAACTGCCCTGTGACGCAAATGGTCGAAACTTTGGAAACCATCTCGCGCCATGTGTCGGAATGCACGAATATGCCCCCAATCCAAAGACACTTCATTGTATCATAGCCAATTTTGGCAAGGCAAGTTCGCAAACCCCGTCTCCGCCCGGCTTACTATGGCGATCGCCCATCTGGCCCAGTTGATGGTTCCACGACCTGCATCGCTTAAACGTCATTTCTAATTTCGCGATCCACCGACGACTAAGCTGCGTCAGGTGACGACGCAAACACCCAGACCAGAGCGCCTCCTAAAGGTCCGGTAACAGCAGGTGCGCAAGCCACACTTTTTGCCCACAGTCAGGGTCTGGGTCCTGAAAGGCTCTCATGTCGTGCCCGCCGTGCCAAATCCGCTTAAGGTTGTTCCGTGCCTGTATCGGATCCCGAATGGAGCTCAACATCCTGCAATAAGCGCCGGGATTCGTCAATATCGCGTTGAATTTGGGACACTAGTTCCGCCGGCGTGGCAAATTTTCGCTCCTCACGCATGAAGTGAAGTAAATCGAGATGTAAAAACTCTCCGTAGTGCTCACCAAGTTCCACATCTAGCAGATGCACTTCCAAACGCGGGCTCGACTCACCAAAGGTCGGCCGCACTCCAAAATTGCAGACGGCCCGCCTGGGGGCGTTATCCGCAATCGTCGCCAGTCCTGCGTAAACGCCGAACGGAGGCGCCACTTGCTCGAGCGGCCATAGCAAATTGAGAGTCGGGGCTTGCAACTCGCGACCGCGTCGGTCCCCGTGCATAATGGTGCCTTCTACGGCAAATGGATGGCCAAGCAGGGCCTGGGCCTGGCCGAGCGCACCCTGCCGGATGAACTCGCGGATGGCTGAGCTCGAGACCGCTGCACCGCCCGGGTCGCGGTAGGGGGGCGAGATTACAATCTCTACGCGACGGCGATGGCCCCATTCTTCGAGGAGGGCAACATTCCCTAGCCCCCCCCGGCCAAAACTAAAATTGTAGCCGACCACCACGGCTGAGGCTTGCAGTCGCTCGGCTAAGATGCGATCCAAGAACGTTTCCGCGGGTATTTGGGCAAACTCCGGCGTAAAGCGAAGAAGCCGCACCCATTTCACCCCGGTCTGATCGAGGTAGTGCAGTTTTAGCGCGCCTGGCGTGATCAAGTAGTGCTCCAGTGGCCCCCGCAAAACCGAGGCGGGATGAGGGTCGAACGTAACCACTAGCATTTTTTGCCTTTGCTGCTGTGCTACTGCCAGAGCTCTTTGGATTAGAGCTTGGTGCCCCAAATGCACGCCGTCAAAGTTGCCAATGGTGACCACGGTAGGTCCGCTGAGAGCATCTCTATCAGTCAACACTTGCACACTAAATTCCCTCCTCAAAGACCACGCGATACTGTCGCCCAGACTCCGCCACAATGGCGTACAGCCGACCTTGGTACTCCAGCGCCAACATCCGGCCATCGTGAGGGGTCAATTGCGCGAGAATGCGCGTATCACCGTGCACAACCCGAGCGACGTTCATGGGGTCCAATTCCTGACGCTCCATCGCTAAACACGCATGCCAAGGCTGCACAAAGTCGCCCCAATTTTCGTGCGCTTGCTCCAATTGGTGCAGCGAGACCGAAGATTCGCCATCAAAACAACCGACACGGATGCGGCGCAGTTCTCGCAAATGAGTGGCTACGCCCAATAGCGTTCCCCAATCGCGCACTAAGGCCCGGATGTATACGCCCGAACCAACACTGGCTTGAAATTGCCATCCTTCCCGCTCAGCTACGATCTCGGCGATCGACAGAATGCGGACCAGTCTTGGAGCCGGCCACACTGAAACTCCCCGTCGCACCGCCGCATAATGTCGTTCGCCCCGCACTTTTAACGCCGACACTTGCGGCGGCACTTGCCATACTGAACCTTCGAGAAACCGCGCCGCCCAGGTCAACTGCTCCAAACTCGGCACCCACGGCCGCGAGCGCCCCACAATCCGGCCCTGGGCGTCTCCGGTGCTGGTCATCGTGCCCACCTGCACATACCCCGTGTATACTTTGGGTGTGAGCACGAGGTACGGCAAAAGCCGCGTTGCGCTTCCAACAGCCACCGGCAGTACCCCCTCGGCACCGGGGTCCAATGTCCCAGCATGGCCCACGCGTGTCCAACCAGTCACGTGGCGCACCTGCCTCACCGCATCATGTGAGGTGATTCCAACTGGTTTCCATAAATTAATCACGCCATTACGCACTGGTCCACGATCCTAACGCTGTGCGCACCAACATAATCGATTTGGACAACGACGCCTCGAGTTGAGCTGCGGCGGCATAAGCATGGCCACCCCCGCCAAACTGGGCTGCCAGTTGGCTGGCATCCCACGGGGGTTTGGCCCGCCAACTCACTTTGACCTGACCGGACTGGGCAGTTTCTTTGGCCAAAAATGCCACCTCGACTCCAGCGATGCTCAGCAGATGATGCACGACCGTGTCCACCCCGCTGTCATCCACCCCAAATCGGCTCATAGCGCGACGGGTAACGCCAACCCAGGCAAAGCGCTGGTCCTCACTAAATTTGGCGAGATCCAGCACCCATCCCAAAAATTTGAGTTCTCCCACCGACCGGCTATCCCAGATAAGGTGGTTGGCCCGACCCATATTAAGATTGGAATGACGGACCAGCCACTCGACCGCGGCCAATGTGTCAACCGATGCGTTAATCTGGCGAAAAGACAGCGTATCGGTACTGATGGCCGTAAATAAACACAGCGCAATATCCGCCGAAACTGGCCAGTGGGCATATTGAAACAATCGGGTCACCAGTTCCCCAGTGGAGCTAGCCTCAGGCTCCACCCAGTTGATCGTCCCAAAATCCGGATTGCCGCGGTGATGATCAATATTGATGAGGGGAAGATCGCGCGACCAAAACTCTTGTGGCGCTGCCAAGCGGCTTGGGCTACCGCAATCGACCGCAATGGCGCAATCATACGGCTGGCCTCCTGCCTGTGCCCAGGTCTGCACCTGCGTGTAGCCGGGCAAAAAGGCGAGTCGGGCCGGCACCGCGTCCCACGCGACCCAAGTCACACTGTGTCCGAGCTCTTGCAAAGCCAATCCCAGCGCTAAGCCACTTCCAGCACTATCGCCATCCGGGGTCGCGTGCATGACAATCAGCACCCGCGGCGAATGTGCCAATTGCCCCAAAATGCGCGAGCAGGCCCGGTCACTCATGACCTTGATCCTGATCCAGTGAGCGCATCAAGTCCTGAATATGGATGCTTTCGGCAATGCCCTGATCTTCGCGAAACACAATTTGCGGAGCCTTACGCAATCCCAGTCGGCGCCCTACTTCGCCGCGCAGAAACGATGCGGCCTGGCGAAGACCGGCCAAACTTTCTTGCCTTTCGCTCTCCGAACCCATGACACTAACATAGGCGCGTGCCTGGCTTAAATCGCGCGTTACCTCGACGCGTGTTACGCTGACAAAACCGATGCGCGGGTCCTTGACTTCCATCAAGAGCATTTGACCGAGCTCGCGTTGCATTAACTGAGCGACCCGCTGTGTCCGAGATTGGTTCATCCGCTCCATCGGCACCCCTTGTGGGCGCGCCGCATCCTCCCTCCGCCGATCCGCGCATGTGCCTGGCTCTTACTCAGCTGGCACTCGCCTTGACCTCTTCATGGGTGTACACTTCAAAGATATCGCCTACTTTAATATCGTTGAAACGCTCCAAACCGATTCCACATTCGTAGCCGCTTGCAACTTCGCGCACGTCATCTTTAAAGCGTTTCAACGAAGCAATGCTACCGTCATGAATAACCGCCCCATCGCGCAATACCCGCACCTTACCGGAGCGCAAAATTTTTCCGTCAGTGACATAACATCCTGCCACCGCCCCCACTTTGGGCACGCGAAAAACTTCGCGCACCTCGGCTCGCCCCAAAAAGAGCTCTTGAAACTTTGGCGCCAACATTCCCGCCAACGCCTGCTTCACATCATCGAGGGCTTCATAGATAATGCGATATTGGCGAATGTCCACGTGTTCGCGCTCTGCCAACTGGCGCGCCTTCGCTTCAATACCGACCCCAAAACCGATGATAATTGCGCCGGATGCCTGGGCTAACATGACATCGGACTCCGTCACCGATCCCACTCCGGTATGCAAAACGCGCACGCGCGCTTCCTCATTAGACAACTTCGTTACCGACTGGCCCAAGGCCTCCGCTGAACCATGCACGTCGGCTTTGATAACGAGGTTCAAATCGCGCATCGCCTCATCTTTCAGGCGCTGATAGAATTCATCTAATGAAACCCCACGAGCGTTGCCTTCGCTCGAGGCGCGACTTCGGTTGGTGCGCGCGTCCGCAATCGACTTCGCCTGACGCTCATCGTCTAAAATCACAAAGTCATCTCCGGCTTCCGGCAACTGGCTAAAGCCCAAGACTTCGACCGGCATAGAGGGGCCAACCTCTTTAAGGCGCTCGCCCCGGTCGTTGATGAGTGCCCGTACCCGACCGTACACGGATCCCGACAAAAACACGTCGCCCACGTGCAAGGTACCACGACTCACCAAGACCGTGGCCACGGGGCCGCGCCCACGGTCCAACTGCGCTTCGATGACGGTTCCCGACGCCGCGCGATTGGGGTTGGCCTTGAGTTCCATGACATCGGCCTGCAGCAGTAAAGCTTCGAGTAATTGATCCAGCCCTTCGCCGGTGCGCGCTGACACCGGAACCATCATGGTATCACCGCCCCACTCTTCGGAAACAAGCCCATGCTCGGTGAGCTCGGTACGCACCCGATCTGGATTGGCATCAGGTAGATCAATTTTATTGATCGCGACCACAATTGGCACGTTGGCGGCTTTGGCATGATTAATTGCTTCAACGGTCTGAGGCATCACCCCGTCATTGGCGGCTACCACCAGAACCGCAACATCGGTGACTTGCGCTCCCCGGGCGCGCATAGCCGTAAAGGCCTCGTGACCTGGGGTATCTAAAAACACAATGCGCCGCCCCTGCCACTCAATGACCGACGCTCCAATATGCTGCGTGATGCCGCCTGCCTCGCTGGCGGTCACCCGCGACGAGCGAATT
Organism: Sulfobacillus acidophilus; assembly: GCA_003023745.1. Classification (GTDB taxonomy): domain Bacteria; phylum Bacillota; class Sulfobacillia; order Sulfobacillales; family Sulfobacillaceae; genus Sulfobacillus_B; species Sulfobacillus_B acidophilus_A. Next base: position 63,268 of record PXYV01000003.1, on the reverse strand, counting down.
TTGTCAAGCAACGACGTTTTCCCATGATCAACATGACCCATCACCGTTACGACAGGTGGGCGTTCAGTTAATTCATGTTCTTGGTCTTCCTCCCCTTGTAGCAACAATTCCTCGCGTTCCCGCACAGAGGCGCGTTCTTCCACCTCCGCACCCAATTCGCCCGCCACGATGATGGCCGTCTCCTTATCGATCTCGTTATTGACTCCCACCATGACACCAAGCGCGATCAATCGTTTAATGAGGTCGGTCGCTTTAGCACCTAGTTGCTCCGCTAAATCCTTTACAACCACCGGACCGCTGATCACCACGCGCCGTTGAACTGGGGGCATCGGTGCCTCCACACGCGGCTGATGCGACTTATGTCCTTTCTTGTGCCTCCCGCCGAAGTCTTCGTCCTCCATCCAATTACGGCCCTTGCGCCCCTCAAAATTATTGATGTTGCGGCGATCGCGAAAGGTGCCGCGCCGACTTTGTTCCCGTGCCGGCCGAGCCGGAGCGGCCGGCGGCGGTACGGTGACAGGTCGACCGGTGTTGCGATTGGCGCCAAATGTTCTTTGCGACGATCCCCCTGGGCGCGAACCACTTCCAGACCGCGGAGGGCCAGACTGCGGACGTCCGCTTCCTGATGGCGCCGGCCGCGGATTCACTCCTGATGTGGAGGGCCGACTCGGGCTCGATCCGCGCCAGTTGTCTTGTCGGCCGCCGCTAGGCACATGAGTGGTTCGGTTCGAGGCTGGACTCGGCGGCCGACTAACTGCGGGCGACTCGGCGCGCGCGGGATAACTGGGCCGAGCGCTAGTGCGGTCGCTTGGGCGCGCCATCCGTTCGCTGGGGCGTGGAGCCCGGTCGGTGGGGTGCGGGGGCGGTGTGCTGCGATCGACCCCCGGCGTCGTCGGACCCGGCCGTGCGTCGCGACCCGTGCTCCGATTTTCCAACACGGGCCGGTTGGGTGTGGCCGGCCTCGGCACGGCGGGACGCGGAGCGGGCTTCGGTTCCGGTTTGGGTTCCGGCGGAAGTTTTCCCTCCATGATGTCGCGCACCGTCTTCACCGCTTCTGGCTCGACCGTGCTCATATGGTTTTTGATGTTCTCCACCTTTAACCGATGCAACAGATCGATGAGGCGACGACTGTCCAATTTTAGCTCTTTGGCCAGTTCGTATACCCTGATCTTGTCCTTGTCCTTTTCTGCCAAGAAAAATCCCCCCTGCACTTGTTCGCATCTCTTTAAGAATCCGTTCGCCGAACTCCTTGTCCAATATCGCAAGTACCGCGTGCGGCCCCATGCCGATGGCTCTTCCTAACGAGGACTTGGTTCCCATGCGCACAAGCGGTACGTTCAAATCCTGGACCCACAAGTGATACTTGCGATACAATGATGGCCCTGCGTCTTGCGCCAATATCAACAATGACGCGGTTTGGCGCCGCATGGCTAGGCTGGTCTGATTCTCTCCTGGCGCCACCTTGCCTGCCCGGCGGGCTAAGCCCAACAGATTTAGCCACTTATCCGTCACACTGACCCTCGCTCGATGCGCTGTAGTTCCGCCACTAGTTCATCCGTTAGCTGAACCTCCAGCGCTCGTTCCAATCTGTGTCCTGTCAATGCCTTGTGCACACAATCCGGATCCGGGCAAATATAGGCGCCGCGCCCGGACACCTTCCCGCGTCGATCCAACACGAGCGTTCCCGCGGCTGTTCGTACTACTCGTACAAGTTCGCGTTTGGGGCGTGTGGTTTGACACGCAACACACGTTCGCATCGGCACCTTCCGAATGGTCACGCCCAAAACCCTCCTCGCTCCACCTGCGACTCGGGTCGCAAGTCAACCCGCCAACCCGTCAGCTTTGCAGCCAGGCGCGCATTTTGACCCTCTTTTCCGATTCCCAAAGACAATTGGTTGTCGGGCACGATGGCGCGAGCCGAGCGCGCTCCTTCGTCAATTTCGACCTCTGTCACATGGGCCGGTGACAACGCGTTGGAAACGAATACCGCCGGATCCGGATCCCAGGCAATAATGTCAAGCTTTTCGCCCCGCAGTTCGTTGACAATGGCTTGAACCCTTTGACCCTTAGCCCCTACACAGGCTCCCACCGGATCGACATTGGGATCTTCTGCCCAGACGGCGATTTTAGTGCGTGCCCCCGCTTCGCGGGCCAACCCGCGAATTTCAACCACCCCGTCATGAATTTCCGGAACTTCCAGTTCAAACAAACGTCGAATCAACCCGGGATGACTGCGTGACAAATAAACTTGGGGCCCTTTCGTCGTTTTGCGCACTTCAACGACGTACAATTTCACGCGCTCGTTGGGTCGCAAATATTCACCGGGCACTTGTTCGCTTGGCATGAGAATGGCTTCGGTCCGTCCCAAATCAATGAACACCAAACCGCGCTCCATGCGTTGCACCATACCGGTCACGATGTCACCTTCACGACCAGCATATTCGTCGTAAATCATGCCCCGCTCAGCTTCGCGGATGCGCTGCACAATGACTTGCTTGGCAGTTTGGGCGGCAATCCGGCCAAAGTTCTTGGGGGTGATCTCAAACTCGATGACGTCCCCTTCCATGACACCAGGGCGGATTTCCGACGCCTCGTCAATCCCGACTTCCAGTCGATGGTCCTCTGCTTTGGCCACCACCGTCTTTTGTGCATAGACTTCGGTAGCCCCGGTTTCTCGATTGAGATGTACCCGGACGTTTTGTGCCGAACCAAAATTTCTCCGATAAGCGGATATTAAGGCCGACTCAATGGCTTGAAACAAAACTTCCTTGTCGACGCCCTTTTCCCGTTCGAGATCGTCTAGCGCCGCCATCAACTCGTTGTTCATTGGCGAAGTCCTCCCTTAAACCGTGGTCGGCCCTTGTCAAGCGAAAAGAGTGGGCTCTTTCTCCCCACTCTGAGTCACAAACTAGACCCACGAGGCCCCCATTGCACCTCTAACTATGAGCATCATAGCACAACGGCTGCCATCTCACAACTCGGTGCGACGCCGCCAGGGCCGCCACACGCCAGCCACGCCGAGCGTGGTCACCAATAATAGCGCTGACCCCAAGATAAATGGATGGTTGGCGTGCCCCACGAGCAGCGGCCCACTAGCAAGCGCAAGCATTGCCGCGCCGAGCGTGCCACTGGCCTGAAACCACCCTTGTACCGCTCCATAGTGTTCGCTTGATACGGTATCCATGACGGAAGCCGACAATGCGGGTCCGGTCAGACTCATGGCGGCAGCTTCCAGGACCGACACGGCAATTGACAGCCAAGCCGAGTGCGACACCACGTAAAACGCCACCGTCATGGTTTGTAAGCCGGTGCCGGCAAGGATAATCCAATGTCGCTGGAGCCGCCGGTCGGCTAACCTTCCCCCTAGAACATTGAACAGTAGGAGCGGCAGCGCAAATAGGGTAAAGGATAGGCCAATGACCCACTTGCCGGCGCCCAAAGATTCCATATAGAGACTCCAGGTGGTATCGTACATTCCCGACAGGCCCATCCAGGCAAACATCACCCAAAAATAGGGCCAAATCGGGCGCAACAAGAGAGAAAGTGACTGGTGTGCCATCCGTACGGGCCGACGATTGAGACGAGTTGTCGGCAACGTAAGCATCATGACCACTGTTGCAATCAGGTTTAAGATCACACCCACAACAAAAGGGGCTGCCAAGCCCCAGGCGGCACCCGCCACTCCACCCATCATCGGCCCAATGGCAAAACCGGCACTGCCGGCTGCAGCCATCAACCCGTAGGCGCGGCCCCGACGATCCTCATCAACCACGTCGGCCACGAGGGCATTTGCGGCAGGCACGACGGCCGCACTGCCCACCCCCTGCAAAATTCGGCACCCAATATACCCCGCGGGATGCAGGCGCAGCAGAAATCCCGCTGTACCCAGAGTTTCTACCATACCCCCTGCAACCATGAGACGTTTGCGACCCCACCGGTCCGCGACACCGCCAAGCCAGGCTTGGGCCAGAAAGGACACAGCGGCGTATGACGCCGCCATCAATCCCATGTCGGCTAAAGGGAACCCGTGCGAGCGCACGAATTGGGGAAGCAATGGCAAAATTGCTCCAAAGCCTGTTTGCACAACTAATTCGGCCGCCAAGGCGCCCCAAAATGCCGCGGGATACTGGCGCGGCTCGCGCAGAATCCGAAACCCAGTCATTAAAAGAAGCCAAGCTGACTGGTTTCGCCCAAGTCTTTCAGGGCACCGTGGGACCGCAGCAGCTCAACAATGCTCTTGGACAGGCGGGCGCGCTGACGGAGGTCGTCCACCGACAAAAAAGGTTGGTCCGACCGGGCTGCGATAATGTGGCGGGCCGCGTTCACTCCCAAGCCCGGCAGCGCCGCGAAGGGAATGACAAGCGCATCTTGGTCAATGAGAAAGCGAGTGCCGTGGGAACGCTCGAGATCGACCGATTTGAATCGATATCCCCGTGCCAGCATTTCCCGCATGATCTCCAACACCGTGACCAATCCCTTTTCTTTGGGGCTGGCCTCAGACCCCTTTTCTTCAATGCTGGACAGCGCTTGATTCACGGCGGTTAGGCCCCGTAGCGCAGCCTCGGGCTCAAAATCTCCAGCCCGTACGGAAAAATAGGTGGCGTAATAAGCGAGTGGGTAATGGACTTTAAACCAGGCGATGCGCCACCCCATCATCACGTATGCAGCGGCATGCGCTTTAGGAAACAAGTAGGAGATATGTCGACAGGAATCGATGTACCACTCTGGCACACCAGCAGCACGCATGGTGTCGGCCATGTCCGAGGAAAGCCCTCGCCCCTTGCGCACCGATTCGGAAATCGCAAAGGCCGTTTTGGGCGCAATATGGCGGCTAATTAAGTAGGTCATAATGTCATCACGGGTTGCAATGACTTCGGACAAAGTCGCGGTCTTTTGCCGAATCAACTCTTGCGCATTGTTGGTCCACACCTCCGTACCATGAGATAAGCCTGAAATACGGACCAATTCGGCAAACGTGCGCGGGCGCGTTTCCAGCAACATCTGGCGGACAAAGCGCGTGCCAAACTCTGGAATTCCCAACGAACCAACTGGGCTTTTGATGTCGTCGGGCCTAACCCCCAGGGCAGACACGCCACTGAATAAACTCATCGTTGCCTCATCTTGAAACGGCACGTCTTTCGCCTTAATACCAGTCAAATCTTCCAGCATTCGAATAGCCGTAGGATCATCGTGTCCCAGTAGGTCTAGCTTCAGTAACCGGCCTTCAATTGAGTGGTAGTCAAAATGGGTTGTCACGACCTCTGAATTGCGATCGTCGGCCGGGTGCTGAACAGGAGAAAACCGATGAATATCGTCATCGTGTGGCACCACCATAAGTCCACCCGGGTGTTGACCGGTAGTGCGCTTCACTCCCGTTAACGACGCCGCCAGCCAGTCAATTTCCGCACCCGAAAGCTCCCGCCCGCGGTCACGTGCCCAGGCTTTGACCAAACCGAAGGCAGTTTTGTCGGCGATGGTGGCGATGGTGCCTGCGCGAAACACATGTCCTTGGCCAAACAATGCCTCCGTATAACGATGAATTTCGGTCTGATATTCGCCTGAGAAGTTCAAATCGATGTCAGGCACCTTGTCCCCTTCAAACCCTAAGAAAGTTTCAAAGGGGATGTCCTGGCCGTCACAAAGCAGAAGAGTTTGACAGACAGGGCAGGACTTAGGCGGCAAGTCAAAGCCACTGCCACAACTGCCATCCGTAACAAACTCGGACCACCGACAAGCCGGACAGCGGTAATGTGGGGGCAAGGGATTGACCTCGGTAATATTGAGTAGGGTGGCGACCAGCGAAGACCCGACCGAACCTCGAGACCCGACTAAATAGCCGTCGTCCAGTGACTTTTGCACTAATCGGTGCGCTGTATAATAAATGCTGGAAAAACCATGAGACACGATTGACTGCACTTCTTTGTCAAGGCGGCGCTGCACAATGTCCGGCAAGTTTTCCCCATACAATTCCCGAGCGCGCCGGTAAGGCTCGTGCGCGATCACCTCTTCTGCTTGAGGCAGATTGGGTGAAAACAGCCCTTGCGGCACCGGGCGTAATGGCTGCAACTGCTGTGCAATCATTTCCGGGTCCTTGTAAATCACCCGGTCGCGCCGATCTTGCGACAAAAACGACAATTCCTCCTCCATTTCCGAACCGCTGCGGAGATAGAGCGCATCCTGGGCATTATGCAAGTCCCCCTTGGCCGTCGCCGCCAAGACATCGCGATAAATGGCATGGACAGGCCGGAGATAATGGGCATCAGAAACGGCCACCACAGGTCGCTTAGCGGTTTCCCCCCAAGCCACAATATCGGTCAAAAACGCCTGCACCGCCTCTCGTCCATCCAAAGCGCCCTCCGCCATCAGGCTGTGCGCTGCCTCAGGCGGCACAATTTCCCAGTAATCATAGAATTGCTCCAGGGTGCGGCGTTCGTTCGGAGACGCGTTGCGAAAGAGTGCCTCGGAAATCTCTCCATCATGAAAAGAAGAACCAATTAGCCAATGTTGCCGCCCCTGCACGATAGCCTGTCGCGGCACACGTGGTACGCGATAAAAAAATTGCAAGTGCGATGCGCTGATGAGACGGTACAATGCTTCGAGACCCTCTTGGTCTTTTACCAAGAGGGTGACGGGGACGGGGCGGCCCATGGTGTGACTTAACGGTAAAGAATCCTGGCCGGACCATTGGGGGGCGCGCTGACCTAAATCATCGAGCAGCCGCACGGCGAGGTGCGCCGTCGCTTCTGCATCCGCCAACGCTCGATGATGCTGGGGCAAAGCAATGCGATAATGATTGGTCAGAGGTTCCAGACCGTAGCTCTTGAGGCCCGGCACCGCCACGCGTGCCAATGCCAGCGTGTCAAGCACCGGCGGATCAAACTCTTGTCCCGGGTACACGAGATCAAATCCCGCCCTGACGAACCCCATATCAAACCGTGCGTTATGGGCCGCTAAAACACCATCGCCTAGAAAGGCAAAAAATTCTTGCCACAATTCTACTTCGGAGATACCGCCCAAGAGAGTCTTCTCTGTGATGCCCGTAATGCGTTCGGTATCTTTGGAGATGCTACGACGCGGACGAACGAGACGGTGAAACGTCTCTTGGATTTGCCCGCCTACCAGCTTGACCGCGCCTAATTCAATCACTTGATGACTCCGGGGGCTTAGGCCGGTGGTCTCGACATCGACCACCACCAATGGACGATCTCTCCAGTTGTTGGCATATCCCCCGCTTAAGGGGTACGCTTCTGATTCAACCATATAGACCTCAACCCCATAAAGGGCGTGCACACCCGTGGATTGAGCTAAACTGTCCCACTCCGGAAAGGACTGGACGACACCGTGATCGACCACGGCTACGGCCGACATCCCCGCCTCTTGTGCGGCGCGAAAGAGGTCGCGCGGCGCGATAAGGCTGTCCATGGCGCTCATTTTGGTGTGCACATGCAGTTCAACCCGTGGGCGAACATCGCGCGTTAAAATCGCCGGCACCGGTATGGCCCTTCCCGCTTTGACACGTAATACTTGTTCTTGCGTAAACTTGTCCCGTTCAAGCTCTCCTTCGACAAGCACCTGAGTTCCTACTGGCCACATGTCATCCGAGATTTTGGCCGTGTTTTTGCGTTCACTGTACGTCAGCCGTAATGCACTTGTCTCATCGGTAATCGTCCACGTCCAGTGTCGCGAGCCATCCCGACCCTCGCGGACGTCCCGCTGAAAGATTTGCCCGGCTACGACCGCGTGCCCTGCGTCTGCCAGTTGCCTGATCGGTTCCGGCTCGGCCGTCTGCGAAAGGCGACCGATGACGTCGTCCTGACTGATAGTCGCCAGGTTTAGGCTGACCGGTTGATCCGGGGGCGGGGGTTCAACCTCGCTTGTGACCGTCTCAATGGAGTAGTTCTGCAGTTCGGTTATTTCCCGTTTCAGCCGCCCCGGCCCGCCCCATTTGACAAAAAGCGCTTCGGCAATTGGACTGGGAAACGTTAACGTCAGTTGTTGGCTATGTAGCTGCACCGCATGCTCCCCGATGATCCTTGTCAGCGCGGGCGGTAACACGCGCATAACGGCTTCTTCGATCTGTCGGGGCGAGACCACAAACCGGACGGTGACCTGCCATTGCCTCGACAAATCGGTTGCTAAGTCCGCCAGCATCTCTAGTCCGCGCTCGGGTACTTCACCCACGCACTCGACGCTTAACTCACGCTCCAGCAGTTTCACCGCCACCACAAAAAGCGGCGCGCCCTCCCATCCCTGCGCCCGCTGCCAGTGTGAAAATCGGTTGTCCCCCATGAATTACACCTCAATATGATTGCCGCTAGACTCGGGGTATTTCCCGGATAATTTCCCAATACATGCGCATGCGCGCCGAAAAGCCTTTGACCAAGCCCAGCTTTTCTTCCTTGACGACCTGGGTCACATCGTGCAAAACTACTTCTTTGGGCGAAATTCCCATGCGTTTCAGTTGTCGGTGCAACTGCAATTCGACGCCATAGCCGGCCATGTCGATATGGTCAAATCCGACCAACAATTGGCGCTTTAGAGCGCGTTGACCGGATAGAAACGGTGCCAATGCTTGCGCCCAATCGGTTGATGCGCGTCCGCCTTCAAAGATGCCAACGGTCGCATCCGTCTCTCCCGTCAGCACGGGAACGAGCAATTCATGCACATGAGCGACGGTCAATCCCACTAAGTCAGCATCTAAAAACAACACCACATCGCCACGCGCGACTGCCGCCCCCGCCATCATGGCGCCGCCCTTGCCCTGATTTTCAGACAGTGAAACCACAATTGCCCCGTTTTGCCGCGCCATTTCGGCCGTATCATCACTCGAACCGTCATCCACCACAATAATCTCGAAGACTTCGGGTACGTTGGTGAGTACCCGCAACACCGAGGCGATATTTTGGGACTCGTTATAGGCCGGAACAATTGCGGAAACCCGGTTTGCCATCAAACCACCCCTACGACCAATTAATGCCAGACTTGTCTCTAATATGCACGGGCAAAAACGATGTGAGACACCGCCAATTGACCACATACGACACACCCGGTCTGGATCGTCGGGCCGTCTAAGGGCAAGCACCGAATTGTCATTCCGGTTTCAGTCTTGAGCGTGTCAGCGCATGACTCTCGTCCGCACCAGTCACCATCGAACAAACCGCGGTATCCGTATTTTTCCACCTCCCGGTAGTGTGTAACCGAGCGGCGGTTGCGATGCTGCTCCTGCAATGCTTGCGCAAATAAATTGTGTTGAATTGCCGTAAGCTGATTGACGACGGTTTCTTCCAACCGGTCGCGCGAAACCGTTTCCTTGGCGCCAGTATCGCGTCGTGCCAAGACGAGCGCCTGATTGGCCACGTCTCGCGGTCCGACCTCGATGCGCAATGGAACCCCCCGCATTTCCCAATCGTTGTATTTATAGCCTGGCGTATACTCAGCGCGATCATCCAACCGCACCCGAAACCTGGACTTCAAGCGGGTCTCAAGTTCACGGGCATACCGAAGAACCTGTTCTCCCTCCGATCCCCGCGTAATCGGTACAATCACCACCTGCAATGGAGCGACGCGCGGAGGAATCCTTAATCCTTTGTCATCACCATGAACCATTATCAGACCACCAATCATTCGCGTCGAGCTTCCCCATGAGGTAGTCCAACCGTACTTTTGTACCCCGTCTTCGTCGAGAAATTGGATATTGAAGGCTTTGGCGAAATTTTGGCCGAGGAAATGCGACGTGGCAATTTGCAGAGCCCGGCCATCCCCCATTAGCGCTTCCAGGGTGTAGGTGTCAATCGCTCCTGCAAAGCGCTCTCCAGCACTCTTGCGACCTGCGATCACCGGGATCGCCAATTCTTGTTCGATTACTCGTCGGTAGATTTCCAATTGTTGCCGGGTTTCAGCTTCAGCTTCGGATTCAGTGCGATGAACCGTATGGCCTTCTTGCCACAAAAACTCTGTCGTCCGTAAGAACGGTCGGGTCGCTTTTTCCCATCGCACGACATTGGACCATTGATTCATTAGCACAGGCAGGTCGCGGTAGCTTTGAATCCAGCGCGCATACATGGCACCCACGATGGTCTCCGAAGTAGGCCGTACGGCAAGCCGTTCTGCCAACACTTCACCACCGCCAACGGTCACCCACGCCACCTCAGGGGAAAAGCCCTCCACGTGTTCGGCTTCTCGCAAGAGCAGATTTTCCGGAATCAACAATGGGAAATAGGCGTTTTCATGGCCTGTGGCGCGAAACTCCGCATTCATGGCATCTTGAATAAACTCCCAGATACGGTAACCATACGGCTTGATCACCATAAACCCTTTGATCGGCGCATAATCGACCATGTCCGCCTTCTTTATCACATCGACGTACCATTGCGAATAATCAACCGACTTGGGGGTGATCTCCTTCAGCACGTTTTCCACGCGCTTTAACCTCCTCAGCTGCGTCCAAAATTTCCTTCCACAATTCCTCAACCATATCCTCTTGCTCTACTCGCCGAACAATTTCCCCGTGACGGAATATCAATCCCATATTTTTCCCTCCAGCCAATCCCACGTCCGCTTCGCGAGCTTCGCCAGGCCCATTGACCGCGCACCCCATCACGGCCACTGATATCGGCTCCGCAATCGTTGCCAAGCGTCGCTCAAGCTCCGCCGTTACCGGCCACATATCAAATTGCAAACGGCCGCACGTCGGGCAGGCAACCAAATTGGCTCCCCGGTTTCTGAGCTTCAAACTCTTTAATATCTCCCATGCTACGCGGATCTCTTCCTCTCCGGGAGCAGTGAGGGACACTCGAATGGTATCTCCAATGCCCTCAGCCAGAAGCGTACCGAGTCCCACAGCTGACTTAATCGTACCTTGGAACACTGTTCCCGCTTCCGTGACTCCCAAATGCAGCGGATAGTCATAACGTTTGGCCATAAGCCGATATGCGGCGACCATAGTCGGGACGTCAGACGCTTTGAGCGATACCACAATGTTATCGTAGTCGAGATCGTTGAGAATCTCGATGTGTTTAGCCGCGGATGCGACCATCGTCTCCGCTGTGCGACCCAAATCGTGCAAGAGGGCTTTTTCAATGGACCCTGAATTGACCCCAATGCGAATTGGGATGGAGCGTTCTTTGGCTGCCTGCACCACTTTTTCAACCCGCTCGCGATTCCCGATATTGCCTGGGTTTAGGCGCAACTTGTCCACGCCTTGGCGAATGACCTCCAAGGCCAGTCTATAATCAAAATGGATGTCGGCGACGACCGGAACCGGAGAGCGACGCACAATTTCGCCGACCGCCTGCGCTGCTTCCATATCAGGAACTGCCACCCGAACCAGCTCACATCCAACGTCCACATATCGAAAAATCTCGTCTACCGTGGCGGCAACATCACGTGTATCCGACTTGGTCATGCCTTGAACCACAATCGGTGCGCCACCACCAATCACGATGTCACGGACTCTGACTGCTTTTGTCATTGCTTGTGCGCGGGAAACTCCGGCTCATGGCCGAAGTGGGATAGCCCGGCAGACACACGTTCTGCCCCTGACCCGCCTCCCCTTTCCGAACGGCTATCTTAGTAGTTAAGTCGGTGCTCGCTTCGCTCGCTTCCTACCGATTACGTAGACTCAGCCCTTCTTTTCGCAACAGGGCGCGTCTCTCGCCACTACGGGCAAAGCATGAACCTACCTACATAAAATTGTTCTCCCCTAGGGGGCTACCCTATTATCATACCATCACTGTCGCCACAATCCACTCGCTAGCCAATGTGCAGGTAGTGCACAATATCGTGGTATGTGACAAACACCACAAACAGCAGCAAAAACACTATACCGACCAAGTGGATCATACTTTCTCGCACCGGATCCATGGCACGCCGACGGACGCCTTCCACGCCCAATAAAAACAGGCGGCTGCCGTCCAAGACCGGAACCGGCAAGATGTTGAATAACGCTAAATTAGCCGAAAGAACCGCGGCCAGCGACAACAAGTAGTACCAGCCGGCTCGCGCTGCCTCCCCGACTGTCACAGCAATACCGACGGGGCCCATCAGATCGAAGGCGTGCTGTCCTGTGATCAATTGATACAGTGCGACAAACCAGGACCCAGTCAGTTGCACCGTCTGCACAACTCCCGCCTTGATGGCAGCCAAAGGTGCCAAGTGGGCCATGGCTGTGCCTAATTCGATGCCAATGAGATACCGCTTCAAACTTCGGTCGTAGCGCGGGCGAATCGCAAAGCCAAAGTGTCGGCGTCCCCGCACAACGCCAATGCTCAGAGTCTGGTGAGCGTGCTTTGAAATCAGCGCGCTAATGGCCGTTCCGCTGCTTACGCGCTGGCCGTCGATCGATACAATCCGGTCCCCCACCCGTAACCCGTGTGCTGCTGCTGGATAATGCGCGATGAGGTGCTCAATAGTCGTGCTGGCGACTGGCAACCCTACCCACCCTAATACAATCACGTACAGGACAAACGCGAGGAGCAAATTCATCACAGGGCCGGCAAAAATGACTAAAACTCGCTGCCATAACGGGCGGTTGGGGTAATCGTTGGGGTCAGCTGTCTTTTCGCCGTCCATACCGCCAATGCGCACATAGCCACCTAAGGGAATGGCGCGCAGCGAGTATTGAGTGCCGTGATATCGATATTTGGCTAGGCCCGGGCCAAAGCCCAGCGAATACTCGTCAACGCGCATGCCAAACGACTTAGCGACCAGCAGATGCCCGAGTTCGTGCACAGCTACGAGCACACCAAAGACAGCAATCCAGGCAATCACGGTCAGCATGGCTTCCCCCTCCCTATCTGCCCTTATGGGCTACCAGCTCTTGCGTATACCGACGGGCGCGGGCATCCACAGCAATCACTTCGTCTGCAGTGTTCACGGTCCTCGCGTCCCCGAGTTCGCTCAACGCATCTTCAACCAGACCGGGAATGTCGACAAAGCCAATTCGACGCTGCAAAAACATTTCCACCGCCATTTCATTGGCGGCATTAAGAATAATCGGAAAATGCCCCCCCATTCGCCCGGCTTGGCGTGCCAGGCCCAATAGCGGAAATGTCTGAAGGTCTGGCGCTTCAAAATGAAGCGTCGTGCCTGGCCAATTGACGGTTGGCACCTCTAATGGCCAACGGTGCGGCCAACTCAATGCCACCGCAATCGGGATGCGCATATCGGGGACTCCACACTGCGCCAACGTGGCCCCATCTACAAATTCGACCATGGAATGGATAATGCTTTCCGGGTGAATCACGACGTCGATGGCGTCGTAATCTGCGCCGAACAAATGATGCGCCTCAATGATTTCCAACCCTTTGTTCATCAGCGTGGCCGAGTCAATGGTAATCTTCGGCCCCATTGACCACTTCGGGTGCCGCAAGGCCGACTCTACAGTCACCTCTTGCAGTTGGGCCGCCGTATAGTTTCGAAAGGGCCCCCCTGAACACGTCAGAATGATACGATGAAAGGGTTGTGGACGGGCCAAACATTGAAATATGGCGGAGTGCTCACTATCAACGGGAATCAGTGCGGCATTATGCTGGCGCGCAGTGCGGGTCACAATGTCACCCGCCGCCACTAAAGTCTCTTTGTTCGCCAAAAGCACCGTGATCCCCCGAGACAAGGCCAGCAAGGTCGGCTCTAGTCCGGCGAAACCGCTCATGGCGGCTAGAACGTGTGTCGCGTCCGCTTCTTTTAACATCTCCATAATGCCGGCCGTGCCCTGCACAATCCGTGGGCCAGCCTCTCCCTGGTGGGCTCGCTTGAGCTGCACCGCCGCCCGCTCGTCTGCCAGGCCAATCCACCGGGCTTGCATGACCTGGGCGCGCTGCCACAATTTTTCGGCTTGCTGTTGTGCCACCAAGCCCTCAATCTGCATATCCTGGCGATGCTGCTCCCAGACATTAAAAGCACTGTCGCCAATGGAACCCGTCGCCCCTAAAATCACCACGCGCATTCGTTCGCCACCTTTAGCTTGCCTTAGGCGGAAGATCGTCCGCATTGGCCATAGCCTCGGCAATGGCTTTAAACATGACGGCCGTGACCGGGCCAACCAGAACACCATCCGCGCCGAATAAGCGCACACCCATGTACAGGGAAAATAATACCACGAGCGGATGCAATCCGGTGCCCTGTCCTACTAGTCGCGGTTCTACGATCTGGCGGACTCCCGCTACTACCGCCAGCACCGCCAGCAAGTGCAGCGCCATCGCCCCATCGCCTGTTGCCAAAGCCCCAACCGCCCACGGTACCAAAACCATCGTCGGACCCATGAAGGGAACCAGATCCAAGAGCCCCGCCGTCAATCCGATAAGAACTGCATAGGGAGCGCCAATGACCAAAAGCCCGCCCATGGTGGCTAACCCCGTCAGCGCCACCAACGAGAATTCTGCCCGAACGTATCCAAAAAAGCCATTAACCATGGCCAAGGATACTGTCCCGACTCGATCTCTCCACGAAGGAGGCGACAATCCTGTAACCACGCGCCGCACCAAATGCTCGTCTCGCAAAACAAAAAAGGCGGCTAATGTTGAAACGAGCAAGATTAACCCAAACTCGGGCAGCTGCACCAAACTGTGTGCCAAGCCACGAGCCGTGATCGCCATCACGCGGTATAATGCTCCAATTTCAGCTGCCAGGTTGGCTCTTCCTAAGCCCAAGCGCAGACGCAGACGATTCCACTCGCTCAGATATCGGCCAATCTCCAAGGGACGTGCTTTTAGATAATCTGGCAAGCGATGGGAAATTTCAACGAGTTCGGCAGCCAGGAGGGTAATCACGGCCGCACACATTGAGAAGGCCCCGGCCAGAACAGCGATCAGGGCAGTTAACACCGAGACCGTAGGGCCCAACCCCCACCGTCGCAACCGCTTTGCTACTGGGCTAACTAAAAAGGCTAGCACCAAGGCCAGCACAAACGGCAATACATACCATACCATCCAACGCCAAAAGACATACGCCGAAATGGTTAATCCGATCCATGTGGCAACCTGTTGCCAATATCCGGACTTGAGCATGGCTCACCTCGAAACTAGCCTATGCCCAAGCCCTTAAACAAATAATATGCAAATGGCAAAGCCAAAAGTGCCGAGTCAAACCGATCCAACACGCCACCATGTCCCGGGAGGACTCCCCCAGAATCCTTTACACCCACATAGCGCTTAAATTGAGATTCCAACAGATCGCCGACCACACCCGCCGACCCAATCACGAGCGCCAAAAATGCGCCCTCGTACCAGGCCAAGTGAACAAACCCGGATACCAAGGACCCCAGCACCACTGCTGCCGCCACGCCTCCCAAGGTTCCTTCCCACGTTTTGGAAGGACTAATATGCACCATCAACTTGTGCTTCCCGAATATCCGCCCGACAAAATAGGCAACCGCATCGGTTGCCCAGATTAGGACAAAAAACACAAAGACACGACGTGCACCGAACGGCATTTGACGAATGGCTACCAAGAACATGAACAAAAGTCCAATATACAGGCTGGTCCACGCGGTTGTCAGCAAACCCTCAAAGCTTGAGGCATCGCGTCCTAGCACTACGGCGCCTACCACAACCACGCTCAACCCTGCCAACAACCCCCACAACAACGGGCGATGCCATGCCTGACACGCTAAAATGGCCCACACCCAAAACAAACTCATGCGCGCAAAAAACGGCATCTTGCGCGCACGAAACATTTTTTCTGATTCGTAGACCATGACCGCTTCAAAGATCCCGGTCGCGATGATTAGAGGCCATCCCCCTAAATATATAAGAGCCAACAGAATCGGAATTCCGATAACCGCCGTGACCACGCGCCAAATGAGCAAACCCTGCCTCCTCTATCCCAGCCCGCCAAAGCGGCGATGGCGAGCCTGATACGCGCGAATGGCCCGGCGCAATTCCACTGCATCAAAATCAGGCCACAATATATTACTGATGTAAATCTCAGCATAGGCCAACTGCCATAATAGAAAGTTGGAAATGCGAAACTCGCCGCTGGACCGAATCAATAGATCCGGATCCGGTAGGCCAGCCGTGTCGAGATACGAAGACAATTGTTCCTCGCTAAGGGCCTCGTCTTGGTTTTCTGTCCGCCACCGGTTAACCGCCCGCAAAATCTCGTCGCGTGCTCCGTAATTGAGGGCCAGATTTAATATCATGCGCGTCTGAGCGGCTGTTTCTGTCTGTGCCCACAACAATGATTGTTGAGCCGGTAAGGGCAAGCGTGCAATATCGCCAATCGTGCGAATGCGGACTCCTTCATCCTTTAATTCGGCAGTTTCTGACGCTAAAAACTCCACTAAAAGCCCCATCAAAACCTCCACCTCATGCGACGGCCGCCGCCAATTTTCGGTGGAGAAGGCATACACTGTCAACACCTCAATTCCGATGCGTGCGGCTTCTTTGACAATCGGTTTGAGAGCTTTCACGCCTTGGCGATGCCCGAGCGTCCGATCCAGCCCGCGTTGTTGGGCCCAACGACCGTTTCCATCCATAATAATGGCGATATGGCGTGGCAGATCACCGGCAAGGATCGCTTCCTCCTCTAGATTTGATGCTCGATCTTGCACTGGCGTCCCCCCCTACCTCATCTCGTAATCGCTATGGTGTCATAATATCCTTTTCGCGATCGACAGCGACCTCCTCGAGTTGTTTAATGTATTGATCGGTGAGACGTTGGATGTCCGTCTGCCCCCGATGCTCCTCATCTTCCGTGACCGCCCCGTCCTTTTGGTGTCGTTTCATGGTATCGAGGGCATCGCGTCGAATGTTGCGTATCGCGACCTTCGCCTCTTCCAACTGTCGCTTCACCTGTTTGACCAATTCTCGGCGTCTTTCCTCCGTCAACGCCGGCACATTGACCCGCAGCAACGCCCCCTCAACCCGAACCGAGACGCCCAGATCCGCCTTCATAATGGCTTTTTCAATTGCGCCTACTGCACTTTTGTCAAAAGGCTGCACGATGAGAATGCGGGGCTCGGGTGCACTAATGCTCGCCAAATGGGCGAGCGGCGTCATAGCTCCATAATAGTCTACAGAAACCTTTTCTAACAGCGCGGGATGCGCCCGCCCAGCGCGCATCGCTGCTAAGTCGCGTACGAACGATTCGACGGTCTTCCTCATGCGTTCGTGTGTTTCCTTAAGAGTGTCCTTTGACATCCCGATCTCCTCCACCCACATAGGTCCCAATTGATTCGCCCAGTACGACCTTCAAAATGTTTCCGTAAGTGTTCATGTTGAACACTACGATGGGAATGTTGTTATCCATGCACAAGGAGGTGGCTGTGGCATCCATCACTTTCAGATTTTCTTTTAGAACGTCTAAATACCGGATTTCGTCAAGCATGCGTGCCTCAGGGTGAGTGCGCGGGTCTGCATCAAAAACACCCGCTTCCTTGGTCGCCTTTAACATGACATCGGCCTCAATTTCCGCGGCGCGCAGTGCCGCCGTGGTATCTGTCGAAAAATAGGGGTTGCCGTTGCCGGCAGCAAAGATCACCACGCGGCCCTTGTCCAGGTGTGTAATGGCGCGGCGGCGAATATAGGGTTCTGCAACCTCTTTCATTTCTATTGCTGTCTGCACTCGCACCACCACACCATGCTTTTCCAAGGCATCCATCAGAGCCAAGGCGTTAATAACCGTTGCCAACATGCCCATATAGTCGGCTGTCGCACGGTCCATTCCCTTGCTGGAACCGGCTTGGCCGCGCCAGATATTGCCGCCTCCCACCACAACCGCAATTTGCACGCCGAATCCGAGCACCTCTTTGATTTGTCGGGCAATGCTGTCCACGACGATCGGATCGATACCGAATCCGGCTTCACCAGCCAAAGCCTCTCCTGAGAGTTTCAACACCACTCGACGATATTTGGGCTCGTTGGTCACCATTTGACCCCCCTTAGAGCGCTCTAGTCATCCATCTCCCCGTCGGCGTGCGTGCCTAACTCTTCACCGCGTTCATACCGTACAAACCGACGAATTTGGATTTGTTCGCCCAACCGTGCAATGTGCTGCGTAATTAATTCGTGCACGGTAATATCCGGATTTTTAACAAACGGCTGCTCGAGCAGGCAGACTTCTTTCAGGTACTTTTCAATACGTCCCTGCACCATTTTTTCGATAATAGCCTCGGGCTTGCCCTCATTAAGCGCTTGCGCTCTAAGGACACTTTTCTCATGCTCAATCTCGTGCGCTGAAATTTGGTCGCGGCTTACCACTAGTGGGCGACTTGCGGCGATGTGAAGCGCGATGTTGTGTGCGAGCGTGTGAAAGTCATCTGTGTTTGCCACAAAGTCGGTTTCGCAGTTAAGTTCTAAAAGCACCCCGATGCGACCTTGGGCATGGATGTAACTGTCGACCAAGCCTTCCGTGGTACTTCGCCCGGCTTTCTTGGCTGCCGCGGCCAATCCTCGTTCCCGTAAAATATCTACGGCCCGTTCCATGCTTCCACCCGATTCTTCGAGGGCCCGCTTACATTCCATCATTCCTGCACCAGTTCGTTCCCGCAGTGCCTTGACATCCTGGGCCGATATAGCCACCAAACATCCCCCTCGTAAGGAAGGCGACCTTCCGGTCGCCTTCGTCGACTGAAAATCTTAGTTACTGCGCTGCCTCATCAATGTCTTCGTCAATCGCAGGTGTCTCTCCCTGCCTCCCCTCGATCAACGCGTCCGCCATTCGAGCTGTCAACAGCCGTACTGCGCGAATCGCATCATCGTTACCGGGAATGACATAGTCAATCTCATCCGGGTCACAATTGGTGTCAACAATACCCACGATGGGAATACCCAGTTTGCGCGCCTCGGTCACGGCAATATGCTCCTTACGGGGATCAACGACAAATAAAGCAGCAGGCAGTTCCCGCATTTTTTCGATCCCGCCTAGATACTTTTCGAGCTTTTCTCGCTGACGTGTTAACGAACTAACTTCCTTTTTGGGAAGCCTTTCCCATTGACCCGACGCTTCTTGCTCCTTAAGTTCTGCTAATCGCTTGACGCGACGCTTAATCGTGTCAAAATTGGTTAACATGCCTCCGAGCCATCGCTGGTTCACGTAGAAGTCGCCTGAGCGCCGTGCTTCTTCGGCAACAGCCTCTTGCGCCTGCTTCTTCGTACCCACGAATAGCATCTTGCCCCCCTGCATTCCCACTTGCCGCGCAAAATTGTACGCATCGTCCACTTTGCGCACTGTCTTTTGCAAATCAATGATGTAAATTCCATTGCGCTCAGTGAAAATGTAAGGCTTCATTTTGGGATTCCAACGGCGAGTTTGATGACCAAAATGAACGCCCGCTTCCAACAACTGCTTCATCGAAACAACTGACATTCGTATCCTCCTGGTTAGCCTCCGCAGTGCCCGTTTATTCTCACCAGGTTGGCACTGCGTGCTAGATTTGCAATAAAATAACGCCTCAATTGCCCATGGTAGTATATCATGTATTAAGTCCTCCTTCAACCAGCGGCTAGCGGGAGCACTGCCCACACATCCCATCGACCTGAGCTCAACCGGTAAAACTTGATCCAAACCTTCGAGCTCATTTAACGGGCCATCGTGTCGAATGCACCCTACAAGCCCCAGACCGTATTTTCGGGTTGGGGATAAAATCACCAATGATATTGCCGACATGGTCCAAACATCGCCCCGAGGCCGCACAGGAGCTTTGGGTGTTTTGGTGATCGCCGCCGCTAGGGCACTGGGTTGGATGTTTTCCTGGCGAAGTAGCGGTCGCGTTCCCATCGTTGTACGGAACCCAAGCGCGCCGGCTTAAGCTTTCGCGCCTCTTGGGGCGTAGGTGCAAGTCTGCAGGGTGCCCGCCGACTATGCGTTGGGAGTCCGCCGACAGTTCCGGCTAGCCTCACGCCTAAGGCGTCTATCCCCCAATGATCGGCGACCTCTGGGGAGTACCCGGCGCAGCCCGCCACGATCATCTGAGGTATGCCACATACGGTTCACGTCGTACTCCGGACAAGATTTTCGCTCCACGCGCTCAAGCAAGCGTAGCGTCTGTTTGACGCCAATGCGCCATCGCTCAAGACGACCCGCGCCACACGATGGTCACAGGCACCGGAATATGCCACGTCCGCACCCAAATGTGCAACATTAACGGCTCTCTCAACGCTTGTTGAACGAGGCGCGGCGTCACAATTGGGCCGGGATAAAACTGATGCGCAAGGTATTGGTCCAAGTTGGAGGCCAACAATTGATCAATGTGACGGGCAATCTTGGTTTGGAATGTATATGGCAGGCGCACTGGAACTCCTCCTACGTCAACCGTAATTTCAGCTACCATTTGCCTGACCTGTTGACGCATCAAAGGCTTTAAACTGGCCAAAATCGTCCCTCGCATAGTAGGCAAGGCTCGTTGCAGATGCTCCGACATGGCTGCGCTAATCACGGACACTTGACTTTGCGGCATCACCACGCGGACCCCAATGCCGTAAACGAGACCTGCCTCCAGGGCTAATGTAGCGCAGACACCCATACCCGCGGATACCAACATGTGCCAACGGTGATGCAGCAATGGTCACCTCCTGGGCTGGACTGCCAGTATGAATGGCACGCCATCTTCTCATAATATGCCCGTACATGAGCGAACCAGACCGATGCGGTGCGTACAACAGTCGACAGGAGGGAAGACTATGAAAAGGACGTTTGCACCGTGGTTAATCTCCACTGCAATCGCTTCGGCGTGGGCGGGTGGGTGCGGTACCACGCCAGCCCCTCAGTCCAAAGCCAATACCAATGCCTCACGCTCGTCCGTGAGCACTAGAAACTCTAGCAAGAAACTCGGCGCGGCCACCAAGGCAAGTGGCGCGCCCCTCAAAATGATTGCGTTCTACGATCAATCGATGAGCACGGTGACTCCCGACCCGTTTGCGCTAATCGAGGCTCACCCCGGCATCGTTACCTACCTTGCACCATTTTGGTATGAGGTGTCGCCGTCGGGGTCAATTATTTCCAAACCTGAAGGCAACGTCGCCACCCTGGCTGCCCAAGCGCATTTGCCACTGATGCCGTTGTTCAATAATGCTGCTGGAACTGATAGATTCTTACGGTCTCAAACCACCCGCAGCATGGCCATCCATAATATTGTCGCATTAGTCAAGGCCAAGAAGTACGCTGGCGCGCAGATTGATTTTCAGTTGCTCAAGTCTACGGACAGGGCAGATCTCACTACATTCATGCAGCAGCTGGATAAAGCCATGCCCAAAGGTACGGTGCTCTCGATGTCCGTTGTCCCTTTGACGTCTGGGAACGGTCAAAGTGCCGCATACAACTTTGCGGCTTTGGACAAAGCCGTGGATTCCATGGTGCTGATGGCGTACGACTTGCATGGCAGCGGGACACCGCCGGGACCCGTGGCCCCCTACGCCTGGGTCAAGAAGTCCATCACCACAGCGCTCAAGGCGGGGATTCAGCCTTCTAAACTCTATTTAGGGATAGCGGACTACGGGTACCTGTGGACGAACGGGTCTACTGCAGCGACGACCATTCCGCTAAAAGTGATGCATCAGCACAAATACGGAATCTATACTTGGAACCCTCGAGACAAGGACGCTTACGACAAATACACCGTCAACGGTAACACGCATATCATTTGGTTCGAAAACGACCGCGCCGCCGCAGATCGCATCGCCTTAGCAAAACAATACCACCTGGGCGGGGTTGCGGTATGGCGAATTGGATACGAAGACGCTCAGTGGTGGAACACTGTCGCCAAGGCAATGTCTACACCGGCCGCCAAATCTTCTGCGGGCACAACCAACGCCGCGCGGCCTAAAGTCTCCCCGCAGCACGCCGCCAAAAAAACAGCGACCAAAATAAAACGCACGGGCAATCGCATCAAAAACAAGGCACGCGGTCCAGCAAGAAAGACGCTGATAGCTCCGGCTCATAAAGCCAAGAAAATTTTACGAAAAACCACGCGCCCGTAGTGTCACATTCGTGAAGAAAAGAGCAGCACAGCCGCTGCTCTTTTAATTTGCCATAGGCAGCGCAATCCGACGCACTTCGGGTCCTTCCAGCGGCCTCCCGGAGATGTGTCCTGAAAGATAAAACGTTTTGGCGCCGGTAATGCGCACCGGAACAAATCGGTCCAAAAGGTCCACGGCGGGGTCCCGGTCGATCAATACCACTTTGTTGCTCTGCGTCCGGCCGGCCCAGATTCGCGCGCTCTTCTTGCTAACTCCCTCCACCAGCACTAACTGCTGGCGTCCAATTAGCGCCTGGTTAGCCTCCAGACTAATCTTATACTGCAATTCCATTAAGCGATTGAGGCGGTCTTTCTTAACCTGCGGAGGAACCGGATCGCGCCCCTCCCAGCGAGCAGCTGGCGTTTTTTCTCGCGCCGAATAAATGAACGTAAAAGCGGCATCATACCGCACCGTACGGACTAATTCCAACGTCTGTTCAAAATCGGCTTCGCTTTCGCCCGGAAACCCTACAATGATATCCGTAGTCAAAGATGCGTCGGGAATACGGCTTTTGACCCGTGCGATTAGATCTAAATACGACTCCTTCGTATATTTTCGGTTCATACGTTTCAAAATTGGATTTGACCCGGCTTGAACCGGTAAATGCACGTGACGAGTAATTTTGTTCGAGGCTGCAATGGTGTCAATTAATTTTTGGCTAAAATCGCGCGGATGAGATGTTGTATATCGAAGCCAGCGGATTCCATCAATCTTCTCGAGTTCACGCAACAAGTCCGCTAAGTCGCGCGCGGGGTCCAAATCGTGACCGTAAGAGTTGACGTTTTGACCCAACACTGTCACGTCCTGAAAGCCCTGGCGAGCCAGAGCCTGCACTTCGGCAATAATTGGCTGCATTTCTCGCGAGCGCTCTTTGCCCCGGGTAAAGGGCACAATGCAATACGTGCAAAACTTATCACACCCATAGATGATATTCACAAACGCCCTAACCCCGTCTTTACGGCGGGAAGGGAGGTGTTCCACAACCTCACCAGCTGATTGCCATACGTCCACAATCATTTCATCTGAGTGTTCAGCTCGCTCCAATAGCTCGGGCAACTGATGCAAGTTGTGGGTGCCAAACACTACATCGACCTGAGGTGCATGCTTCGTTAGCCACGCGATGGTGCCGGGTTCTTGCGCCATACATCCAGCAACCGCAATTGTCACCTCCGGCCGCTCCATCTTCACTTGGCGCAATTGCCCGATATAGCCCAACGCGTGGTCCTCAGCACTTTTGCGCACGGCACACGTGTTAACAACAATCAAATCCGCATCCGCTTCGCTGAATGTCGCCTGATATCCCAATTGATCCAATTGACCGGCCATGATTTCTGAATCCCGCTCATTCATCTGACAGCCATACGTTTTAATGAGATACCTGAGCTGGTGCACCGTATCGCCCCCCTTGAACATGTCATGTTATTTTATCACGATTGGGCTGGCCTCGAAAATCGCGACACGTCATCCAAGGTGCCTGATGCAGGGATGGTTTGGTACCGAGAATTGTTCGATGCCAGTAAGGGTCCATTCAACATTTCCTGCAACGGGATACTTCCTGCGGCACGCGCAAATAAACGTCTCGCGGCCAATGGCGCGAGATCTCTCCAGGAGGTGCCGAAGCCGACATCCAACTGCATCTGAATGGGTGGTCGTCATCCCATAAGCGCTAACTTTTGAATGGATTGTGTAGACGTAAAGGAATTTGACCATGCCGTCGCGAAGTCCGATGGGTACCCATTCTA
The DNA here is from genome assembly GCA_003023745.1 of Sulfobacillus acidophilus. GTDB lineage: Bacteria > Bacillota > Sulfobacillia > Sulfobacillales > Sulfobacillaceae > Sulfobacillus_B > Sulfobacillus_B acidophilus_A. The sequence continues at coordinate 39,573 of PXYV01000003.1, read as the reverse complement.
TTGGACGGAGATGACAACGGAGATGACGGACACAGAACACAGGGCCGCCCCGACCCCGACCGAACTCGACGACCAATGGGCGGTGTTAACCCATTTTCTGCCGGCGGGCTGGCAAGAGGCTGCTTGGACGTGTGGTGCCATTCGGCGCTGACGGGCCATGCGGTCAGCCGAAACTCTGCTTCGGTTGATTTTGACCGATGCCTGGAACGATTGGTCGTTACGGACCACTGCCGCGTGGGCCCGGTGCATCGACCTCGCCCACGGCTCCGCTGTGGCGGTCCTCAAACGCTTGCGCCACGCGCCCGCGTGGCTGGGCTTTATCTTGGACCAATGGTTCCGTGCACGGGGACTGGGCACAACGGTCAAAAGCCGCTTTCGTCTCATTCTGACCGACGGCACCACCGTGCAATGTCCCGGAAGCCCGGGGACCCCCTGGCGTCTGCATGTCCAGTGGCATTGAGGCACCCGCCAGGGGGAACACGTGGAGATCACGGATGCCCAGGGGGCCGAATCGCTGACGCGCTTGCGCGTCCGGGCCGGGGACCTGGTCAATCTGGCCGATTGGCGCCGGGATTCCCGCGCATGGGCGACGCCGCTTGTGGAGCGCCCTCGTAAACGCCTACTCCAATGCGATGCGACAGGCTTAGGTTAGCGCGTATGACTGCTTGTCCCCCCAGGTGCTCCAAGAACTGCGCCTGCTATTGAATTTTGCCATGGACACGGTCGCGCCCCTCGCCTTGATCTGGGCGGGCCACACGAAACTCCGGCGAAAATTACTGTTGCGGCCCCTCGATGCCGTCCGCCAACGGGTGACGCTAGCCTATCAGTTCCCAGCGCTAGCGCTGACGGCGGCAGAAACTGCCGCCCGTTACGGCCCCGAAATTTGGCTCAGGCCCATCAGATTTCGCCTTACGGCGAACACCTTGCCATTGTTGCCTACCGCACTTGAACGAGTTAACTCGCACGGGTCAGACTTTCACTAACAAGAACTGCGACCTGCCGGTCGCACGTGGGCTGATTGCCTTTGGCAATCAGGAGATAGTCCGCGTGTTTGTTCTACACGAGATCGGTGGCCAGTTCGCGCTGCGTATGCATCGCGTCGGCGGCGACCAAGGTGCCCGTGAAGTCGAGTGCATCCAACAACGTATACATCGCGGGAATTTCGTTCGATTTCTCATCCACCGCTGTTTGGGCGATCACCCGCGTCGTACCGTGAATGACGGCGGACACCAAGTGCCGCGTCTTGGTGGTCGCATTCCCCGAGCCTCGGGCCGTTTTGCCATCGCACGCGATGGCGTCGGGGATCCCGTGCTCGGCCATCCAGTCTGCTAAGATGCCGTCCAATGCTGCGGCATCACTCTGTTGTAAGGTGCGCCGAATGGCCGATTCGCTCGGCGGGATGTACCGCCCTTTGAATCGTGCGGCTTGTAGCGTCGCTAATTGATCTTGGGTTAGGCCGCTGGCCCATTCGCCGATGGCCAGAAGACTCGTGCATCCGGCCGCAATAGCCGCTAATGCGATGGTGAGCACCGTGGCATAGGCATGCCGGACGCCGCGGCTTGCGGACATCCGGTAACGTCGCCAAGCGGGCCATTAAGCTCCGACGTCCCGTGGCGAGAGATTCCGTAGAGAGAGCATGAGGGAGGCCCCCCCGGGAATAAATGCCGGCACATCCCAGGCCGCCGTGAGCCAGGTCTGGGCTTGTGGGACTAAAGGACGCAACGCCATCCGTTTCACTAGACCGTGCCACTGATAGCTGCCGTGATGACGCCCGAACCCGAGGGTCGTGCCGACGTCGTGCCAGTTGGCTGCCCAATAGACCGTCCCGCGAAAGCGGGACGGGTCGATGAACGTTTCTGCCAGAACCACCGGATGCCCATGAATCGCGTGCCAATCCCGGCTCAGGCGGCGAAGTGCCAAGCCCATGACCCGGGAGCCGAGATGCAAGACGTGGGCGTCGGGCAGAATCAGAAAACGGGCATTATTCGCCACAAAGCGCAACCGCCACCGGCGTTGCTCGTCCGTCCAGCCAATCCACGTGTCGCGCGCTCGACTGCGATAGGCGGCAGCCGTCCAGCCAATCAGGGCCAGCCAACGCCCCTGCCATTCGGCAACCTGATACAGGCGTTCGCCCACGAAGCCGGGAAACCCCAAATAATGGTGTTGATCCATTAAGGTCTGCCAACGGGAAGGATGTGTCCGTCGATAATGTTGTCATGAATTCATCTTACATCATCGATTTACATCATCGATCGCGGGATGTCCAATATTAAATTCGACCGCTCAACCATGCTGGTTCCCGATACTATGCCGAAGCCCTGATTGCGAGGGCCGTTCACGAGTTAGGGAGTCGGCGTCGGGGCGTTCTGGTTTTGGATGAACCAACGGCCTCCCTTGGCTCTGACGAAGTGGCGAAAGTGTTCTCCGCTCTTCATTCCGTGACCGCTCGTAGTCTAGGAGTGGTTATTGTCAGTCACCGCATCGACGAAATTCTTTCCATAACCCAGCGTGTGACGGTGTTAAGAGAGGGCGACTTTGTCGGACTGTTATCCACCGACGAGACGTCCCAGACCGAGTTGGTGGAGTGGATTGTAGGTAGCCGCATTGCAACGATTTACCCCGCGTTGTCGGACAAGCGAGACACCAACATGCACCTTCAAATCGAAGACCTCCAAGGGCCTGGAATAGGTCCTGTGACTTTCAAGGCTCGACGCGGAGAAATTCTTGGATTGACGGGATTGCTCGGGCCCGGGTTTGCACGGTTTCCAGAGGCCTTCAACTCTGATGTGGGGGTTTTTCGCGGCCGAGTCATGATTGACGGGCGAACTATTTCGCCGCAAAGCAGGATTGGCTGTCGTTCCGGGCGATCGGCGCGTAAAAGGGGCGGCCATGACATTAACAGTGGGAGACATGTCAGCCTCCCCCGGGTGAGTGAATTTGTCAGACGCGGTTTCCGACGAAGCTTTTGCGAGTGTCAGAATGTTCAAGAGGCCCTTCAAGAATTATTAGTACGCCCACCGCGAGGTGATTTGGCGATGAGTCGTTTATCAGGGGGCAATCAGCAAAAGGCGGTTTTGGCGAAGTGGGTCAAAAGTGCTCCTCTGGTTCTGGTGTTACACGAACCAACCCAGGGCGTCGATGTCGGTGCGAAGCGGGATATTTTTTATTTGCTTAAAGCCCTGGCGGACAAAGGAACTACGCTAGTGCTCGTTAGCAATGAACATGAGGACTTGGCGCACTTAAGCAATAGAGTTCTCGTGTTTCACGGCCTTCGCACCGCTCGAAATATGGGTCTCTGTCGGAACGTCAAATTGTGGAGCCGTGTTATGCTGAGCATGTTCTTTAATCTATATCTCGCGTATCGTAATTTTAAATAGAGATTTGGAGTCTCGCATTGTTTGGCCGAGAAAAGTCCCTTATGGGCTGTCTGGACGATCGACGCCTCCGAACCGATTCTGGGGCCGGGGAGCGGATGTTCTTGTCGTGGGTCCTTGTCCCAGCGGCGCGGATGCAGAGCGTGCATGGTGCGGCTGGGGAATTCTGGATGCGCGTCCGTGGTGGCGATACTCTAGGGGACCGAGCGTAGAGGTAGAAGATAAATCAATGCAGACAGCGAATTTAACCCGGAGCACTAAGGGAAGTGGCTCCAGAAATACCAGTCTTCATACCTACTTTTCCGATTTACAGGTGACAGGGAGTAGCCGTTGCAAAGTCTCCAAAGGTATCTACCGACGGCGGTGATAAAATTCAGACACGACTGGAATGGTCGCCGGCTTGCTTATGAATTCAGTTGAGACTCGCATTCATATGCGTTTCTTAATCATTGCGACAAAAACCCCGGTTTGGACCAGTTCATCGCGATGATTTATTACGTTAAGTTGTCGATAGACGATGCCATGTTTTCCATCTTTAGTGTCTCTCTTGTTCAATACTGTGATTTGAACGTGAATTGTATCGCCGAAAAATATTGGATGTTTAAATGACCAATTTTCGATTGCAAGGAATGCAGTTGTCGCTTCGTCAAAAATACCCAAACGAGCAACAAGGCCAGTAGCTATTCCGAGGCCGAGTAACCCATGCGCTATAGGAGCTTTAAACGATGAATGCCGCGCATAAACATGGTCGGTATGTAAGGGATTAAAATCTCCGGTGAGTTGTGCAAACTGAACAACATCGGTTTCGGTAATGGTGCGGGCTGGCGTGGTTATCTGTTCACCAATTAAAATGTCTTCGAACAATTGTCCCATCATTATCACCTTTCCTAGTGAGTTCCTAGATAGCTAATTGACACTGTAATTTGTTTCATCACATAGAGTCTAGTCTGCTGGGTGAGGTAGAGATGTAAATCTTTACAAATGATTATATTGAAGGATCGCCATAAGAAAAAGACTTGACGTTTTACTGGTAATAATATATTTTATAGATGGTATAACGAATGTCCAAATAAGAGGAGGAGGGCTAGGGGTGGAGTCTAGCGGCATGTCACACAACAATTTTTCGAACAAAACGTCTAAAACACCGGAATATACCGCCCCGGCTGTTACCGTCGCTGCAAACGTGCTTAGGTATTTGTCTGGTCATCGTGTTGGCCCCAGATCGTTAGCCGACATCTCTGACGCTATTGGTGCTAATCGCTCAACATGTTATAGGGTGTTGCATACATTGCGAGCTAATGCGCTGGTTTCATACAACCCTTCAACCAAACAATACTCTGTAGGACCGTATCTGATCGTATTAGGTGAACGGGCAAAGGAGAGTACTGAACTTTACACAGTCATAGCGGATCGTTTGGGAGATATTGTGGAATCTACTAAACTTACTGCGGTATTGGCGCAGCGCGTGAACAATGACGAATTTATATACCTATCCAAGAATGAGCCGCATGAACACCCTCACATTTCGGTGATGGTCGGTCAGTCTTTCCCGCTGACAGCTGGATCCCATGGTAAATGCTTTCTGGCTTGGATGGAGCCGAAGGAAGTCAGAAAAGTTCTGCGTCGTATTGGACTTCCGCGATACACCGAGCGGAGCATCACGGATCCTGACCAATATTTAGCGGAATTAAATAAAGTGCGTGAAGTAGGATACGCCGTAAGTATTGAAGAACATTTTCCCGGGATTTTTGGCATAGCCGTGCCGATTCTCGATCCAAAAGCTCATGCGGAATATGTCATTACCAGTATAGGGATGGCTAACTTGGTAACTCCTTCAATAATTCAATCGACGGTGTCCGCGATGACGCGCGTTGCAAACCAAATTATTGCTCAGGTATATGGTCCGATAAACGTGAAAAGCTAACCTTGGAGAGAACCTAGATCAAATAACACTTCATGGACATTATCTTGGGGTTAAATCTAAAGGAGGCGTATCCCAATGGATTTAAGGGGAAAAGTTGCTATAGTAACCGCTGCAGCTGGTGCGGGAATTGGACATGCTGTTGCACATAAATTACTTAAGGCGGGGGCGGATGTGATGCTTACTGATTCACACCCGCGGCGAAGTTTTGAGGTCGCCCAGGCATTATCTCAAGAATTTAGCCGGGAAGTGCCTGCTTGCCAAGTCGATGTAACAAAGCAAGAACAAATCGAATCCGCTGTCAAAACCACTATGGAGCATTTCGGCCACATCGATATTTTATGTAATGTGGCAGGTATTAACAAATTAGAGCCCATTTGGAGTGTATCTGAAGAAACGTGGCGATTTGTCATGAACGTATGCCTCGACGGCACGTTTCGTTTTATACGTACGGTTTTGCCACATATGCTGCCACGCCAACAAGGTGCAATTGTGAATATTTCTTCCGCTGATGGATGGATTGGTTCGTCCGAAGGGGAAGCTGCATATTGTGCCGCAAAAGCGGGAGTCATGGGGTTAACGCGGGCTGCAGCGGCTGAAGTCGGAAAATATAATATTCGCGTAAATGCAATTGCCCCTGGGCTAATTTATAATGCTTATCTTGAAAAAATCTATCCAAAAGAATTTTTTACGGAGACAGAGCGACTGATCCCGTTGGGGCGTGTCGGAACTCCCGAGGAAGTTGCTGACTTGGTATGCTTCTTAGTGTCAGAAGAAGCTCGGTACATTACGGGGGAGGTAATTGCAATAACAGGCGGTCGTTATATGCACGCCTAAGTATAGAGATTGGGCCAACCCGAAGAAGAATCGCATTGAGCGTGTTCACAAAATCAAATCGTCGAAGAGTTCGATGGCACTCGAGATAGCAATTGAAAACGGGCGCAGAAAACTATATCCATGCAGAGGAGGATACCCATTGAACGAAGTGAAGGTGGTGCGAGATCTTCGGCCGGTTCTCGATCAGGATTTTCACGATATAATTTATGAAAAAAACCGGGAGACCCACGTTGCCCGGGTCACTATTAACCGCCCTCAAACCCTCAATTCTTTGACGGGGGAGACCATGTGGGAAATAGCCTCCGCAATCAATGATGCAGCGGCAGATGAGCTTATTGGTGTGGTGCTCTTAACTGGCGCAGGGGACAGAGCTTTTTCATCAGGGGGGGACATTCACTGGGAGAAATCTGGCATACAAAGCAAATTTTTTCAGGTGGATGCACGCATTGTCCATGATGCGATTCGGCATTGCTTAAAACCTGTTATCGCAGTTGTAAAGGGTTACGCCATTGGCATGGGTAATCATTTAGCTTATTGCTGTGACTTGACGATAGCAGCGGACAACGCAGTATTTGGCCAGAACGGTCCACGTGTAGGTAGTCCTGCCGAGGGCATCATTGTATCGTATTCAACATTCGTCGTCGGGCAAAAGCGAGCGCGTGAATTGTGGATGGTTTGCCGGAAATATTCGGCATCGGAAGCATTGGCTATGGGGATGTGCAACGCCGTTGTACCCCTCGATCAACTGGATCAAGAAGTCGATAGCTGGTGCGCCGAAATACTGGCTTTAAGTCCAAGCGTGCTAGCGGGAATTAAAGCATCGTTTGAAGTGGTTGCCGATTTTCTCCGAGATTCCGACCCGGGCCACTGGCAAAGAATTTTAAAACCGGGTGGATATCCCGTGCAGGAATTATTGGAAGGCCAAAACGCGTTTTTAGAAAAACGGCCGCCCGATTTTTGGCGATTTAGGAGTTGAGTTACACACCGACCGGAGGACTAAAATGGATTACTCGTTAACAGACGAACAAAAGGGAATACAAGCTGCCGTAGCTCGATTATGTCAAGATTATCCTGACGAATATTGGCGTTCTTTAGACCAGAAACATGAATATCCGACCGCCTTTGTCGACGCTCTTATTCAAGGGGGATGGTTATCCGTTTTAATTCCCGAGGAATATGGGGGATCAGGATTTGGGCTAACGGAGGCCAGCCTTATTTTAGAAACCATTAACCGATCTGGTGGAACCGGAATGCCTGCACATGCTCAAATGTACGTGATGGGTACGATTCTCCGACACGGTAGTGAGGAGCAAAAGTGTCGTTTATTGCCTCCGATTGCCAAAGGTGAGGTTCGTTTGCAATCGTTCGCAATCACGGAGCCCGACGCTGGGTCAGACACGACGCAAATTAAAACATTTGCACGACGAGATGGATTAAGATATGTAATATCGGGGGCTAAAGTATTTACTTCGCGTTTCGGGCACTCGGACGCCATGTTATTGCTAGCCCGCACCACACCTTATGATGAGGTCGTTCGGAAAACGGACGGTCTGAGTGTTTTTTACATTGATTTACGTCAGGCAAGAGAACAAATTTCTGCGACACCCATACGGACGATGGTAAACCACGATACTTACGCATTATTTTTCGAAAATCTTGAGGTCCCTGTGGACAATTTGATTGGAGAGGAAGGCCGGGGTTTCCGGGCGATTTTAAGTGGTATGAATGCCGAACGAATTTTAGTAGCATCGGAAATTTTGGGCGATGGTTTCTGGTTCATTGATAAAGCCAGTAAATATGCGTGTGAACGAATTGTATTTGGGCGTCCGATTGGGGCAAATCAAGGAGTTCAATTCCCGATTGCACAAGCGTACGCGAACCTCGAAGCGGCTAGCTTAATGCGTTGGAAGGCGGCTCAATTATTTGATCAGGGGGATGAACCAGGTTTTGAAGCCAATGCCGCTAAGCTTTTGGCCACGCAAGCAACTTGGGCCAGTGCAAATGCTGCCATGGACACATTTGGCGGATACGGATTTGTCTCAGAATATGACGTAGAGCGTAAATTTAGGGAAGTTCGGTTACCTATGGTGGCCCCGGTCAATAACAATTTAATTCTTGCGTATATTGGTGAGCATGTTCTTGGGATGCCCCGATCTTACTAAACCCACCCTTTTTGTCGTCATCATTTATATGGGTCGGAATGGTTGATCATCGCCCGGTTTGCTACCTGACACGGTATGGTTAGGAGGACGGAGATGGACACGTTAGATGTACGGATATTAGGGGAACGGAGTGACATTCTTCAGGTTACACTTAATCGACCAGAAGCACTCAATGCGATGAATACTCGTATGTTGGAAGAATTACGTGAATTATTTCTTACGCAAGCCGAGAACCGGCAATTGCGAGCTGCTATTATTGCGGGCGCAGGAACACGCGCTTTTTCGACCGGAGGCGATCTAAAAGAACGCCAGAATATGTCTGAAGCGCAATGGGCCAGGCAACATCGCATAGCGGAGCAGGGGTTGCTCGCAGTACGGGAATTTCCGGTCCCGATAATCGCGGCCGTTGAAGGATATGCCTTTGCTGGGGGATGTGAGCTTGCATGTATGTGTGATTTTATTGTTGCGGCTGAATCAGCTGTTTTTGCGTTGGTTGAGGTTACACGAGGTATTATTCCAGGAGGAGCGGGTCTACAGAATCTTGCTCGAGCTGTCGGAACCCGGCGGGCCAAAGAATTAATTTTCACCGCGCATAAATTCAGCGCCCAAGAAGCCTTGACTTGGGGATTCGCAAATCACGTTGTACCGAATGGAGATGCGGTGGCGGTTGCGTTGTCAATTGCACAGGACATAGCGCACAATGCGCCGCGTGCCGTCCAATTAGCGAAGAAAGCCATCCAGACATCTGTTGAGGCAGACTTTCGGACGGGATATACGGTGGAATTGGCGTTTTACAATCAGTTGATTGCAACCGAGGATCGCAGAGAAGGCATTCGGGCATTTATGGAAAAACGAGCCCCGGTTTGGACCGACTGATCCGCCTATTGTACGCAGTGCAGATGACATAGGACAGGGGAGGAACCCGAAGTGGCCAAAGACTGGATCCAGTATGTTAATAAAGAAGGAGAACTAACGGAAGGCAAAGAGATTGCGTTAGAACGTACTGAATGTTTAGCACTGTACGAACTTATGGTGACCTGTCGAGTCTTTGAGCACAAGGCTACGGTACTTCAGCGTCAAGGATTTTTGGGCACCTATGCATCGGGATTAGGTCAGGAAGCGGCCCAGGTTGGAAGTGCGAGCGTCCTACAAAAAAACGATTGGCTATTTCCTTATGGTCGGGACTTAGGGGCGGCGATAGTGGCTGGGATTCCTATTGATAGTGTGTTTTTATGGCTGATGGGCCATCAAGAACGGTGGTTGACGCCGTCAGACATACATGTTCACGTCGTTCCACCCGCAGTAGAGGTTGCTTCGCAAATTCCACATGCTGTTGGGGTCGCATGGTCTACGAAGTTACGCCGGGAGCCACAAATCTCGCTGTGTTATTTTGGTGATGGAGCGACATCCAAGGGCGATTTTCACGAAGCTGTAAATATGGCCGCCGTATTCCAAGTTCCCGTGGTGTTCTTCTGTGAAAATAATCAGTGGGCCATTAGTACTCCCTTTGCCCGGCAAACGGCTGTTGAAAGTATTGCAGACAAGGCCAGTGCGTATGGCTTGCCTTCATTTCGGATTGATGGGAATGACGTATTGGCCGTATATCAAACGGTTAAGGACGTCACAGAAAAAATGCGCGAAACATACCAGCCGGTGTTAATTGAAGCAGTGACATATAGATTAGATGCGCATACGACGGCAGATGATCCGCGTCGTTACCGGACTGATGATGAAGTCGACCGGTGGAGGCAACTTGACCCGCTAATCCGAGCTAAATCTTACTTAATACGGTATCACCAGTGGTCGGAATCGGAGGATGACGCGCTCATTAATAAAATTCGCAAACGGGTTGATGATGCATGGCAACGTGCCAATGACAAGCCTCCATCACGTTTAGCAAGTGTATTCCACCATGTGTTCTACTCTCAGACGACGGATCTCAAACAGCAGGAGAGTGAGGTGCAACAGGATGGCTGAACTAACGATGGCGCAAGCTATTAACCAGGCTTTAATGCAAACGATGGCGCAAGATGACACGGTTATCTTACTGGGTGAAGACATCGGGCGAAATGGAGGAGTATTTCGAGTTACAAAGGATTTATTTGAACAGTTTGGCGAAGACCGTGTGGTCGATACGCCACTTTCGGAGTCAGCCATTTTAGGTAGTGCGGTAGGGCTTGCCATGAACGGACTACATCCGGTTGCGGAAATTCAATTTCTCGGGTTTATATGCTCCGGGTTTCATCAAATAATTACTCAAGCAGCACGATTGCGTTCACGATCGTTAGGACACTTTACTGTGCCGTTGGTCATTCGAGCTCCTTACGGGGGTGGCATTGGTGCGCCAGAATTGCATTCCGATTCTCTTGAGACGTTTTTTGTGCATAGTCCTGGCCTAAAGGTGGTAGTGCCAAGTCGTCCATTTGATGCCAAAGGTCTGTTATTCTCAGCCATTGCTGATCCTGACCCGGTGATATTTTTAGAGCCCATGCCGCTATATCGTGCGTTTCGTGAGGAAGTGCCTTCGGAAGTGTATTTCGAACCTCTAGGTAAAGCCCGGGTAGTTCACGAAGGTATGAATCTGACGGTTATTTATTGGGGGAGTCCTGGCGCATGGATTATCCCAACTGTCCTTTCAGTGGAAAAAGCCACGGGGAGCACTATCGAAGTCATTGATGTACGTACGTTGAGTCCTCTAGATGAAGAAACAATTATTGCTTCGGTGACCAAGACCGGTCGAGTCCTGGTAGTGCATGAGGCTGTTCGAACGGCCGGCGTTGGAGCCGAGATCATTTCACGTATTATGGCGGAGGCCTTTTACCGCATGGAAGCACCACCCATGCGTGTTTGTGGGTATGATACGCCGTATCCCGTTGCGCAGTTAGAGCGTGAGTGGTTACCAAATAGCGCCCGGGTTGAAAGGACTCTACGCATGCTTTTGGAATATTGAAGAGTTAGGGGGCAATTGGGTGATGAACCAGCCTTTGCAAGGGAAAGTGGTCATTGATTTCACTCAGAATGTGGCAGGTCCTTACTGCACGCAGATCTTAGGCGATTTGGGTGCACGCGTCATAAAAATTGAACGCCCTTATGCGGGCGATGATACTCGTGGGTGGTTCCCGCCGCAGTGGAATGGTGAATCTACGACATTCCTTGCACTAAATCGCAATAAAGAAAGCGTGTGCCTTGACCTCCATCATCCTGAAAGCCCTCAAATCATCCGCAAGTTGTTGGAACGCGCTGATATTGTGGTACAGAGTTTTCGTACGTCTACGGCACGCAAGTTGGGGTTAGATTTTGCATCTCTGCGGCATCTGTACCCAAATTTAGTCTATGTGGAGGTTAGTGCGTACGGCGTTGGCGGGCCTAACGAAAATCTTCCTGGCTATGATGCGATATTACAGGCTTATACGGGAATTATGAGCGTGAATGGTGACCCGAAATGCGACCCTGCACGAGTGGGCGTGTCGATAATCGATCTCGCTACAGGTATGTGGGCAGCAATGGGGGCACTGGCGGTCGTGCTCGATAAGCGTACCGATACGTCTCGGTATGTACAAGCGAGTTTATTAGAGACAGGTGTCGCATGGATGCAACTGCTAATTACCAACTATCTGGCCGAAGGTAGTGTTCCCGCAAAAATGGGGAGTGTTGCGCCTATGGCTGCGCCTTACGAAGCATTTCGCACCCACGACGGATGGATTATGATCGCAGCTGGTAATAATACCTTATTTCGTAAGCTATGCACGGCTTTGGATAGTCAGCTAGATAATAACGCCAAGTTTGCCAGTAATGATTTACGCGTCATGCATCGCAGTGAATTGCATGAGGAAATCCAAGGTCTTTTGTTCCACGAGCAGCGAACAACAAGTTACTGGGTAGACCGATTACAGGCTGTGGGTGTACCTTGTTCCCCTATCCACTCTGTTGCAGAAGTATGTCGTGATGTACAAGTTAACAGTCTGGAGTTAATAAAATCCTCACGTGACTTTCGAATTCCCGGGTTCCAGTGGGTAGACTTGCCAATAAGAATTGATGGCCAACGTGCTGACGTTAGACATTGGCCACCTCAACTCAGTGAACACACCACTGCAGTATTAGGATGGCTTGGGTACCCACCGGATGAGATCAATCGTCTTAAGCAGAAGCGCGTTGTCAATTGATTTCATTCAAGTCATATGTGAGGGGAGTCTACCTTTTTCCAGGAGTTGTACATTTTTGTATGCGCAGTTTTTTAATCAGCGCTCGTTTTGGGTTATAAAGCAAGAAATAATGGTGTGCTTGGCTCAACAACGCTGAGTTTGTGAATGTAATAGGAAGGGCGAAGGATAAACATGAACTTTTTTTGGAAACTTCCTGATGTCGGCGAGGGTATTCAAGAAGCAGAAATACTAGCCTGGCGAGTTGAGCAAGGCCAAATTGCACGTAAAGAGTCACCACTGGTCGAAATTCAAACTGATAAAGCAGCTGTAGAGATTCCTTCACCCGTGGAAGGCGTTGTTTTGGCATTAAATGCTGCGGTGGGTGATGTGGTTAAAGTGGGTACAGTGTTAGTTGAGTTCGATGTTCCTGCTGGCGACTCTTCCCAGGTAATAGGTGTAATACAGTCAAAAGATGAGAACAATCACCCTAAAGAAGAGGTGGCGATTAGTCTATCAACAGGTGATATAAGGGGCAATGAAGAGTTCCGCAAGGATTCAGGACAAACTTACGATGTTTTGGCTTCACCTGCGGTGCGTACATTGGCACGAGAAAAACGCGTTGACCTCTCTCGCGTTAGGGGGACAGGGCCTAAAGGCCGTATACTTCGAGAGGATGTCTTAAAAGTTTCTGAAATAGGGGGAATCTATGAGAAACCCACCGATTTGATTACAAGTGCAAATGTAGTACAACCAACGCGAATAGCACTACGCGGGATTCGAAGGGTGACGGCTGAACGAATGGTGCGGTCGGCTTTTACTGCTCCTCAAGTGTCTGTTTGTGAATTGGCGGACATTTCGTCGCTCGCAGAATGGAAAAATCGGATTTCAACAGTGGCCCCCAACAATTCACCTCATCTTACATATCTACCTTTCGTTGTGAAGGCTGTTGTCGGAGCACTCAAAAAATTCCCCACTTTTAACGCTGTAATGGACGACGAGGGACAAGAAGTCGTGTTGTTATGGGACTATGACATTGGGATAGCTGTGGATACTGACGAAGGACTCATTGTGCCAATCATTCGAGGTGCTGACCGTAAGAACATAGGAGATATTGCACAAGAGATTACCGAACTTGCCCGCAAGGCTCATTCGCGAGGGTTATCTCCATCAGAACTATTAGGGGGGACCTTTACTATTTCGAATTATGGTGCCGTGGGGGCACTATTTGCAACGGCGCTCGTCAATTACCCTCAGGTAGCGATTTTGGGCATAGGACGAGCACGGTCGCAGTTAATATTGAGTGAGGACAACCGCGTAGTCTCTCATCTTATGCTTCCGGTTGTTTTGACATTTGACCATCGGGTTAATGATGGCGGACAAGCGGGGCGGTTTTTAGCGTATATTATGTCACGATTGCAGGAACCCGGGTTGTTGTTCTTGGAATAGGATTTCGTACTCTCGTAGCTACTAGGAGAAAGGAGATGAATTTGTGGACAAGGGCGTTACCCAAACAATTGCTGAATATGTGGCACGTGTTATGGAGGAGGATATAGCTGATAGTGCGGCGGTATCTATGGTCCGGCGGAGCGTTACGGATGTATTGGCATGTATCGTTGCAGGTCGTCAAGAACCAGTGACAGAAATAATCCAAAGAAACTTATCATCTTTATATGGATCATCGTTGCAAGCTCACCTCATCGGCACGGATGTTGGTTGTTCGGCATTGGATGCAGCGTTCTGGGGTGCGACAGTAGCACACGCGCTAGATTACGACGATGTCTTGCCGTCAGGTAATCTTCATCCTAGTTGCGTGGTGTTTCCGACGGCGTTGGCTGCGGCAGAAATGATCAATTCCAGCGGTAGAGAGGTAATCAAGGCCTACATTGTGGGAAGTCAAGTAATGGGATGGCTAGGTCACCTTCTAGGTGTCCACCATTATAGCCTCGGTTGGCATCCGACTGCGACCGTAGGCGTCGTTGCCGCCGCATGCACGGCCGCTGCCGTTTGGCGATTAACCGTTTCCGAGATCGAATCGGCCATTGCGTTGGCGGCTAGCCAGTCAGGGGGGCTCCAACATAATTTTGGTACCATGGCGAAAGCCGTTCAAGTCGGTTTCGCCGCACGTAACGGGCTTTTGGCAGCGGACCTCGCCCGGAACGGCGTTACGGGCTCTAAAAATATTTTGGATGGAGAGCAAGGATTTTTAGCGATTCATTCTGCTAAACCATGGCTTAAGATGCAAAGCGATATGGCCATGTTAAAGATGGTCGAAAATACCGGCCTCTATGGGATAAACATTGTTCATCCGGCAATTATCTATAAACGTTATCCTTCTTGTTACGCTACACATCGTCCTATTGCTACTATGCTTAAACTAATGAATCAATTCCCGTTAGATGCCAGCGGGATTGCCAGTATCGACGTTGAAGTTGCACCGGGAGCACTGGCTCCGTTGAAATACCACCAAGCTGATACCCCATTAAAGGCGAAGTTCAGCATGGAATACGTTATGGCTGCAGCGGCATATCTCAAACGAGTCACGCTCCACGAATTTACCAGGGAAGTAATAGAAAACCCAGACGTTCAGGGACTTGCAGGTCGCGTGAAGGTTCGGGAGAACGGGACACTTATTAAGGGCGAGGAACCTAGCAATACCTCTTTGGTGGATCGTGGAGAGGTGGTTGTACAAGTGAATATGACGGATGGTCAGCAATTCAAGGAGATCAATATGGAATCGATAACGTGCGATGATTCTGCCATCCAGAAAAAGCTAGTTGAGTGTTTGGGTTATGCCCGAGTCGCTGATAAGGCATCTACCCTTATTCAAACCATTCAAGATTTAAATCAAAGTGACCGAATCAGGGATTGGGCGGCTAACATTGGAGAATTATTGGTGAGTTGAGAAAGTAAGACATTGATTAACGATATGACTTGGCTTGAGTATAGGTAAGCACACTGCTGAGGGAGGCGGCTTCAATGGTTAATTCGGTCGAAATTAAAGAAGTCGGGCCGCGGGAGGGGGCCCAGTTTGAGGGGATAAACGACCCCCTGCACTGGAAGACACATGAGAAAGTTCGGCTAGTGTATGCGTTGGCGAGAGCAGGAATTAAAACCATTGAAGTAACATCTTTTGTTAGTCCCCGAGCAGTTCCTCAGATGGCCGATGCCGAGAACGTGAGTAGTATGTTGCAGCTGATTCCGGACGTTACGTTCAATGCGGTGTATCTGGACCGACGAGGACTGGCTCGGGCATTGGCAACACAAAAGTATAAGATTACAGGGCGTATTCTACTTAGCGCCAGTGATGCATTTGCGATGGCGAATGTGCGGAGAACTCTCGACCAAGATTTAGATGAGCAACGTTATCTGATTAATGAATATCACGCCCATGCCACTCCGGTGACTGAGGGAGTCGTGATGGCTGCTTTTGGATGCAATTATGAAGGAGCCATATCGATACAAAGGGTATTGGAACGTTGTCGATTATTGATGGATTTAGCACGCTCTGCGGGAGATAGTCTACAGGATCTTTGCCTCGCAGATACTATGGGATGGGCTGATCCAGAACAAATTCGTCGTACGGTTGATACGATTTGGCAACGGTGGCCGCATTTGCGGTTATCTTTGCACCTTCATGATACTCGAGGAATGGGCATGGCTAATGTGTATGCGGGATTGCTCGCAGGAGTACAAAAATATGAAACAGCTATTGGCGGATTGGGCGGATGTCCTTTTAGCGGCGTAGCTGCCGGCAATGTGCCAACCGAAGATGTAGCATTTTTGTGTGAAAAGATGGGGATTAAAACCGGATTACATCTAGGACGATTAGTTGCATGTGTCAAATTGGCGGAGGATATGGTGGGCCATAAATTGCCGGGACGCATCAGCCATGTGCTGGTCCCGTCATCTGACGATTTCCAAGCTGTGAAAACCGGTGCTTGATTTGAGACCTCATAAATTAAGATTAGGAGGGAAAACCCGATGAGTGTTGGATTTCACTCGGCAGTTGATGAAGAACGATACCGAAAATTGGGCTTATGGAGTGACGAAACGTTAATCGACCATTTTACAACTGTTGTGCAACAGTTTGCTTCTAAAATAGCTGTCATTGATACTCACGGCCAATATACTTATGGCGACCTTTACCAAGCAGTTGGGCGACTAGCCAGTGTCTTTGCGAATTTTGGCATTGAAGCTGGCGATGTAGTCGCGGCACAATTGCCGGGATGGGTAGAACTGCCCGTGATTCATTTGGCGTGCAATGTGATCGGTGCAATTTTTCTCCCCATACATGACGGGTGGCGGGAGACGGAAGCGGGACATCTTTTGCGCAAGAGTCAAGCAAAGGCCATTATGGTTCCTCATTGCTATCGAGGTTTTAACTATGCCGCGATGATAGATGAATTAATTACCAAGGAGGAGATGACAAATCTTCGCCTTAAGATGACAATCCACGGGACCACTCGGGGGTGGCAGTCATGGGATATCTTAATGGGTCAGGCAACACCGTTGACCATGAAGTCAGATGAGAAAGGGAATCGACTCCATTCTGCCAATGAGCCATGCATGGTCATTGTGTCTTCAGGAACGACAGCACTGCCAAAAATGTCTATATATACCGATAATAATTTTAATGCGACCTTGTTGCGCCATTTTTGTGAAACCATGAAGTTGGGGAGTGATGATGTTGCAGGTGCGATAGCTCC
This sequence comes from Sulfobacillus acidophilus, assembly GCA_003023745.1. Taxonomy (GTDB): domain Bacteria; phylum Bacillota; class Sulfobacillia; order Sulfobacillales; family Sulfobacillaceae; genus Sulfobacillus_B; species Sulfobacillus_B acidophilus_A. Next base: position 22,431 of record PXYV01000003.1, on the reverse strand, counting down.
ACCGGGTACCGGTGGAACAGGATATGTTTTTCCCGTTCTGACGCCATTATTGATTGGTGCCCGCGTAGTTATGCTTGAACGTTGGGCAGACCCTGAGGATGCATTACGTTTAATGGCAACTTATCATTGTACGTATGCAACAGCCATACCCAGTCAGATGATCAAACTTATGTTAATTCCGGAACTAGGAACTCGATTCAATTGGGAAGCATTTTCTCGGTTTAACAATGCAGGGGCACCATTGCCTCCAGAGGTTGCTAAAGAAGTGGAACACCAGTTTGGCTGTAGAGTTCATACCGTCTACGGGGCCAGTGATGGTGGGGTACCCACGATGACAAGTATTGATGATCCGCCTGAAAAACGTTGGGGAACGGTGGGGCGGATTTTGTCCGGGTGTGAATGTGAAGTGTGGGATGACCAGTATCATCCGCTTCCGCAGGGCGAGTGGGGTGAAGTGTGCTGGCGTACTCCGGAGAAGTCCTTCGGTTATCTAAATGATGATAACGAGACTTTGCGTTTATTCCATAATGGGTGGATTCAAAGTGGGGATATAGGGGTATTTGACGAAGATGGTTATTTGCGAATCGTGGGCCGCAAAAAGGACATGATTCTCCGGGGCGGGCGCAATATTAGTGCACGGACGGTGGAAGAACTATTGATTGTGCACCCTGCTGTTCAAGATTGTGCCGTTGCAGCAATGCCCGACCCCGTATTAGGGGAACGGGCGTGCGCTTTTGTAGTATTAAATGCTGGTCAAAATCTGACATTTGAAGAGATGATTGGATTTTTAAAAGACCACAGGATCGCGATTTGGGAACTTCCTGAGCGGTTGGAAATTGTTGATGCGTTGCCGAAATCCAGCATGGGTAAGGTAAAAAAGGCAGAACTTACCGATTATATCACGAAAAAATTAGCTCAAGAACAATCGACTCAAAGCGACTAAGTTCGTTGAGATTAAGCATCGTTCGCATTGAAGGAGGGAGAACAAAACGATATGGCACTGTTAAAGGATCGGGTGGCTATTATAACAGGGGCTGCGGGAGGATTAGGTAAAGCAACCGCGCAATTGTTAGCACGCGAAGGAGCTGCGGTAATTATTAATGACATTATGTTGGAGGGTCTCCAACAGACTGCAGATGAAATCCGTGCGCAGGGAGGCAGAGTACGGGCGGTCGGCGGTGCAGTGGGAACCATGGAAATGGGACAACAACTGCGGGATACGGCCGTAGCGGAATTTGGACGAGTAGATATTTTGGTTAATGTCGCTGGCAATTTACGGGATCGTATGAGTTGGAACATGACTGAAGAGGAATGGGACGATGTGATCCGTGTGCATTTAAAGGGAACCTTCGCCAATATTCGCGCAGTCCTTCCAAACATGCGACAGCAATCGTATGGGCGTATTATTAACTTTACCTCTCGATCAGGAATGTTGGGGAATGTTGGTCAGTGCAATTATGCGGCGGCTAAAGCTGGCATTCTAGGATTGACGCGTACGCTCGCTAAAGAATTAGAGAGGTATGGGATCACAATAAATGCTATTTCACCCTCGGCGGTGACGGCAATGACCATGACAATTCCGGCTGCAGTCACGGCGCGCAATACTGAACAAGGCGTGGGCGGCTCCTCTTTTTCTCCCGGCACCCCAGAGCAAGTGGTACCTTTAGTAGTGTACTTGGCTGGCGAGAATGCAGGGGCGATTACGGGAACTACGTGGGGGTTTGATGGGAAAACGATAACCTTATGGTCTAATCCCCAACCGTTGCGCGTCTTAGTGAGCGATGGTGGCTGGTCTGTTGAAGAGATTACATTGCAATTGCCCACTTTGATAACTTCTCCATAAAGCAAGTGTAAGCTGCAGTAGATCCGGCGAGCCGGAGAATAGTTGTGCCCGTGGGCTACAGGGCCATGGCAAAACTTAGCCGAGGTGAGATTGACATAAACCTGATTAAGAACATTACCGAGATGAGTCGGACCTCGTGATAAGAGAGGGGAAGGGACATGGAACGACGAGTAGCTATCGTCGGAGTGGGTGACGTAGAATTAGAGAAAGGGTATGTGGTCGGCGGTTTGACCGAACTCGAAATACAGGCAGTAGCCGCGAAGCGAGCGTTAGAGGATGCCGGACTGACTCATCGGGACGTGGATGGATTGTTCGTAACCGGTGATTGGGGGCTACCAGGTCCTGGCCTCATGATGGGCGTTGCAGTTAGTGATTATTTAGGTTTGTATCCGCGCTATGTCGACACTTCAAATATTGGAGGTGCTGCATTTGAAGCCATGGTGGGTCATGCGGCGGCTGCCATCCATGCGGGTTACTGCCAAGTGGCACTTATTTGTTATGGCAGTATACAAAAATCACGAAAAAGTCGGAATTTAGCGGGACGTCCGCCCGTTTTAATGCAACAATTCGAAACACCGTTTGGATTGCCTTCGCCTATCGGTGGATACGCGTTAGCGGCAACGCGTTACTTGCATGAATTTGGGGCGCGGGAAGAAGATTTGGCGGAGGTCGCTGTTAACATACGACGATGGGCCGAACTCAATCCTCAGGCGACCCTAAGAACACCTATTACAGTTGAAGATGTTCTGAACTCGCCGATGATCTGTTCCCCATTGCACTTGCTTGATTGTTGTCTTGTTACAGACGGCGGGGGGGCGATAGTGCTGACTAGCGCTGAGAGGGCGCGAGATTGCCGCAATCGGCCGATTTGGATCTTAGGGTATGGAGAAGCATATGATCACATTGTGATGGCATCAATGCATGACTTAACACACCCACCAGCCTATGCAGCCAGTGTCCAAGCTTTTAGTCGTGCTGGTATTCGTCCGGAAGACCTTGAGTTTGCTGAAATCTATGACTCTTTTACCATTACTGTGATGTTAACCGTAGAAGCATTGGGGTTATGCGAAAAGGGTCAAGGATGGGAATTTTTTCATAATGGACGCACAGCACCCGGTGGCGAGTTTCCTATTAATACCAACGGAGGAGGGCTAGCGTATGCTCATCCGGGGATGTACGGTATTTTCTTACTTATTGAGGCCGCGCGACAGATGTGGCGTCGAGGCGGTGTGCGACAAATACCCAAGGCTTCATTAGGTGTAACAGCAGGTACCGGAGGTTCATTATCTTCTTCCGCGGTTGTTTTATTGGGGGTGGATTGATTATGGCGAATGGGCGCCGTGTGCCGGTGGTTGATCACGATTCACAAAACTTTTGGGACCATTTACGGCAGGGGCGGTTAAGTATTCCACGATGTTCCGCCTGTGGCCTTTATATTTATTACCCTCGCTCCATTTGTCCTCGCTGTTTTTCAAATGTGTTGACATGGGTAGAGTTAAGTGGCAAAGGCACTGTTTATAGCTACACAGTGTGCTATCGATCGTCAGATGAGTATTGGGCTACCAAACTGCCCTATGTTGTTGCTCTAATTGAGGTTGAAAATAACGTTCGCATGTTAAGTTATATCGATGTCGAACCGAGCAGGATGTATATTGGCATGCCAGTCATTATACGGTTTACACCGGCAGAAGGAACCGTATTCCCAGATTTTGTGCCGATAAGTGATGTTTTTAATGTCGAATAGAGTCTTTAGGGTGACGAGCTATTCTGGCCCTTTCCGCAAGGTGGGAGGGTTACGTGGTGTAGGGTTATTGGACAAAGAGTCTGAGAAGTATTGGTATGTCCGAGAAAGAAGGATTTTGACCGCGAATGTAGGGAGGAGAAAAAAGGATGAATGACGGCGAACAAAGAGGGCAATCTGAAACATCCGACGAAACCCGTCAAATTATAGAAGCGGTAACTCGATTTATTGAACAGGAGGTTCTGGGATTCGAAAAGCGGTTTGCTTCCATCATGCAGAACGAACGTAGATTGTTTGATGAGCGAGGACAGTACGTAAAGGAAATTTTAGCAGCGCGCAAGGAAATTCGCAAGATGTCGTCGCTGGCCGGATTTTATACTATGTTCGGGGCGAAAGAACTCGGCGGTGGTGGGATCACTGCCTCGACGGCGTTTCATGTTTATGAAGCGATCGCTCAGAAGTATGGACCGCAGCGGATTCTCATTGAAGATGTTGTAGTTCCGTCGCCGTTTTCTAATGGTTTATCGCCGGTTTTGTTGGGTCTTCATCCGTTGTTGCGAAAAACAGTGTTGCCAAGTGTTGCGACAGGGGAAAAAACTCTCTGTTTTGCTCTTACGGAACCGCAAGCCGGTTCAGATGTTTGGGGGATCCAGTGCAATGCAATCCACCAATCCAACGGTTGGGTTCTCAATGGGCAAAAACACCTGATTACAAATGCTCCTTATGCTGATTATGGAATGGTCTTTGCCGTGACCAATCGGGAGCAAGCGCGAGCACATGAAGGAGGTATTACGGCGTTTTTGGTAGATTTAACGGAGTCAGGGGTTTCGCGAGGCCCTGTGATTCCCCTTATGGGGCATCAGGGAGGAGATTTGGGCTCGCTTTCGTTTGATAAAGTGTTCGTGCCTGATGACCAAGTTTTGGGCTTGGAAGGAGAAGGGCTTAGACTAGCTCTGGCCGGAGTGAATGCGGGTCGATTAGGACTAAGTGCCAAATGTGTAGGGTTGGCTAGATGGGCCCTTGAACTTAGTGTTTCATACGCTCAGCAAAGGGAAGCATTTGGCAAACCCCTTGCACAGCATGGAGTTATCGAATTGATGTTGGGTGAATGCGCCATGGATATAATGGCCGGTCGCAGCATTGCTCTACGATGCGCACGGAAACTTGAAGAAGGCCAATCAGTTATTAAGGATATTTCCATTGCCAAAGCCTTCAATACTGAAATGGCTGGTCGGGTCATTGACCGGGCAATCCAAATTCATGGTGGTTTGGGACTAACCAATGATTTTCGTCTGGAAGCGGCTTATCGATGGGCTCGGGTAGTGCGCATTCCGGATGGCACTGGCGAAATTCATCGACGTACCATTGCCCGACAGTTACTTCGGGGCGACATGGAATTTTGATCACGTTTAACATTAATCATTAGGGGTAGAGAAGATGGAGTTCGTTAGGTTTTAGGTTTAAAGAATGTTAGCGACTTAGTCGCTGTAAAGAGGAGGCATTATGGACGACATTAATCAGGCTTTGGCTATGGCTCAGAAAATGATGGGCGGAGTTTATCGTTTCTCAGTTTATCAAGTTAGCTATGATGCCATTCAGGCATTTAGGAGAGCAACGGATGTGTCGATCGAGACGAGAAAAGATGGCGGGGTGGTAGCGCCGTCCATGATTTTATGTGGCATACCCACCGAATATCCGAATAATGGGATTCGATTTGGTTCGAGTGTTTTAAACGGGGGTGATTTTTTTAAGTGGCAAGGGCCGATCCAAGCCGGCGACGTTATTGCGACTGTTACACGGTTGATAGAGGTTCGGGCAGCTAACGGACAACACGGACCATTGCTGATTTTGACGTATGCGACCGACTATCGGAATCAACGCGACGACCTAGTCGGTGAACGTCAACATACCTTAATCATGCGATAACGAGTTGTTGAGTTAAAAGACGTAATAAAAAGACATCCTCGTGGACGAGTAAGCTTTCGTTATTTGGGAAGGAAGAGTGTTATTGGCGAGTTGAACCGTGAAGTGTAACGAAGGGGGGTGAAAAGGTAATGTTGAAGGGAAATGGTGGCAGAGAACCGCGGAGTGTGTTGCTGTCAGACAGTATCGTAAGGCCGTCGTCGCGGCAACTAGTCATGTTTGCTGGAGTTACTCGAGACTTTTATGAAATTCATTACGATGCTGATTATGCTCGGGCTAATGGATTTCCCGGAGTCGTTGTGCCCGGTTCCTTAAAGGCGTGCTGGATAGCGCAGGTGATTCAACAATGGGGAGGATTCCAAGCGAGCTTGCGGGAGTTGAACGTGTCGTATCGTGGTGTCGATTTGGTAAACGACGAATTTACGATAACAGGAAAAGTCTCCAAGATTCATCTTGCACGAGAGGGGGCGCGAATAGTTCAGTTGGCCTTGACGGGGCGCAATTCGCAGAGAGTGACAACATTTGCCGAGGCTAGTGTAGTTTTGCCAGAAGACGTTGAAGTAGAGTTGGAGAACGCAGATTTGCCCTAAACATGCTGTAGAAAAGGAATGAGTCGAGGAGGTTAGCGAAGAGAAGAGGAGAGGCGAGATAGTCGATGTGGCCCCTGGGGAATAAAAAAGGGGTTAGTGTCAGAAATCCCTAGCAATTAGGTGGGGAGTTGAAAGGAGGACATTACCATTATGATGGGAACGGAGTCCGAACTCGGTGGAGATATTTTGGCTAGATTAGACCGAATTCCTATTTGGCCATATCCCCGAATTTTATTGGTTATGATCGGTATCGGATATTTTTTCGCATTATTCGATGTGACCAATATTGGGTTTACTTTACCTATTATTGCTAAACAGTTTCACGTAACAGCGGCGGTAGCGTCTGTAGCTTTTAGTACAGGCCTTGTGGGGTATGTGGCGGGTGCCTTAATTACGAGTACCATAGGTGATTATTTTGGTCGACGGTACAGTTTAGGAATCTCTTTCGTCCTTGTCGGTGTTGGTTCGTTAGCGGCTGGGTTGAGTCCTAGTATGCTGTGGTTAGACGTGTCGCGATTTGTGGCCGGGATGGGCATTGCAGGGGCCCTAGATGCGACGACACCCTATATTACGGAGTTGGCTCCCGCAAAAATCCGAGGGCGCTATGCCGGATGGGCCTCAATGTACGGTTCGTTGGCCGTGGCCGTCGTTCCTCCCTTAGCCTTGTTATTTGTACCGCATTATGTCTGGGGCTGGCGAGCCATGTTGGCCATTCCGGTCGTAGCTGTTGTATCAGTATTGATAGGTTTTCGTTTAATGGTTGAATCACCTCGGTGGTTGGTGCATCATGGCCGCTTTCAAGAAGCACAAGATCTAGTGGCTACTCTTGAGGTGCGTGCACGGCAACGAGTAGGAGAGTTGCCTCCGACCGAACCTTCGATGAATGGGAAAAGCACCGAAAACCGTCGATTTTCATGGGCTGCACTGTTAAATCGGAAGTATGGTGGAATTCTTGCAGCGTTTATTGGTTTTTGGATTTTCTTTTTGGCTGCCGATTACTCCTGGTTCGGCCTTGGACCGACATTATTAGTCATGCATGGGTTTAGCATTGCAGCGACCATTACGTTTTGGTTAGCGGCCAGTGCGGGATATATTGTAGCCGCATTCGTAGCACCAGTCATCTCGGATCTTTGGGAGCGAAAATGGTGGGTGGCCACGATATTAACTATCCTGATGGTATCTACTCTCCTGGTGGGAGTTGCACCGAGAGTTTTGGTGATTTATGTTAGCACATTTCTTTTAGCAAGCGGCTCTATGATTTTTACACCATTGGCGTACACTCTGACGGTGGAGCATTTTCCTGCCGAAGGGCGAAATAGCGCTCTAGCAGCTAGTGATGGAGTGGGGCACATTGGTGCAGCATTGGCACCGGCGATTATTCTTGGTGTGGCAGGAACAGGGAACTTTTTCGGAGCATGGTTTGCGATGGCTATTGGGTTTTTGATTGCTATTGTATTTGTATTGCTTTTTGCTCGGCGCATGTCACGGAGGTCGTTAGAGACCTTGGAGTTGTAATGCGTCACGGAAATTATGTCCTGTAAATGCGTGAGCCGTAAGTAACCGTTACACTATGCCCAGTATGCAACGAGTGGTCGGGACGGGCCAAAAATTTTTCCATTAGTGAAAATACTTTTGGCCCAACACCGAAGCACGAAGAGGCCATCCATAATGAGCCTTGAGTACTCATTTTTATGAAAACATTAACGACCAACACAGTTCCTCAACGCATCAACATTAAGTTAGGTCGTGATGGAGACTTTTATCTCGATTAGTGACTCTTTGTACATTAATCGCGGGTGTTGTCAATTGTGCATGGATTAGAACGTCTTTTCGATCATAAGGGTAGGGGTAAGCGGCTCCGCGCACACAATATTGCTGTCTGTTCCAACCAAACATGAATTTGATGAGAAAATAGCCGCTGTCGAGGCGACTCAAAGAATGTATGAACCGGGTCACACAGTGATTTACCAGGAACGTTGGCAAATACGGAGGGCGAGACGTGTGAAACTGAGGGATTTTCACTTAAGTTTGGAAGGCAAAGTGGCGGTAGTCACCGGAGCGGGACGGGGTTTGGGAAAAGCTATGGCGAAAGCACTGGCTGGTGCAGGTGCTGACGTTGTGTGCGCTGGGAGAACGCTGGGAGATTTAGAGGCTACAGCCCAGGATATTCGTTTGTTAGGTCAGAACGCATTAGCATGGCCAACAGACATTACAAATAATAATGCGGTGAACGAGTTGGTCCATCGGACCATCGAGACCATGGGCCATGTGGATATTTTAGTAAATAATGCGGGTATTTTGATTGAAAAAAGGTTTTTGGAGATGGAGGATGACGAGTGGCAGCGCATTTGGGAAACGAATTTTCTAGGGGCAGTATATTGTACCCGGGCATTTGGTCAACACATGGTCAGTCAACAGTCAGGAAAAGTCATTAACGTGAGTTCGTCCTGGGGACTTAAAGGAGTGGCGAAACATACGGCGTATACAGCGAGCAAGGCGGCATTGATGGCACTGACTCGTTCGTTGGCCGTAGAGTGGATCCGATATGGCGTGATGGTAAATTGCCTGGCACCCGGATATTTTGATACAGATATTCCAGCGTCGGCTCTGGCCAATCCGACGTTGAAGGACAAGATCCTTCGTTCGATTCCCGCTCGCCGTATCGGCGATCCAGATGAACTCGGAGCGTTGGTTGTGTTTTTAGCCTCGAAAGCCTCCGATTATATGACCGGCGCCATTATAGTAATGGATGGTGGGCTCTCTGTGCAATAGGGTGTAGAGAGCAGCTACCCCACAAATGTCATGGTAAGTGGGCAGAGTGAGGAGGTATCCGAAAGTGACCCTCGAGGGATGCTTGAATGGCGTGACGATTATTACTATTGCGGAACAGATTCCAGGGCCTCTGGCCACACGGATTTTAGGCGACCTCGGCGCTCGAATTATCATGGTTGAAAAGCCAGAGGACGGGGATCCGGCGCGTCAAGCGCCTGATATTTTCGCGTGGTTGAACCATGATAAATGTTCGCTCGGTCTTAATGTGAAAACCGTTGGGGGGTTAGAGGTGCTTCGACGCTTAGTGGCTTCTGCCGATGGTGTCATTCAGGGGTTACGGCCAGGTACGGCCAAACGTTTAGGTATCGACTATGCAACGCTTTCGCGTGTTAATCCTCAATTAGTATATGTAGCCCTCAGTGGTTATGGTCAAGATGGCCCTTACTGTGAACGTCCCGTACATGACCTGACAGTGCAAGGCTTAGCTGGTTTGATAGATGGTGATTTCATTCCCCCAGTGATTTGGGCTGATATTTGTGGTGCTTTATATGGTGCATTGGCAATGGTCACAGGTCTTTGGCATACGCGGGAGAAGTCTGACGGCGTGTTTATCGATCTGGCTATGTTGGACTCCCTAATCTCAGTGTTAGGGATACCGTTGCTTGGACAATTGACTGAGCAGTTCCGTTCTGATTTTCGAGGTGACCCGGCATATCATGTGTACCGAAGTAGTGACGGCCAGGAGTTTTCGGTGAGTATTGTCGATGAGGAAAAGTTTTGGCACAAGCTATGTCGCGTTGTCGAGATGCCTGAATGGCAGGAGTGGTCGACAACGTATCGGAGGCAAAATGCCACACAGATACGGAATCGGTTACGTGAGATTTTTTCCGCCCGTTCCTGGCGGACATGGGAGGCAATGCTCTCGCGGAGTAACGTGCCTTTTGGCCCTGTGTGGCATGGACATGAGGTGGGGAACGATCCGCAGGTGATCCATCGTGGCATGTTGCGCCAAAGATTATCGGATGGCGTGTGGACCGTTGGCTCTCCGCTTGTTCGCCAAATTCCCTCTGAAGGGCCTATTAACGTGCCGGTATTGGGTCAACATAATGAAGACATTCTTCAGGCGTTGGAGTATTCGCCTAAACAAATCGAAGATCTTTATGCTGAAGGCGCGCTATTTCCCACACCAACTAGTTAATGAACATTCCGGATGTTAGGCAGTGAACCTCTGCTGGATCGGTAGACCTGATATTTCCAGATCGGTGTTCATAGAAATCTTCAACATGAGACCGTTATGAGGGGGTGAGGTAATGGTACGACTTCTCCGGGAATATATCGGTGGGCACCATTGTCAACGGGAACAACTCTATCGGCCCCCCCATTTTTATCGGGAATAACCTGGTCACGATGCATGGACCATCGAGCTCACCCGATGTAACGGTGGTGTCAATAAGATCGAAAAAGAGTTGGCGAATGGTGTTATTGGATACATTTTCAAAAAAGGAGACGTGGCGATGGGGCGTGTGTCAGGGAAAGTGGCGTTGGTGACGGGTGCGGCTCGAGGGCAAGGGGAGGCTGAAGCCGCTCTGTTGGCCCACGAAGGGGCACACGTGTGTTTGACTGACGTGCTAAGTGATGAGGGACAGGCGGTGGCTAAGCGGTTGCAAACGATTGGGCATGATGTGTTGTTCGAATCATTAGACGTGAGGCAGGAGGGGCAATGGGATCACGTCGTTCGCCATATCGTAGAACGGTGGGGCCGGTTGGATATTTTGGTAAATAATGCTGGGATATTTAGCCACGAAGGTGTACTCGACTCATCGTTGGCTCTATGGCACGACATCTTAGAAGTGAACCAAACGGGAGTATTTTTAGGAATAAAAACGGTTGCACCGGTGATGATGCAGCAACGATCGGGATCCATTATTAATATCTCATCGATTTATGGTCTTGTCGGCAGCGGATCGGCGGCAGCGTATCAGGCCACCAAGGGAGCGATACGCCTGTTGACGAAAACGGCAGCGATTGAATTAGCACCGTTTTCGGTACGAGTTAATTCGGTACACCCGGGGGTAATAGACACGGAGATGCTTCGTCGCACGAAAGCTGAAGGGCGGTTGGCGGCAGTAAATCGATTGACGGCCTTGCCACGACTAGGCACGGCTCAAGACGTGGCCTATGGCGTGCTGTATTTGGCTTCAGAGGAGGCGGCTTTTGTGACAGGTAGTGAACTGATCATTGATGGAGGGTACACCGCTCGTTAGTGAAGTTTGTGTAGTTTCTCCCTGGCCGTCGACCGGCCCTCACAAAGGTAGGATGGGAGTCATCCAGATTGAGATCGATCTGGCGGTGTGAACAACTTCGTGTTAAATGGGGGATCCATCCCGAGACAATTTGTCATAAAAGGGCACCGTGTGGTGCGAACGCGTTGGAGAAGAAGTGATAGGAGGGTGTTGGGCGCAGTGAAGGAGACGATTCATCAGACGGTGGAGAGGGGAACCGGTCGGACGGTTCAGCTGACGAGGGGTAGGCGGGGACGGATCGAGAGCGGGAAAGGGTGGTGAAATTCGCCGAATGGGCGTTGCCGTAGACCTTGACGGCGGAGCAGGGTTTGAGACGAATCTCAAGCAGGCGGATTGGTATTCACTGTCTGCCTTAATCACTGGAACCTTCCAAGTAGGAGGAAACACAGGATGAACGACAATGTATTAGGCGTGATGGGAGCGGGGACGATGGGGTCTGGAATTGCCATTGTGGGATTGCTGGCCGGATTCGAGACATGGTTGTTGGAGACCGATCAAGAACATCTTGATAGCGGCGTACAGCGTATTCGACAATTTTTAGATGGGAGCGTCAGGCGCGGCAAAATATCGTCCGAGCAAAAGGATAGCCTTCTGGCGAAACTCCATCCGACCGCTGATGCTCGTGAGTTGCATGAGTGTGGTTATCTAATTGAAGCCATCTTCGAAGACGTCGACATGAAGCGATCTTTGTTTCGTGACATGAATGCGATCCTCCATCCTGATGCGTTGTTCTTGACCAATACTTCCACACTGTCGGTGACGTCTATTGCCTGCGGAACAGGGCGTGAGGACCGTGTAGTGGGCATGCATTTTTGTAATCCGGCAGCGATCATGAAGCTCGTGGAGATCAGCCAGGGGGTAAAAACAAGCAATAAAAGTGTACAAAAGGCCAAACAGCTTGCCATCCGTTGCCACAAGACCTTTGTTCTGACTCATGATACCCCGGGTTTCATTTTGAATTACTTGCTTATCCCGTTTGAAAATGATTGCATTCGGGCTCTAGAAGAAGGACTAGCAACGGTTGAGGATATCGATACCGCCATAAAGACCGGTCTAGGATATCCGATGGGGACGTTTGAACTGCTGGATACCGTGGGGCTCGACGTTCATCATGCGGTGTCCATGCGGCTATATGAGCAGTTGCACGATCCGCGGTACGCTCCGCCGCCATTGGTTCAACGCATGATTGACGCAAATCTTCTTGGACGAAAGACCGGTCAGGGGTTTTATACCTATGGAAAGGCAGGAGTATTCGGTGGGTAAGCTAAATTGGAACATTGGAGTTATTGGGTTGGGCACTATGGGCAGCGGTATCGCTCAAGTGGTTGCGAGTCATGGGTTTCTGGTGACGGCCGTTGAGACCACTATGACCCGTGTTGAGGAAGGGCTCGAGCGCATGCGTCACTTCATGAACAGAGGAGTGGTGTTAGGGAAAACGAGTCCCGATGAAATCGAGACGGTCATGAGGGCCATTCGCACCTCGACAGCGCTAGACGAATTGCGGGACGCTGATCTTATCATCGAAGCGGTTTTTGAAGATCTTCACGTCAAACGTGCGGTGTTTGAAGAATTGGTCCGGCATGTCCGTGCGTCGACTATTCTTGCCACCAACACTTCCGCTCTGCCCATTCATCAAATCGCGCAAGGGATTGACTTTCCTAGTCCGTTAATTGGTTTGCATTTCTTTAACCCACCGCCTTTGATGCGGTTGGTCGAGGTGGTCAAACCCTTGAATGCCTCGGATCAACTTATCGATCAAGCCAAAGCGTTTTGCCACGCTATCGGGAAAACGCCGGTCGTGGTCAAAGATCGTCCCGGCTTTTTAGTGAATCGCCTGCTCCTGCCGTACCTCAACCAGGCCATGGATGCCTTCGACCACGACCTGGCGACCCGTGAAGACCTTGACGTCGCAGTGGAGTTGGGTCTGGGATACCCCATGGGGCCGCTCAAACTCCTAGACCAAATTGGTTTGGATGTGCACTTGCACGCGACCACGGCGCTCTTTGAGCAGACCCGTGCGTCGGAGTTCAGACCCCCGGCGATTCTTCAGGAGTTGGTAGATGCGGGACGGTTCGGCAAGAAAACTGGCGAGGGGTTTTACTCGTACGCGCCAAACGAGGCCTCTCGCCATGAATAAGGTGCGTAGTCTGAAGGATGCGGTCAGTCCCGTCTTTTCGGGTGCCAGCGTAGCTATCGGCGGCATGCTGACCTATCGACGCCCCATGATTTTGGTGGCCGAACTCATCCGACAGAGGGCCTCCCGTCTTGCCCTGATTGGTTGGACTCTGGGCATCGAAACCGAGCTCCTATTAAATCGGCCCGACGTTGTGAGCACGATTCGCAGTGCCTACATTGGATTAGACCTCTTCGGGATGGCCCCGCGGTTCCGGGAAATGGTGGAGTCGGGACGCGTGTCCGTGATTGAAGAAACCGAGAGTACCATGGGTCTCGGCCTTCGTGCCGCCCTTCAGAATGTCGGTTTCATGCCAGCGAGAACCTTGCTGGGTACAGATCTTATGGATGTGCGCCCTGACATTAAGCGGGTGACGTGTCCTTACACCGGAGAAGAGTATCCAGCCATCCCAGCGCTTCGACCGGATGTCACCTTAATTCATGTGCCCATTTGTGACACAGAAGGAAACGCCGTCATTTACACCAATCGTGGCGTCGACCGAGAGTTGGCCTTGTTGGCGGATTACACCGTCGTATCCGCGGAGGAAGTGGTCGCGCCCGACGACCCGCGGCTTAGCGACTGCGGCATCATTGGCCGCTCGGTCAACGCGGTGGTACATGCGCCCGGTGGTGCGTGGCCCACGTCCTGTTATCCTGCATATCGGATGGATGCGTTGGCACTGCAAGATTACGTCGATGCTTTCCCAGATGGGGCTGATCAATTAATCGAGGCCTGGCTTACCCGCTTGCAAGAGGGGGCAACGATTGTATGACAGACGATGAACGCTTGGTTTTTTTGATGGCGGAGCGGTTAAGACCCGACGACATTGTGGTGCAAGGTATCGCGACCCCTATGGTGTTTGCCGCCTTTTTGCTGGCACGGGCGCTCCATGCTCCCAGCCTCGAATGTCTATTTACCGTGGGTAATACGTACTGTCAGAGCCCCGGTGGGGCCCTATCCTTGGAGTCGTTGGAACAGTACACCACGCACGAGAGTTTGATGCGTTTGGGGATGCTGGACATTCATTGCGACACCGTGCCTGCCCTTCATGTTAAAGAATTTCTGCGGCCGGCTCAGGTGGACGGTGAGGGTAACACCAACAATGTCTCCATCGGGCCCTGGCATCGCCCTCGCGTGCGGCTCCCCGGCGCCGTAGGCATTCCCGATGTGGTGTCGTTCAATCCCGATGTCTATCTGTACGTTACCCGCCATGATCGACGGACGCTGGTGGACCAGGTGGATTTCTGCAGCGGGTTGGGTGTCGGCAAACGCAGTCAAGCACTGAATATCATGGGCAAGAGACGCCGTGGGCCGCGGGAGTTGCTAACACCCAGGGCGGTGTTTCGACTGACACCGCATGGCCCGCAGTTGACGCACGTGGCGCCGTCGATTTCGATTCAGGACATTCGGGAGACCACCGGCTTCGAATTTGCAGTCGCTGGCGAGGTTGCGGAAATGCAGGACCCTTGCGTCGATGCCTTGGAATTGCTTCGCCAGGAAATTGATCCATGGGGCATTCGCTGCTTAGAGATGGTTTCAGGACGAGATCGTTCCCGGATGATTCGGCAGATTGTTCAAAAGGAGCGAGCCGCCGCGACTCGCATCCGCTGACCCACACCGATACTTTTAGGAGGTAAGTGAGGATGACATACAAGGACATCATGTATCACGCTCAGGACGGAATTGTGGAAATCACCTTAAATCGGCCCGAGAAGTTGAACTGTTTCCGTTCACAAACAGTGCGCGACTTGACCCACGCTATTACAGAAGCGGACCAAGACCGGACCGTCGGCGTGATTATTTTGACGGGCACGGGCAAGGCGTTTTCGGTCGGCGGCGACATTGATGAGTTGTCGCAACTCAACCGGGAAACCGGCCGACAATGGAACCAGCGGCTCATTGAGTTGGCTATGAAAATGCGCGGCACGGCGAAACCGCTCATTGCTGCGGTCAATGGATTTTGCATCGCGGGAGGGAACGAACTGAACATGTTCTGCGACCTGACGATCGCCTCGGATCGTGCGGTGTTCGGTCAAGCCGGCCCCAAGATTGGAGGATGCCCACTTTGGGGCGGGACCCAACTGCTGCCGCGTCTCGTAGGCGATAAAAGGGCCCGGGAAATTATCATGCTATGTTTGCAATATTCAGCGCAAGAAGCGCTGGCGATGGGATGGATCAATCGGGTCGTACCACACGAAGACCTCATGCTGGCTGCTCGCGAATGGGCCCACATCATCCTTGATCGGGCACCCCAGTCGATAGCACTCGCCAAGTTGTCGGTTAATTATGAGTCGGATGCCTTATACGCCTCCCTCGCGCATGGAGGAGCTTTGCTGGAGTTTGTGTGGGGCTCGGAGCAATTTCATGAAGGCGTCAGCGCGTTTAAGGACAAACGCCCCCCGAATTTTCATCAATTTCGCCATTAGGAGGTCGGCATGGAACAGATGTTGCCTCTGATGGGCATTACCGTCGTAGACATATCGACATCCTACGCAGGCCCCTTTTGTTCCATGCTATTGGGTGACATGGGGGCCGATGTCATCAAAGTGGAAAAACCGGGCGGCGACGATGCGCGCGCATGGGGCCCACCATTTGTGAACGGTGAATCGACGTGGTTTTTAAGCGTCAACCGCAACAAACGCAGTGTGTGCGTAGATCTTACGACCTCCGAAGGGCAACACGTGCTTGAAAGACTGTTGTCTCGGGCGGACGTCTTCATTGAGAATCTTAAGCCGTCGTCTTTAGAGAAGTTTGGTCTGGCGTATCCGCAAGTTCATCGACGTTTTCCAGGGGTTGTCTATGTGGCCATTTCGGGATTTGGTTTAATCGGGCCGGAATCGTCTCGCACGGGATATGATCTCATTGCCCAAGCGATGTCCGGTATTATGAGTGTCACCGGGGGAACCGATGGCGAACCGCAGCGTGTGGGCACCGCGCTGTCAGACATTGTGACCGGCATGATGGCAGCCTTGTCGGTAAATGCTGCACTCGTGGCTAAAGCGTCCACGGGGATGGGGTGTTTAATCGACATCGGGTTGTTAGACGTTGATGTGGCCCTCATGACGCCGCGAATTGTCAGCTATTTGGCCTCGGGGGAAGTCCCCGTGGCCAACGGCGGAACTGATTCCGTTCTGGCCGTCTACCAAAAGGTCTCGACAGCCACGCAACCGATTGTGCTGGCCACGGGAACCACCGTACTTTGGGAACGCCTCAAAGACGCCCTCGGCCGACCGTCGTTGCTGGAATCCCCGGAATATGACACCAATGCGGGACGGCAGGTTCACCGAGCGAAAATCGTGTCCATCATTGAGGACGTGCTGTCGCATTATCCGGCTGAGCAATGGGTGGAGACGTTTCGCCAATACGGGGTCCCGGCAGCCCTGATCAATACCCTTGATGCAGTGGTTGTAGAACCCCAAGTCCTAGCGCGAGGCATGATTCAAATTGTCGAGCATCCGCGGGCGGGACCGATCGCTCTCGTTGGGACACCGGTACATGTCAATGGTGGTGGATTCGCTGTTCGGACCCCACCACCACTGGTGGGACAACACACAGTCGAAATTTTGCGAGAGATGGGTTACGAGACAGAAGAGATCGAACGCTTGCAGCACCGCGGCATAGTATCCGGGGAGACCGAAAGGAGATAGGATATGGCAGAAACTCACCTGGTTGTGGAGATCCGGGGCCGGGTATGTTGGGTCACGCTTAATCGTCCTGAAAAATTGAACGCTTTAAACGCTGCAGTCATCGCAAGCCTTGGCACGGTCATTGACGAGGTGACATCGCGACCGGACATGCGGGTTCTAGTGATCACGGGTCAAGGCGAGCGAGCCTTTTGCGCCGGGGCGGATCTGGACGAGTTGCACGATATCGATCTTGGGCAGGCGTTGAAGTTTCTGCAACGCGGTCAGATGGTATTTCAGCGCCTCGCCGAGCTCCCCATTCCCACGATTGCGGCGATAAACGGCGTAGCGCTGGGGGGCGGTTTGGAACTAGCATTGGCTTGTTCGATTCGGCTGGTTTCTGACAACGCCAACTTGGGTTTTCCGGAAGGACGTCTAGGTATGATTCCTGCATTCGGCGGGACGCAAAGGCTTCCGCGTCTTATCGGTCTTGCGCGAGCGACCGAAATTCTTTTAACGGGGCGTTTCGTCGGGGCGACTGAAGCTCAGGCTATCGGATTAGCAACAGCCGTACACCCGCAGGCGGAACTATGGCGGGCGACCGACCAATTGGCGCGCCAACTGGAGGACAAGAGTCCGATCTCCATGGAGATGATTCTCACCGCGCTCCGAGGTGGGGCCGACGCTGATGTGTCTCAAGGACTGTTGCTAGAGCGCCTTGCTGGTGCGGCAGCCGCCTCTAGCCATGACCAGCGCGAGGGTGTCGAGGCATTTCAGAAAAAGCGCAAGCCGCTGTTCCAGGGATGGCGAACACAGGATGAGGGGGAATAACCGGTGTCGATTGATTTGAGTGCGTTAATGACGCTCGACTTCTCCGAGGAAGAATGCATGGTCCGCGATGTGGTTCAGAGGATTGTGGAGACACACATTCGTCCGCGGGCGGTGGAGTTGGATGAAGAAGAATCGTTCCCGTGGCCACAGATCAAAGTGTTAGCCGACAATGGTCTGATGGGTATTCTCGTTCCCCAAAAATATGGGGGGCAACAAGGTAGCCATTTGCTTTACGCGATGGTAGTCGAAGAGATTGCCAGAGCTTGTGCAGCCACCGCATTGGTGTACTTCACGAACACCCATGGTCAACTGCCAATCTTGCTGGCTGGCACTGATACACAAAAAGTGCACTATCTGCCACCAATGGCCAACGGCGAGTGGTTGGGCGCCTTGGCCGTAACAGAGCCGCAGAATGGATCCGATGCTGCGCACATGCAGTGTCGGGCTACACGCGTGTCGGATGGGTACGTGTTGAACGGAGAAAAGATTTTCATTACCAACGGGGACAAGGCAGATGTGATGGTAGTGTTTGCCCGCACCGGGGAACCGGGAGCGCGGGGCATCTCGGCGTTTATTGTCGAACGGAAGAACGGCGTCGTTACAAGTCGTGTCGAACGTAAGATGGGGGTACGGGGTTCAAGCACAGCGGCCCTCCGTTTTGAAGATGTCTTTGTGCCGACGGTGCAACGGTTGGGGGAAGAGCATCAGGGGTTTAGCACTCTGATGCGGACATTTGACACCACTCGGCTCAGTACAGCGGCTCAAGCGGTGGGGATTGCTCAGGGGGCGTATGACATTGCGTTAGAGTATACGCTGGTGCGCCAACAATTCGGCCGGCGGATTTTCGATTTTCAAGGTATGCAGTTTCGACTGTCGGAAATGTTGGCCGACATTACGGCCGGACGGGCTCTACTGTATCAGACTGCTCGCCTGGTGGATACTGGTAAGCCCTTCACCATGGAAGCAGCGATGGCGAAACTGTGGTGTTCCGAAATGGCCGGGCGTGTGACCAATCAGGCGGTGCAGGCATTGGGCGGATACGGCTACATGCGGGAGTTTGGTGTCGAGCGGATGATGCGGGACGCCAAAATCACCCAGATCTATGACGGAACGAGCGATATTCAGAAGTTGGTCATCGCGCGTCGGGTATTGGACGTGGTTCAGGGAAGGAGAGGAGCACAATGAAGACGCGTATGACGGAACTTTTAGGGTCCCAGTATCCCATTATCCGAGGCTGTCTTGCCCATATTGCCATCGGCGAATTTGCACCCGCGGTGTCGAATGTGGGAGCGTTCGGGCAAATAACCGCCACCGGCGTCCCTGAGCCCGAAGACGTTGTGGCAGAGGTGGATGCAGTACGCCAACGGACATCGCGGCCTTTTGGAGTGAATGTGGCCATTGTCCGCTGGACCCGTTTCTCAAGGTTGCTCTTCGAATGAAGCTGCGTGCAATCTCGTTGACCGGGAGAAATCCGGCACCGTATCTTCCGCGAATCAAAGAGGCCGACATTTTGGCCATGGTGTTGGTGGCCGGGGTGCGCCAGGCGCAAAAGGCCGAGCCACTAGGTGCCGATATCGTGATTGCCGTGGGATATGAGGGCGGCGGACATTTGGGTCGCGATGACATAGGCAGCCTTGTCCTCGTGCGAAAGGTAGCCCAGTCGGTTTCCGTGCCGGTCGTCGCCTCCGGCGGCTTCGGGGATGGGTACGGACTCATCGCTGCCTTGGCTCTGGGAGCGGAGGGCATTGAAATGGGGACCCGTTTTCTTGCGACGGAGGAGTGTCCCATCCATGCGCGCTACAAGCAAGCGTTGCTGGATTTTCGAGAAACGGACACCACCATCATGGGGTGGTCATTAGGGGTTTCTGGGCGTGTGCTTGCCACCGGATTTTCCACGGTGATTTTGGCCGTGAACAAAAAGGCGGTGCGCCGGAGCGATTGCTGTCGCTTTTGGCAGGGCAGAGAAATCGCCTCTGGGCACTTGATGGAAAGCTCGGCGAGGACTATGTCTGGTTCGTTCAAGGGGTCGGCTTCATTTTCGACAGTCCACCCGTTAGGGAACTGATTGCCCGGATAATGCAGGAAGCCCGAGCTAGCGCATTGGATGCGTTATGTCTTAGTTAAGGGGTGAGATGGTGTGTGCAGATCCCGACTGCCGCCTAGGTCAAAGGGAGTTTGCGCTCCCTATGAGAAAAGTAGACCAGGATACTAGAATTACGGAACCAAATACCCCAAAAGGCTCCAGCCGTTCTTTCGGGTGTGGGGAGATAGCAATGTTCGTGCGTAGAGGCTAACACGATGTAAGCAACCATCAAGTTATTCAATACAATGGAGGGGGGTGAGCATAGTGCGAATTACTGGTGACCAAGGAGTTTTGGTGACCCGAGCGTGCGGTCATCAAGAAGTATTACACATCGATATGCCTACGGCCTTTATTATTAGAACCGCTTCAGCCGAGATCTGTCACCGCTGTGTAGCAATGACTAATTCTATCCAGAGTAAAAAGAAAATACGTACACGGTTGTTCTGGTTTCCTCCAAAGTTTTTTCTTTAGTGGAGGGGGACCGTGCTGAGACATGCTGATTTAACTCAGTGTAAAGCACAAGACCGGGGAACGGCGAAGCGACTATCGCGGATGACAGGGTAGCACCGAAGACGCCGGGAAACGCTGTTCGGGGGAAGCCTGTTGTTAGGTTCCACGTCTTTGTGTAGTTGACGTTTTGGCTTGACCGAAAGTTGACGAGGGCTAGTGCCCGGGATTTGCTGGTCTTGCTCGTGCAGGATCTCCGGGATTGGGGTCGGACGGCTCGGATCATTTCGCCGAAAGCCACCTCCCTCAAGCGTCGGGCTGACCCTCGTCGATCCAAAACGGATCCGATTGATCTCATGTTATCCATTCCGCACCCTAAAATTGGTAACTGTGAGGGTTTGTTAAGAAGGCGGGTCGCGTAAGGGAGGCACCGTAAAGACGGTGATGGGCATGGCGAGGGCGTCGAGGATGGCTTCTAAGGTGGCATGGAAAATGCCGGGCAGCGAGACGATCCGCTGCTCGTGCGGGGTGCGGGTCACCTGCAGGCTCGCCAAATGACGGACCACTTCGTGCCCCGTCGGGTTTTAGAGCACCCGGCGGGATGGGGACGGAATGGGGATGGCGGCGGCGCGAAGGCGCCACTCCGCCAGGCTGTATAAGAGACAGGCCAACCTGCTCGGCCGCCACCGCCCCAAATGTCTCCGGACACCGGGAAATAAAGCGGATCCCCTGGGCGGCTAAGCGTGTTAAGTTCGGGCCCGTCACGAGCGCAGAATCCGCGAGGTACGTGAGGTGGGCCAATTGCGTGGGGTCCAGGGCGTCCGTGAGCCGGTCGATCATCGCTCCGTTGGGGGTTTTATCGGACGGATGGCCGGACTCCACGGTACCAAACAACGGCACGCCCTCCCGATTGACGAAGAGAGTCGGGAATCTGCTTCCGATCGGGCCGCCGGTCTTTCGAGTGGCCGTAGGCCGGTCGGGGATCGGCCGCCTCCGTCAGGGGGTCATCTCCCCACAACGATTGGGAGGTACTGGCCCAATGGCCCGTGTCGAGCAGAATCCCGTCGTGCGTATAGGCGGCCAACGCGATGGAACTGAATACCTTCGCGGGCTGTGCCCGCGCCAGTTTGTCGAGCGCGCGCCCCAGGCTATCATCGGTGAAGTCTTCGGGACGCCGTCCGGCGCCCACGAGGATTTCCAAGTCCGTGGCAGCAAATCGCTCCCTACGCGATACCACGGCGTTTTCCCGGACAACACGTCCAACACCAGCACGAGGACGCGTTCCCCCGGCGATCGACGAGTTTGTCGGTCGTCCCAGCGCACCATCTGATTGAGCGCAACCAAGTGAACGTCATCCGCCGGTTGTCGGAACAGCGGCGCCGCCCCGACGGGGCGGGTCATGGGTTCTTGATTGTTGGTCAGCATACCGAGGGATTCGCCATTGACGGCCCGAATTGCAAGATCATTGGGACGATTTAAAAGCTACGTTTACCAGTTTTTGGGTGCGAATTCGTGTCATGTCGATCACCTGTTGTGTTTTGCATCAACGCGGATCGAAATGGGCGCACGTCGAGGGGATTCCTGCGGGGATTCGCGCGATCAGTCATCCGCGAAGCCACTCAGTGCAAGAACATCATCCGGAGCATCCTCGATCAAACGTTGCCGAAATATCAAGGATTTGCCGCAGATCTGACGCAAAAACCGCTCCCGCTTCTCAATCCGTGGACCCAAGCCGGACGTGAATGGCTGGAGACCTTCCCGTGCCTTGAAGACCTTTCTGACAAAACGCGCACGGACCTTACGATCTTCAATCAGGGCCGAGCACTGGGCTTCTCCGAGGAGACGCTCGATCGGATTTGGATGGCGGCTCAACGAGCCTTCCCTCTGGTTAGGACAACATACATCCCTAGATAAGTCAGGTTGCAGGGCGCGGCCTCCACGAAACTTACTAAACATAAGTTTAGGTACGATTATAGGCCTATAGATTAGATAGACAATCGATCGAAATTCTGCGGGGATTTTCCTGGTAATATGACACTGAGTGTCATAGCAGTAGCTTGGCGTCGGCGATAAGCTGTACCGACGCAACTTTCCCACTCCCA
>PXYV01000029.1 GCA_003023745.1 Sulfobacillus acidophilus | reverse complement strand
CTCGACAGAGGGTCTTCGCCATCGGGCGCCTTAGATCCTTTGAAGATGGAAAATCCTGCGAAACTTAAGGTGCATTAATATAGCTATCCCTAAACCAAGGCCATGCACCCGTGGCGCACCCAGGGATCCAGTCAAATGTTCTTGCGCGGGAAGGTGACTTGATGCGGCGCATGTCGGACCATTGGCTAACTCACTGCTGCATAGCACGTCCCGGCCCAGGGTTTTCTACAAACGTTTCCAGCAGCACCGACGGCCATTACGTGATGCAGCGAAGGACCTTACGCAGCACACCCCAAAGCACTCAGCCAGCCCTCTTGCCCGCCTATCATAGGCACTCACGCTATGATAGCACAAACGGGTCTGGTCTCTTCTTCGCATGGTCTCCGGCCCTGAGTTTTGGTAGAATAAACTTAACATTTTTGAGGTGATTCAATGGCAGAGCAGGATCTGTATTTAAAGATCTTGACCCAAAGCCTCTCCCAAGGGGCCATGCGTGCCATTGGGATTGACGATATCGAACTAGCCGAGTTGCTCCCGACCGTGTTGCCAGCGGACGAGATGCGGGCCGATACGGTCTGGCGCATGGCGGATGGACGGATTTTCCACCTGGAGTTCCAAAACCACCGGGAACCGACGCTGTATCGTTTTCTCAGCTACGATACCCGCTTAGCTGAGAAATATCAAACGCCTGTGCGCACTGTAATCTTGTATCATGGTGCCGTCTCGCAAGCACCGACTCAGATTGATTTGGGTGTCATTCGCTATCAAATCGAAAATGTCTATCTGAGTCAGCTTGACGGCGATGCCGCCCTAGAAGTAGTGGCCCAGCACCTATCCGCTCACACATGGGAACCGCCCGACCGCTTGCGGTTAGCTTTGGCGCTATGCATGCATACTGAAGATCGGCGGGCGCTCTTTGGGCAGACGCTGGCATTACTGCCGCAAGTTCCCCTCAGTGAGCGCGACCTGGTCACGGCAGCCATAATGGCTCTGGCAGAATCACGGTTAACCGACGAGGAACTCGACCGATTGACAAAGGAGTTGACAAAGATGTCCAAGATTCTCCAACGCGTACAAAAAGAAGGGCGACTAGAAGGGAGAATAGAAGGGCGGGAAGAAGAACGGCGTCTAGTGGCTAAAGCGTTACTCGCCGCCGGTGACAGCGTGGAGAAGGTGATGGCCATCACCGGTCTGACGCGACCAGAAGTGGATGCGTTGCAGGCGCAGTGAGCCGGAGTGCATTCTCGTTTGCCATGTGTCTACCGCCTATCTCTAATAGCGAACACGGAGCGCGGCTGAATTCTCGATCGTCACAATCCCAACTGCAGTACGCCTCTGTCGCATGTTGCACGTCATTGCGATTGTTTCGCCTGTTTCTCTATGGGATTCGCACCATCATTCTCGGCGAATCTCTCCAAGGGAAAGGGCGCGGACGTTGGCTAATCCTGGGTCAGCGTACTTCTGGCAGTGCCATCGGCTTATTGTAGCCCGGTTTCAAGGTGCGGTTTTCCAACCGGCGGCCATATATGAAACTATATAAAAAGAAGGGGACAGAAGCTTGTATTTGACGCAGAGTAACCACGTCAAAGGACTCACGAAGAGGGAATACGAAGCCTTGCGCGAAACGTGCCGGTACGCCAAAAACTTGTACAATGTCGGGTTGTATTCCATTCGCCAGTATGTCTTTGCCGAAGGCCGTTTTCTCTGCTGCGAATCCACTTACCAAGCGGTGAAAGCGAATGCGAACGACGCGTTACTGCAAGCGGGGGTGAGCCAGCAAATTCTCAAAGTGGTCGATCGGGCATTCCGTTCCTTCTTTACCCTGCTGAAGAACGCAAAACAGGGTGAGTATCGGTTCCGTGATGTGCGGATTCCCCATTACCGCGATAAGAACGCCTACTTCCCGCTCATCTTGTCAACGAATGCCATCGTGATTAAGGATGGCTACTTACTAGTGCTCATGTCGCGGGAGTTTCAACGATTGCATCCCGACTTGGAACGGATCAAAATTCTCTTCCCTTCGCGGCTCGAAGGGAAGGCGGTCAAAGAAGTGCGGATTCTGCCGAGGGAGAAGGCGCGATTCTCCAACGTGCAATTTGTCTACGAAGCAGAGGAAGAACCACAACCGCATCTGTCAGCAGATAAGGCACTGGCCATGGATCTCGGCTTGGATAACTTGGCTACTTGCGTCAACAGTACCGATGGGTCGTCGTTCATCCTCGACGGAAAACATCTAAAATCCATCAACCAGCAGTACAACCTGCGTATGGCCAAGCTGCAATCCATGCTGGATCAGCAAAGGTTACCGCGGTCCGAACAGATGGCACGGATCACGATGCATCGTAATAACCAGGTGAGAGACTACATGAGGAAGTCCGCACGATACATCGTGGATTACTGCGTGAATCATGAGAGCGGCGCGATTGTTGCGGGGTACAATCCTGCCTGGAAACACGACGTGAAGCTGGGCAAGCGCAACAATCAAAACTTTGCGCAGATCCCTCATGGGCAACTGCGTAACCAAGTAAAAAACCTGTGTGAGCGATATGGGATCCAGTATCTTGAGCAAGAAGAAAGCTACACATCGAAAGCGAGTTTCCTGGACCACGACCCTATCCCGTGCTGGGATGCCACCCGCCAAGACCACGCGTTTCGTGGGCAACGGGTCAAACGAGGTTGTACCGCGACAGCGACCACCGTGTGTTGAATGCGGACGTGAATGGCGCGGCGAATATCCTACGCAAAAGTAACCACAGACTCGACTTCGAGCGAGTGGCTAGGGGGCTGTTGGCAAACCCTTTGCGAGTAAAGCTCCTCTGAGTTCCTCGCAAGAATCCCCTGCCTTTAGGCCTGGGAGTGTCAATTACCAAGAAGACGACTTGCCGGACCAATCCTCGAAATCCGACCTGGCAAGCGGCGAGCGCCGGATTTACAGCCTTCTTCTTTCCTAGCTCCCCGACCCGCCTGGTGAAATACCAGGAAACACAGGCGAAATGTTCTAGAAAAATTCTCGGTTGCTTCGCGCCGTTTCGAGCAATAGGAACGAAAATGGCCAAGAGGGTGGTCCGACGGGAGCGAGCGAAGACGTAGACGAGCTCAGGTGCGTGTTACAGGCGGACATGTGCAGTACGCCGTTTACCGGGAGTCCTTGGTAGCCTCACCGCGGTCGGAAGTCTCGGTTTGCTCAAATAGTAGCCGGTCGAGCCCTCGCACCAATCCGTGCACACGACCTACGCGCCGAATCGCCAGCAGGGTTCCGGAAACGTACGGATCGGGGCTGGAGCCGGCCTCGTGACGAAGCATCAGGCGTTCGCCGTCCATGCCAAAGATCACGTCGAAGCCCAGGACGAAGCCAGGTAACCGGACGGCGTGAACTGGCACCCCGGCAATCAGCCCGCCCCTTACGGCTATTGTTCCTACAGTTTCGTCGATCGGCACGTCGATCTGAGGTGGCGACTGCTCGCCCAGCATTTCGGCCAGTTCCTGCACGGTGCCGCTCGGGGCGTCGATCTTGTGAGCATCGGCGTATTCAACAATTTCCCAGGACTTCATGTATCGGGCTGCGATGAGTGAGAAATGCTTGGCCAGGGTCGCACTTAAAGAAAAGTTACCGGCAGCCACTACGCCTCTTTGGGCCGACCGGGCAATATCGGCGATTTCGGCATAGTCGTTGGCAGTCAGCCCGGATGTCCCGACGACGACGTGCACCCCATGCTGCAGAGCGGTGAGGACGTGCTCTTTCACGGCCAAGGGTTCGGTATAGTCGACGAGGACGTCGGGGCCCGTCGTTAGGACCTCGCGCACGGTTTTTTGAATAAGGATGCCATTGGCGGCAGGTACTCCGATAACCTCACCTAAATCGCGACCCGCGGTTTTGCGTGCGACCGCGCCACATAACTCGAATTCTGGATGCAGTAAAAGGCTTTCGGCAATCGCACGACCTACCCACCCCGTTGCCCCGGAAACGGCAACACGTATGGCCATTGTCATTCCTCCCGTATTTTTTCTCGCATGATCCTGTAAGAGTGTGGTCCCGCGAGGCCGTTTAGGCCGTTAATCGAGGGAATTGGCGCGGGGCGCTGTCGATGCCGCCCCAAGCGTCACTGTATGGTTATGGCTCTCATTAAAACACCATCTGCCTTAATCGGCTACCCCGAAGGCACGCGATTTCATCCCGAGAAACGGCAAGACGAGGCATCTATTACGGGTCAATGAGCTGAAAAAAGACACCATGGTCACGCGCGGTTCTTGCGATATCACGCAAGACGGCTGATGTGTGACGTGGTAGGGTGTGGCTGGATCAATACAGTCGACCCCGGAACGAGGATTGCCCCGGGTGCCGTCGCTGTTGGATGTTTATATCGAACTAGTCGCTCAAGAGGCTTTTTCGACGCGTTTAAGCCCGGTCAGTAGAATTATTGAAACGCCTGACAAGCCCAAGGTGATCCTGACTAGACATAGATCTCGGCAGAATAATACGGCTCCTCCCTGAGCATAAAATTCCCGTTATGGGAGCCGCCAACATGTCCTTATAGAAAAGTAGGGGAGCCAACTACCCACCCTTGAATACGCGAAGGTCACTGATAAGAGGCCCCAGTGCCGTATGGTTGTCGGCAGAGAAGCCGGGTTGGTCCGATCCGCGCCAATCGCCGGACTACGGGTCTAAAAATGTTATCCATTACAATCCTATCGCCACCCTGGCGATTAGTTCGATTGCTTTGGCGGTGCAGGCTTGAATTATAAGGCGCATTCATGTGTTTTGGGGTCGGTTTGTGTCAGTGGAGCGCGGCAAGGCGCTGAGGGTAGGTGCCAATTGCACTGCATGCAGGGTGGATTAGAGCCGAGCATGCCACTCCGTGTCTTTTATCCACTCTCCAAATAAAAATAAAGCGATTTGCTATTCCTCATTAGTTTCTAGTTTGACGTGCTAACCTAAATTTCTCGAATGACGGGGGCAGGTTGTTTTTTGTGTCTCATGCGGGGGAAAATGTTCTGACGACCTAATGGCCGCATGTAGATAAGGCTTCGAGCCATATCGCCTCGCCAGAGCATCCCATTTGGTTAAATTGTCCAAAAGGTTGACTGGCCTGTGCGCAACATGTGATTTATATAAAAAACCACTTCGTTAACAGTAGACAGACAACAAGCCGAAGAGTTATAATATTTGGTAGTCAGAAAACTTTCCATCTTAGATGTTATGACGTAATTCCCATGAATTGCGGGAAAATCCTTTTGAAAAGAGTGTGGTTATGTGGCTGCAAGAACCCTTAATGAGGATTCTCACAAAGCCTCCATTGCGGTCTCCGAACAGATTAAATCTCCTGTGCGCCGCCGGCTACTGCGGCAATCAATAATTGCATATGCGTTTTTATTGCCGACATTTATTTTTGTTGGGTTGTTTAGTTATCGACCGGTTGTCCGTGCGCTAATTGGAGCGTTCACGGCATGGAATGGCCTACTTCCACCAACATGGGTCGGCCTTTCCAACTTCATTCAATTATTTCATGATCCGGTGTTTCTAGAATCGCTTGTTCACATAGGTTGGTGGTCCTTGATCGGGATCCCACTGGGAATGCTTGCAGCGTTCGCGGCGGCGTTGATGATTTATCGTCTGCGTAGTATGCGTGCTCAGTATTGGTTCCGTTTTTTATTCGTGATGACAATGGCGATTCCAGGAATTGTCGGAATATTGATTTGGGTTGACTTTTACAATCCCGGCGGCGCGATCGATTTGCTCCTCAACGTGGTTGGACTCGGGCGATTCGGTACAGCGTGGCTAGCTAATCCGCAAACCGCTCTCTGGGCACTGATTCTTATGGGGTTTCCGTGGGTGAGTGCTTTTGCTTTACTCATATTTTATGCAGGATTTCAGGGTATACCTACTGAGCTTGTGGATGCAGCTACAGTTGACGGTGCCACATCGGGGCAACGGGTGTGGCGTATAGAAGTGCCATTGTTAATGCCTCAGATTAAGTTACTGATTATCTTGTCGATCGTCGGCATAAGCCAAAACTTACTGACCCCACTGTTAATGACGAATGGTGGGCCCGAAAATGCGAGTATTACTCCGGTGCTGTACATGTACCAGAATGCGATTGACTATGATCGGTTCGGGTATGCGATGGCGATCGCTTTCGTCATCTTTTTAGTGTCGATGACGTTAGCGATCGTGGGTATGAAGTATATCCGGACGGGAAATGAGCAGGAGGGAAATGGGGTATGAGTATGAACCAAGCGCGTCGGCCCAAATACGTGATCTACTTGCTATTGGTCATGTTGCTGGTTTTAGCGGCCTACCCAATGATTTTTATGGTGGCAAATGCATTAAAAAATGGGGACCAGTATACGGTGAATCCCTTTAGTTTTGGAGTGGCCCCACCTTTTGGGCAGTTCTTTGTTTTGGCATGGGAATATCTCGAAGCCTCATTCTTTAGAACGTTCTTGATTATCGCGTTGAGTCTGGTAGGAGTCATTGGGTTTGGAATGCTCAGCGCATATGCATTTGCGCGGCTAAAATTTTATGGCAAGGCCTTCCTCTTTTATGCAATTTTTGGACTGTTGCTCGTCCCCGGATTTCTGACGCTGATTCCTTTGTTCCTACAAATTAAGAATATGGGGTTATTAGACTCCGATTGGGCTTTAATTTTGCCATACATTGCAGGCGGTCAAGCCTTTGCGATCTTTGTATTCCGAACGTTTGTGCAAGGGATCCCTAATGAATTGTTTGAGTCTGCACGATTGGACGGAGCCAATGACTTTCAAATTTTTCAGCGAATCGTGGTGCCATTGTCGGTGCCTATTATGATTACGATTGGTCTATTAAACATTACAGCGATTTATGGGGATTATGTATGGCCTTCTTTGGTGCTAGCCCCGTCTCAGTCGACGGTTGCCATGGCAATCGCAAATTTTGTTCCGCCACCCGCGATTGTGAGCGTCAATGTTGTGAATATGCAGTTTGCCGCGTACACCTTGGCGGCGGTTCCAATGGTGCTGCTGTTCTTGTTTTTCATGCGGTATTTTGTCGCGGGTCTGACGAGCGGTGCCATCAAGATGTAGGACATTGTGTGTTGCGAAGAGGGGGTGATGCGGGGAATAGTCAGGCAGTTCGTGTGCATCGGCTTGTGGTAGAGGTCGCGATACGTGAAAGGAGTAAACGTGGTGATAAGAAAATCAGGAAAAAAGGTCATTCCTTTGATTGGTACATTGGCGTTGTTGGGTTCTGCGTCACTGGGGGGACTAGGCTTTCGGGTGGCACCAGCGGCCACACACTACCCAAAGCTCACGTTTAAGGGTACGATTACCATGTACGCGAGTGCCTATACTCCCCTGTTGCCAGGGCAGAAACCGACCCCAGGTGTAAAGCCGGTTGTCGCGCTCGACAACGCAGCTAAAGCCTTTGAAAAGTTGTATCCGGGTATCCACATCGAATTTCTGCCGAACACCAGTACGGAGGGTACCAATCAGTGGTACGAAACCGAAGGAGCAGCGGGACAGTTGCCGGATATAAGTTGGGTGCAGGGTCCATACGTGAATATTGATTACCCGAAGGGACTATTCACGGACCTTCTTCCGTACTTTCAACAGCCCAATCCGTTCATTCCCGGGAATAAGAAGTGGATTAATACGATGAACCCCGAAGCTGTCGATTCGTCGATCGTACCTGGAGTGAAGGCTGGTACCACTGGGGTGTATGCGGTGGATGGCGACTGGGAAGGCTTTGGGTTTTGGTACAATAAGGCGCTGTTTAAGGAAGCCGGGATCACAAAACCTCCTACCACATGGGGACAGTTGGTCACCGACTCTCAAGAGCTGAAGGCTCACGGAATCGACCCGGGAGCAACATTCGGAGCTCCTATTTACAACTGGTTCGCTCACATCTTCCAACCAAATGCGCTGGGCGCAAGTCGGATGCGCACCATATTAGGCGTCAAGGGTAACACGGCTGGGGCAGTTACTTCTGAGGAAAATGCCTATTTCTATAACCACTACGGAGATTGGCTTAATCCTTCGAAGGATCCTGCGTTGATCGATTGGTGGCCGGCGGCCAAGGCGTTGTTGAGCACGTGGGATCCTGCCACGATTGACGTTACCGAAACCAATGCGAGCACGGCTCCCAGCCCGTATAGTCTCTTTACAAGCCAGCAAGTCGCGATGGTCTATGTCGAAGGCTCGGACATGCCCAAGTTGGTATATGCCCTACCCAAAAAACATCAGTTTCCATTTGGAATGTTTAACCCAACGAGTGTTATGGGTACGTCGAAGTATGCGACCAATTTGGTAACGTACCAAGACGTCGGTGGGCCTTACGTGGGATTTCAGTTCGCCATTTCTACGCATCTCGCGGACAGCACAATGACCCCTGCGAAGTTTAAGGCAGCATTGGCGTGGCTGCAATTTATCACCACTCCGCATTGGGATCAGACCATAGTGAATGAGGAAGAAAACGCTATTCCAATCATTAAAGGCACGACCGCACCCCCTGTCGACCGCACATTCCAACAAGCTATCGATAAGTACCCGTTTTGGTCATTGTCGGCCTTTGATACGATGACCTCTACCTCATTCGATACGATTGATGGCTTGTTCTTGGAATACGTGAATGGGTTCATCTCGTTTAAGACCGCTGAGAAAGAGTATGATGCGGATGCCGCGCAAATCGTCGCGCAGTTTGATAGCCAGAATGCGGGGTTGATGGCGAAATTTACGCAGCAGGAGAATGCCCGGTTGGGCATTAAGTGATATAGGCTTGTGGCGAGTGGAAATGAGCCAACGTAGGGTGCAATGGGCATTTCTGCTCGCCAACCTGTAATAGCGGGGTTGGACGGACTCGGAGGACCGTGGACCAGTCAACAGTAATCTCAAGTTGAACGAGGGGGCGATGTGAAATTGGATTCTCAGGATGAACGCGATGGAGCCGAGCCGAAGCGGGGTCGTCACGGCATGACGAGGCGTCAAGTGCTGAAATGGGGTGCAGGGAGTGGTGCGGCGATTTTTGCATCATCGTTGCCATTTTCATCGGCTTTAGCCAAGAGTTTGCGTTCTCGGTCAATCGGTGGCCAGACCATCCAAGCTTTTATCAACTCGCCCCCGTTTTCATTCCTATACGGGAATCAGTCCTCTGACACGTTGTTGACGAAGTGGCCGAAGGAAGTTCTGACCAGTCAAACACGCGAAGGAGTGCAAACAACTACCATCCGGTGGACCGATCCAGTCACGCATCTTGAGGTGCAGTGGGTTGCTTCCCAATATGCAGGATTTCCGACATCAGATTGGATCATATACTTTGCGAATCGAGGTAAAACGCGAACAGCGGTGCTTTCACAAATCCTGGCTTTGGATTGGAACGTGTCTGGCCTTTCGCGGAATGGGTGGATTATTCACTCGAACAATGGTAGCCACGATCAGCCGACGGACTTTGCACCGTATGAGATTCCACTGGTGCCGAACAGCTTTCGCGTGTTTTCAACTAGCGGCGGGAGGTCGAGTAATGGATATCATAATTCCGACTTAAGTGGGACCAATATTTTGGGTGGCTGGCCCTACCTCAATGTAGACTGGAGTTCCGGAGGAATGATTGTAGCCTTGGGCTGGCCTGGTCAGTGGGTCATGCAAGTCGAGCGCCTGCGAGCGGATACATTGCGGTTGTACGGGGGAATGAGTCAGGTAGATGGTACGTTACTGACTAACGGCCAAGATATATTCTCGACGGACTTGGCAGAATTGTGGTTAGCGCCGGGCGAAACGATACGGACACCCCGGATCGTTGTGATGCCATGGGAGAAGGTGCCAGGGAATACGGCGGGGTGGATAGACGCACAAAATCAGTGGCGACAGTGGTTTATACAATATCATCTACCGCGCAAGCAGGGAAAACTTCCAGATCCTCTGTGCCCGGCGGTAGCCAATGGGTTTTTTTCCGAGCAGGGAGGGCCTGATGGGACTGACGATCAGGCCAACGAATTAAGTTGGCTGAATGCGTACGGTGCAGAACACGATACTCCAAGCACTGGAGGCGTGCACAACTACTGGTGGATTGATGCGGGATGGTATGAAACTCCACCAGGACCTATCACATGGGTATCCGTAGGGACATGGACTCCTAGCCCTACGCGGTTTCCGCACGGCTTGAGCCCTATATTCCAACGAGCGAAGGATCTAGGTATGGGGTCGATACTGTGGTTTGAGCCAGAGCGGGTAATGCCTGGAACATGGTTATATGATCGTCGGTCAAGTTGGTTGCTAAAACCACCTCCCGGACTTTCTGAGTACAGTGGGCAGGCTCGCTTGTTAGATTTTGGGAAAGAAGAAGTGGTGAATTGGGCTGTTGAGCACTTTGGGGCGTTAATTACTACCCAAAAAGTGGACGTGTATCGTGAGGACTACAATATTGATCCATTACCATACTGGCAATTTAACGACCCTCCAGGCCGACGTGGTATCACGCAAATTCAGTATGTGACGGGTCATCTTGAGTATTGGGGTGCATTGCTAGCTAAACATCCCGGACTTTTAATTGACTGCTGTGCCAGCGGCGGTCGTCGTTTAGATATCGACTCTATGGGGTATGCCATTAATTTGTGGCGTAGTGACTATTCGAATGTGGCGGAATCCAATCAAGGCATGACATTTGGAGTGTCAGCGTGGCTACCGATGACTGGCGATCAGGTGCTAATTCAGAGTTTTTCCGGCAAAGGCACTAATGAATATAATGCCAGAAGCGCGATGGCACCTTCATTTCAGGAGATTGTTCAGGTTCCAAGTGCGGTGACGGAGAATTGGAATGTATTACGTGCCATGAGTTTCGAGTGGATCGATATTGCGCCGAATTATTTTGGGGACTATTATCCGTTAACCGCGTTTGCGCCTCCAGAGGACACCAGTGTCTGGATGGCGTGGCAATTTAATCAATCAACGACTGGGACGGGCTTTGTCCAGGCGTTCCGACGCGGGACTTGTCCGCAATCAACGATGCGGTTGACGTTGCATGGCCTAAGTCTGCACGCCAACTATCGACTCTACGATTACGCAACGCAAAGTTCATGGATAGCTAGTGGATCGCAATTGCAGCAAGGCGGACTCGTGGTGAACTTGCCGACAACTGGCTCTGCCACCACTATTCGCTACGTTCGCTTGTAATGCGAGTAGCCCGCAATTGACGGATACGAAGCAGTGAGTGACAGTATATGGGGACGTGTTTATCAAAATACACTTGTTCCCAGTGTAGAAGGGAATGATTAAGTGTGGCAGGCACGAACACGAATTTTTTCGATGTTACCGTCGATGGTGGAGGAAAGTATCAGTTTGGAATTAGATTTCGCACGGGGTTAGCGGTGTATGAGGAAGCCCTGATAGACGGTCAGTATGTCAGCCTTGGGTGGAACGCGGCGGGCTACTTGAGTGACGTGATTACCAAGCCGGCCGCACCGTTTGTAGATCCCGTCAAATTTGCTCAACCTCATGCGTTTCAACTGAATGTCGATGGACAGATGCTGACCTCTCACTGGGTAAAAGGCGAGTTCGAGCAATCAGAAAAAGATGGAAGTTTACATACCATATTAAATCTGCACCATGCGGTAAGGGCTATCAGCGTACGCGTTCATACTATGTTAGACGGTTCGCCCATAATCTCGCGATGGCTCGAGATAGTCAATCATCAACAACGTGAGGCGGCAATTAGCTCGGTGTGCTCATGGAGTGGGGGTATGCAGTCAACAAAGCGCTGGCGCTCTCGGTTACCCGCTGATGCGGCATTGTACTCGCTGGGATATATGGAGGATGAACACTGGGGCAATGAGGGCAGGTTTCAGTGGCTGGACCTGGCGAACGCCACCACGACTATCTCGGGTCGATATCTTCGCGACCGTTTCAGGCACCCCTGTTTCTTTCTTCGAAACAACGCGACCGGAGAAATGTTTGTTGGGCAGTTAGCCTGGCAGGGTGGCTACAGTTTTTCATTTGATGTTAATTGTGACATATATGGCACTGACGACCACACAGCACATCTGGCATTGGCGATTGGTCCTGACGCCCCAGCCCCGCTACGCGTCTTAGATCGAGAAGAGACCGTGCGCACGCCCGAAGTTCATCTTGGTATTGTTTTTGGGGGATTGGATGAGGGCGTTCAGGCAATGCACGACCACATCCGGGCATCGGTGTTTAACGCACCTGTTGCCCGCGGGCGGAGAGCTTGGATCGAGTCTGGGATTGGGCCGGAACTGGACATGAGCGAGTCCTCGGTTTTTCACCAGATGGAACTCGCGGCTATGCTAGGTGCCGAGGTGTTTTTTATCGATGCGGGTTGGTATACTCCACCCGAACGAGAGTCCGAGTGGAATGTTCGAGTTGGAGATTGGATTGTGGATGTGGAGCGCTATCCTAGGGGAATAGGACCTATTCGAGAGCGAGCACATGCCTTGGGGTTGCTGTTCGGTCTATGGATGGAACCGGAACGAATTGGGCCCGCAAGCGCGGTGTTGCAAGATCATCCCGATTGGGTTATGAAAGGCTACGATGGCAACCATGTGCGCGGAAACTCGGTCCTATTGGATTTGGGAAACTCAGAAGTTGCAGACTGGGTGCGAAACGAAATAGTCCGCGTCATCAGCGACTACCAGCTGGATTTCTTTCGACTCGACTATAATGTGGGAGACATCCGGTCCGGGGGATGTACTTCGCGTCAGGGCTACGTAGAAAATAACTATTGGCGGTATTATGAGCAGGTTGATCGTTTGTTTGAGGATTTGCGCCAGCAATTTCCGGATGTCATCTTTGAGAGTTGTGCCAGCGGTGGCGGACGAACCGACTTGGGGATGGTGCGCCACTTTTCTCATACGTGGGTCACTGATTGGCAAGTGGCGCCTCGCTCGTTTAGCATCACGAATGGCATGACGATGGCGTTACCCCCCGAATACGTGGATCGGCTGATTGCAGGACAGAGTGGCCATACCGCTGGCCATATTGATTTTCAAGCACGGCTGTGTCTGTTTGGTCGTCCAACACTGGGCCAGTTTAATCCGGTTGGGAGTATTCCCAACCCTGTCCAATTGGCGCGAGTCCAGCATATGGTCGAACTGTATAAAACGTTCGTGCGGCCATTCATTCATACGAGTAGGATTTATCATCACACCCCGATTCTGATGGGGGCTGAACCCCGAGGATGGGGGGTGTTGGAAATGATGGCAACCGACAAGAGTCGGGGGATAGTGGGCATCTTCCGTCTTGGAAATCCAACTAACGACAACATTACGGTACGATTGCGAGGTGTGAGTCTTTCATGTCAATATCGGGTCACATGGGATACAACCAATGAAAGCGTCGAAATTTCGGGTCGAGATTTGTCGCATGCGGGTCTTGTGATTCGATTAGAAGGGCCGTTAACATCGGAACTCATTTTAGTCGAGGCACTGTAATAGAGGAGGTTATTATGAAGTCAACGCCGTGGTCCAGTCCCATCATACCACCCACAGTACGCCGCAGCCAATTTACGACGTATGTGCTTGAACAACTTCGTTATCAAGTATTGAGTGGGCAACGTAAACATGGCGAACGCTTGGTAGAGCAAGAATTGGCTGCCGAATTCAATGTCAGCCGAGGGCCTGTTCGGGATGCGTTATTCGTGCTGGAGCAAGAAGGATTGGTACTTTCCTTGTCTAGGGGTGGAACAGAAGTAGTCGGCTTGTCTTCGTCCGATATCGTTGATTTTTACGCCGTACGTTACCAGTTGGAAAACATGGCCTGTGAGACGCTTCTCACTCGGCCAGTGCGGGACTTGCAGTCTCTCCAATCAATTACAAATTTAATGGCGGAAGCGGCTGACGACTCATCCCAAGTGAGTATTCTTGATGTGCAATTTCATCACCAATTGGTGCGATTGGCTAGTAATCATTTTTTGTTGCGGCTGTGGGAGACATTGGGGCCGGTGGTCGCCGGAATGTTGAAACTAACCAATAGTCTGTGGGTCACATCCGACATCATTGATGGTCACACCAAGATCGTTCAGGCTCTTGACAATGGGGATACCGCAGTATCCCAGATTTTAAAGGGGCATCTAGACTTTGCAAAAACGCTAATGGAACAGTATGTAAGCCAGGCTGAGCATTAGTCATGACGTTATAGGTCCCTAATAGCATGCAGGAGTAATGTAGCTGCTATTTGTTGACGGTTAACGATATGATAATTTAAACTAATGACGCGAGGAGGATCGATCGTGCGGGACACCGTGAGAAAATTACAGCAGGTTCTGAGGACACAACAAGTGGATGTTGCCATATTCGGGCGCCCTGAGAACGTCGCGTACGTAACAGGCATCGCTCCTGAGGGACCCGAGTGGGCTGGTGTTGCCATGGCCGGTGGGCCTATGACCGCGGTATTATTTGCGGAGACTGCTGACTCTGGTGAACTCATACTAGCGAATACAGAGGAGTGGATAGTCGGACAACGAGAACTCCATGTGTTACGAAAGCTGTATCCAGCGTTTAGCAATGATCACGCGTACGATCCACAGAAACAATACATAGACGCCCTCACGAAGGAGGTAAATCGTCTGCTTAGCCGATCGGTGCGGATAGGCATTGACGATGGAGTGCCTCACATGGTAGTAGAGTCTTTGCGGCGACGAGGGGTGGATGGATTAGTGAACATCACAGAGGTGGCAGCTAGATGTCGTCGGATTAAAACCCCGAGTGAAATCGCATTGATTCGCGAGTGTGCTCGTATTAATGACATTGGACAACAGGCGTGCCGGAGCTTCGCGAAACCGGGGATAACCGAACTAGAACTTTGGCACCATGTCGTGCAGCGGATGGAGGATGAAGTTGGTGCACGGCTAACGGTGAGTGGCGAATTAGTATCTGGTCCTCGCACAGCTAAACCGAACTATCCTGGGGGACCGACAACGCGGATATTGCAACCAGCCGATACGGTTATCCTTGACTTGAGTGTGCGGTTATCCGGCTATTGGACCGATACAACCAATACTTTGGTGCTTTCAGCGTCTCCTTCAACATCTTTGATAACATGTTTTTCCGCCGCCAAAGCGGCCTTCGAGGCCGTCATAAAGGAACTAGGGCCCGGGCAGACTTGCGCCGATGTGGAAAAAGTGGCGCGCCAAACGCTTAGTGGCTTCGGATTTTTACCGCAACATTATCTGGGACATCAAATTGGCACCACCGTCAATGAACTACCTCGGTTGGTGAGTTATGATAGCAGCCCCATCGAACCCGGAATGGTTTTCGCCATAGAGCCAGGTGCATACGAAGGAGAAGGTGGAAGTTTTGGGGCGCGCTTGGAGAAAAATATTGTGGTCACAGAAACGGGGTGTGAAATCCTGTCTAATTTCCCGTGGGGACTGGATCCTGCCAGCAAATAATACGTCTGCGAATCCGCGAAGGGGGCCAACAAGGAGATTATGCCTGTTAAAGTTGTCATTCCAACGATGGGGCTGACCATGGACGAGGGGACGATCCATGAGTGGCTTAAGGGATCAGGTGATCGCGTGGAAAAGGGCGAGCCGCTATTTCTATTGGAAACGGATAAGGCTATCGTGGAAGTACCGTCGCCAGCCAGCGGTGTTTTAGAACGCCCCCTCTTGGAGATGGGGCGCACGGCACCAGTCGGGACAGTCGTCGCCCATATTCAAGTCGACGGTGAAATGCCTTCTGTGAATACGCAAGAGCCACCGATCGTGGCGACGTCACCCGAATCTTTGCCAACCG
Organism: Sulfobacillus acidophilus; assembly: GCA_003023745.1. GTDB lineage: Bacteria > Bacillota > Sulfobacillia > Sulfobacillales > Sulfobacillaceae > Sulfobacillus_B > Sulfobacillus_B acidophilus_A. The sequence goes on along the minus strand of PXYV01000029.1, from coordinate 26,005 downwards.
AGCAGCTTGGAAGGGCGCCTCAATTATTGACGCGGTCGGAAAAGGTGACCACACCATCCGTTCCGATTTCTCCCGCCGCGCGGCGCCTCGCGGTTGAACGAGGTGTCGATGTTACGTCCATCAGGGGTACAGGTCCGCAAGGGCGGATTGTGGCTCGCGATATTACGAACTATAATGCGGCCGAACCTATGCCTGGTCGCGGAGAATCGCTGACCAGTGATACGGCTCCCAGAGCCCGTCGTGCCACGATTCAAAAGGTCATACAGGCATGGTCCAGCGTCCCTATGGTTACTCTCTTTGCCGACGTAGAAATGGACTCAGCGTTTAAGTTATTTGAAGAGTTGAAAGGGATGTGGGGCCGTCGTGATCAACTACATTTAACGTGGGATGCACTCATGATCAAAGTGGTTGGTACCGCATTGCTGAGTCACCCGTACATGAACGCATCCTGGAAAGAAAATAGTGCAGAACAACACGCCAAGATTAATGTGGGGTTTGCTATTGCTTTGCCGAACGCATTGATAACACCGGTGATACACTCTGTGCCCGAATTGTCCTTAAGGGAGGTCGCGTCTGAAGTCAGCCGACTGTCTGAGGCTGCTCGTCATGATCGATTGCGCTTGTCGGATCTGCAGAATGGGACCTTTTCTATTAGTAATCTAGGAGCGTACGATGTGACGTCATTTACACCGATTATCAATCCCCCTGAAGCTGCCATTCTAGGAATTGGTAGGATCGGTAAAGTAGCCCGGGAATCATCGGGTGGGGTGATATTTACACGACATGTTGAACTCGCTCTCACGTTTGACCATCGCATTGTCGATGGTGCGCCGGCCGCACTATTTCTGCGGGATGTTAAACACATCTTGGAAGCGCCGTATCAACTATTGGTTTAAGGAGGCTAGACCATGGACTATGACCGACGGCATGTTGTGGAATCTATGCTTCAACAAATGTTATTTATTCGGTTGTTCGAAGAAAGCGTGGAACAGGATGCTCTTCAGGGAATGGTGCAGGGCGGAGTGCATTTGTCGATTGGGCAAGAGGCGGTGGCCGTGGGGGTTCATCATGCGCTTCAATCACAAGATTATGTCACGGGTGGTCATCGTGGACATCACATTTGTCTTGCGCGTGGCATGGACCCCCGCATCATGATGGCGGAGTTGATGGGCAAGGCCACCGGTCTCTCACGAGGCAAGAGCGGAAGTATGCACCTTATCGATCCGGACCATGGCATTCTGGGATTGAACGGCATCGTTGCCGCATCCATTGGAATTGCTACCGGCGCGGCGTTTGCCGTGAAGTATTGGCAACGTTCGGACCAGGTGGTTGTAGGGTTTTTCGGAGATGGAGCTGGCAACAAGGGGTTGTTCAACGAGAGCTTAAATCTTGCGGGGTTGTGGAATCTTCCGGTCATTTATGTGTGTGAAAACAACCAATATGCGGTAGAGACTCATGTGCGTCAATCGACTGCTGGTGGCGATCTCTCTCATCGGGCCGAGGGTTATGGATTCCCGGGGATAACGGTGGATGGGATGGATCCTCTCGCAGTATGGGAAGCAGTCACGCAGGCCCGTACTCGTGCCGTTAACGGAGAGGGGCCGACGCTTATTGAAGCGCAGACTTATCGATATCGCGGGCATGATGTGGGCGATCCACAAACCTACCGTACGAAAGACGAGATTGCTGATTGGCGTGAAAGAGATCCCATTGAGTATCTCACCCAGATGGCAATGGCTAATGAGTGGCTTGATGGGAATACCATCACTGCATTAAGAGAATCGATGCAGCGAGAAGTTGATGCCGCGCGAAGATTCGCGCTAGAAAGTCCCGACCCAGAGTTAGGCGTTGCCCTGCAATATGTCTACTCCCAAGGAGGCACAGGATGGCAGAACTGAGTTTTGGCCGTGCATTTGCTAAAGGGTTATCGGAGGAGATGGCCCGAGATCCCAATATTGTAGTTCTAGGCACTGATATTTTGATGCGAGGTGGTCATTTTGGCCAAGTAGCGGGACTCGGTGAACAGTTTGGTCCGACACGCGTGATTGATACCCCTATTTCGGAGGCGGGGCTCGTGTCGCTTGGAATGGGGGCTGCCCTGCTGGGGCTTAGGCCAATCGTCGATCTCAACTTCCAGGATTTTATGCTAGGAGCCATGGATGAGTTAATTAACCAAGTCGCAAAGTGGTCTTACATGTCAGATGGACGATTGCGAGTACCATTGGTTATTCGGGCATCGGATGGAGCTGCACATGGGGCGGGTCCGCAACATTCGCAATCATTGGAAGGGTGGATTGCGAGTACGCCAGGATTAAGGGTCGTCGTACCTTCGACTCCAGCTGATGTGACAGGACTATTAAAAACCGTCTTGAGGCAGGATGACCCGGTCTTGTTTTTTATGCACAAGATGTTGAGTGCGATCAAGGGGGAGGTACCGGACGAAGATGTCGTCATTCCCCTCGGCCAGGCAGCGGTTCGACGGGCGGGAGACGATGTCACCATTATAGCGTATGGCATTATGACTTCTTATGCATTGCAAGCTGCCGACTCGTTGGCAATAGAGGGCATTAGCGCCGACGTGATTGATTTGCGCACATTGTCGCCGTTGGATGTCCAGACGGTAGTGACATCTGTAAAACGCACGTCTCGAGCGGTGGTCGTACACCAGGCGCCGACCTTTGGCGGGTTTGGCGGCGAATTGACGAGCATTATTCAGGAGCAAGCATTTGATTATTTAGATGCTCCCGTGGTCCGTGTTGGAGCTCGACACACACCGGTTCCGGTTGCATCGATCCTCCAAGAGGCCGTTATTCCCAACGTTTCTGACATTGTACAGGCTGTTAAATCTATTTGTTGATAGGTGGTCCGCTCTGGTGCGTAACCATCAGTAACTTGAGGAGAGGCGTACATGGATTTGGTGATGATTAATGTAAACTATCCAGACTATCAGTTGGAACAATCCATCTTGACCGAACGCGGGATCGGCTTTCGAACGTGTGTGTGCAAGACCGATTCGGAAGTGGCAGAGTCAATTGCTGATGCGGATATTGTGGTTGTTGGATTACAGCCGTTAAACGCGGGAGTGATTCAGGCGTTACGGAGGTGTCGGGTTATTGGTCGTCTCGGCGTCGGATTGGATACGATAGATGTCGACGCTGCCACCCAACGCGGGATAGCGGTGATTAATTTGCCAGACTATTGTGCGGAAGAAGTGGCCTCCCATGCGGTGAGCCTACTTTTGGCATTGTCTCGCAAACTGTTTATGGCTGATGATTTGGTGCGGTCAGGTCGGTGGAGCGATTGGGAAGTGCTTCGACCGATTCGTGCGTATTCAGACACGACGCTAGGCATTGTGGGACTTGGAAACATTGGTGCGAAGGTGGCGCAGTTTTTGCGACCACTCGTCAAGGAAATTTTGGCGTACGATGCGAATCGCACTGATTCTCCTCTCAATTACGTGAGATTGGTCACCTTTGATGAGTTGTTAAGCCGATCGGATTGGCTGACCATTCATGCCCCATTAAGTTCGGTAACGCGGGGCCTGTTCTCGGCGCGGACTTTTGATGTGATGCGGCGCGGTAGCATTTTGGTTAATGTATCGCGCGGCGGGATCATCGTTGACGATGATCTGAGTGTGGCGTTGAAGGACGGGCGTCTGTCTGGAGCGGGACTTGATGTCATGGAAACAGAACCGTTGCCACTGAGCAGTTCTTTGTTGTCTGCACCTAATCTGATCGTGACAAATCATGTGGCGTGGTACTCGGAGTCCTCAATAGTTCGTCAGCGGACGTTGATGATGCGACGGATTCTCGACTATTTGGATGGCATTCCTGTTCCGTCATTGGTCAATCCCGAGGTGAAATCTCAAAATTCTTAACACGGTAAGGAGTGAGGTTCCAAATGCGATTAGAAAATCGTGTGGCTATTATTACGGGAGGCGCAGGTGCCATTGGGTCGGCAACCGCTTTCGCGATGGCTCGTGAGGGGGCCAGTATTGCTATTGTGGATTTGAAAGAAGAACAATCGGAAATCCTTGCCGACCAAATCGTTGCGAATGGTGGACGCGCGGTGGCCGTGCCAGCGGACGTCAGAGTCGCGGACGATGTCGACAGAGCGATTGAAAGTGCGCTGGCCCGGTTTGGTCGCCTTGACATTATGTTTAATAATGCGGGGTTGGCTATTGTCAAGGCCGCGACTGATCACAGTGACGATGATTGGAATCTCGTGATTGATACTGATCTGCGTGGTACGTTTTTTGGATGTCGGGCAGCGGCTAATGTGATGTTGCCGAACAAAGCTGGATGCATTCTCAACACGGCCTCGATTATTGGAACTGAAGGTTTCTCGTATCGAGCGGCTTATTCTGCGGCAAAGGCCGGGGTAATTAATCTAACGCGAACGCTGGCGAGCGAATGGGCTTTAGACGGGGTTCGAGTCAATGCTATTGTACCGGGCTATATTCTGACAGAGGGATTCGAGAATCTCGATGATTCGTCCGTTTTGAATCTTGATAATATGCGGCGCCGCATTCCTATGGGAAGGTTGGGATCACCTGCTGATGTGGCGTCGGCGGCAGTATTTCTGGCTTCAGATGAGGCTTCGTATATCACGGGTGTCGCGTTGCCCGTTGATGGTGGGTATACGGCGTATGGCGGAGCAGAACCCATACCATCTAGGCCGTACGTTCGTATGGATCGGCGAATAGAGTCGCTTGAGCAAAAATCAGGTTAGAAAAAGTTGAGGAGGTCACAGATTGGCTAAAGAACACGGGGGAGAGCATTTGTCGCCTGTTGTCGTCATCACGGGGGCAGCTTCCGGGATCGGTCGTAGGACGGTCATGCGGTTTACCGAGGCTGGGTGGCGAGTCATCGCGGTCGATCGGCAAATCGAATCTCTTCAACGGGAAAACCTCCGAGATGTAGAAATCTATGAACTTGATGTGTCCGAAGAGTTGCAAGTAGCTGAGTGGGCTCAGCGCATTGAATTACATCACTTAAACATTGTGGCCTTGGTCAATTCGGCAGGCATTGGCCTATTTGCGACACGCCTTGAGGACATCTCACTGGTGGATTGGAATCGTGTTGTGGCTACCAACTTAACGGGGCCATTTCTCATGACTCGGGCGCTACTGCCTGCGTTAAAAGCCCATGGTGGGTGCATTGTCAATATTTCCTCCGTCCACGCCATGTCCACCACTTTTGGGATGGCAGCTTATGCCAGCACGAAGGCCGCATTGATTGGTTTAACGCGCGCAACGGCCGTAGACTATCGTTCCTGTCACGTTCGCGCAAATTGTTTGCTCGTAGGTAGTGTGGATACGCCCATGAGTGACCAACATCGGGATGCCATTATGAAAAACCACGCACCGGATCCCGGCATCGATCCCCACTTGATGGCCAGCCCCACGCAAATCGCGAATGTTATTTATTTCCTTTGTACTAATGAGTCGCAATTTGTGAATGGCACGGCGCTGCGGGTAGATGGAGGACTGCTCAGCGAGCTATAGCTCTATGCGTGAAAGGGATGGTGAGATGGTGAGGATTCCAGCTCTCGTATTGCACCAGTTTATCGTTGACATCTTGCGTTCGTACGGTATGAGCTCAGGGGATGCTTCGGTAGCTGCGGATGCGTTGGTCGATGCCGATCTGCTAGGACTTGATACTCACGGGGTGGCGCATTTAGCTAACCATCCCTCTTATGTTCCGGGAATTGAATCGGGCCTGGTGAACGCAAAGCCGAACATTACGGTGAAGGATCTTGGGCCTGTTCTGGCGATGGTGGATGGAGACGACGGAATGGGTTTGGTCGCGGTGAACATCGCACTAACCCACGCTATGGAGCGGTGCATGGAAACTGGGGTAGGCATTGCCTGGGTACGCCGCAGTTATCACGCTGGGGCGTTAGCTGTGTTTGCGCGGCGCGCAGCGCTGGAAGGGTTTTTAACTCTCGCGCTCACTAGTACCCGTCCATCGGTAGCTCCGACATACGGCCTAACCGCCGCACTTGGCACGAACCCGATTTCGGTGGGTGTTCCTTATCAACCTTCACGGGTTTTGCTGTTGGATATGGCGACCAGTGCCGTTGCGGCCGGAAAAATTGAGCGCGCCCGCAGGAACAACCAATCGGTTCCAACGGGGTGGATTATTGATAAGGAAGGTAACGATTCCACGAGCCCGAACGACTATTTTCAAGGTGGGTCATTATTACCATTGGGCAGTTTTCCAGTTCACAGTAGTCACAAGGGATATGGGCTTGCGGTGATGGTCGATGTCGCTACGGGGATCATTTCGGGTATGGGTCATAGTTTGATTTTGCCAACGCACGGCCACGCTCACATGGTGGCCTGTGTTGATATCTCTCGTGTGATGCCCCGTAATGAGTTCTTGGGTGCAGTGCAACAAATGGTTGATGACTTGCACATGCTACCTGCGGTCTCGGGATATCGGGTGTGGGTGCCCGGCGAGCGTGAATGGAACAGCTATGAAGACAATGTTGCGAATGGTATTCCCGTGGCCAAGCCGGTATTTGAGGAATTGGGTCAGTTGGCTGTTCGCCGAGGATTAGACAAATCGTGGTCGATGATTCAGCAGTATTGGCACGAGGACTAAGTGTATCAGTTCGAACCATAAAGGGGAGTGCGATGTGCGATTTGCAAACATACGTGTAGAAGGGCGGAATTACGTCGCGGTGTCAAGTGGCGGAGAAATTCGACGACTACCAGCGGAAATTCGAGGTAAGTCGGTAACGGCCATTGAACATTTGTTGGAGATGGATGCTTCCGAAGTAAACGCTCTTGTGGACGATGTCCTGAGGTCCGGTGTGACGGTACCCTCGGACGCATTTTGTTTTAGATCCGTTGTGGAGCGCCCTCATAAGATTCTGTGCGTGGGATTAAATTATCGTCGGCATGCCGAAGAAACACATACTCCAATTCCCACACTGCCCGTTATTTTTGGAAAGTTTGCTCAGACGCTGGCAGCGTGTGACGACGAAATTCCCTTGCCACGTCGAACACAATGTGTCGACTATGAAGTAGAGCTGGCTATGGTGGTAGGAAGAACATGCCACGATGTGGATCCGGAACACGCACGCGACTATGTGTTTGGGTATACGGTTGCGAATGATATCTCCGCACGAGATTTACAGAATGCTACGAGCCAATGGTTAATCGGGAAATCTCTTGACAGATTTTGCCCCACGGGACCTTTTGTCGTTACATCGGATGAGATTTCCAATCCAGACGACTTAAGTATTCAGTTGCGACGAAACGGCATCTTGTGCCAGAATTCTCGGACATCCGACATGATCTTTTCGTGTGGGCAAATTGTGGCATATTTGAGTTCGTTGTGGACTTTAGAACCAGGAGATCTGATTTTAACCGGTACTCCGGAGGGGGTGATTTTAGGTCAACCGGAATCGGAGCGGAGATGGATCGCCGATGGGGATTGCACGGAAGCGACTATCGAGGGGATCGGGACTCTTAGGAACGTATTTGTTCGAAGCTTGACACCTGGCGGCATTTAGCATTTGCCGAATCCGCAGAGTTTCTATCACGAGGAGGTAGATTTATGTTACCTGATGGTATTATCGCTTCAAGTGTAACGCCATTTTTTCCAAATGGTGACGTAGCCTATAACTTGCTCACGGACCACATCAACTGGCTGTTGGAGGAAGGTGTAGACGGGCTCTCGCCGCTAGGAAGTTCAGGTGAGTTTGCAGCATTAGACATCAACACCCGAAAACAGGTGCTTGAGCACGTCATTGAAATAAATGCCGGGCGTCGACCAATCATCGCCGGAACGCATCACTACAGTACTCAAGCGACCATTGAGCTATCTATACATGCGGAGCGCGCCGGGGCGGATGCGTTGCTAATTACCCCACCGTATTACATGTCACCTTCAGTACCTCAAGTTATGGATCATTATCGAGCTATCGCGGATGCCGTTACAATCCCTATTGTCTTATACCATAATATGGCCAATACGCACGTCGACTTAAAGACGGAACACTTAACGACTCTGTTTGAGGAAAACGCCATTGCCGGTGTCAAAATGTCCAATGCCGAATCAGACCGGATTGGTGAATTACTAATGGCGACTGGTAACGCATGCACTGTCTATGCAGGAATTGATGTTGTGGCCTTTGATGCATTATGCCTTGGTGCGACGGGCTGGATTTCTGGGATTCCGAGTATTGTTCCAAAAGCAGCGCACCGTTTATACGATGCCATCCGTAATAGCGATCTAGCTTTGGCTCGTCGAGAATGGAACACCCTAGCGCCTCTAATGCGCCTAGAATTTAGAGGATATCTCTATGGTGACGGGGATCCACACTGGTTCAGTGTCATGAAAGCCGCGTTAAATTTGATTGGCCCATGTGTGAATGATCCGTTGCCACCTATTCAACCGCTTGCTGAGCCGAAACTATCCCAGTTGAAGGCCTTGTTGGCGAACCTCGGCTATGCCGTACGCTAGCGGAAGTTTCCTAGTTAGCCGGTCGCAAAATGGAAAATCCCTTGCGGCGCAAGGGATTCGGAGGTCTCGCGTGTAATATATAACGGGTTTGTTCATGGGAGCCGGTACGCCAAACACGTCTAGGAGTTTTTGTTGACGACGGGTGCGTGTGGTGAGCGTGAGTCGGTCTCGGGTGCCGCTGGTTTCGGGATACGCCAGCAATACTTCGTGGACCTCCGTCAGATCTTGGAGCAGTTGCGGCAAGCTCAGGTCGATTCCCTTCTGTTCCGCTTCGCGGCGCAAGAGGTGGCCGACGGTCACGGCGAGCACGCAGAGGAAGGCATGCACGCGGATCTTGTCGTCGGTCCAGTGATATTGCGGTTGCCAATGGAGCCACGAGGGTTGTTTCATATCCCGAAAGGTGTCCTCGACATGCCAAGCGTTGCGGTACGTGGCAATAATTTGAGCCGTGGACCAATCCGCATGATCCGTAAACAGGGATTGTCTTGCCCCAATGGGTTTCGCCCCATTGCATGCACGCATTGTGATCCACGGTGAAGTGCAAACGGGGTCTCCGTGACGGTTGTGTGCACCCGGTCGCGAACGTGGAATCCGGCTGCCGCCGCGCGCTCCGCCCCGAACACGGTCCGAGTCGTGCGATACGCCTGGAGATCCCCGAAGTCCGGCACGGCTTCATCCTGTTCGATCGGCACCGTCAGGAGGTCCGGGACTCGGGTCGCTTTCAGCGACCCGACGAAGCCATAGGGACTCGCATCGACCGCCGCTTGGTTGGCCGGGGAATTGTTGCCTTTGTCATAGACCAGCGTGACGAGGTCGTAGTGCGTCCGCAAGGCTTGGTACCGCTCGACGAGCGCCTCGGTCACCCGGGCGAATTGGACGCTGTCGTGCCGATTGCCCGGAAACACCGCGTAAAACAGGGGAATGTTGAAGTCGGTCGTGACCAGTACCGCCAAGCTCCTGAGCAAATCGACTCCACCGCGGTGCAGGACCAACCGGTGTGGCAGGACAATGAGGCCTTGTTGCTCAAACACTGCGGGTTGCGCTGACCGCGTTATCCCGAAATCGCCCGCGTCCCGGTGCCCAAAGCACCGGGCTGCCGGGCCTTGACCAGGATGGACTGCAGAAATTCGGCATAACCGATTTTTCGGCCATGAGTCAAGATTGACATTTTTGCGACAAGCGATTTCCGTGACCTTCATGTGGCGCGGCGAGGCGGAGGATGGCGCGGGCGCGTTGCCTAGGGTTCGGTGAGGCGGTAGCCGACGCCCGGTTCGGTTAAGATCAGTTGTGGCTTAGACGGATCGGGTTCCACCTTTTTACGCAGTCGGCCCACGTAAATGCGCAGATAGTGGCTGCTGTCCTCGTCGACATGTTCTCCCCATACTTGCTGCAAGAGTTGGCGCTGGGTGACAACTCGGCCGGCGTTCAACGTCAGCACGCGTAAGAGCTCGTATTCGATGGGGGTCAGTTTGAGGGTATGGCTGTCCCGCTCGACAATGCGGCGGGTCAGGTCGATCGTCAAAGCCCCCACTTGCAAAATCGGCGTGCTCGGATCTTGATGTGCGCGCCTTAAACTGGCTCGAACGCGCGCCTGCAACTCGTTTACGCCAAATGGCTTGGTGACATAATCATCGGCCCCGTGGTCCAAAGCCCAAACTTTTTCTTGTTCCCGATCATGGACGGTCAGTACAATGATTGGAACATTGGACCACTGCCGCAACTGGTCCAATACATTGAAGTGGTCAGCATCGGGCAGTCCCAGATCGAGGATGATGAGATCAGGAACCCATTGGGCTGCACACGCGATACCGGCGTTGCCGCTATCCGCCTCGGCCGTCTCGTACCCCTGAGTTCGCAAGGTGACGCGAAGCAAGGTGCGAATGGACTCTTCGTCATCAATAATCAAGATTTTGTGACCCATATGACCTCCTCAGCGGTGACCGTCTCATGCGCTGGCAGTTCGACCGTCACGATGGTTCCGTGCGGTGCATTAGAGTGGGTGCTAATAGTGCCGTGATGGGCTTGGATAATGCTTTTGCAAATAGCCAGTCCCAATCCCGTACCGGGTATGTGCGAGACATTGGCCGAACGATAGAATTTATCAAATACGCGATTCTGCTCACTGGCGGCAATGCCCTCGCCTAAATCCTTAATATGTAGACGCACACATTCGTCGCGGCGTTCCCCGACAACATCAATAGGGCTTGCAGGCGGCGAGTATTTGGCCGCATTGCTCAGTAAGTTGACCACCACTTGTTGCAACCAGCCCTCGTCTCCCTTCACGATGGCATCGTCCGGAATGTGGACCGTTATCGGCCGATTTTTTAACGTGTCTTTGAGTTGGTGCAACGCCATTCCCACGATTTCGGACAGATCGCAAGGATCGGTGTGCAATGACACCATTCCACTTTCAATGCGCACCATGCTTAATAGATTGTGGATGAGCCGATTCATGCGGACCGCGCTATCGCGCAAGGTTTGCAGTAATTCTGCCTGAGCGGCCGAACCCAGCACGTCCTGGCTTTCCAGAAGACTTGATGAAGCCCCCAAGATAGTCGTCAGCGGGGTGCGCAATTCGTGCGAGATAGAGTCGAGCAGTGCCGTGCGCAAACGCTCGGATTCGGCACTGAGATGGGCCAATTTGGCTTGTTCCTGTAATTGCCAGCGCGCCACCGCCACCGCAGTGAGACTGGCCACCGCTTGCGCCAACCGCATCGACTCGTCGGAGAAGCGCAAATTCTGTCCATAAACCCCCAGACACAACACGCCGTAAGTCTGATGTTCGGTCAAGAGCGGCAAATACATCAGTTCCGGATGGGACTTTTCTCCGAAGGTGGCGGGTCGCTGATGGTGATAGACCCAGGTCAAGATGTCGTCGACGATTCCAGTCGGTGGATTGCTCAGCTGATGTCCATAGACGAGGCCTAAGCGGCCCGTGGCGTCGGGCAGCACAATGGAGGCAGGCATGGCCAAGGTGGAGGCCGTATGGCGCGCAACCTGCGTCATCATGGTTGGCAAGTCATCCGCCTCGGCCATTTGCCGACTGACGCTCAGGAGGAACGCCGCCATGCTTTCCCGTTGGGTAGCGCGTTGCGCTTGCCGCTTTAACGAGGACGCTAGGATCGCCGTTACCGCGCCCACCGCGAGGAATACACAAAAAGAAATCAAGTATCGCAAATCGCTTACCGTAATGCTGTAGATGGGCGGTACAAAGTAATAGTCAAACACCAGCACACTCAAACAGGCGGCATAGACGGAGGGGCCAAAGCCGTACCAAAGCGCGCTGACCAAGACGGGCAGAATATACAAAAGACTGGTGTTGATAGGCTGGAACAACGGTTGAAAGATCCAGCACAAGAAAGTGAGAGCGGCAATCATAGCTGTGGCGACGGCATAGGGGAACAAAGGCCACACGGTTTTGCGCACCACGCTTGCTCCCCCGTTAGAGCGTTCCGGAAGAATCTGCGCCCACGACAACAGGCGGTACTTGGACACGCGCCATTGCGGGCGAAGAGCCTTGGATCGGTGACTCTGAGCTACCCGCCACTTCATCAAATTCGCCACCCTTGTCCCGCGACTATCGTCTCTAGTATAGCGCGCCCGCTGTTCTTCCCGTTATCGGTGTAGGCGTTGGTAGAGGGCAATATTGAGCAACACCACGTTGACTTCCCGCACGCCAAACACGCCGGCTGGCTGAATATGCGATTGCACCAGTTGGCGAAGGACTGTCGTGCTTAAGCCGGTCGCCCGAGCGACGCGCGGGATTTGAATCATCGCGGCCTTCGGGGTAATGTCGGGGTCGAGTCCGGAGCCCGAGGTTTCCACCAGGCTAATGGGGATCTCGGAGTTTTTAAGACCCGGATCAGCTTTTTTGAGCCGATGAATTTGGCGTTTGATCTGAGTCAACAACTGCGGATTAGTCGGACCGAGATTGCTCGGGCCTGACGCCATGGGGTTGTCGGGAGGCACTGTCGCCGAAGGACGGCCCCAAAAATATCCGGGTTTATTAAAATACTGGCCGATGTTTTGGGAAGCAACCACCTGGCCGTTCACGGTGACGGGACTGGCGTTGGCCTGGTGGCGGAAAAAAATCTGACTCACCCCGGTCATGGCGAGAGGATAGGCGAGTCCGACTAAAAGCCATAGTCCCACTGTCACTATGAAAATGGACCGCAACGTTCTCAACGCGACAACCTCCTTTGTGCTTGTCCCAATCTAGGCCAATCCGAATAATCCGAGCACATGATCAATCCCCCAAATACCGACAAACGGGACAATCACCCCTAAGACCCCCCAGTTGAAAATGTTGCGCATGAGCATGCGGTCGGCGCTTTCGGCACGGTAGCGTACACCGCGAATGGCAAACGGAATGAGTGCCGGAATAATCAGCGCGTTAAAGATGAGTGCCGACAAAATCGCGCCGTGGGGAGTCTTCAAATGCATGATGTTGAGTGCCCGCAATACCCGCAAGGCAGGCACGGCCGCAAACATGGCCGGCACGATGGCAAAGTACTTCGCGACATCGTTGGAAATCGAAAAGGTTGTGAGCGCCCCCCGCGTAATTAAGAGCTGCTTCCCGATCATGACGACGTCTAGGAGCTTAGTCGGATTGGATTCCAAATCAATCATGTTTCCGGCTTCTTTAGCTGCCATGGTGCCGCTGTTCATGGCCAGACCGACGTCAGCTTGGGCTAGAGCAGGCGCATCATTGGTGCCGTCACCGGTCATCGCCACCAAACGTCCCTTGGCTTGTTCGGCTTGAATGAGCGCGATTTTGTCTTCCGGCTTAGCCTCGGCGATAAAGTCGTCGACGCCCGCTTCGGCGGCAATGACACTGGCTGTGATCGCGTTATCGCCGGTGGCCATGACGGTGCGAATGCCCATCGCTCGAAATTCCGAGAACCGTTCTTTGAGCCCGGATTTGACGACATCTTTTAAGCGAATGACACCCAGTAAGGTCGTATCGCGCACCACCGCCAACGGTGTGCCTCCGTCACTGGAAACGGCGTCGGCATACTCTTGCAGCTCAGGCGCCGGATTTTCAACGAGATCGCGAATGGCGCTGACCGCTCCCTTGCGGATCTTGGTGCCGCTTGTCAAATCGATGCCGCTCATGCGGGTATGCGCGGAAAACGGCACCGGTTCACCGAGATCGAGAGACAGGTCGCGCGGCCCGATAATCGATTGGGCCAACTCGACAACAGAGCGCCCTTCGGGCGTCGTATCGGCCAGGGATGAGAGCCAGGCGGCCTCGGCCAGATCTTCCAAGGCGATGCCGGGAAGAGGCAAAAACTCGGTGGCCATGCGATTGCCCACCGTAATCGTCCCGGTCTTGTCTAAAATCAATGTGTCAATGTCACCCGCTGCTTCCACTGCGCGGCCGCTCTTAGCAATGACGCTCACTAAGGAGACGCGGTTCATCCCGGCTATTCCGATGGCCGACAACAGCGACCCAATCGTGGTCGGCACGAGACACACTAAAAGGGCAATCATGGTGGTCGTATTGGTGGCATGCGGCCCGTAATAGCGGGCAATCGGGACCAAGGTCACGACCACCATCACAAAGATCAGCGTAAGCACGCCTAAGAGGGCGGACAGGGCAATTTCGTTGGGCGTTTTCTGGCGTTTTGCCCCTTCGACCAGGGCAATCATTCGGTCCATGAAGGTTTCTCCGGGATTGACGGTGATCTCCACAATCAGCCGATCCGACAACAAAGTGGTGCCGCCCGTCACGGCATCATCCCGGGTTTTGAGCACCGGAGCCGACTCCCCGGTGATGGCCGACTCGTCCACGGACCCTACGCCATTAATGACCCGACCATCACTGGCAATAATGTCGCCAACCTCAATGACCACCCGGTCACCGCGCCGCAGTTCCGTCGCGTCCACCAGGCGCGTGGCACCCGAGGGGTCCAGCAGACGAGCTTTAGTAAACGATTTGGTGCGCCGCAGAAAGTCCGCTTGAGCCCGACCGCGCGCCTCGGCATAGGCCTCCGCGAATGTGGCAAACAACAGCGTAAAGATAAGGATGACCGCCACCAGCCAGTCGTAACGGACGGTGGCAGCACCGTGGGCCCGAATCGCGAGCCAGATGACAACGGCGGTGCCAATTTCCACCACAAACATGACGGGATTATGGATTAGCTCGTGAGGACTAAGTTTCGTTAGTGTCGATTTTAGAATGAGTCCGCGATATTGTCCGCGGGCTGTGGTTGTTTGCTGAGCCACTAAAATACTCCTCCTCGACTGCTGTGCGATTGAGCAAGCTATCCAATGAGGCGGTGTGCCAACATGAGATATTGCTCGGCAATGGGTCCAATCGCCATTACCGGGAAAAAGGTCAATGCATTTAAAATCACGATTGATCCCCATAGGATCGTGCCAAACACGGGTGTGTCTACCTTGAGGGTGCCAGACGATTCCGGCACGGTGCGTTTGGCTAAAAGTGACTGGCCGACAAAGAGCATCGCGACGACGGAAGCATAGCGGCCCAGTACCATGACAATTCCAATCGCCACCTCATAAAACGGCAGCGCGGCATTCAACCCGCCGAATGCCGACCCGTTATTGGCGGCTCCTGACGTAAAGGCGTAGAGAATTTCAGAAAGCCCATGGGGGCCCGGATTAAACAGCCCGGCCAACCCCGCCGGAGTGGCCACCGCGATCGCTGTGCCAGCCAATATCAGAAATGGATGAATCAAGAAGGCCACCGCTGTCAATGAGACCTCCTTGGCCTCCAGTTTTTTGCCCATGAATTCAGGGGTGCGGCCGACCATGAGCCCGGTCAAAAAGATCGTCAAAATGACGAACATCAGCATATTCAACAGACCGACACCTTTACCACCAAACACCATGTTCAAAAACATGCCCAGGAAAAACGCTAAAGAGGAGAGCGGCAGATAGCTGTCGTGGGCGCTAGCGACGGACCCTGTGGTAAAGGCCATGGTCGAGGTTTCAAAAATAGCCGTGCCCCCCAACCCAAAACGCAGTTCCTTGCCCACCATATTGGCCGTGCCGTGAAGTCCCAGCGCATTGACGATCGGATTGCCTGCCGCTTCTGGAAAGTATATGAGAGCCAGCATGACGAGATAGAAGGTGCCGGCCACGCCAATCAAAGTCCAAGCCAGGCGCCGCTTTCCGGTCATGACCCCAAACGCGTAAAAAAAGGCGACCGGAATGAGTCCCATGGCGATGGTCTCAATCACGTTGGTGAGGGCGGTTGGATTTTCCAAGGGGTTGGCGCTATTGGCGTTGGTGTATCCTCCGCCGTTTTGACCCAAGTGTTCGATGGCTTCAAAGGAGGCGATCGGACCGCGCGGAACTAATTGACTCTGTCCGGTGATGGTATGCACGTGCAGATAGGCTCCCAATGTTTCGGGGACGCCTAAGGCGACTAATAAAAGGGCGACGATGATGCTTAAGGGCAACAACAGGCGCGTTACAAAGAGCGTCATCTGGACGAAGAAATTACCCAATTTGCGACCCGACAAGGCGCGAATGAAGGCAATCCCGGCGGCTCCGCCCGCCGCAGGGGTGACAAACTGCAAATAGGAGAGGACGGCAAACTGGGAAAAGTACGACATGGTGTGCCCGCCGCCATAGGCTTGCCAGTTGGTGTTGGTCACAAAGCTCATAGCCGTGTTAAAGGCCAACCCCGGACTTAAGTCCTTGAAGTGTTCCGGGTTAAACGGCAAAATGCCTTGCAGCCGCAGCGCAGCATATGCCAAAAGTGCCCAGCCCATGTTGGTGAGGACGAACGCGACCCCGTATTCTAATGCGGTCATATTGCTTTCTCGGCTGACACCCATGAAGTGAAAAAATTTATCTTCCACCGCATGCAAGGGGCGGTCCAAGATTGTGGGTTGATGCGTAAAAACGCGAACGACATATGTTCCGAGCGGCTTGGCCAGGAGGACTAAGACGCCAATCACGACAATCCAGGTGGCGATGGTTTGAATAGACAACGATCTCCCTCCAGCAGCCTAGTGATTTTTCCTGTATGTAAACGTCAAAACCGTTCCGGATGAACAATGACGTAAAATAGATAACACGACACGGCAAAGGCTAGCCCTAATAAAATCCAGTTTCCCATGTTCAGGCCTCCTTTGGCCGACTGCGACACTGCTCTCACAGTCGGTTAAAATAATGCGCCAGTAACGTCAAGGATCCGAACAGAGCGAGTATGAGCAATATCATCGCAAGATTTTCCATCCTAAAGCCTCCTCGCTTGCGGGGTGCTGACAAAAAGCGACGGTGACGCGTCCGTCGTCGCGTGCAATCTTTCGCAGTGCACCGCGATTTTGGCTCCCCGGCGTAGTATAACGTTATCAAAGATGGCGCTCATAGTAAAAAACTCGTAAAAATGCGCAGGACTTAGGGCCTCTGGCTGTCCGCATGATTGCTTGCAGACTCAGTCTGATCGATACTAGAGTTACGAACCCATCTGAGAAGACAGTAAGGTCGATGAAGCGGGGTGGAAGACTGGCAAACCAGGACGATGTGGTCCAAACAATCGCGGGATCGCACAGAGGGGGCCGCCTGAAAATTTACGTCGGCGCGGCGCCCGGCGTGGGCAAAACCTATACCATGATGCGGCAGGCCAAGGACCTTAAGAATCAAGGCGTCGATGTGGTGGTCGGCTACTATCAATTCCATAATCTCCATAATCGCTCCGAAACGTTGGCGTTGATGGCAGGTTTGGAAGTGATCCCACCGCGCCTCATTGAATTTCGCGGCCATCGGTTTGAGGAAGTTGACGTGCAGGCCATCAAGCGTCGTAAGCCAGACGTGGCGGTCATTGACGAATTAGCGCATAGTAATGTTCCGGGATCGGAGCGTGCCAAGCGCTATATGGACGTTGAAGATGTGCTGGATAGCGGGATTGACGTGATGACCGCCGTGAACATCCAACATTTGGAGTCGGTGGCGGAAGAAGCTGGCGCCATTATCGGGATTCCCGTTCGGGAGATTGTCCCGAAGGCCTTTTTAGATCGAGCGGATGAATGGGAACTGATTGACGTGACGCCTGAGACCATTCGGCGCCGCCTAGCCGATGGCTTGATTTATCCCCCTGAGCAGGTGGAATCGGCGCTCACTCACTATTTTCGATATGAAAATCTCTCGGCGCTGCGCGAACTGGCCTTGCGTGAAGTTGCGCAAGAAGTCGACGAACGGTTGCTGGCGACTCACGACCGTCGGCGCATTCCCGGACCGGTGGGTGCCCGCGAAAATGTGTTGGTGTGTGTCCATTTTGTCGATCGCGCCGAGCAGTTGATCCGCATTGGCGCACGGATGGCGGAGCGCATGAGTGGAGACTTGGTGGTGTTGACGGTGATGCCGTCCAGTCAACTGGAGGATGGTCGGGAAGAATCGGCCACCGTGCGGACATGTAAGATGCTGGCGCAGCAATACAATGCGCGCTTTGTGGCGGAACCGCTCAATGACCGCGTCTTAGGCGCCGCTATTGCGGATGTGGCGCAAAGGTTCAACGTGACACAGATTGTGATCGGGCAACCGCGCCCGCGTCAGCGCTGGCGCCGCTTGGTGGAAGGCGATCCGGTGGCATATTTGCTGCGCCATTTGCAGTTTACCGATTTGCGGATCGTGGGCTGGAGGGAACGGCAGGCATGACAGAAAAAATCAAGGCGGGCACCACGGAGAAGATCGAGGGCAGGCTGACCATCTATCTCGGCTCGGCACCCGGTGTGGGCAAGACTTATAAAATGCTGCAAGATGCTCATGTGGTCAAAG
This sequence comes from Sulfobacillus acidophilus, assembly GCA_003023745.1. GTDB lineage: Bacteria > Bacillota > Sulfobacillia > Sulfobacillales > Sulfobacillaceae > Sulfobacillus_B > Sulfobacillus_B acidophilus_A. The sequence goes on along the minus strand of PXYV01000029.1, from coordinate 7,778 downwards.
ACGGGGGCGTGGACGTCGTCATTGGTTGGCTTGAAACCCACGGTCGCGAAGAAACGCGCGCCCAGGTCGGCAATCTGGAAGTCATTCCGGCCAAAACGGTGCGGTTTGAGGGCCGGGAGTATGCCGAGATGGACACGCGCGCTATTATCAAACGGCACCCGAAAGTGGCGTTGGTGGACGAACTGGCCCATTCCAATGTGCCTGAAGCGGGTGCCAATGCCAAGCGCTACCAAGATGTGATGGATTTGCTGGAGCAGGGCATTGACGTGGTGACGACGGTAAACATTCAGCACTTGGAGAGTTTGCACGATAAAGTGGCGCATATTACCGGTGTGCATGTGCGCGAACGTATCCCCGACTGGTTTGTTGATCGGGCGCGTGAACTTAAATTGGTGGATGTTCCGCCAGAAACGCTACAGGAGCGATTGGTGCAAGGAAAGATTTATGCCCTGAGCAAGGTGGAATCGGCGTTGGCGCACTTTTTTCAAATTGGCAACCTCTCGGCGCTGCGTGAACTGGCGCTGGTTGAGGTCGCCGACGACGTCGATCAACGGTTAGATGCGATTCGCCACCACCCCCGCCACGAGCCGCAGGATAAGATCTTGGTGTGTGTCAACTATCGGCCGCACTCCGAACAATTGATCCGGCGCGGCTGGAGAATGGCCGACCGACTGCAGGCGCAATTGCTGGTTCTCATTGTGCTGACGAATCCGCCCGGACAGGGATTGTCGCAAGATGAAAAACGCCACTTAGATCGGATCAATGATTTGTGTCAGCAGTTTGACGCCCGTGTCTTGATGCGCAACGCGATGCCTACCGCGATTGGTCCCACCATTGTGCGGGTTGCCAACGAATTGGAAGTCACTCAAATTATCATGGGACAACCCGTTGACCAACCGCGTTGGCGCACCTGGCGCAACAGTAATCCCGTAACTTACGTGCTGGAGCATGCCGAATTCATGGATCTTCTGGTCGTTTCCAATGTGCGGGACAACGCTAGCTAACGCCTGTCCGACTGTGGTTGGGCCGGCGCTCCTCCAGGTTACTTACTCGCCGTTGCATTTCCGGTGCGTCCTTTCGTAGCTTTTTTCGTGCATATGCACGGCCGCGAGTTGCCTTTCGCATCCGCGAAGAGGTTGCTTGGTCGTGAGATAGTCGGTCCTCGAGACCGGCGCGAACGAGCGTCCGTACCAACGTCGATCGGCCAACACCGTGTCGCTGGACCTGGTGGGCAATGGCCTCGTGAAGGGTAATCGTCAGGGGCGTTCCACGCAGTTCAACCCGCACTTCAGTCGGTTCCGGGGCCACTTTCAACTGCCCCGCCTCTCTTCAGTCACCGTCTGCGTTCCCTCTCTTTGTTGCACAACTTTTGGGCCTCTTTACGGGCCTCCAACACGGTAGACGTGCGCCATATCGCCCGCATGGGTCCGGACCGGCAATAGATTCCCCAAATTTCTAAAAGTCGATTGGCTGCTGTAGGTCCGATCACTTCGAAATGGGGATTCGGACCTTCGACTTCTACTCGATGAAAAACCGGTGCACTTTGAATGACCTCTTCCACTTCCTATGGCGTTATGTCATGCCGCGCGGTATGTTTTACATTGCCGTTCAGGTCGTCTCAATCCAGCACTTTAATGACAATCAAAAATTTCTCTCACGTCCGACATTATCTGACATCAGAGTGGCAGAATACCCGCTGGAGCGGTTCAAGACGCTCGATCGCCGCAAACCGGGCAAACTTGACGTCAAAGTCCTGAGGTATGAGAAACTGGCAATCCCTTTCTATATTGCGCGGAAGGTAGCCAAGGAAACCGGCCCAGTCGATGGCCGGGTCCGGGTGGTGCCGGACACCGGGCAGAGCTCCAGGTATGCGATCGATATGCAGGATGCTTTAGAAGTTACCATAAACTACCGGGCTGCATTCCCGGTGGTTTACTTTTTGCGACGGACCAAAGCCCGTCGCCCGATTAACGCAACAATGGCCAAAGCCACCGAAGCGGTAATATGGAAACTCATCAGCATCACCCCCTTCTCGTTCTGCTCACACACTCTGAGTGGCGGCAGATCGCAGACGTGGCACTCCAGCAGGAGGCCGGTCGGGGCAAACATGCCCGCTCAGTTCGAGTATATAGCCCATCCAAAGGTATATCGGCAATGGTCCGGTCCCTAAAATAGGCCTGTTTTAGCCCTGGTAGTGGAGGGCACAGGGCGCTATCCGCCGTGTTTTAGGGGTCAAGTGAAGGAAATTTTTGGGTCCATCGCCTTTTATAGTGGTCCCCAAAAACTAGACAACTGGGGAGGCCGCCTAGTGTTGCACTAGACGGTTCTGGCGCAGGTTTGGTGATCGCACCTCACCACGCATACGGCTTTTAATCGTGGGCCGCAACGACTACCGCTCCGGGAAAGCGTTCCAAAAAGGAGATGACACGGAGACGCACCTCGGGATCCATCACATCCAACCCTTCGTCGAGCAACAGCACGTCGGGTTGTTGCAGTAACGCCCGTACCAGCCAGAGGCGACTTCGTTCCCCTTGGGAGAGTTGCCAGCCAGTTTCGCCGAGAATTTGCCCGAGACCGGCCGGCATGCGCAAGAGCAGTTCTTGTAGGCCCAAGTCGGTCAGGAGGGGGAAGACCTTATCAAGATCGGATTTTTGGGGAGGCCAAGCCTTGCCCAGAAATAGGTTGAAGGCTACCGAGGCTCCAAACAGGTGATTTTCATGAGTTTGGGGAACGAGAACGACCTTGCGACGCCACTCGGTGGGAGCAACGGCGCTAGCCTCCAGACCCGCCAGGATGAGGGTGCCGTTCGTGGCTTCCCGCAACCGGGCAAGCAGGGCGAGCTGCGTGGATTTTCCCGAGCCCGAAGGCCCTGAGATGACCACGCGATCCCCCGGCGACAAGACGATCCCGACGTTTTCGAGCACGGGCTTACGGCGTCCGGGATGACGATACTCCAGTGAACGGGCCTCCAAAATGCCGTTTTGCTCCGATTCGGAAGTGCGTAGTATATCGCCGGCACCTACTGCGTTCGACCGCTCGGCGGGGAACGGCGCGGTTCGCGATGAGGCCAGCATGGGTTGCAATTGACGCCAGGATGACCAAGCCTGGGCGATTTGGGCCGTTGACCCAGTCAAACGGGAAATGGCCTGCCACCCCAGTAGCACGCCACCGAGCGCGACCGCAGAGGATGTGGTCGATGACGAACGGGCCGTGAGGAGGACTTCGGCGCCTCCCAGAACCAGCCAGCCCTGCGGAAGTAGCGAGGATAACACAGCCGCCAATCGATCCAAGCGGTGCGAGATGCGCTCATATCGGGCAAGACGCCGCCGATGGTCGGCGTCTTCCTCGGCGAGTGACGCACTTTGCACGAGGCGGGTATGATGTCCGACGAGACGTTCGGCGAGATCCGTGGTGAGGGCGAGCCGTTCTTGAGTCCAGTCCCAAAAACGAGCGCAGTAACGGAGACCCAGGAACGCGACGAGCGCACACCAGCAGGCCAGGGCAGCGATCACGTGGGGAAAACCGGAGATGGCCAAAATCCATATTGTCGCCGCGAGTTCCAGCACACTGAGCAGACCGCCGTATCCTCCGGAAAAGGTCAGCGTCTGTAAGGTTTCGGATTCAAACAAGATGCCAAGATAGGTGCCGATCCCGGAGCGGTGCACGTTATCCGGGGATAGATGGGTGACTTGGTCCAAAAGCCGTCGCTTAAGTCGTAAGCCGATTCGAATGGACATGGAGCCCGCAAGTCGAGTGGCTGCGGCTTGTACCATGATCAGACCGGCGAGCAACGCCAGCCACAGGGCTCGGCCGTTCGCCGGAAAAGAACCGTGAAGCGCGGCAGCTCCGGCTACCGCCCACATCAGCAAATACATGATGTAAAAGCCGCCATGCGCCACCATCGTCGCCAAACCTAGAACAGAGTCCGAATTTACGACCCGTTCCCAGAACGCTCCGAAGGAGCTCCTGGCCTTCGATGCAGTGCGATCGGAGAATGATCCCATGCGTCGACACGCTAGATAGAGATGCCCGAGTGCCCTCCAAATTCGAATCCGAGCATCCTTAGTTTGGCCAGGTTGGGGATCCTGACCGGAATCCGGGGGAGCATCGTGTTCCGGTACCACGTTGTTAACCGGCCCCAACGGGCTGGACTCATCGTCCGCCATCGCGAAGCGTTTGGGCAGAAGAGTGAGACGCCTCCACGGCGCCCGGCTGAGAGCTTGGACGGCCTGACTTTCCGCATGCCAAAGTGCCGCGTAACGGGAAGACGATGATTCGCGAAGCTGTCGCGGACCACCGTCTTGGACGATAGTTCCTCCCTCCATCACGAGCACCCGGGAAAAATGTTGAGTTTCTCTCAAATCGTGGGTGATGTATAGCAAAGTAGCGTTAGCCCACTGTCGTCGCGCTTCGGTCAGGAGATCCTGTCGGGTCGCCCAATCGAGTCCGGCGAACGGCTCGTCTAACAAGACCAAGCGAGCTGACGCGCGGCCCAGTGCCCGTGCGAAGCGAATCCGCTGGCCCTCTCCTCCCGAAACCAACGTCCCTCCTTCGCCCAAAATCGTGTCGAGGCCGAAAGGGAGATCTTGTGGGAGGCCAGCCAGCCGGGCCTGAGCGAGCAGCGCTTGTACCCGAAGTTCGCGCTCTCTGGGGTCATCATCGGCACCATATAAGATGTTGTCCCGCAGGCTTCGATTCCATAGGGTGACGGTCGGGCCGACCCACGCTGTGCTTTTCCGTAAATGTTCGAGGACCCGACCCGTCAACAGACTGTTGTCCACTCGAAGTTCTCCCTCGGTCGGCGGAAGAAATCCCAGCAGTGTGGCAATGAGCGTCGATTTCCCGGCTCCCGAGGGACCGACAATCGCCAGATGTTCGCCAGCAGTGATGTGCACGTTAATCTCTCGGAGGACTGATTTTCCTCCCACGGTGACGCCGACCGAAGCGAACATGATGTCGGCCCCAGATGAGGGTCGCCTTGAGCCGACCGCGATTCCATCCAGTCCTTCGTTGCTGGTGCACTCAAGGGATATGGGCGAAAAAGGGGATTCGGACATCTTTGTATCCGTTGTTCCGAAAGTCGGCGCCCAAGCCGGGTCGTTGGGAGCTGCCAACGGTTCCAACAAACGGCGCAAGATATTCAGATCTTGGGGATATTCCCGCAATATCATGGTGAACTCCCGGCCCCAGGCGGGCATGCTCAAAGCTAAATAAATAAAGAGCAGCGCACGAGCGGGATGGGGAGGCAAAAATCCGATCACCAGCCACGCTGAAAAGGCGTAGGCAACGACTAGCTGCAGGGCTTCGGCCAACGTCGCGGCTCGTGAAAAGGCGAGACTCGATCGCCGCCAGGCGCCGAGCACTTCCTCGTGCTCGAACTTCAAGGCGAGCGTTCCGTTATGAGTCGTAAGCGGCACGATTCCCAAAAGGGCATCCAGTGTAAAATGGCTCAACGCACCATCTTGCACCCGACGTCGGAAGTCTTGTTCGCGCAACGGACCGGCCAAACTCCACGGTACGATTACGCTGATTATGGCTGCTAATATGGCTGGTAAGGTCGCTTGTGGAGCCAGCCAGACGATTCCTCCGGCCGTTGCGGCCAATGCTCCAAAAACCCGCAGCAAGCGACCAACCAACAACGGCAAGCGGCGGATGTGGTGGATCAAATGGGTCCGGCTCAAAAGATCCGACGTTGGGCGCGTTTGCAGGAAGCTATGGTGCACCCACGTAATTTTTTCCGACAGACGCTCGCGCAGCCGGATTTCAACACGACGACCGATTGCCCAGATACCAACAGTGGCCGGCCAATCAATCAGCGCAACGCCAGCCAATATTCCCATTAAAACAAGGAACTGTCTGGGTTGCGCGGACCGGGGGACGAGGTGCCAGGCATGCGAAAAGATCAAGGCTTCGACAAAAAACGCGATGCCGGAGATCATCATGCCGATGGCAACGCCAAGTAAGAGCCACCAGCGGTTGGCTAATATGAGGCTTCGAGCCACGTGCGCTGGGCGGGTGGCTGAGGTGGTCAGGATAGCCCGGACTTCCGCGGTACCGAACCGGTCCGGAGAGGTCGGGCGGGCTACCGCCTCCTCCCCGCCGGTAGGCGGTTGTTTTCGGATGCGCACCGCCACCGCTCCCGTCAGGGCAAGCATCGGACCGGAACCTTCGTCAGAATGAAAAGCGTCCGATACGGGTCGCGCTGTATAAAAACGAGGGGCAATGGGAGGCCCACCATCAGCAGTGAGCGCAACCAGAGTTTCGCGATCGGGGCGGCGAAAGCGGCGGTGCCAAGGGCGGTTGAGCCATTCCGCTTCAGCTGCGCTGACAGCGGCATCAATACGAGCCATGCTTTCCCAGCCGGGCTTGGAACAGGCGGACTCGATCCATGCCGAGGCTTGTGCGCCGAGCCCCAAGCGAGTTAACCGCGCGTGGAATCGGTTGCGCACTGGATCCGATTTTAGGTACGCTTCGTAATCGCTAGCCGGGACCAAAAGCCGATGCATTAAAAGTTCGTCCTGAAACCACGTTGCCGGGACCCAGCGTCGTCCCACCGCCGGATCCATAATCTGCAAAAACTTACCGTACCGCTGCCAGACCACCACAAAATGCGGCCAGCCACTCGGCAGCCGAACTACTACGATGGCGGGGAACGCATCGCATAGTGGGTCTAGCAATTGCTGCGCCGGCAACATGATTTGCTTGGCCTCGAATCCGAGCGCCCGGGCCAGATCTTCGATGGCGTCGATAGACGTGCCGTCAACGGCAGTCCGGCACGCTTCACGCACGCGATCATAGTCGACCGACATCCCGAGTCCCCGCAATAAGGCCGTGAGCGCCGCCGGCCCACAGTCCACGGCCGACGTCTGAACGACTTCCGGGATCCATCGTCGGCGACGAGTGTCGGTGACCGTCATCCCGTGCATACGAGCGGATTGGAGTAACCGTTGAACGCCATCGTCATCCTCCCTGTGGTCCTGGCCGGGTTCCATCCCCACGACCGATTTACTGTCGCTATAAAGATAGGTGCGCGGCCGTCGGGATGGCCGACTTCATGCACTTGGTACCATAATCTTCTCTCCCGCAAGAGTGTCAGTTCGAGCGATCCCAAAGCGATCCCGAACTCGGACGAGAGACCCGCCGCGGCTCGTCGGGTCTCTCCCGGCGCACCCGGATCTGCCAAGGACTCCCGCGCATGTTAGCCTCTTTGATGAGCATCCAATCCAAAACTCGGGAATGTGTGAGACGATGAGGAGTGAGGGGGTGATGGGGAGACACGATGCTGCAGCGTTTAGGGAACAAGCGGGGTGCTGGGTCCGGGATGGCCTCCGCAGCGTGGCCTCCGTCGCCCACGAACTGGGCGTGCCCGAGAATATATTGCATGGCTGGTTGCAGACGGTGGAAAAACAACTCGGAGGAACCGTTTGTCGGTTCCGGGCGCCTGCGCGCGGCCGGGAACGACGCCTCCGCAATTTGGAAGAAGAACATGCGATCCTCAAAATAGCGATGCGCCTTGTCGCCAGCGGCCGGAAGTCACATGGGCGTTCATTCACGCACACCGTTCCCTCTTATTACAACGAGGTGTCAGGTGTTTCCTGTGTCGCGGAACGGCTATGATCCGTACACCCGCTGTGCGTCTCGCCGAAGGGCTGCACGCTCAGGGGTCGCGGGCTTGACGAATTATGTGGAGCCGCGAATTATGTAAAGTCGGATGTGGCAATGCCCGCTAATCGGGGCTTCGAACGTGAATATGTCCCCATAACACCTCAGACTGGGGA
>PXYV01000028.1 GCA_003023745.1 Sulfobacillus acidophilus | reverse complement strand
GCCTGGATTCGCGTGCATGGACAACGCCGCTTCTGGAGCGCCCTCGTAAACGCTTACTTCAATGCGATGCGTCAGGCTTAGGTTAGCGCGTATGGGCCTCATAGCCGCCTTGGATCGGTCGTCGTGCAGCGGGTACGTTTACGAACAACCCAGCGCACGCCTTCCGATCGTGAGGTCGGATCGCGATGAACGGCCTTAGCGTTGGTCCTCTTGCGGTCGCAAGGCGAACTTTTTCCACCGCGCCCTAACGTTATGCAAATGCTCGACCGTACACGAAAACTAACCGGCCTTTGACGGTCGGACCCGTTAACGGCCGTCTCCTGAAGTTTCGCCAGGCCAACTGTATCGTGTCCGCCAGCTCAAACGTCAAAAGGATGCGGCGAACGAACGGTTCAAGGACCCGAAGGCCCCGGTTCGTCGGGATCGCCCGTAGGTCTTATGTAGATCGATCTCGTCATAGTGTCACGAATGGTTTTCGTCTTGCACGGACGTGCGATATTGCGGGCGAGGCGTCCAGCATCGGAACTTATAGCGCGGTTTGGTTTCGTATCCCAACCGCGAGCAAACGAACACATGCGGCTTTTCATGCTGAATCCAGACACAGGTCGCGCAAAACTGAATATCCCGACCACGATAGTCCGCCACGGTTCTGACCCCCATTTCTTTAGCTTCTATTCTACGCTCTTGGCCGAATCGCCGAGCCTGTCACCGGCAATGGCCTTCATGGCGTGCGCCCGGCGAAAAATCGACAGTCGCTGCATGGGTGTGAACCCTTAACGGGCGGAACTAGCCCTCTAGTCCAAACTATGCGAGAATTTTAGCAAGACGTCGGCCGTTAGGGAGATCGCCGCATACTTAGGCTCTTAAGAACTAGCTAAGAAAGGACTGTTGACATGCGTATTTTAATTTCTGTCGACATGGAAGGCATTGCCGGCGTGACTGGGCGCCTAGAAATCCTGCCGGGACAGCAGGATTACGACCGGTTTCGCCACTTGATGACGGAAGAGGCCAATGCCGCCATCACTGGAGCGTTTGCCGGGGGAGCCACTAGCGTGGTGGTCAATGATTCTCACGGCCAAATGCGCAATTTGCTCTATGAGGCACTGGATCCGCGAGCGGAACTGATCTCGGGCCACAACAAAGTACTGACAATGGTCGAGGGATGCCGGGGAGCACACGGTGCGCTCTTTATCGGTTATCATGCGCGCGCCGGGTCCCAGGCCGCCGTGCTGGATCACACCATCTCCAGCGTTCAAGTCCATAATTGGTTTATGAATGGACGGCCCGTGAGCGAAGCCGAGATCAATGCGGAGATTCTCGCATACTATGGTGTTCCGCTCCTGATGGTGAGCGGGGATGACAAAATTGCTGCGCAGGTGCAAGAGCGGCTGCCCGGCGTGGAGACCGTCATCGTCAAATATGGCATCGACCATCGGGCAGCGCGTTCCTTGCCGCGTGCTCAGGTTTTGGATAGTATTCAGCGGTGCGCAGAAAAGGTGGTCCGAGGCGCACAACCCCTCGCGGCTGCGCCGCCCCAACCCGTCACCTTTGAGCTTGAATTTACCCGCAGTTTTTATGCGGAAGTGGCCTGCCTCATGCCTGTGGTCACGCGCATCGACGCACGTACGGTTGAGGTCAGCGGTGCCAATATTATTGAGGCCTGGCGCTGGGCGCTCAGTGCTCTGCGGCTTGCCTCCACCGGCGACAACTAATTGACTGACGCCTGCGCCAATTCATCGTAGCGAAAGCAGCCCACAAGATGATCCATCATGACACCTACCGCTTGCAGGTAGCTGTAGCAAATGGTCGGTCCCACGAACTGAAATCCGCGCTGATGCAAGTCGCGGCTTAACTGTGTCGCCGTTTGGTCGTAGGCCGGAATTTCCGTAGAGCTGTGGTAGTGATGCACAATAGCGTCGGTGCCAACCAAGTGCGTCAAATACCGCTTGAAACTCCCAAACTCCTCTTCCACACAGAGAAATGCCCGCGCATTGATGAGTACGCTTCGGATCTTCGCTTGATTTTTAATGAGTCCAGGTTCATGTAACAGGTCCGTGACTCGGTCCTCATTCCAGGTCGCCACGACCTCGGGGCGAAAATCCGCCCATGCTTGGCGATAGGCTGTTCGCCGCTTGAGCACAGTGATCCAAGATAGACCGGCCTGAGCCCCTTCTAACACTAAAAATTCGAACAAGCGATAGCGATCATCCGTTCTAACCCCCCATTCGACATCGTGATATGCTTGCAATAGGGGATGAGTCTCGGCCCAAGGGCAACGTGTCAGCATAACTAACCTCCCGTCGAGGACTCAATTTGTGATGGCTGGAGCATCTAAGGAGAGAGATCATGACGCTCACGCCGTTACTGGCCATGCGCGCCGAAGAAAATAGCCCGGTTGTCTGGGTCGTTGGCTTGGTTGTCGAACAACATAACCAGGTCTTGATGCTTCTGCGCCGCCCCGACGACTTTCTGCCAAACCTCTGGGAAATTCCAGGGGGGCACGTCGATCCGGGTGAATCATTGCACGAGGCATTAGCCCGTGAACTATGCGAAGAAACCGGATTACACCTGAGCCAGGTGGTTCGCTATGTCAATCAATACGATTATGCCGGTGAATTTGGTCTCACGCGACAGTGGAATTTTGCCGTTAAAACGACGGGTGGGGCGATCACGCACCCCGAACACGTCGCCTATCAGTGGGCGTCTTTCCACCTTGCCTCGCTCCTTCCGATGAGCGACGAAATGCGCCAGACGCTTAAGCTTTTTTGGACTGCGGGTAATTCGTTGCATTGATTGTGAAAGGCTGCATAGCCCTGCCAGGTGTTCGCCCCATGGGTAAAAAGCTGGCTCTGAGTCTCCGTCGCCCTAGCCCTATGTGTTGTCACCGCGCCGAACTGTCCGAATGCGGTGGCAGAGCATCTTGTCCACAGCGTTCACAATGATTGTGTAAGCGGGTCGACGGTAGTCCCACATTGTCTCTGACCCGGCGGCAGTACCGCCATTGTGGCGTTCGCCTCAAAAATCATCAATCGGCCTGCATCGTCCACATCGCAGTCAACCCCGCCAAAATCAAACCGCAACAATGTAGCAAACTGCTCCAAGGTACGGATCGCCGTTGTACCCATTTCTGCCTCGGGGTCGTGTAGAAAACGCGCATCGTCGCTCCGCGACTTGGCACTGACGGACAGGTCCGAACTAAACGCATCTACCTTCCCACTTGACGCTGCCACCCGGTGCCAAGGATACCACTTCTTATCCACCAAGATCCAACAATACTTGCGAAAATGTCCGTCGTGATTCGTGGGCAATTCTTCAATAACAAATGCATCCGGCGTCTTTATTTGATCGACTGCTGCACCCAAGTCCGACGAATTAGCCACTCGCAAAAACTGCATACCCGTATGTTCCCCTATTGCTCTAACCAAAAAGGGAAATCACCATCCGGCATGTTGCAACCGGCGAATTTGTCGCAATTCGCTTAGACGCAGTCGAGCAATGCGCGGCACCCATAGTTCCGGCACATGGCGCAGCAGTTCGGCGATGTGCTGGCGACCCGTATTTAAAAGAAGTTGGGGATGATTGATGACAGGCACGGACTGTCCGTCTAAGAGCCGACTCGCGGCGACAAGGACCCCGGGACTAAGTCCGCATCGCTGATCGCATTAAAGACAAGGTCGCATGCGGGCAAGGCCTGATCGGGTAGGACTTCATCGGGAGACAAGACCATACAAGACCAACAGGGCGCGTCAAGAACCGTGCTAAAGAGCGGCGTGTTGCCTCCAACTGCTATGGAATCCGCGGCTGCCCGCACATGCCTTCGGCCGTTGCCATCTTCAACCAGGGCTGCCGTGCAAACGCGCGGAGCCGATGTTGTGCGGCACCGGACACGTTGCCCAGCTGTTGCTGAGCCAGCGCTATGCCTAACTCGGCCAGGGGGTTTTGGGGTTTCATTTGTAGCACCGCCCGATATGCCCCTTGCGCCTCTACCCAGCGTCCTTGACTCAATAACACATGGGCCAGGTATAATCGAGCGAGACTGTCCTCCGGAAAGATTTGCACGGCGCGCTCTAACACAGTTTGGGCAGCCGCCAGCTGCCGATGCCGCAACAACGGTCTGCCAAAGGTGACCAGCACGTCGTAACGCTGCGTATTCTGGCGGACGAGATCCATCAACATGGCGCGTGCCTTGGGCCACTGATTCTGTTTGTCCAGTGCAATCGCGAGACGCAGTGTATCCTCGATGGACATGTCTTGCCTCCGGGCTTTTCTGATCATCATACTGCGACCGCAGCGCCATCTTAACGTGTAAATCGACAGACTACGCGATCACACCGTGGCCGACAAGTCTTTGTGGCCGCAGGGTTAACAAGATCGACCTGTTCGCTGATAAAGTGATTTTTTTAAAATTTTCATCTACCTTGGGTAATTATGGGGTGTTTTAAAACGTTACATGATTAGAATGAGGTATGTGGTATTGGCTAGTTGGCATGCGTCGGCTGCAGGTATCCCGACGTTTTTGGGATCATTGAGTCTTCAGAGCGCGAGTGAGTCTTAAGGAGGCAGAACCATGGAAAAGAACCGTATATTTGCGCGGCTAGCAACTCCCGTGTTGATGCTCGGTGTGGGGTCGATGGCATTGGCGGCCGCCGCTCCTGCAGCAAAGGTCCATCCCCCGGCAGTTCGGGTTGCCACCATTTTAGTGACAGGCAAAAAGACCCGTGTTTTAGAGTCATCAAAAGGGTATACGCTGTATTATTTCACCAAGTCTACTGCCACGAAGAATGCTTGCACTGGGGCCTGTGCCAGAATTTGGCTTGCCTATAAGGCTGCCTCAATTCCTAAAATCAAGGGGCTGGCCGGCAAGTTTTCCCTTCTAAAGGGCCAACTGGAGTATCAGGGCCATCCCCTGTACACGTACACGGGCGACAAGGGCCCAGGCGAGAGTCATGGCGAAGGATTTTTTAAGGAGTGGTACGTCGCCACACCCAGTTTACGCATTAAAGCCACGGTTCGAGCCAAAGGTCCAACCAAGAAGAGCACCACCAAAAAGTCCACCACAAAAAAAAGCACAACCGGATCGGGCAGCTCGGGTAGCTCCGGGAGCGGTTGGTAGATCAGGCCAAACTCATCAAGACGCAATCTCGCGGTGACGGTTTCAGCCAGCATCATCGCGCCAGCAGCATTTAAATCGCCACCAGTGTTGTTACACACCTCCACCCCGTCGGTGGAGGTGTTTTTTGCTGTAAGCCGTCCGATACCGACAGTTCCACTTAACGCGCTTCCTAACTGTTCCTGGCCGGTCCTAAGGTCAATACATGTCGCGTATTCTGGTCGTCGCGTGTGACAGCTCTGCTGTTCGTTTAAGCGTATCGTCCGCATTTTCTAGAAGCTTCCAGTCAAACCCAGGGATCCGGCACATATAGTGGCACTGAAGTCATATCGCAGGAGGGGTTTATCATAATTAGTGCGTCCTTGCCGCCCAGCGTGCGAATCCCACCCGCCGTCCAGCTTGTACAACGTTCAGCCTCCCGATCTGTGCAATGGCCGCGCTTGGCGCTGGGATCGACAGGACCTGCCGTGGCGACTCTCGAGGTTGAGCTGGCGGCTCTCGGCTATCTGCCGGTCACCTATCCCGCGCGATCCGTCAAGCTAGCTCCCTGGGCGTTGCAGCATCCTCTGGCGGCTTCGTGGCATTGGTATTGGCGCTTTCGCAATACCCCCATCTCTTTGAAACAGTTGTGGAGTCGCAATCAGTTTACCGTGCTCACGCAAGGTGCCGTCATGCAATTTCAATCAGAAAATCACATGTCGACCACGGGTGTTGTCACGGCCCAGGTCCTTGCCGTCTTAGCCCATGATTTACGCCGGCGACAAATGAGTCGCGACGGCTACGGCTACGTCCTAGTCCGCAAAAATCTTCCTGAGACACTCACATTATGGTTTGACGGGCGCATCGTCTTGTCCTCGTTGGCCAATACGGGCATTGCCCAGTCCCCGACTCCAAACGGCACCTGGCCGGTGTATTTGCGCTATCGGAGCCAAGACATGTCGGGGATCAATCCGTTCGGCGTTCCCTACAACGACCCCGGAGTCCCTTACGTGAACTACTTCGACGGGGGCGATGCGGTTCATGGGTTTGTGCGCGCGTCATATGGCTGGCCGCAGAGTCTGGGTTGCGTGGAGTTACCAATTGCCAACGCGAGGATTGCCTGGGGTTATATTCACGATGGCACCCTCGTTACCGTTGAAAATTAGTACCGAGCGGGTTCTCTACCTGTGGTGAGAGTCGAACGTCAACGACCCCGACCTCAAGACCAGAGCTGGTGACTTTTCGTTAATGCGAACGCCGCGATCGACTCTCCAACGGCGTTCCATCCCAATACGATCATCGGTGCACCGTTGTAGACCTTTGAGGAGCCCGAGGCGCTTTCAGCCTCGGCCGCGATGTGTCGCTGGGATTTATCGCGACCGTGCTCCCTTGGTGCGGCGCGACTTGATATATGCGCACCTATCCGAGTTGATAAGCCATATTTCGTACCTAGAACAATTGTCGAGACCCTGTCTCTGTCTCGTGTTTTACGGATCGGTCAGAGTGGTCCGCCATACCCACCCTTTAGCGCAAAGACACAATGGGTCTGCTATCAGGCAAGCCGTAGACCTTGATACACTTGCCGACTTAGCGGACACGCTGCATATCGACGGGCCGGACTTGTCTATGTCCGCGGCGCACAGGACACAGAACTACAGGCTCGCGTTTGGTCAAGCAAGCCCTACACAAGAATTTCTTGCTGGGTGTCGCCAAAACCGCACCGCTTGCTCATCGGCTTTAGCGGGAAAGATGGACTGTCAGCGATTCCCCAAAGCGACCAGGAAGATTTCCCAACAAACGTTGGGCTTTAGATGTGGGTGCAGGCCCTTCACAGTTCGGGAGAGCGGCCTCTAATGCGGCGGGCGCCACGCCGTCCCGCCATCAGGGCCGCTAGTCCCATCAAGACCGACGCAACTCCACAGACCCACACCAACCACACCTGGCTGCTCCAGATGTGGTGAACCGACCAGCCGGCCAAGCCTAAAGCAAGTGCCCATAACAGTCGCAGTTGAGCCTGGTGAAGGGCTGCAATCCGGTCCAGTCGCCGCATAATCCCGGTCACCTCAGGCTCAGTGGCCAAGTTGCCTTGCTCCATGAGTGCCAGCACGCGATGCAACTGCCCCGGAACCTTCATCGCGTTGACGACTTCGTGCCAACCCATCGCGACCGTTGTCTCCACGAGCGTGGCAACCCGGTCACCCATAAGATTGCCCACCACACTAACAATTCGACCGATCCAGGGCGGGGCGTGCTCCCGTTGGCGCTCCTGCAGCAGCGGCAACATCTCTTGTTGTACGACAGCCATCCAATCGACGTCAGGATTGAGTCGCGAGACCAAGCCGAACAACATGCCGATGGCTCGCCCTAAAAACATATAACGGGCTGGGAACTCTAATGGCTCGTGATACAAGAAGTCTTGAAACTCGGCAACGGCTCGGTCCATCTCCGGTCCCGGATTTAGCGGCACACCTGAGAGTCGATCCAGCATAAAGCCGACGGCGCGTTTCAAAAGACGGGGTGAAGCGCTTGGCCGCACAAATCCTAGGTCATCGATCGCGGCAACCACGCTGTCAACGTCTTTTGTCAGAATCCCCTGGACTAATGTGACAATAGCGTTCAGATCCTGCCGCGGTAATTCTGCCATCATGCCAAAGTCCAAAAAAATGACGCGTCCATCCGGTGCCGCAAAAAAGTTTCCTGGGTGCGGATCGATTTGCACAAAGCCATCCACCGCAATTTGTTTCAAATAGGATCGAATCAAGATGCTGGCTAGCGCCACCGGATCGAGCCCCTGCTCCCGCAAATCGGCAATGTCAGTGAGTTTAATGCCCCACGCAAACTCCATCACAAACACGCGTTGGCGAGTCAACTCCGGCACAACCGCGGGCACCACGATGTCGGGAACATCGGCGAAATTACGACGAAACCGGCTCAGATACTCTGCCTCTTGCCGATAGTCCAGCTCATGTTCGACCAGTCCCTCAAACTCCTGGAAGAGCCTGGTTGCATTAATGCGCCGACCCACCCGCGTCAGCCGTTGCAATACCCGCATAATGATCCCAAGCGCCGCCAGGTCTGTGGCCGCCAACTGGTCAATATTTGGCCGTTGCACCTTGACAGCAACAGTCATCCCGTTAGTCAATTGCGCCCGGTGTACCTGACCCAACGATGCTGCCGCCACCGGTCGTGGGTCGATCTCCGTAAATATCTCGCCAATCGATTGGTCCCACTGTTGTGCCATTAACTCTTGGACTTGATTCCATGGTGCCTCAGGCACCTGATCCTGCAATTGGGCCAGTTCCCGTGTAAAGGTCAGCGGCAACAAATCCGTGCGCGCACTTAAAAACTGCCCCACCTTAATAATGAGACCGCCCAGTTTCAGGGCGGTCTCTCGAAACCGAATCGCACCCGCTCGCAAGATAGCTTCTTCGCGATGGCGGGCGTCAGCTTCAGACAAGGTGCGGTGCGCTCGCGCGATTCGCCGGCTATCTCCCCAATAACTGAACGCCAAGCGAAAAATTGTGAATGTTCGTAGCCAGCGTGATCTCATCACTCGCCTGAATCGCCCTCAACATCTCGTGGCGGTTCGTCCTCACGCCATACAGCGAACGCCTCGTCCAGTTTCGTGCGAAATCGCCGTTTGCGCTCTTCCCAAGCCGCATCCCGTCGCCCCGTGGGTCCAGACCACAACGACTTCAACCCCAAAAGCGCCAGAACCCAAAGCCACAATGGTGCGCGCCGACGCCTGCTCCACCACATAATCATCACTCGCTTTCATCCCAACGTTTTACATAACTCGCCTCGTCCGACTGGCCATACCCGGCTTGCCAATGTTCCCGATACAGCTCCTCTGCCCGCTCCGTCAAGTCCGCATTAAAACCGACTTGGCGGGCCAACTCCAGCGCTAACTTAAGATCCTTGTAGCGATTTTCTACCGAAAACCCCGGAACAAAATTATCGCGCCGCATGCGGTCCACAATTTTGCTCAGCTCATACGACTGAGAGGTCCCGTGGGACATCACCTCGTCCATGGTGTCCCAAGAGAGGCCTAATTTGAGTCCCAAGCGCACCCCTTCGCTGGCTGCCATCAAGTTTATTCCACTGACCAAATTCGCGACTAACTTCAACGTCTGACCCTGGCCTACAGCCCCTACATACACAATTCGCCGACCCATTTCCTTAAGATAGGGCTGTACCTCCTCAAATGCTGCGGCTTCGCCCCCCACCATAATGGTGAGCGTCGCCTCGCGCGCCCCTATGTCGCCTCCTGTCACTGGAGCGTCCAACCACTGTACGTTTCGGATCTTGGCGGCATGAGCTAGTCGTCGCGTTGACGCGGGTGAGATTGTCGAATGATCCACCACAATCGTACCTGGGCAAATCGCTTCAAACACCCCCGACGACCCCTCGACGACCTCGCTGACCGCCGCATCGTCCTTTAACATAAGGAAAATGCATCGACTGCGCGACGCGACCTCCGCAGGAGTGTCTGCAAGCTGCGCTCCCGCCTGCAACAAGGGCTGACACCGCTCACGGGTCCGATTATAGACCGTAACCGGGTGAGACTTGACCAGATGCAATGCCATAGCCTGGCCCATGACGCCCAACCCAATAAACCCCAGCGACTCTTCCATCAGTTCGCGGCTCCTTTAGCTACCTGCTCTTTATTCTAACGTTCCCCCGCAATAATTCTAGTCGGACGGATTCGACAGGAGATGCCGCCAGGCAATCCCGCTCTGCATCAATTGGTCTTGTTGACTTGGCCCTTCACTGCCGGCGGGGTACCCATGGGGGCGACCGTGCGCCCACGCTTGCAATACCGGGTCCACGATCCGCCATGCCTCTTCCACTTCGTCGTAGCGAGGAAATGGGGTGCGGTCCCCTTGCAAAACCGCTAACAATAGTTGTTCATATGCCGAATACTCCATCTCTTCTTGCCGTCGGTAGGGCGTACTTAAAATTCGGCGCCGCGTGTTGAGCACCAAGCCAGGTTCCTTGGACCACACAACCATGTCAATTGCCTCATCAGGCTTCATGCGGAATATAAGCCAATTTTCGTGCCCCTCGCCGAAGAGTCCGCGCGGAACTTCCTTCAGTTGAATGGCCACTTCGGCATAATCCCGTGCCAACCGTTTTCCTGAGCGAAGATAAAACGGCACCCCATGCCAGCGCCAGTTGTCGACCCAAAGCTTCAACGCCGCAAATGTTTCAGTGGTGGACTGCGCGGGGATGTGGGGTTCCTGCAGATAGCCCGGCACCGCCTGCTCGGCAACGGTCCCGGCTAGATATTGTCCGCGCACCGCCCGCTGATCCACCTCTGATGGCTCAATAGGCCGAACTGCTCGCAAGACTTCAGTCTTGTGATTATGCAAGGAGTCGGCCGCCCAGGTGGCCGGCGGATCCATCGCAACAAGCGTAAACAACTGCATTAAGTGATTTTGCAACATATCACGCAGGGCCCCAGCCTGGTCGTAATACCGCCACCTCCCCTCTAGGCCAAGGGTTTCGGCATACGTAATCTGCACTGACCGAATGTGCTCGGCGTCCCAAATCGATTCCAAAAATCGATTGGTCAACCGAAACACTAGCAGGTTTTGAGCCGTCTCTTTTCCCAGAAAGTGGTCAATGCGAAAGATTTGTTCTTCTTGCCACCCTTGATGTAATTGCATCCGCAAGGTTTCGGCACTCGCTAAGTCATGGCCAAACGGCTTTTCTACCACGAGACGCCGCGCCCCATTAAGAGCGGTGTTCAATTTGGCATCTGCTAGCCCCTGCGCGGCGGTGCCAAAAAGGCTGGGCGGGAGCGCGAGATAAAAGACGGCGGGGCCATCGCCAACGGCTTTGGACAATCCCTCAAAGTCTTTACCGGCCAGTTCCCCCCGCTGAAAGCTGAGAAGCAGCGAAAATGTGTCCCAGGTCTTTTCGTCAAAGGACGGCACAAACTCCTTGAGGCCCGTATGAACATGCTCTTTGAACGCGTTGTCGTCCCATGCGTCAGGTGCATATCCAACGACGGGGCTCAACCATTGCCCCATCTGATGAAGCCGAAAAATGGCTGGCATTAATAAGCGATAGGTTAAATCGCCACTTGCACCCACAATGACAAATATCGTCTCCTTGTTTTCCGCCATACCCTGCCTCCTCACCGCTTGAATTCCCTACTGTTAGCATATGTACTCATCTTGTCCCGCTTCGGCGCGATAAAATGGACTCCCCGGCTTAAGGTTGCGCCATCTAATCGGACGGCGTAAACGCGCCCCACACGCGCGGAGACGGCGTCAGCATTCCCAGGACCCGGGTTAACCGTTGCCGGACCCACTCCATCGTCTCACGGGATACCGATGTCCCCATTTCCATCCACTGAAAGACCCACGATTCGGCATCGCGCACAGACGCCTTGACGTTGCGTGGAATGTCCGGGTCTATCGCCAAGCGGTGCAGATTATCCCAAACGGGGCGCAATAACTCCGCGTCTAATGGTCCGGCGGACCCTTCTAAAACATAATCCAGGTAGACGATCTGGTTGCCGATTTCTTCGCTCGGACTCACATCACCGCCTCCTCCCGTCTATAATAACGAATTGATGTTGCGAAAAGGTTACCGGGTCCCTGGATTGCAAAATCCGCAATCTAGGACCTGGCCGCCGCATATTGAATGCGTACCAGAGAGGCCGGGACTGACCGTTGATAATAAAAGCCTTGCGCAACATTGCACCCTAAGCGCAGCAAGACACTTGCTTGTTCTTCTGTTTCCACCCCTTCGGCCACCAACGCGATGCCAAGACTTTTCGCTACGGCAATAATGGCACGCGCAATCGCCTCGCTTTGTGGCAAATCGGACACAAATAACCGATCAATCTTCAATCGGCTAGCTGGGTAATTTTTCAAGTAGCTCAGCGACGAATAACCCACGCCGAAATCATCAATGGCCACGCCCACGCCACATCGTCGAATTTCGTTGAGGCGGCTTGCCATTTTTTCCGGATTGCGCACCATCACCGATTCCGTAATCTCTAGTTCAAGGCGCCCCGGTGCGATGTCATACTCGGCTAACAAATCCCGCAACCGGTACACAAACTCCGCGTCGTCTAAAGTGGTTGCCGCCACGTTTACGTCCAAAACGATCTGCGCATCGTGCCACCATGGGGTGTCATACATCTCTTGCAACGCGTGCCGCAACACCCAGGCGTCAATATCCTGCATCAACCCCAACTTTTGCGCTTGTGGTAGAAATTGATCCGGCATCCGCACTCCGCCGTCCGGCGCATGCCAACGCAGCAAAGCTTCGACCCCTACCGTCACTCCACTTAAGATGTCGACTTGCGGTTGATATTCCAAAAAAAACTGGGACTCTTCCATCGCATCTCGCAACGCAGACTCGAGAAAATAAACATCCGACGCCTCTTGTTCGAGTTCCGTTAAAAACAGGGCCACTCGGTTGCGACCGTCTTCTTTCGCACGATAGAGGGCCAAATCGGCGCGACGCAATAACTCCTCCGGATTCTCGTGGTCGCCTTCATACAGAGCCACTCCAAAACTGGCCGTCACATAGACGTGCCGATTGTCTAACATCAATCCTTCGGCCAAGCGCTGCCGCAGTTTCTCAATTCGCTCTACCGCGTCCTGTTCGGACGAGGCCGACCCCAACACGATGATAAATTCAGCTCCGCCCTGGCGCCCCACCACATCCCCGGGCTGCAGCATCCGGGTAATTGTCGCCGCCGCTGCCTTTAGTACTCGGTCACCAAACTCGTGGCCGGCACCATCATTCACGGCCTTAAAGTGGTCCAAGTCAATATAGGCTACGGCAAGCACGCCGCCCTGTCGCTTAACCCGCTTCAAGCTGTCTTCAAGGTGACGGATCAAAAGTCGCCGATTGGGAAGACCGGTAAGGGCATCGTGAAAAGCAAGATACTCCACTTGTTTCAAACTTTGGGAAAGTTCACTTCGGGTCGTAAACCAATCACGCTGTTGGCGCTCCCATACTTTGTTTCGATGTGCTAAAAGTCCAAATGCCCAGGCGCCACTAGCAATGCCTGCCATGATGACCAGTCGCATGGCTAAAACCGGTTCGTGCGGCCAGAGTTCAAGCCAAAATACCGCGGTCAAAAGAATCGGAGAGAGCCAGCTTGGCACTAACATGCTAAAAAAGAACAGCGCGGCGTAGGCAACAATGATCAAAGCCACCAAGTCAGCAAAGTGGGCGGCAAAAGCCAGAGCCGCCATGACCAAAAGTCCCACGGCAAGCCGTTGGGAGTGGCTCATGCGTACCCACACCAAGGTTAAGGACCCGACCAAGACCATCGCCGCAGCCAGGTGCACCATCATCCCGGTGGTCAGGACGAGTCCCTGCACCATGACGAGCGCCAAAACCACGTACGCCAACTGTAGCCATCCAGCCCGACGACGCCATCGGGAGCGCGCCCGCAAAAAGATCCCTCCATCTGCGGTCAATCCACCTGGGTCAGCTCAACTTGATGAGTGAGCCGACCCTCCGCTCTTCGATTTTATCCTGTGCGGGCAATCGTTGCATCTTTCAGTGCAAATATAGCTACGCATAACCATGCCGGATGGCCACGTCAACCTACACTCATTGAAATAAGCATGCCACCATAAGCGGTCGGCCGGCTACAAAGCCAACAGCGCACAATAGGGCGACTATCTCGGCTTGATTGGTGAAACCGCCAACGCTGTGATCAATTGGTCTAAACGGTCGAAGGCGTTAGGGTCAGTTGGATACACGAGCGGCAAACGCAACGGTCCGGCGGCGAATCCCAGTCGATTGACGGCCCATTTTACGGGAATCGGATTAGGCCAGGAAAAAAGTTCCCGCACCAATGGCAAGAGCGACTGATGCAATGCACGCGCTTCATCCACCCGGCCTCTTTGGTAAGCTTCGGCCAAGCGGACCATCAAGGGTCCCACCAGGTGAGCCGCCACACTGACGATGCCCTGTGCTCCTATCGCCAGGCTGGGATAAAACAAGGCATCATCACCCGCGTAAACTTTCAGACCGGGGCAATTCTCCCGCATTGCCCAAATCGCTTCTAACGTGCCAGAGGATTCTTTAACAGCCTGCACATTCCTACACTCTGCTATAATGCGGGCCATCGTTTCTGGCGCAAGAGAAACGCCTGTGCGTCCAGGTACATTATAAATCATAACGGGACACGACACCGCGTTGGCAACTTGAACGAAATGCTGATAGAGCCCTTCTTGAGGTGGACGGTTATAGTACGGCGTTACCAGCAAGATACCATCGGCGCCCCATTTCTCGGCATCACGCGCATTGGCGATAGTGTCGGTGGTGCTGTTGGTTCCGCATCCCATCCACACGGGCGCGCTTCCCGCACCAGCCCGTGCCGCCTTCAATAACCGCATGCGCTCCTCTTGGCTCAGCGTCGGTGATTCCCCAGTGGTCCCCGCCACTACAAGCCCGTCGCTGCCATTTGCCACAAGCCACCCCGCCAACTCTTGCGCGCGCTCTTCACTTAATGACCCATCAGAGGCAAATGGAGTAATCATTGCCGTCAAAATCACCGGCCAATGCATGGCACATCATCCCTTCTGCAAAGCAAACCAAACCGAACACAGGGTGACAGTTAATCGGTGAAATAAGTAGGATTAGCCGGTGCCCGCGTTAACTACGCGGTCCGGCTACATCTTGCAGGACTTACCGAAACCAGGGAGGATAAACTTCTTGATGGAGCATACGGGAACAATTTGCGTGGACATAATCATAATAATGCAAACTGCTCCTCTCTCCATTAGGATGATAAATCGTTAATGCATTATCGCATGTTGCATCGTTCGATGCAAGCGCTTGACAAATTATTGTTTCAGCGGATTATCGGGGGATCACCGTCTCGTGCCGACTAACAGCTTGCGGGTTTGCTGGGCGTTTGAACCGTTTGACGGTCTGTCCCTATCCTTGGAAATGAGGTAGCATGGTATTGACACTGTACCGTGGAAGGGAATGACGACGATGGAGTTTGTACGCATCCCACGTCTCACGCGCTTTTTAGATCCGCGCCAAAACTATGGTGAAACTACAATCGAAAGCGAGATCCGCCTCGACCCATTGACGCAGTTTAGTGGACGCATCGCGCATTTCGCGGCGGGTCCCAGGCCTGTGGTGGATTTAGACGCATTGAATCAAGCGTCTTTGGTGCATGGATGTCCCTTTTGTCCAGAAATGGTCAGCCGCGTGACTCCCAAATTTGTGCCCGATATTGCACCCGAAGGCCGCTTTTCTGAGGGAGAAGCGCTTGTCTTTCCGAATTTGTCTCCCTATGACGCCCATAGCGCCGTGACCGTGATTAGCCGCGCTCATCTCATGCGGACCCATGATTTTACAGTTGCCCACTGGAGAAATGCGCTCATCGCCTCGGCTAATTACTTTCGCGCAGTCAACCACGTGGAGCAACACATTGGCTATGGGCTGATTGCCGGTAACTATATGCCCATGGCGGGGGCCAGCCTCTTACATCCGCATTTGCAGATTTATGCTACCGACAGGCCGGGAAACTTTCTGAAAGCCCAAATCGACGCCGCACGCCATTATCATCAGGCGACAGGCGATGTATTTTGGGCCAAGCTCTTGCAATCCGAGCAGGAAGCCGGTGTGCGTTACCTGGGCCGTACCGGTGCGGTCGAGTGGCTCGTGCCGTTTGTGCCGCTCAGCTTTATTGGCGACGTTGAGGCGTTATTTCCCGAACGCTACAGCATATTGGACCTCACCACCGACGACCTCCAGGATTTTGCCCAAGGACTCGTGCAGGTTTTACGATATATGAACGACACTAACCTGTATTCTTTTAACATCGCCTTTTATCCTGGGCAATCCGTGGAGGACTGCACCTGGGTGCACGCGCGGATCTCGTTTCGCGGCATGATTAATCCGGTGCTCAACTCGCCCGATGTCTCAGCCATACGACAACTGTACGACGAACCGTTTACGACGGTCTTTCCCGAGGAGGTTGCTGCCGAACTCAAGCCCTATTTCGCCCGCGCGTAGTTTTTGAAACGAGACCGCCCCTGATGCGCAGCGGTCTCGTTGGTGAAACCTAATTTACACCAGCTAGGGCACCCATCGGATCCCATGGTGGCAGGTGCACGGGCTGCGAATTTAATGCGGCCCGCTCCGCATCGGTCAAACAGTCTTGTTCCACCACAAGCTGGTACACGAATTGATCGAACCAGTCGTCACCCATTACAAAAAATCCCTTTTGACCGTTGCTTGTCCCCCAACTGTTCTCCACCTTCCACCGATTAGGGCGCCCTTGAACTAAATTGACACCAGTCAAGAGCATGGCGTGAGTCATTTGACTTTCCCCAAATGTCAAACGTTCGGCCTTTGTCAAACCGAAATTGACCCCAAGTGTCGTGCCATAATCATATTGCTCGGTATCGAGAATGCCGAGCGTTCGGTCAGACATGGGACCGACATCGCAGCCAAACCATACCGGCCTTTCGGCGATGATTTCCTGGATCGCCATCTCTTTAAATCGGTCGATGGGGACATTCAGGTACACGATAGGTCGGCCTTCTACAACATTTCCGAGATAATCGACCGTATAGGTGCGGACAAACGGTTTATCCGCCGTCGGGGCATTAATGACACTCACCCGGTTGTGAAGGTCGATGTGGTTATATTTTTGGTAAAAGGTCTGAGGAGTCAAACCCCTCTCGCCAAAAAATTGTCCATCGTCATTTTGGTACTCAAAGTTAAAACGGCTCGGGGGTTCCCCTAAAAACTCCACAAGCAATAGATAGATATCAGCCATCATGGCGTTTTTTTGCTCGCGCAATGCAGTGGCCGACCCCGTTGATGCACGCAGACGGGCTGCATCCTCGCGCAATTTCGACGTCAACAGCCGGTTCATAAGACGCGACTCGCTGGAATGAAACGACTCGGGCATAACCCCCTGCAGGACGACGCCATATTTCTCTACGAGGTTGACGAACATGTCCCACTGCCCGCCATCTTGCACAGGTGCAGACAACAACCAGGCTACCAGACGACTATCGACGGCTTCATAGATGGTAGCCAAGATGTTCTCTAAGAAATAATTGGCCTTCTCTAACTTGTCATAAAACATCAGATACGCCTGAGACAATTCAAAATCCTTCACGTTCAACGTTTTGGCCATTGGCTCACGGATAAGATTCAATCCCGCAAAAATCCAGCAACGCCCGCTTTGTTTTTGATTGGTCACGGCGCCCGTAACAATCTCATGAGAAAATGCAAATGTCATTTCGGTAATCCGTCGACGCTCCTGAGCTACGGCCTGGATCCCATTCTTCACAATCGCATTGCTGATGACCCGTCGCAGCGGTTGCTGAGCCATGGTCTTGTTCCACTCCATAAGCTGTGTGGGTAAAATCGATTTCGACACTTCAACTTCGGTTGCCATCCACTTCCCTCCTATCACAGAGGTATTCGCACCTGCAAGAAAGATTTCCTGCTATTCATCAATCGTCGACTTCTCTTGGCGATCTGCCGACCCCTATTGACCCGCCCAAATTTGCCTCAATGTCTCAAAGACAAACTGATGCTGGTCTAGATATTGAAATAGAGCGCTCCAATCAACGGGTGCACTGGTTGCGATGGTCTCTTCGCTATGGTTAAGCAGCGCCTGTGCCAGCGCTTTTGTCGCCGGACCCGTCTGCGTTCCGGTGACAATCTCGTCTGCAGCGATTGGAATTAGAGCGGTCTCGCTCGCGACGCGCACCACCATATCACTTGGGTCGTCGAGAGTGAAGAGGAAAGTCGGTGCTGTTCCCGTCTCTGCCGTCACGACTTTGCGGGCCCAGCTGAGCTCCTGCTGAACTCCCCACATGGGCAACAAGTTTAAGTCGACGCCGGAATAGCCGTCTATCGCCAACCCGTTACCGAGCCCGGCCAGTTCTTTGACCAGCGTCGGATGCATCAGAGCCCATTGGCCTGAGACGGCGACATCGATGCGGTCGGTCACTGCTTGCTCAGCTGAGATGATGGCCGTGGCTTGGGCAGCGTTTGGATTGACCAGGATCAGGTCGGAGATCGGCTTGAGATTTGCCAACACACCACCACCGTTACCGTGGCTGGCCGAGGGCGGAGGGGGTGCGGTCGGTTTGGGCTCCTGGCGAACAGGTTTCACATGGCCTTTGGGCCCCGGAGCCGAGTTTGTCGCCCAGTGAACTAATTGGCCCACGAACAGTTCTGTGCCATGTGCATTATTCGCGCGTGCAAATCCTGAGTAGGAAAGGTGCGCGGCTAACGCGAGCTCCAACAGCGTATCGCCCGGCTGAGCATAGTAGGTCCAATGATGGTGGGCTGTCACGGACACGGCGGCCAGATGCGCCAGATCAGTTAGCGTCGTTGATGTCAAGGTGCCGGTTCCGGGTAGCCCCATCTCTCGTTGTAGTGTCAGGACGGCATCCGCTAATCTTACTGACCACCGGGATCTGAGTGGGCCTTGATAGATTCCCAACATTTTCAGATCTTGTTCGACCGCCTCAATCACGGGCCCATGGGCACTTTGCGGCACGGTTCCCATCCTGTTCAAAAAATCGCTTAGTTGACTGGAAAAATTCTGAGACGACTTTAACCCGAAGGTGCTCGCATACACGTCTAAACTTTGCCATACGCTCTCGCTCAGTCGACCTGTAATCGGTCCGGGACTAAATCCCAACACTCCCAGGTCGGCTTGAACCTGGGCCACGGTATATCCCGGTTTGTTAGTATTCAAGACTTGATGCGTACCGCCTCCCGAGGTCAATAGCGCCATAGACAGCAACGTACCCACCGAATGCCATAGATTGACTGTCATATGCATCCCCCCGCAACAGGATGCACCATAATTGGCAAATTTATTCAATCTATTGGCTAGCCGCTCCCACGATTCCGCCCACTAGGCCTCCAATCAGCGCCACTCCCAATCCGGCCCACAAATGGGTTGCAGCACCCAGGTTGAAAGCCTGCGACGTCACTGTGGCCACTAGATTTAGGGTGATGGCGGCTAAGGCGCCGTGCAACCAAAAAGCTCGGTCGGCAATTCTTCCGCCACCCCATCCGGCCGCCAAAGCCGTGACAATAGCGCCGGCCCAAATCAAGCCAGACTGTGCGCCAGGCGTGATCTCGGTTTGATAGTCCACAACGGCCAACGCCAAGGCCAATATGAATGCAACGCCTAGCCCAACGAGGGCACCCTCCAAAACGGCTCGAACGCTCACGGTCATCCTCCTTCCGACGCGGTCCAGGCCTCTTCTGTCTCAACATATCGCACACACGCGCCGATCATGACACTCCCAGGAGAGGACCCCGGAATATTTCCGGGGTCCTAGGGTTAGTGCTCGTGCGCCATCTCCTGTTCCGCCTTCTGTATGAGTCGCTTGACCATCGCGCCTCCGATTTTTCCGACCTCGCGCGTTGTCATGTTCTCCCATCCGCGCGACTGGATGTCGTCGTCAAGGCCCAAATCCTCAGCCACTTCATACTTCAGGTGGTCTAGAGCGCGTCTCGAGGACCGAAGAAGCGGACGATGCTGACTCATAAGCCCACCTCCTCCGGCTTTAGCATGCCGCGACTTGACCGAGAGCATCCTACCTCAATTGGAGGGGCAGCGGAAATGACGATAATCGGGCTAAAGTTGCTTCGTCCGTTAACAGCGCATGCAATGGCGTGAGAGTAATAGCTCCGCGATGATGTTGGGCTACATCCGTATCTTCACGGTCCAAGTTGTCCCGCCGGCTGCCCGCAATCCAATAATATTCGTGACCTCGAGGATCAACGGCCCGCTGAAACTCGTTCGCGTAGTCACGCTGTCCTAGCCGAACCACTTCCAGTCTTTGCGGCGCAACGCGCCCCAAACTGGGGAAATTAACATTGTAGACCACGCCCGACGGCGGTGGAACAAATTGAGGCTGCGCTAACCACCAGCGGACAAATGTTGCCACCCAGGAAAATCCGTCCATCGCATCATCTTCGAGCGATAGCGCAACAGCCGGAACCCCCAGAAACATCGCTTCCATGGCAGCCGAAACGGTACCAGAATAAAATACATCCTGTCCTAAATTGCTGCCGTGATTAATGCCCGACAACATTAAATCGGGCGGACTCGCCAGTAGCGCCCCCAAAGCCAGTTTGACGCAATCGGCAGGTGTACCGTTGACACGCCAACCGCGACTGTGTGGACCGTACACGAGAGGTCGTGCATATAGGGGTTTGTGCATCGTGATAGCATGCCCCATTGCACTTTGCTGTCTTTCCGGCGCCACAACCGACACCTCATAGTCTATTTCCAAAAGGCGTCGCAAGGTTTGGATGCCCCGTGCCTGAATTCCATCGTCATTACTGATCAGTATGTGCATGTTCACACGTCCTCCAAAAATCATCGAGACTCGTTACCAAGGATTCCTTGGGGATAGTCTGAACGGGAACCGCTGCTAACGCCTTTAAAAACGCCGAACCATAACGGGTCCGCCCAGGTTGCAGGCGTGGATCGCACACAATAACGACGCCCCGATCTGCCTTGGTGCGGATTAGACGCCCAAATCCTTGCTCAAAGCGCAGAATCGCCTGGGGCAGGGTGCGTCGATAGAACGGGGAGTGCCCACGCAATCGGATGCGATCGAGTTTGGCTTCCTCCAAAGGGTCGCCGGGCGCCCTAAATGGCAGGCGCCCCATCACCACCACTTGCAGATCATCCCCGGGAATATCGACACCTTCCCAAAAGGTCATCGTCCCAATCAACACCGCTTGGGGATTTTGCCGGAACTCTGACACGAGGCGTCGGGCTGGCCCATCAATAGTTTGCGCGATCGTTCGAATATGATAGTCCTGCAAGTGATGGCGCACACGGTCCGCCAGAGCCTGTACGGCACGATGCGACGTGAGCAAGACAAGCGTTCGCCCTTGCCGCGCGATCGCCGCCGACAGCACCACCTCCGCCAGGTTATCCCAATACCTGGGCGTGTCCAGTTCGAGGCTATCCGACGGCACAATCAACCGCGCCTGCCGATCCCAAGCAAAAGGCGAAGGAACCGTCAGATCTACCCGCCGACTTCTGGGAATTCCTAACATATCCGCTATGTAGTCAAACTTCCCGTCAACGGAAAGTGTCGCCGAGGTCAAAACCGCCGATTTGACCTCAGACCACAGCTTTTCAGACACTAGCGGCGCAATATCGACTAGAGCCCACCGCCAACTTACGATAGGAGTCCCTTGGCGTCCGGTGTGCACTTCCCACCATGATACCCGCTCATCTGAAATTTCGCCCCAAGCTTTCAGCCCCATCGCCATTTGGGCCAAATCTTGCTGCCATTGGCGAAATCTGAGCCAAATCGCTGTCTCCGCCAGCCCTCCCGACTCTGCCTCTTCCCATAGTTGCTGACCAAGGTCCACCAACTGACTTAACAAATCCGCGGTTTGATGCTGAATGGTATCGTCACCGGACTCATGCAAGGCCTCCGCGATTTCTTCGGTTACGCGCACCGATCGTCGGTCGTACTCGCCGGGGGCCGTCAACATCACCAAACGCTCGGCAAAGCGTCTTAACATGTCATCCACCTGCTGGTAGCGATCGCGAAGGGCATACAGCGTGCCCAACATGTCGGGAGGCGGACTGAGTCGAGCCAATAGCCCGCGTCCAGGCATCATCGCCTCCCGATAGCGACGCTGCCAATCCTCTCCGTCCAATTCAAACCCCAGTGTCTTTTCCAGCACCTCCGCAAAGTGATGGGCTTCATCGACGATTAAGCTTGAGAAAGCAGGTAAGACGCCGCCTTGCGCCAGATGTGCGGCTAATAGCGCGTGATTGACCACGACCAGGTGGCTGGACTCGGCACCGTGCCGCGCTCGCCGCATAAAGCACGGTCCCGCAAAAGGACAATGGCTGCCAATGCAGGAATGACTGTCGGCCATGATTTCGCGCCACAGTGCTTGCCCCATATCATCATGCAGAGGAAATTCTTCGACGTCACCAATGCTAGTCGCCTCAATAAAGCTCAAGAGCGTGGCCAACGCCCATCGGCGTTCTCGAGTCTCACCTAAGACGGCACTATCTTGGACCACTTCTGCGGTTTTGTATAGGCACAAATATCGCCCACGCCCCTTAATCAACGCGGCTGACAGTGGCAAATTGTTTTGTACCTGCGGCAGATCTTTAAACCACAATTGTTCTTGCAAGGCTACCGTATAGGTGGCAACCACCGTCCGCTCGCCGTAATTTAAACTCTGCATGACGGCCGGAATTAAATAAGCGAGGCTTTTCCCTGTACCGGTCCCCGCTTCCACCAATAAGATCTGCCTTGCCGAGAGCGCGTCATCGACTGCCCGCGCCATGGTCAACTGCCCTTCGCGCACTTCAAATTTATCCATGTTCCATTGTGCCGCGCCATCTGGGCCCAGACGGTCTATGACGGTATCAGGCACGGTTCTTTGTTCTAACGCCCGAGGCTCAAACCGATCCGGTGCCGGATGGTACAGCGCGGAGGCACCCGGGCCCCCGTCTTCCGAAATCTCCCACCAACTCCACTCCGCTCCCAGGAATCGAGTTAAATCGCGCTTTAATTCCGCCGAAAAACGGCTCATTTGTCCGTGAATACGCTCTAATAAAGCGTGGGTGGCCCGCACATCAGCGCGGGCATCATGCAAAGCGGACTGCCAGGGCGTGTCCCAATCAGACAGCGCGTAGTGGTTCTGCAAGGGAAATGCCAAGCGGCTCCATGCCAGAGTGTCCAGTGGGTCAGAACCCGGGGTAATGCCGTGTCGAGCCAGAAATTTGATGTCGAATTGAATATTGTGGCCGACCCACCGAGCGTCGCCGATAAAATTCAGCAATTCCTCTTTGATCTCGGCTAGCGGCGGTGCCTTGGCAAAATCAATCGACTCGAATCCGCTTAACTGGCGCACGGCTAGCGGCACCGGGCGCTCGGGATTGACAAAACTGCTCCATTCGCAGCCGTCAAAGCGGTAAACCGCCACCTGCACGATGTCATCATGGCGCCAATCTAGTCCGGTTGTCTCGACGTCGATGACCGCATAAGGTCCCATGCCATCACCCCCTTTGTTTTCCGTGCCTCGCGTATTAAGGCCGTTCGTGTCGGGCACCCTGCCACTAGCGTGCATGAAAGGATGTCATACGATGCCGGAAGCAAATCTGTTGGCGGCCTTTGCCGACCTCGCCGCCGCCCAGCGCTGTCAAAATGCGTTGCGCGACGAAGGGTTCGATGTGATTGAGATCGATCGACTTGACCGCTCCGACGACGATTCCCTACCTCACCCACCATTAGTGAATTGGGGACGAGACGGCTACCAAATCGGTCGGTTGCAGGACAAATGGACAACTTCTGCTGCCTGGACAGATAGTCCCAATGGCCTTATTGCTGGCGGCGCCTGGCTTCTTACGGCTGTCGTGCCGTCTGAGGCCGCAGACCACGTCCGTCATGTTATTCAGCAGTATGGCGGATCGCTCTAGCGCAAGTAAATGGGATTACTGTAAATCCACACTGCACGTTTGGGTCCTCGGCGCAGGACCACCCGCCATACCCCCGGACTATCGGGGTTGTAGTGCAGCAACGGTCCGTCTTGTCGGAACACGAGGCGGCCGTTGCAAAAAACCTCCCAACCTACAGGTACAGGGGATAAGCCGCGTAGGATCCACATACTGTCGTACGCAACATCTGTTCCCATAGGTTCGGCGGCTCCAGACTCCCGTTGCAGCCATAGCCGAAATCCGGTTTCCGATCCTAAGGCCGCATTCACGATGGCCACGCGCCCTTGCAACAAGCCGTCTAATAGTTGCTGTTCGGCGCGGCGCCAATCCGACGCTAAGGGCGCGTTCGTGTAAATGTGAGTGCGAATGGCCGCAAATGACCGCCGGTAGGGGAAAATAGTCAGGCTAAACGGCCAATACCCGATTCGCGCCGCGTGCGCGTCTGTCCCGCCAATTCCGACAATGCGGCGTTGGCGCCCACGCTCATCCCATAGGGCCAGTGTTTCCGGACATGCCTGCGACAACCCCGAAAACGGATGTAACGCCGCCCACAGTCCTGCAGGCACATGATGAATTTGTCGAGCCCAGTCCGAGAGGTGGTTCCAGACTTCTAGACCGGTAAATCCATCAACGCTGCGGTCGTCCCAGCGATAAGAGGGTAAACGCGCCGTCTTATTCCCAGGGTCGTCCGGGTGAGCGATAAAACCGGCACCGTGCTGGCGGTTCACGCTGTCAATGATCGTCTGCAACGGAGCCGTGGGTGCAACCAGGGCAACCTCGCCAAATACTAAATAATGGTTGGTTGGCGGAGTAATTTCGGCCCCCACCAAAAACAATAGATGGCCATAGTACCCCGAACCCGGGTCAGTCGCAGCCCGTCGCCCATCATGATCTGTTAACCAGAGCACGTCCAGCCCAACGCGCCGAGCTTCGGCAATAATACGCTCAGGCGTGCCGGTTCCGTCGGAATAGCGCGAATGGACATGCAACGCCACGCGATATTCAAACAGCCCTAGCGGGTCAAGCACGCATCTCGCCGTCCTCAGCGGGACGCGGCATGAATCGACCCTCAGCCGTCACCACAATCTGTCCGGCTTCATTCTCAATCACCGCTTGAGCCACCATCAGACGTCGGCGATATGAGATCAAACGACCCGTAACTGTCAGTCGCTCGCCGATGCGAGCAACACTGCGATAGCGGACCGTGAGCTCGGCGGTAACGGGAAAATCGTTTTGCTGCTGATGAATCACGTGCCACATGGCATCATCCACGATTCCCGCTAAAATTCCGCCATGCACCATACCTGCAAACCCCTGATAGGGGAGAGTGATGACTGTGTGTGCGCGCACTTCCCTAGCATCCCCGGAAAACTTGAGGTGCAGGCCGGCGACATCGGTGCCGCACACAAAACAAACATTGTTGTCCCAATCAAAACTTGGCACTAGCGTCCACGCTCCATAAGCCGCTGAGCCCGGGCTGCCGCTTCTTGCAGCACCGCACGCTCATCAAAGCTCGTAATGATACCCTCTTGTAAAATTATCTGGCCATCGACCACACAGTAGCGGACATCACTGCCACTAGCCGCGTACACCAAATTGGCGACCACGTCCCAAGTGGGCGTCATATGGGCTCGACGTCCATCCACGACAATAAAATCAGCCGGGGCGCCAGGTTGCAGGACACCGCCCCTATGCCCTAATATCTGCGCGGTGCCTCGGGTTGCCGCCCATAGTGCGTCCTCCGCTCTGAATCCTTCGGGCTTACCCTCCTTTAATTTTTGCATCCAAGCCATTGCCTTCATTTCTAAAAACATGTCGAGCGAATTGGTTGACGCTGCTCCGTCAGTACCTAATCCCACGGCGACCCCAGCATTGCGCAGACGGTGATAGGGCAAGGTTCCATTACCAAGTTTGGCATTGGAGATTGGACAAGACACGACCCCGCCCTCCATCTGCTCCAAATACTTAAGGTCGGCTTCCTCAATATAAACGCCATGCGCAATGAGTGTACGCGACGCCAAAATTCCCGCGTCATACGCCACTTGAATCGGAGTTTTGTGGTATTGCTCAGCCATCTGTCGCATTTCGTCGCGCGATTCACTGAGATGAATATGGATAGGTAATTGATACGTTTGAGCAGCGCTGGCGACTTGTGCGAGAAACTCCGGAGGGCACGTATAAGGCGCGTGCGGACCGAGCATTGTTTCGATGCGACCATGCCCGTGTCCACGCCAGGCTTGACAGAACTCAACCGACTCCTCCAGTTTTTTGGTGTCGGCGCGGTCCAATCCTCGCGCGATCCAGGCCCGCATCCCCGCCATGTCGACTGCCTTGGCCGAGATGTCAACCTCGAAATACATATCCGCAAATCCAACCGTGCCGGAACGAATCATTTCCGCACACGCCAAAAGTGTACCGACTTCAATATCCTCGGGGGTTAGATGTTCCTCCAGCGGCCACACATACTGACTTAGCCATTCAAAGAGCGGACTATCGTCTGCCAGACCCCGCATTAGCGACATGGCCGCATGATTATGGCCATTTAGAAGCCCCGGCAAAATAATCCCTTCCGGAATCACGATTTCTCGGTCGACCGGTTCTTGATAGCCCTGAGGTGAACCAACATACACGATTTCGCGCTCATCATATACGATCACCCCGGGGTGATACTGACGCCGCTCGTCGTCCATGGTCACCACGTACTCCGCCTCAAATTTGGTTGCCATAAAAAGCCCCCTAACTATTTTCGAGGTAGGCGCGCTGCTCCGGCGTAAGTTCATCGATGGCCAGATTTAAGGCTTCGAGGCGTATCCGCGCGACCCAGGCATCGACTTCGGGGTTCACGGGATAGACGCCAGGTTGAGGTCTGGTTCGTACTAAATCCTCCAACGACAGGGCCTGAAGCGCAAAGGTGAGATCCATAATTTCAGTCGGATGTCCATCCCCCGCGGCTAAATTGACCAAACGGCCTTCTGCCAAAAGCCATAACACCCGTCCATCAGCCATCTCGTATCCGACGACATCGGATCCGCGACCCACGTGAGTCCGACGTGCGGTCCGCTTTAATGCGACGACATCGACTTCCACGTCAAAATGGCCGGCGTTCGCCAATAGCGCTCCGTCCTTCATAACCGCAAAATGCTCTTCTCGGATCACGCCATAATTACCCGTGACCGTAATAAAGTAATCGCCCTGGCGACAAGCCGCCATCATCGGCATTACCCGGTGCCCGTCCATAAGGGCCTCATTGGCGCGCACCGGATTGACTTCCGTCACGATGACGCGGGCCCCCAAACCCCGCGAACGCTCTGCCACCCCCTTTCCGCACCAACCGTAACCGGCGACAACGACGGTCTTACCTGCCACTACCAAATTGGTCGAACGCATGATGCCGTCCCATGTGCTCTGTCCCGTTCCATAGCGGTTATCAAACAGATGCTTCATGTCCGCATCGTTGACCAAAACCATGGGATAGGACAAGCGTCCAGATCGGGCCAGTGCCTTTAGTCTCAATACCCCGGTCGTTGTCTCTTCAGCGCCGCCGATGATACCAGGGGCCAGACCGATGCGGTTTCCATGCAGCCGTTCCGTGAGTTCGCCGCCATCATCAATGATGAGCGTAGGTTCAAGATCCAAAACACGCTGGTGCAACATATCGAACTCCTCACTGCTTGCACCACGCAATGCATGCACAATGACCCCCCGCTCGGCCAAGGCGGCTGCGACGTCATCTTGCGCGGTCAACGGATTGGAACTGGTAATCGCCACCTCGGCTCCACCCTCATGCAGCAATTCCGCTAAAACCGCCGTCTTAGCTTCAAGGTGCAAGGAAATTGCAACGCGTTGCCCCTCAAGCGGACGGTTGGTTCGATAGCGCTGCCGAATGCGCTGCAAAATCGGCATATGCGTACTAGCCCAATTCATCTTATCGTGGCCTCCCGGGGCTAACCCCGGATTTCGCAAAGTGTGCATGCTCATCTCTCCTTGTGGTCGTTGAGTAGCCTGCTAATTTGACGGGGCTTGTCGCGGTGGCGGGCAACCACAGGAAAAATCTTCGGCTAGCTGTGGCAATGCCCGCAATAGCACCTCCCGCAACCGGTCCACATTGGCGTTCATCACCTCAACTACTTCCTCGTGGGTGAGTAGCGTTGGCGAAATACCTGCCCCGAAATTCGTCACCATGGCAATCGTCGTATAACATATTCCCAATTCCCGCGCTAACACCACCTCCGGGACTGCGGTCATGCCCACAACATCTCCACCCAGCAACCGGTACGCGCGAATTTCTGCAGCTGTTTCAAAACGCGGACCTTCGGTCGTGACATAAACTCCCCCCATAATTAACGAGACATCTGCCAGTTCCCCCGCCATTTGCAGCTTTTGACGACTCGCCTGACAATATGGCTCGGTCATGTCGGTATGCACTACCTGACCATCGCTTCCGTCAAAGAAAGTCGCGGGCCGCGCTTTCGTAAAATCCAAAAATTGGTCAACCAACACCATACTACCTGGTCCCATCGCGAGGTTCAACGACCCCACCGCTGCCGTAGCCACGGCCCGTCGCACCCCGAGCGCTTTAAGTGCCCATACATTTGCGCGATAATTAACCCGATGGGGCGGTACGGAGTGGCCTAGGCCGTGGCGGTTTAAAAAGACGACCGATTGCGAGGCGGCTGTTTTAAGGTGGCCCTGTGTGATGCGGGCCTGACCATAGGGGGTCTCTATCGTCTTTTCTTTGGGATCGTGCAACCAACTCGGGTCGTACACCCCCGTGCCTCCAATTACAGCCACTGTGTTCATTAGCTAGCCTCCTACCTTCGTTTCAATTTCAAGATTCACGCACCAAACGGATGCGTATGACCTGGGGACGGGCCCAAAATCGCACCGGCAATTCTGACGTCCCGATTCCGCGGGATGTAATAAGAACAGGGCCACCCGGTTTTTGCCACAATCCCGCCACGTAGCGTCCCGGCAAGTGATTGTGACGAAAAACGGCGCCATATCCGGGAATGACCACTTGCCCGCCATGGGTATGGCCTGCCAGGATCACCGCGACGCCGTCCAGATCGGGCAGCAATCCGGCGTCAGGACGATGTGCCAACAAAATCGCCGGCAGCCCGCGCCTTTGCAGTTCGGCCTTCACTTCGTCCCAGCGCGGCTCCCCTTTGACCAAATCGGGCAGTCCCGCCAACAACATTTGCTGGCCGTCTTTTTCAATGGTCACCACCCGGTTATCCAAGAGTCGATCCCCCGGCTGCCAAGGTTCGACAGCCAACACGCCATGACGATAATCATGGTTCCCGGATACGTAATACACGCCCAAGGGCGCCTGAATCTTGTTCAGCGCTCGCGCTAACGGCTCGCGGGCTCGCGTCGGCGAGTACAAATCCCCCGTCACGGCGACCAAGTCTGCGTCTGCCAACCAACGCAAAAACGGCGGCCAGGAAAAAACCCCCACCCGTCCGTGGATATCGGACAAATGGAGGATGCAGACATTCTCAAATGCTGGAGGCAAATTACGCACTCTAATCGTATGCTCTACAGCCTCCAACCGGTACGGTTCCCACAGCGCATACCCAAGCAGCGCAACCAGCACCGCCATCCCTACATACAGCACTGCCTAAACAAGTTCCTCGGTCCGGAAATACAAAGCCATCTCCCTTTGCGCGGATTCCGCACTATCTGACCCGTGGACGATGTTTTGTGTGATCTCTAATCCGAAGTCGCCGCGAATAGTACCGGGAGCTGCTTTCGTCGGATCGGTCGACCCCATAATGCTGCGCGCTACGCTCACTGCCTCACGCCCTTCCAACACCATGGCGACACAGGGACCCGAAGTAATAAACGACACTAAGTCTTGATAAAAAGGCTTTCCCCGATGTTCTGCGTAATGCTGCTCCGCCAAAGCCACAGTTACGCGCATTAACTTCAACGCCTTGAGCGTCAGGCCTTTTTGCTCAAATCGGCGAACCACCTCGCCAACCAATCCTCGCTGCACACCATCAGGTTTTACCATCACAAAGGTTAACGCCAAATTTGAAGTCCTACCTTTCCGCACGGGTCGCACAAAAATATTGCCTGAGCTCCCAACTACCGCCAATCCATCTCAGCGCTGCGGTTCTCCGCGGGACGCCCACCTAGTACCAGCTAAGTTACACTGCAGCGCGTTGCTTGGTTTCCGCCAGCATTCCTCGAAGGGTTTCGGACGCCGAAAAGTTTTGAGCCCGAAATTGTTCCACAATATAGTTGCAGGCATCCCAGGGGTTGACCGAATCGCCACATGTAAACACATCAACTGCGGCATATCCGTGCTCCGGCCACGTATGGACCGCTAAATGCGACTCGGAAATGACCACCACACCGCTCACTCCCTGTGGGCTGAACTTGTGGAAGGCCACTTCCCGAACTTCTGCCCCCGCTTTAAGTGCGGCACTCACCATTATTTCCTCCACGGCAGCGTGATCATTTAAGATCCCGGTGTCGCAACCGTGTACTTCTGCCAAAATGTGTCGACCCAATGCGTTCATCGCATTCCCAACCCCCTTAAAAGGAATTGAGGTCGCCCTTCAGATACCTGTCCGACGGCCATGAACTATTGTATCAAAAAAACGCCTTCTGTCAACAAATTTATGCATTTCTACGCAAAAACCGTTTAAAATCCGATACGGTTCCGGGCAATCTCTGTCAATCTCCATTTTTTACGCAATTGCTTAATGTACCGATTCCTTGTATCGAAATGTCAACCTCATCTCCACTCTCCACGGGCCCAATGCCTGCAGGCGTGCCGGTAAAGATAAGGTCACCAGGATACAGCGTCATAAAACGAGAAGCTTCCATGATAAGTCTATCACATGAAAAAATAAGGTCGTCGGTCGAGCCGTCCTGCCGAATCACCCCGTTGACGCGCGTCGTAATGCGGCGGCTTTGGCTTTGGTTATCACGGACAATCCACGGACCTACGGGGGCAAAGGTGTCAAACCCCTTGGCTCTCGTCCATTGGCCATCGCTGCGTTGCAAGTCGCGCGCGGTCACGTCGTTCCCGATGGTAAGCCCAAAGATCGCATCGAGCGCTTCTTGCGTAGAAGTTACATGGCGCACCGTTTTGCCCAAAACCAGCACTAACTCGCCTTCGTAATCGACCCGCCCGACCCATGTGGGACGGAGGATCACGTCTTGGTGCCCGACTAACGCACTGGTCGGTTTAAGGAAAAATAGTGGCTCTAACGGAACGGGATTATGCAGTTCGGCCGCGTGCGCCCGGTAATTTCGCCCGACGCATAAAATAGTGCGGGGTTGTACTGGGGATAACCACTGCACTTGAGCAACTGGAACCGATCCCACTGCCGTGCCACGAGTCAGCGGCTCACCTTCTTCAAACAGCTCGACCATATCGTCGTGCACGATTGCGGCGAATGCTGTCCCATGATGCTTGACGCGGGCGTATTTCTCACTCATATCGACTCGGTCCTCCCCCATGGTCGGCACCAAACTTAGCACCAATGGCCTCCAACATGTCTTTGGAGTTATTGCGTAACGCCATCTTGGCCACTGGGTTAAGCATCGCCGCCAGCATCGGAATCCCAAATTCAAATTCCGTTACGAGCACGACTTGTGTTCCTTCAGGGACTTCCGTTAGCTCCCAGTATCCGCGAAATACTTTTAAATCTCCTTCCGTTTGATCGTAAGTGATGCGATGCTGCGCCGGATAATACAAATCTCTTTCGATCCACCGAAAGCGCGCCCCTTGTAACCGCGCGATCCATTCGGTCAGCGTGTATCCGTCCCCTCGCTCCAAGACTCGGATACTTTCCATTGCTTTCATGAATTGGGGATACGACTCCTGGTCTGCGACCAGTTGGTATACCGCATCAATGGGAGCTTTCACCAGGTGCTTGACTTCAACTATCGGCATGTCCTCGCCCCACTTGTCTTCCAAATTACAACAAATCTACTTTGACTGATTCGACCACTTCTAAGGCTTGCTCGAGTTTGACCAAGACCTCCTCAAGCGCGGGGCGATCGATTACGAGTGGCGGAACTAACCGAATGACGCGCTCATTGTTCAAGGTATAGACTGCCAGCACGTGCCGCGCAAACAACTCTGCCATAATCATCGCCGCAACGCCCGCATTGCTAAATTCCACGCCAATCATCAATCCGCGGCCGCGCACCTCGACGATGAGGTCAGCATGCCGTTGGCTAAGGCTACGCAACTCCGAAATCAGCCACTGCCCTAGCCGTTGCGCTCGACCTGGCAAATCTTCTTCGACTGTCACGGCAAGCGCTTCCAACGCCACTCTACACGCCAGCGGATTCCCCCCGAACGTGGAGGTGTGAATGAGCGGGTTCTCTTCAAAAAGTTTCCACGCCCATGGTCGGCCTACAACCGCTCCGATCGGCATGACGCCTCCGCCCAACGCTTTCGCTAAACACAACAGATCGGGCACGACGCCCTCATAATCGACTGCAAACAAGTGCCCAGTGCGACCAATGCCGGTCTGCACTTCGTCGGCAATCATGCACGATCCATACTCATCGCATAGAGCCCGAACACCTTGAAGATAGCCATCAGGAGGAACAATTACGCCGCCCTCGCCTTGAATGGGTTCGACAATGACAGCCGCCACATCGGACGACATAACGCTTTGAAGGGCCTCAAGATTACCGTACGGCACCCTCACAATGTCTGACAACAGTGGTTGAAAGGGCTTCTGGTACAAGTCACGCCCCGAAACCGACAAGGCACCGAAGGTCTTGCCGTGGAAAGCGCCAACAGTCGAAATGATGCGGGACCGCCCCGTCGAACCCCGCGCAATTTTGAGCGCCGCCTCAACCGCTTCCGTGCCGGAATTACAAAAGAAACTGTATTGCAAATCCCCCGGTGTTAACTCCGCCAAACGTGCGGCTAATTCAATAGTCCGGG
Organism: Sulfobacillus acidophilus; assembly: GCA_003023745.1. Classification (GTDB taxonomy): domain Bacteria; phylum Bacillota; class Sulfobacillia; order Sulfobacillales; family Sulfobacillaceae; genus Sulfobacillus_B; species Sulfobacillus_B acidophilus_A. The sequence continues at coordinate 12,867 of PXYV01000028.1, read as the reverse complement.
GATTAACCAAGACTCGCGACGACAGTGGCATTTCGTCTAGTTGGTGATGCGCCGCCGCCAGGATACGCGGATGCCGATACCCTTGCACAAAGACGCCGTACCCTCCAGCGCAATCAATGTATTCCACCCCCTCCCGATCTACGACAATCGCTCCGTGAGCGGTCAATTCGGCATGATCCAGCCCCATAAAGCGATAGGTGCGAGCTAGGCTGGGATTCATGAACGCTTGTAAGCCCGCTAAGACGTCCTCCATTGAAAATTCGGCCGCCCTGAATTCGGCGTTTTGGCCACGCCAGGGGCTGCCTTCCCCCCTTCTGGATCCTCCGGATTACGCTGGATGCGCAAGCCGCTTTTCCCGTGTGATCGACTCCTTAGTTCTCCGCTCAATCCCATCGTTCATGTGAAGGATGACCAGCTCTACTGGCTTTGGGGCGTAGTGACCACGATTCCGCAAAGCGTCGCCACTCCTTCACGATGCCTCCTTCTGGCTGCGTCGACACTGCGTAAACGGCATCAACTCGCCAGATCATATCAATTAGCGCAGATTATTCGCGCAGTCAAGAACGCCCGCTGATCGCCTCTTAACATGATACGAGTCCAAGGGGGGCCACACATTGTGACTGCACCCGACACATTGCTTGTCTCGTGCATGTTTCGACTCCAGCCGCCCTCGCAAAAAAAGGCGAGCCCTCAACGCCATCCGCCCGTTTAAATCTTATAACGCTCACGCTCAACTTTAGCTTTCCTGGCCCACCGCTTGCTCGCAACCCAGCCATTGCTTCAGATTTACTCTCGTGAGCTAGCCTCCGTCCCCCCTACCGACGGCTTCTTACAGAAATACGCGACTGATCACCGTTTTTCCTTCTTAAACGTCAGATCCAACGGCGATAGCGAAAGATGCCATAGACCAGCGACGAAACCGCCACAATCAAACCCAACACCACAAAGAAGCCAAAACGGTAATGGACTAGCGGCAAATAGTCAAAGTTCATCCCGTAGAGAGCAGCCATCAAAGAAGCCGGCAATAACACGGTCGTGACCAGCGTCAGTGTTTTGACAATCTCGTTCAAGCGATTGGATACGGTAGACAAGTGCAAATCTAGGACGGAATTCACCAGTTCTCGGTATGTGTCCACGCTATCGAACTGGCGAAGCATGTGGTCGTATAGTTCCATATAATAGAATGGATCGTCCGGGTATTGCGCCGTCCAATAGCGCACCAACTGCGAAATGGCGTCGCGCATCGAGGCCATGGCCCTCCGAACGCGCAAGGCTTCGCGTTTCAACGCAAAGATGTGGTGTTCTATTCCTTGCGTTCGGTGCTCGGTGAGTACATGATCTTCCAGGAGTTCCACCTGTTCGTAGAGCTTGTCTAAGAAGGCAAACAACGATGCCAGCACCTCATCTAAGAGATAGTAGACGAGACGAGCGGATGATGATACCCAGTCGGGGTTATGGGATAACTTTTGCCGAGCGCGCTCCACCGCCTGCAATGGCTCTTTTGCAAATGAAACGACGTGTGTGTCGTCCGCCCACACGTAAATCGGAGTCATCTGCACGGCCTGAGGATGGTCAAACCACTTCAGCGACAGCACCCGAATCGTGTAAAATCGCGCGTAGTCGTCAAACTCCGCCCGCACCACTTCACTATCCGCAAAATCGTAGGAGGCGAGGGAGAACCGGCTGTGTTGGAGGACCGTTTCCAGGCGAGTGGTGTCGCCTACAATATGTTCCCACTGAAGGTTTTGTGGCGAAAATGTCTTTTCGAATGACGCCATACCGGTAGTGTGTCCGAACGGCAATGAAAAAATGCTCCGCATAATGCGGAGCTGAATATGGTCGGACTGGCGGGATTCGAACCCACGACCTCTACCACCCCAAGGTAGCGCGCTACCAAACTGCGCCACAGCCCGATATCCATCATGATGATAGCAAACTCGCGGCGCACTGGCAAGATCGGGGGCGAACGGCGATGACTGCGCTGTCCATTTATTTTCTGAGACAAATATTAAGTATTCCTTCTTTTGATATATACAGGTAAAATAAATGCGGTTGCCGTCGATGGCTGTACAGCTTAACGGCCGAGAAGTGGCAACAAGGGACTCAAAAGCAGAGCAGGAATTTCGGCAAAGGTTCGCGAATTATTCTCAATACTCGGTCTAGACCCGAGTCGGGGTGTAAATTTCTGAGGAGGCGTTTTTATGAAGCTACGTTCACTCAGTTTGGCCGCCGCAGCGGTTGCGGTCAGCATGGCGGCAATGGCGGCAAGTTATGGAGCGTCGTCGTCAAGGGTTGCCGCATCCACGAGCACCGGGGGTACGCTCACCGTCGCGTTGCCTCCCGCCACGAATATCAGCTGGTACATCCCCATCACCAATGCGTCCAACGACTCGGTGTACAATGGGTGGCTCCAAGACCAGATTTATCAGCCGCTCATTTACCTGAATGACTCGTATAACATCGTCTGGGCTAATTCAGTAGCCTCGAAAATCACCTATAACGCAGCCGGAACGGTCTATCATGTTTATTTAAATCCGAAGTGGAAATGGTCCAATGGCACACCGGTAACTTCCAAAGACCTGATGTTTACATGGAATGTGGTCAAGGCCGCCTCCGCGTCGAAAGCGCCGTTGCCGTGGCCATTTGTCGGCGCCGGCACGGGAGAAATTCCTTTTGGCGTCAAGAGCGTGGTGCCCAACAATCTGCATGAGGTCACCTTTACGTTGGATAAACCGGCCAACCAGCAGTGGTTTATCTATAATGGCCTCATTCAACTGACGCCGATGCCGGCTCAAGCCTTTGATGTCAAGGGCAGCAACTGGACGGCGGAGGCCAAGTACTTGGGATCCATCGCCACCAACCCGACGACGGCTGAAAAGCTCAGCGACGGGCCGTTTTTGCTTAAGAGCGCCACACCCAGTCAAGAGTGGGTATTAACACCCAATCCCGACTATGGTGGTCACAAAGCCACAGTCAGCAAATTAATATTTGCGTATGAGGCGTCCGATACGGCAGAGTTCGCCGCGTTGAGGTCTGGTACGGTTAACTTTGGCTACATCGATCCCAGCCAGCTCGGCGCATCCAAGTCGCTCACCGCAGTCGGCGACACTATTTTCCCGGGCTACTCGCTCGGCGTGTTTTGGACCGAGATGAACATGTGGCCCGCATCACCGGCCAAATCCATCTTCGATCAACTGTACGTGCGCCAAGCGTTGCAAGAGAGCACTAACCAGCCGGCCATGGTCAAGGATCTGTATAAAGGATACGGGGTCGCACAGTACGGGCCCTTGCCTTCCACTCCTCTGACCAAGTTTTACGACGCCAAAGCCGAACCAGTCATGCCCTACAATCTTACAAAAGCAAAGAAACTTCTTACCAGCCATGGCTGGAAAGAAGTCAATGGGGTCATGACCAAAGGCAGCCAGAAGATGAATTTCACCATGATTTACGTGTCTGGCGACGAAACGACCTTGCAGCAAGCCGAACTCATGCAGGCTGATTGGGAAAAGATCGGGATCAAAACCACATTAAAAGGAGAGCCATTTGACACCTTTATCAGCATGACCAGCGACAAAACCAATACGTCTTGGCAGTTGGCAGTCGGTTCAGGTTGGGACTACAACGGACCCGGCTGGATGCCCACCGGCGGCCAGCTCTTTTCGAGCACAGCCCCGTCCGGCACAGGCTACGCGAATGCTCATGAGAATGCCTTGATTGCGGCCACCCATAAGCCTTATCCCACCCAAGCCGCCTTCATGAAGGCATTTGACCAGTATGAGGCCTACACCGCCGCCCAACTGCCCTTCTTATGGCTGCCTAATCCCGCCGGCATCGACGTGGCTGGCCCAACCGTGGTGGGCGCCAAGACGTACGCAAACTTTACCACTGGAGACCCTGGTTTTAACTTTATGTCAGTCAAATAGGCGGTTATCTCGGCCCGGGGACAATTCTCCGGGCCTTTTGTTGTCTTATGCTATCAACATTGCCATGATACAATAGCGTAAATCCAGTGGAGCGGGAGCGAAGCCATGAAGTCATCCACCATCGGGGCGGCATCCTTGGCGCTGGCCACGCTGGTGTCGCTAATAGGCGGCTGTGGAGCGCCCTCTTTGCACTTGCGCTCGTCCTTTGTGTATAACACCATCCTATCCGTGGATACCCCGCGTGTGACCAATCTCGATCCGGTTACGGGAGACTCCGGGGTCGACCAACTATATGATCAAATAGTGTTCCAAACATTACTGGCGTTAAATCCGGCCGGGAAGCCGCAACCCCAACTCGCCGTATCGTGGCACCACAACACGCACTCCACTCTATGGCAAATCGCGCTCAATCCGTCGGCCAAGTGGTGGACAGGCCGGCCTATCACCGCAAACGACGTGGTATGGACATTAAATTTTTACCGAAACCGGGCTAGCGGATTTGTCCGTTCCCAAGAACTGCATCATGTGTCACGGGTCGAGGCGGTGTCCCCCACGGAGCTGAAAATCTGGCTTGACCAGCCCGACCCCAGCTTCGCTCAAAACATTTTATCCACGCACGGCGGGTTGTGGATTCTTCCGAGTTTCCTGCTTGACCACCTTCCGGTCGGTCAAGTGCAGCGGTCGGACTATTTGACCAAACTCAAGGATGTCGTAGGTAGCGGTCCGTTTCGTCCATTTCATCTATCCTCGCGCGCTCTCACCTGGGTGGCCAATCCGCACTATTTTCTCGGAACCCCGCGCATCAAATACATGCGCTGGGTCTGGAATCCCAGTTTAACAACATTGGCCCACGAAAATGACGTGGACCTGGCTTGGACGTTTCGCCCCAGTCGCGCGTTTGGCACACACTATCATACCGTGCCAATAGCCAGCCCCACGGTGTGGGGGATTGTGGTGCAAAAGCGCGATATGCCTGTGTCGATTTTAAAGCGTGCCCTGCGGCCATCCAAACTGCCGGGTTTGGCGGTATCGTCACTTGCTGCACCGAATCGGACCCCTTTAAAACAGCTTTTCGCTCACTGGGGCTATCATCGTCGGGGCACGCATTGGGTAAAACGTCACGGGGCAGCGTTTTCTGTGTCGATCGCAGGACCCCGGAGTGGATTTGGTCATACCTTAGTGCAAGAGCTGGATCAGCAATGGGGCGCCCAAGGCATTATTGTCCACGTGCTCCCTCCACAAATGGGGCATGAGGCCGACCTCATGGTAGAGTCGATGGCAGCTCCGCCGTTTTCATCAACGCCGCCGCCACGGTGGTGGCGGCTCGTGCGCAGCGTCGAGTATTGGCACGCCAAAACTCGTTTAACCGATTGGCAACCCAACATCTGGCAGCCGCTATATAAAGTGGAAGACTGGCGCATGAAATCCCGTCACAATAGTTGACCGCACCAAAGGCTGAGCATGTTAAAATATTGATGTAGCAGGATTGTTATCCTAACTTATCGAATACTGCGACAGCCACGTGAGGTATCGTAGCGCATACGGTGAGCGATAATTTGGCCTGACTGTGCGCCTATAGAGAAACGCGAGAAGATGGAGTGAAAGACGGCCCGCACGGCCAACACCTATCTTCTGGAACAAGGAGGTCGGCTATGCTGCAAAATCCCATCCCCGCGGAGGATGCCGAACCCGGTGCGGAAGAGCTGGTCTATGCCTATCAAGGCCGGGTGTGGCGGCGATTTTGGCACAGTCCGCTTACGGTCGCCGGCATTATTGGGATTACATTTTTGATTCTCTTTTCGTTTGTGGGTCCGCTCATCTATCGCGCCAATCCTCTCACGATTCATCTCAACCATATGCTGCAGCCGCCGGATGCCCAATTTCCGCTGGGCACGGATGATCTGGGCCGCAACTATCTCGCGCGCATGATGGTGGGCGGCCAAGCGTCGTTGATTGTCGGATTTGCGGCGGCGGCCGTCTCCATGGTCTTTGGCATTATCTACGGCATGATCTCGGGGCTGGCACGGCCATGGCTGGACACCATCTTGATGCGCATTGTCGACATTATTCTCTCGGTGCCGGCGTTGTTCATTTTGCTCTTTTTAGATGCGGTCTTTAAGCCGAGCGTGGTGATCATGGTGGTGATTCTCGCCTCCACCGCGTGGCTGACCGTGGCCCGGCTGGTGCGGGCCGAGGTGCTTAGTTTGAAACAACGCACCTATGTGGAAGCGGCGCACGCCTTGGGAGCCAGCACCCCGCGGATTATGACCAAATATCTGTTTCCGAACTTCCTCGGGACGGTCTTGGTGGCGGGCACGTTTAGCGTGGCCAACGCCATTCTCACCATTGCGACGTTAAGTTTTCTGGGGCTGGGCCTGCCGCCGCCGTCGCCCAATTGGGGCGCCGACTTGGCGTCCGCGATGAATTACATGTATCAGCCCAGCTGGTGGCTGGTGTATCCGCCCGGGCTCTTAATTTTACTGGCGGAACTCAGTATCAACTTCATTGGTGATGGCTTGCGCCAAGCCTTTGATACGCGGCTATAAGGGGGATAGACGATGAGTCGGTATGTGTTGCGGCGAATTCTCGAGGCTATTCCTGCCTTGCTCGGGGTCACCATCATCAGTTTCATTCTGCTGCACATCATTCCGGGCAATCCGGTGCGGATTCTCTTAGGCAATCACTACACCGCCTATCGCGCCGCTATTCTCAAACGCAATCTGGGGCTGGATAAGCCGCTGTACATGCAATACTTGCTGTGGCTATGGAAGGCCCTGCACGGCAACTTTCAGTACTCGTATGTCTATAATCGGCCGGTCACCGCGCTCATTTTGAGCGCGCTGCCGCACACGTTGGAGCTGGTGGCGCTCGCCATTATCATCGCCCATTTGGGCGCCGTGCTGATTGGCACCTTTCAAGCGTATTACGCCGATACCTGGTTTGATCAAGTCATCACGGTGATTTTGTACTTCTTTTACGCGATGCCGGTGTTTTGGTTGGGCGTGTTGGTGATTGAAGCGTTCGCGATTCATTTGAACTGGTTTCCGACCGGGGGGATCACCAACCCGAACAATCCCAATCCCAACTTCTGGTCGTACGTGTATCATCTCATCTTGCCGGGGGTAACCTTGGCGGTGGTGTCCGTGGCGGGATGGGCTCGGTATATGCGGTCCACCATGCGCGAGACCTTGGTGCAAGATTACATTCGCACGGCCCGTTCCAAAGGCGCCGGTGAGTTTCGGGTGCTTTTGGTGCATGCATTGCGCAATTCCGTCTTGCCGCTCATTACGCTCTTTGGCTTGTCGCTGCCAGCGCTTTTCGGTGGCGCACTGGTGGTGGAAGAAATCTTTAACTATCCGGGGATGGGCCTCTTGTTTTGGAATGCAGCGCTTGATTTGGATATGCCGGTGCTATTGGCGATTATTGTCTTCTTGGGTGCGATTACCATTTTGGGCAATCTCATTGCCGATCTCTTATACGCCCTGGTTGACCCGCGCATTTCTTATACCTAAGCTAACGCCAAGACAGTCCCGCTAAAGAATTGCGGGGCTGCCTTGGCTGAGCCTAAATGATAATACAAATGAGCCCGCCTGAACCCTCATTAATGATGCGGGTCAGTGTTTCCTGAAGTTTTTCCTGGGCGTTGTCGGGCATCCTAAATAGCTTGGATTGGATGCTTTCACGCACCAGATCATGCAAGGATTTCCCAAAAAGATTGGTTTCCCACAAGCGTTTGGGGTCATCTTCAAATTGTTCCATCAAGTATTGCACGAGTTCGTCGGCTTGTCGTTCTGTCCCAATAATGGGTGTGATTTCCGTTTCGATATCGGCCCGGATCATATGAATTGAAGGAGCCGTCGCCTTGAGCCGGACTCCAAACTGCGATCCCTTGCGGATGGGTTCGGGTTCCTGCAAATCGAGCTCATCCAGCGTTGGCGCAACCATGCCGTAGCCGGCGGCACGCACCTCCTGCACGGCTTCCTCCACCTTATCCCATTCCTGTTTCGCGACGACATATTCCCGCCACAACTTCACAACGTCTCCCCGGCCCCCCACATGACGGTCCGCTAGTTCTGCCAAAACCCGATAGTACAACTCATCGCGCGCCCCCAGCGCTATTTCCGCCTGACCGGTGCCTAAGTCCATGTGTACGAGCCGTACATTGTCCATGTCCTCGTAACTCATCAGTTTGTCAATCTGACCTTTAACGTCGCGAAGCCGCGTAATCGCTGCGCGTGCTTCCTCGGTTGCCTGATCCATCGCCTTGCGCAACCAGTGGCTGACCGGTAGCGCATCCACCCAGTCCACCAATTGAAATTCGATGGCGCTCACCGGAAATTCGTACAAAACATGCTCCAGAATCTGAGTAATGTCATCCTGGCGAAGTTCAAGGCAATTTACCGGAATCACTGGCACATCGTATTCTCCGGACATCTGGTCCGCTAAGTTGATCGTTTCGTCCGCATAGGGTCGTGACGAATTGAGAACGACCACAAACGGTTTTTGCAATTCCTTGAGCTCAGCAATCACGCGATGTTCTGCATCGACGTAGGCCTCGCGAGCTAACTCGCCGAAAGACCCGTCGGTCGTCACGACAACCCCGATGGTGGAATGATCTTGAATCACCTTGCGCGTGCCAATTTCAGCCGCTTCTTCAAACGGCATTTGCTCATCAGACCAGGGCGTGTTGACCATGCGCGCACCATCTTCTTCCAGGTAACCCAAGGCGCCATCGACTGCATAGCCTACACAATCCACTAACCGGGCCCGAAACGAAATGGCGTCGTTCAGGGCAATCTCGACTCCGTCATCGGGGATAAACTTGGGCTCGGTGGTCATGATAGTGCGCCCGGTCCCGCTCTGAGGCAGCGAGTCCACGGCGCGTTCGCGTTCATTAGGGTCATCGATGGCGGGAAGAATCATGCGTTCCATAAAGCGTTTGATTAGCGTCGATTTGCCGGTGCGGACCGGTCCTACGACGCCAATGTATACATCGCCTCCGGTGCGTTCGGCTAAGTCCTTGAACAGGTCAAACTTCTCCATCCTGTCGGTTCCCTCCCTCATCTTCGCGGGTTGGCGCCGGTCCTCGCCTGTCCCGGGATCATCTGATGAATGACAGTAGCAAGATATGAGAACGCGCACCGGATAATGCCAACCATTGGCAACCATTTTTCAAGGCGGACCTTAGAACGTGCTGGAGACAGCCTGTTGGAACAGCAACAAATCGCGACAGGCGACATTTGCAATGCGATAGCCGGCCTAGCGTCCATTCAGGGCCTACGGCACCGTCGCATCAAGCCTTGCCGACCACTCGCTCGCTAATGCGGCATATACAACATGGTCAACGAAATGGTCATACAACCACTCCTTTTGACGCAGAATTCCTTCCTGCACCAATCCTAATCGTTGGGCAATGGCGCGACTTTTTAAATTGCCAACCGCCGCCTGAATTTCAACGCGATTCAGCTGGTAGTGGCGAAAGGCTAGGCTGACCAGTGCTTCAGCCGCCTGCGTCATAATGCCGTGCCCTTGCGCGGCCTCTTTTAACCAATAACCGACCGAGGTGGCACGATTAGTCCAATCGATAGCATGAAAGCCTATGCAACCGACCAATTCGCGCTCCCACCAGATCCCGGCTTGAAAGCCGTTGTTGGCGGCATACTGGGCCATACTTTGCGCAATAAAGTCCTGAGTGTCCACGACCGTCCTAATCGCGTCAACCCACGGCAACCACTGCCGAAGATAGTGGCGGGACTCATCCGTAATTTGAAACATCTGAGCGGCATCGTTAGGTTCAACCAATTTTAAATGAAGATGCTGGTTAACTGCCCACGAAAACATGGTTCCCTCTCCTGTTCATTCTTTAATCGACGCGTAGGGACGGATAGCGTTACGTGCGGCACAACTCCATCCCACTTTCTGCTGCAGGATATCGCATTCCTGAGCACCCAGCAATGTTCAAGGCTAACCACCGTGACTATGCCACGACCTTCTTGCAAGCAGTCACGTCCAACAATTCTCGGGGTTGTTGGTCACGAAGCGCCCCATTCAGATCCTTGCCAACTTCTTTAAGAGAAGTTAATATTAATTTGTTTCTATGATGGTATCTTGCAACGACAAACTCAGGTCGTTACACAGGAGGAATCAGATATGGCAGAGAATCAAGACGTGTGGGTCATCGATGCCGCACATAGCACCGCCGGTTTTGTCGTCCGGCATTTGGTATCGAAGGTTCGTGGACACTTTCAGGACTTTGAAGGTCGCATCATTGGCAATCCGGAAGACCTCAGCACCGCCCACGCAGAGTTTTCCGCCCAGGTGGCCAGTGTGAACACCAACCAGCCCGATCGCGACAAACATCTGCGCACCAGTGATTTCTTTGATGTCGAGCATTATCCCACCATGACCTATCAAAGTAACCGCATCGAAAAGACCGGCGACGGCACCTATACCGTTTACGGCACCCTCACCTTACGAGGGGTGAGCAAAGAGGTTCCGGTTAAGGTCGAGTATTTGGGCACGAGTCCCGACCCTTGGGGCCACGTGCGCGCTGGGTTCGAATGCTCTGCGCGCATTAATCGCAAGGATTTTGGGGTAAACTGGAACCAAGTATTAGAAGCAGGTGGAATGATGGTGGGCGACAACGTCGACATTAATTTAGAATTGGAGACTGTGAAGCAATAGCTATCTTCAGCGCGGGGCTGTCTTTTGTCGGGACAGCCCTCCCCGCCACCAATGCCCAGGCAGCAATTTACCGTTTGACGATGTCTCGTGAGCGCGGCCGAAATGACAGACGCACTGGCGATCCCTGAAAGTCAAACGCCTCGCGTACCCGGTTCTCTAGATAGCGTTGATAGCTAAAATGAACTAATTCGGGATCATTGACAAACAGTACCAGATGAGGCGGACGCACCGCGACTTGGGTGGCATAATAGACCTTTAATTGCCGCCCCTTGTGGGTAGGTGCCGGGTTTAGATGGATGGCCTGCTCAATCACACGGTTGATGTGGTGTGTGGGGATGCGTTTGGTATACGAGGCATAGGCGTGGTCAATCTCGGACCACAAATCGTGCAGATGCCATTTTGTCGTCAAGGACGTGGAGATTAGACTGGCATAGGATAAAAACCGCAGTTGTTCGCGCACTCGCTCTTGCAGGGGCAGCGTCGTACCCCGCACCAAATCCGCCTTGTTTAAGAGGATGACGGTCGCCTTGTGCTGGCTTTCGATGAGACCCGCAATGCGCTGATCTTGAGCATGAATGCCTTCGTCGGCACTGAGCACCAATAACACGACATCCGCCTCGCGCATGGCTTGCAAGGACCGCTGCACGGTCTTCGCTTCAAGCTTTTCCCCGATACGATTGGGCCGACGCAGTCCCGCCGTATCTAAAAACAGATACGCTTGACCGCCATGCCTGACAGCAGCATCGACCACGTCACGAGTGGTGCCTGCCATTGCCGTCACCAGGGTGCGCTCTTCTCCGGTGAACCAGTTCAGCAACGACGACTTGCCGACATTGGGTCGTCCCACAATCGCAATGCGCACAGGGGAGACTCCCCCCTCGGATACCGGGTTCTGCCCCGGCAAATGCTCCACGATCGCATCTAACAAATCGCCGATACCTTCGCCGTGCATGGCGGAAACCGGGTGCGGCTGGCCTAGCCCCAAGCGGTAAAAATCAGCAATGTCGGCGTGCTTAGATTCGGCCTTGTTCACGGCTACCAACACAGGCTTTTGAGTGTGCCGCAAAATCTTGGCAACATCCTCATCGGCGGTTGTCATCCCCGCCAGCCCGTCCACCACCAACACCAGGACATCGGCTTCTTCGAGCGCACGCTCCGTTTGCACTCGGGTCATTGTCAATAATGAATCTCGCTCGTCTTCCCAAATTCCTCCCGTGTCGACCAGCGTAAACGATTGTCCGTTCCAGTCCGTTGGCTCGTATAATCGGTCGCGCGTAACGCCTTCGTAGTCGTCTACTATGGCCCGGCGCGTCTCGGTCAGGCGATTAAAGAGAGCGGACTTGCCGACATTGGGCCGACCCACTAAGGCGACGATGGACATGCGCATACACCCACTTTTCACCACGGCTTTCACGGATGAGTCCATCTCCTGGCGGAGGGGCACCTTCCTTCAAGCTCGCCCCGCCTGGAGCGTGCATCGAAACACGTGTCTACTGGCGTATTATCACCGTCTAGACGCATCAGGTCAAGCTGATCGACCGATGCGTTGCCCCAACCCGGCCGTCACCCAGGCCACGAGCCAAGCAGAAAGGCTCGCAAGCATGACCACAGCCAAATCATAGCGGCCCAAATCGTGAGTTGAATGGCACAGCGCAAATGCCACCGCAGCTAACCCTTCTGTAGCGGCCGCAAGAAGGGCCGCTGCCAGTGGTTTCGGCACCGCGATGCCGACCGCGAATCCCATTCCCACGCCTTCGATTGCCGCAATCGGCAGAACCGTGGCTTGTGCCATCCCGAATGGCAATGCCATGCGCACAATAGTCGCTACCAAGAACAGCCACATTCCTACGACCCACCACCGCACTTGCCCCTTCAGCACCACCCACGCCAGAGCCCCGCCCGTCAATCCGCCGAATCCGAGGTTGAGGGTAACATGCAGATGCGGCCAGTGGCTGGTTTGCCATCCCAATGCCCACACAATCAAGCCCGCGAGCACGATCTTCCAACGGTTCAATCGAAACATTCGCAACTCGCTTGCGCCATATCCACTCGCCGCGAGCACAATCATTGCCGCCCAAAGGCTCATGGCCCATAGAACTGTCATGTGTCGGTCCTCCCGTTCTCAACCTCACCCCGGCGAGGGAGCCTTATACCTCACAAGCCGTCGAGCTTCAATGGCACTTTATGGTACAGTTGCATAAAATACCCTGTCACCACCTCCACTCCCACTGGTGATGAGGGCGGCTTTTGAAGCCGCCCG
>PXYV01000027.1 GCA_003023745.1 Sulfobacillus acidophilus | reverse complement strand
CTACGAACCCCCGAGTATCGCTGAGGGTGTGTTTGACATGTTCGCAGAGAGATATGGCAATATAGGGCAGGCGATTTTTCCTATCGATTGCCGCGTGACGGGGGTGTTCGTCGCGTGAATTCCCGCAAAACCTGTTATCCACAGGTCATGGAAATGCACAACGCAAAAAGCTCATCCGACAATGGCCTTGCGAACTGTTCCGTCCAGGCGATATCTTTTATGCTTGAATCGTGATTCGATCGTTGGCGGATGAATCCCAGCGCTAAAACGCAAAATGTATTTGCGGGGCGGCGTCCCAGGCAAAAATTGCAGGTGCCGAGCGACGAAGGTGGTGGCGTCGACATAGCTCTGCTACCACGCGATTCAAGGATCGCGTATAGGCGGGATTCGGCATTTGAGATTCACCGTACAACTGGGCTAATCGATATGCGGCCCGTTCGTCAAAGGCTTCAAGCTGTTGAATGAAATAGGTGTGAATGGCTGGCGCTAGCCGGGTTCCCGACGCCATCACCCATGTTGCTCGAGCCTCATGGATGGCTGAAAAGAGCATGTTGAGCGTATCAAGGTCATCTGTCAATCCGGGAATAATCGGTGCAACGAATACTCCCACGGGGATGCCGTAGTCGCGCAAGCGGCGCACCGTTTGCAAACGGCGCCATGGTGGAGGAGCCCCCGGTTCTAGTCGCTGCAAAAGGCTTCGATCCAGTGAAATGAGACTGACGTGAACCGCAAGTTGACGGCGCTCGGCCAGTGGTGCTAATAGATCGAGGTCGCGTTCGATCAGGGGCGATTTCGTGGTAATGGTGAAGGCGTGCCCCGACTGTCCCAGTAACTCTATCGCTGCGCGGGTCAGATGATGGTGCCCCTCCAGGGCTTGGTACGGGTCCGTAACGGTTCCCAGCGCAATAACCGCGGTCTTTGGAATTTTCAGCAGTTCCTCCTGAAGTCTACTGGCCAGGTTATCTTTTACGAACAGCCGTTGCTCAAAGTCTTCGGCAACATTTAGGTTTAAGTAGGTGTGGGACTCCCGGGCATAACAGTACCGACATGCATGCGAGCAGCCCCGATATGGATTGAGCGAATAATCAAATCCGTATGCTCGTCCCTTGGGAGAACGGTTAAGAACAGCCGAAGCTTGCCACCGCTGGACGGATCGCATGGCATTGACCACCTCTACAAACAAGCGTTCTATTTTAAAACTAGCACACGCGGACAAAGTTAACAAGCACAAAATAATGTAGGTTGACGCCCGTTGTGAGTGACCACGGCAAAGTGGCGTAGCTTTTTCGTGTGAATGCAGTATCATAGAGACAACGGAGGTGAGTCCATGGGACGCGTATTGGCGGGCATTGGCATTGTGGTGAATTTATTCTTGCCAGGTGTTGGGTCGTTAATCATGGGCAAATGGTCGACCGGGGGTATCCAGGTCGGAGTGCTGGCGGTGGTCTGGATCCTCAAGCTAATTAGCTTTGGCTTGCTGGGCTACGTCTTGTGGCCGGTGACGGCTGCCATTTGGGTATGGGCTCTGGCGGGTGGCATTCTCACGTATGTCGAGCGCAGTCACCGCGCTGCCCTCAAAGCTGCACGTCCCTAACGCGTGCGACTTTGAGGCGGTGCCGTCCACTGCGATTCAAACTTGGAGCGCCAGTCCAAAGGGACTGGTGCCGGCTTTTGGGCCGCATAGTCAAAGAACACCAACGTTACCAAACTGTTCAGGGCCAAAACGTGTTGAGAGTCGCTATAGAGTTGATGGACCATATCAATGCTGCTCTGGCCAATGCGGCAAATGCCGGTCTCAATGGTGACGCGGTCAGGGAAAAAGACTTGCCGAATAAAGTCCAGATGTGCCGACGCCAAAATCAGCGGAAATTCGGAAATCTGCAATATGTCTTGCAAGAAATTGAGGCGTGCTTCCTCCAAATAACTGAGATAGACGGCGTTATTTACATGTCCGGCCATGTCTGTTTCGCCAAAGCGTACGGTAATGCGTGTCGTGTGCATGGCTGACCCCCTGAACTGGATCTCGTGTGCAGTAAAACTCCCATTTTTAGGCTGTTAGCCATCCGGTCGGCCAACGGGATTTAGTATACTATAGACTGTCTGAGGTCGGCGTGCGATGAAGACGGGAATCGTGGGATGCGGCCAAGGTGTGTGTTGGCCTAGTAAAGGCGGTCGCATGGTCGCCGTGTGGGCACCTGCTCAGATCGAAGTGGCGTTGTCAGCGTCCAGGCGCCAGGATGCGGGCGTGCATGCAAGGAACGGATCGACCCGGTACAAGGGGCACTTGATGGAAATGAATTTGGTGCGACGGAGCGACCATGTTGCGAACCAGACGCGTGCGCCAAGCGGAGGCGTTGACCCAGCGATCAATCTGTACAAATGGTTCGGGATGAGTCCAAGGTGCGGAATAGGCGGTGCCTATCATGAGCGAACAATACATGTCGACGAAGTGTTCGGAGTGTGGAGCGCTCTTAGAAATGTCGTCGTGGAAACCCGCGAAGACGTATCCGCAATGTGGCCTTATTGTGGATGGTGATGAAAACCCAGCTCGGGCCATGTGCCGCAAGAGGCTGTGTAGGAAGGCAGGATGCGTATGCATTTAGTTGTGGACACCGATACTGCAGGAGATGACGTGGTTTCGTTGTTGCTGGCATTGCATACGCCTGGGGTCGACCTTCACGGCATCACTATTAACGTTGGGAACGTCGACTTCGACCATCAAGTCGAAAATGCGTTGAAGACCATCGAAGTGTCGGGGCGAGCTGGATTGGTACCGGTGTACGCCGGTGCCCGCACGCCGCTGATGAGGGTATGGACTAGTGCGGCGTACGTACATGGCTCTGATGGGATGGGCGATTCCCATTTTCCGCGGGTCGCCCAGCGGCCAGAGTCTCAGCACGCGGTCGAGTTCTTGCTCGAGGCTTCGCAGCGCTGGGCAGGATCATTGGTGGTCGTGGCTCAAGCCCCCTTAACCAATTTGGCGCTGGCGGTCCGCCAGGATCCTGAATTTGCTTCGCGTATCGCTAAACTTTGGGTGATGGGGGGCAGTGTCAATGGCCTCGGCAATGTCGACCCCCTGTCGGAGTACAATTTCTACGTTGATCCCGAGGCGGCTCATATTGTGTTTAGCGCCGGATTTAATTTGTACATGGTGGGGTGGGATCTGACGCTAGCTGCTGGCGTGTTAACCCAGGACGACCTCAAGCAGATTCGCGCCATGGATACCGGCTTAAGTCGTTTCTTTTTGCAAACACAGCGTAAAGTGCTGGAATTTAATGCAACCCAAGGCATTCTCGGTACCACTCACCCTGACACTTTGACGATGGCCATGGCGTTGGATGAAAGCCTGTGGCTGGAAGGGAAAGATTACTACGTCGGTATAGAGACGAAGGGCGAGTTAACCCGCGGCACCTCGGTCGTCGACCGACTCAATGTCTGGCACAGGGCACCTAATGCCCATGTATGCCTCAAGGCGGATGGTGCGCGCTTTCGGGAACGACTTATGACATTGTTGCGATGTGAGTCGGTAGTCGGCCCTGAATGGACATCCGCATGCGATAAGGCTCATGATTAAGCCTGCTGTCGGGGCTTAGTCCTAATCGATGCGAGCCGGGCTTGACAGCGCCGTCTATTTCAGTCAGGCAGGGCGATTGCGCAAGACGCTAAATGTATTCAAGAGGCTTCATCAAACTTCGGGGCAAGACGGGAGAATCAAGAGCTATGGTGATGACATGGGAACGACAAATGACGAGCGATCACACGGCCTGGGTCCTCGACCACCCGCTTTTTCACGCTACTCTGGTGCCCGCTTGGGGCGGGCTCGTTACATCGCTGATTCACAAAGCATCAGGAGAGCAGCTGCTTCGGGAAGTAGTGAGTGAAGCTCAGTGGAAGCAACAGCAGGTCGTCAACGGCATTCCCGTTTTGTTTCCGTGTGGACGGATTCGTGGTGGCGAGTTTGTCTGGGACGAACGCCATTTTGTGTGGCCGCGCACAGACCCCAAAGGCCCCAATGCCCTACACGGATTTGTTTGGGATGTTCCCTGGACGGTCATTGACTTAGCTCAAGGGGCGTTGACGATAGCGCCCGGTCCCGAGGCCCAGAAGCGACTAGAGCGGTACTTGGGAGCTCCTGTGGATTTTCAGATGCGCTATCAGGTGGACGATGAGAATTTTACTGTCACAAGCGTTATTACAAATCGGGGCACGCATGCAATTCCGTTTGGGCTAGGATTTCACACGACCATAACACTTGCTGCCCACGATTGGATTCTTAAAATTCCACCGGGTCGCGAATGGGAAATGGGATCGGACTTGATGCCGACCGGACATCTTTACCAAACCCCTCAAACGTTAGCGGGCCTTGTGGAAGGACGATTAGCCAGCAGTGTGGTCGCTGACACCTGCTATCTTCTCAATCCTGGTGAACGACCCATGGTCCAGTGCCAACATATTGAACAATCATGGCGCCTATGCTGGGAAGCATCTCCGGAATTTCGACATCTGGTGATTTATCGGCCTGACCTGGACGCCAATTTTATTTCGCTTGAGCCCTACACATGGACACATAATGCCCCCAATCTGCCGTTAGATCCGCTGAGCACCGGCATGGCTGGGTTAAATCCACAAGAGACCCGGACGCTACACTATGCGGTTAGCGTGAAAAGTGATTAGCCGCCTAGGATTTCGGCAATGTTAGGCGGGTTCACCCGTAGCCCGATATAGAACGGGCCAAAGTCTGCAAAGCGGGCGCTAGCCTCGTCAAACCGCATTTCGTAGATGAGTTTCTTGATGGGCAGGAGGTCGTCCGCGAAGAGACTTACTCCCCACTCCCAATCATCTAATCCTTGGGAGCCGGTAATAATTTGCGTGACCTGCTCATGGTACTTGTGTCCGATAATACCGTGGCCTTTCATCAGGTCGCGGCGTTCGTCGCGACTGGTCATGTACCAGTTGTCGTTCCCTTGTCGGCGCTTGTTCATGGGATAAAAGCAAACATAATTAACATCGGGGATGGATGGTTGCAAACGCTTGCGCAGCGAGGCGCGCGCGTCCTCGTCATTCAGTCCGCGAGCCAGATATTTACTGAGTTCTACCACAGAAAAGTAGGAATACGGTCGATGGAGGAGAGAAGCCAGCATGCCTTGGTCCAATCTTCGTTCTAATTGCCACAAGGCCTGGGGCTCGGCACGAAAATGTAAAAACAAAAGATCCGCCTTGTGCCCGATGACCGAATATAAACCAAAACTGCCCACGTCTGGTGCAACCGCATGGTATTGAGTCGCAAGGGCCGTCAGCTCACGAACCGCCTCTCGGCGTTGGGCTGCACCGAGGTTTTGCCATGTGTCCCAATCAATGCGGCGAAAATCGTGCAGTGCGTACCAACCCTCGATTGTTTCAATCGGTTCACCCATCATTATCCCCCTTTACGATCGCGGCATGCCCACGTTGTCTGGTCGGCGTTTTCACATCCTGGTCCTTTGCTACAGAGGGGATCTTGTGCAAGCGAGTCGACCCCAGCGCCAGCCGATTGTCCATCGCCATCGTCGTCCACACTGTCATTGTAGCCAACCTGTGTGAGCTATTGTCGCATTTCATGATATCAAAGAAAAAATGATGGCACATGGGTAGATGACGTTTTCGTGCCGAAAATGCGCCGTAGTGGCCCGACCTTCAGGGCTGGAGAGATCCGGCGCGCAGGCCCAAAACGATGCCCCGCAGGCCGTTTATGACTGCGGGTTAGCGAAGACGGAGCGTCTACTAGCATAGTCAGAGCCTACCGCTATGGCCTCGATCCGACGGACAAGCAAGTCGCGTTTCTGTACCGCCAGTTCGGGTGTGCGCGGTCTCTATAATTGGGGCTTAGCCTAAGCGGCCCAGACGTATCAAGCCCACAGCCAGGTCCTCATCCGTTTACAGTTGGCCAATCGCCTCGAGGCCCTCTAGCAGGAACGGTCCTGGCTACGGGAGGTGGCGGCCCAATCGCTCCAGCAAGCGCTGGGCCATCTCGACAAAGCCTTAACCCGGTCTTTTCGAGAAAAACCGGGCTATCCTCGTTGTAAGACCGAGCACGGGCTGCAAAGTGCGGTCTATCCGCAAGGGGTCCGGGTGGATTGGGACCACTCTCCGATCTATGTGCCAAAAGCGGGATGAGCGGCACCGCAGCACAAGGTTAGACCGGCGAGATTCCGCATAAACTGCTGCTGGAGCTTTTCTAACCGGGCGTTGCTTGTTATGCTGGGAATGTATCGATCACGACCCTGTGGGGATCAGGGAGTTTTGCATAAAGGAGGCGTAAGTTACGGATACGGATAGCCACAAGCAATATCAGGATATTCCGGCGGATGCATTGGAGCGCCTGAATCGGGAATCAGGCCATTATGTCTTCACCTCTGACTTAACCGTCAATGAGTTTGTGTTGGTGGACGAGGCCGGATTTGAGCCGTTGGGCATGGTAATGGGTTCTTCTATCTACCATATCGGATTCCAGCAGTCGGCGTGGTCTAAGAATCAAGAGATGACGGTTTTATCTCAAGCTATGTACAATGCGCGCGAGTTAGCGATGACCCGCATGGAAGAGGAGGCGGATGCCCTCAAAGCGGACGGCATCATTGGCGTTCGGCTTGAGGTGAAACATGCGGAATGGGGACAGCATTTAGCGGAGTTTATCGCTATTGGCACTGCTGTTCGGTCCAAAGATGGGTCAAGCCACCGCACTATTAAGAACATGCCGTTTACCTCCGACCTATCCGGTCAAGACTTTTGGACGCTGATGAAAACGGGCTATCGGCCTGTGAGCCTGGTGATGGGTTCGTGTGTATACCATATTGCTCATCAAGGCATGATGCAGATGTTGCGGCAAGTAGGGCAAAACCAAGAGATGACAATTTATACGCAAGGTCTGTATGACGCGCGGGAGCTGGCCATGGAGCGGATGCAGCTGGAAGCGGCTGACTTGAAGGCAGAAGGTATTGTGGGAGTGCACCTGCATGAGTCCACGCACCAGTGGGGGTCCCATGTTATTGAGTTTTTTGCCGTGGGTACTGCCGTCAAGCGGTTTCAAGAGTCGCAGTTGGTGCCGCCGAGCTTGGTGCTGCCAATGACCGATCCGGGTCTTTAGGAGGAATGGGGATGCCATGGTTTCGACGCAACAACAATTCTCCAAACCCTGACGAGGTCAAGCTCAGTCAGGCTCTGCAAAAGACCTTTCGGCAATATAGCGCCGAAACGGAAATGCAGATGCAAAAAGATCGAGAGGCGCTCGACAGTGGACGGTTGCCGGACGCGGCGGTCACTCGTATTAAGAAAACCGTCGCGCAGGAACTCCCGTGGATGAGCACGCTGGATATTCCGGATTTGTATTTAGCCGATGAAATCCGCATGACGCCCTTAGTGCAAGTGACGGGCAGTTGTTTTTATCGTCCCGCCAGTGATGTCAACGGGCGTATTTATCTCGACAGCAACTATGATGCGGCCAACTTAGTCCATGCCTACTACCGTGCCAAGAACGATGCGATTGACCGTATGTTGCAAGAAGCGAGCCTGGCTGAAGCGCATGCTGTGGTAGATGCGGTGTTTCGTTTCACACGAGAAGAAAGCGTTGTGGAATGTAGCGTGATAGGCACTGCCGTGCGCTTTGAGGGCATTCGCCCACCGAAAACCGCTCTAATCAGTCCGCTCAGTGGGGAGGAATTCTACAAGCTCCTCATGGTAGGCTGGATCCCGGTGAACTATTGCTTGGGCTATCATTGGCACTGTATGCCGGTAGGGTACCGCACGCGCTCCATCGGGTCGGCTTGGAATTTTCAGAATCAGGAGTTAACCTCGGTGACGGAACGGTTTTCTCAGACTCGTCATTATGCCATTCAACAAATGGTGAGCGATGCCCGCGGCGGTCCGAGGGTGGACGGATTTGTCGGCGTCAGCGTGAGAACTGAAATTGAGGAAACCGAGCTGCGCATCTACGCGGGATACGGGGGAGGATTCTCCGGTTTTGGGTTGATGGGCAATGGCGTGACGATTGACGGGACGTTTTATCCATACGGCGCCGAAGGCGTGGCAGAGGTGCCGGCATATAACCTGGAGTTTTTTGCGACGGGCGCGGGTGTTGCCAAGATTGGTACGGGTCGGCTGACCAAGCGCGACGTTTCCGCGTATCTATCGGCACTGAACTAGTGGGTGAGATCAGTTTGAGCGCCTGTTTTTCATTCGCGGTGACTCGGCGTCATCACATGGAATTTTGATAGCGGCCCCGGTATACTAGATGTTGGCCCAACGCTCGGATTGGCAGCAGATATGCTGAGGTATAAGGGCTAGAGGAGGACATGCGGTGAAGTTGAAGAACTATATCGGGGGTCAGTGGCAGGATCCTGAAAACGGTCAATACATACAGGACATCGATCCGGGGAATGGCGAACTCATTGCTGAGGTTCCCGCCTCAAGCACCCGAGATGCTGAACGTGCCATCGAGGCGGCCCGTCAGGCCTACGACAGCTGGCGAAAAGTCCCAGCGCCCAAACGCGGAGAAATTCTGTATACGGTTGGTCAGATCCTGAAGGAGCGCAAACACGAATTAGCGCAGAAAATGACTCGCGAGATGGGCAAGGTCTATACGGAGGCCGCTGGAGACGTCCAAGAGGGCATTGACATGGCCTTTTACATGGCCGGAGAAGGGCGACGCAGCTTTGGTTATACCACCCCTTCTGAGCTTCCCGACAAGTTTGCGATGGCCACGCGGGACTCGGTCGGCGTGGCCGGTATTATTACCCCATGGAATTTTCCCATGGCAATCCCGACGTGGAAAATATTTCCGGCTTTGGTGTGCGGCAATACGGTGGTGTTTAAACCTGCTAGCGAGACGCCCTGGCTGGCGCATGAACTGGTGAGTATTCTGGATCAGGCGGGGGTGCCGGCGGGTGTCGTCAATCTCGTTTTTGGGTCGGGCTCGGTGGTGGGTGAGACACTGATCAGTGATCCCCGCGTCAACCTCATTTCTTTTACAGGGTCAAATGAGACTGGCCGTCATGTGGCTAAGGTGGCCGGGGAAGGCCTGAAGCGCGTCTCCCTTGAACTTGGCGGAAAGAACGCGATCATTGTTCTGGACGATGCTGACTTAGATTTGGCGGTTGATGGGATTTTGTGGAGCGCCTTTGGGACGACGGGTCAACGCTGTACGGCTTGTTCGCGGCTGATTGTGCAAAAGGGTATCTATCAGCGGTTGGAACAGCGTCTGGCGGAGCGCATCGGTCAGTTGCGACTGGGTCATGGGCTAGACGCGCAAACTGATGTCGGTCCCTTGATTAATGCGGGCGCCGTTGACAAGGTTCATCACTACGTCACGATTGGACAGCAAGAAGGGGCACGGTTGGTTGTTGGTGGCCATCCTGCCAATGATGGTGCCTATGCCAAAGGACACTATTATGCGCCAACTTTATTTGCTGATGTTGCGCCGACGATGCGTATCGCGACAGAAGAGATTTTTGGGCCGGTCCTGTCGATGATCGCGGTGGACGATTTGGACGAGGCTGTTGGTGTGAATAACCGCGTTACTTACGGGCTGTCATCCTCTATTTTTACCCAAGATGTGAATCGCGCTTTTCGCGCCATCCGCGATTTAGCCACGGGGATTGTTTATATTAACGCAGGGACTATAGGCGCGGAAATTCATCTGCCGTTTGGAGGCACACGGGGCACCGGCAATGGTCACCGTGAGGCCGGGACAGCTGCACTAGACTTCTTTTCGGAATGGAAGGCAGTCTATGTTGACTACAGCGGTCGGTTGCAACGCGCCCAAATTGACGCATAAGGTCACAAAAAAAACAAGGAGGCCGTTATGGCGACACAAACCAAGTATATAGCACTCAAGAGCACCATCCCAGGACCAAAAAGCCAAGCTATCCTCGACCGTCTCAAAAAGGCGACGCCGCGCGCGGTTGGAATTTACGCACCGCTGATCGTCGATCGGGCTCACGGGAGCCTTCTTACGGATATCGACGGCAATACCTATATTGACCTGACCGGCGGCGTGGGAGTGCTCAATGTCGGGCATACGCATGACCGTGTCAAAAAGGTCTTGCACGACCAAGTCGATCGCTTTTTGCACACAGATTTTACGAACCTGCCGTACGAAAGTTATGTGCGTCTGGCAGAGCGGCTGAACGCGCGCTTTCCTGGTGGCGGACCGGCTACCTCGATTTTTTTTAATTCTGGTGCGGAGGCGGTTGAAAACGCCGTCAAAATTGCCCGAGCGTATACACACCGTGCCGGGATTCTAGCGTTTGAGCGGGCATTCCACGGTCGCACCTTGATGGCGATGAGTTTGACCTCAAAAACTCATCCGTACAAGGCTGGCATGGGTCCTTTTGCACCGGAGGTGTATCGCGCCCCCTATCCTTATCCGTATCGCTGCGAATTTGCGGGAAACGAAGTGAATCATGTCTGTGATGAGCGCTGTTACGCCAATATTGAAAAGGCATTGCTGCTGCAGGTAGCGCCCGAGGATTTGGCGGCCGTGATCGTTGAGCCGGTGCAAGGAGAAGGGGGGTTTGTGGTACCACCCCCGACGTTCTTGCCCTGGTTGCGCAAATTTACCCAAGATCATGGCATTTTGCTGATTGTCGACGAGGTGCAAACGGGCTTTGGCCGTACCGGTACGTTCTTTGCGACCGAGCAGGCGGGAATTCGGCCCGATTTGCTCACGATGGCCAAGTCCATTGCGGACGGCATCCCCTTGTCGGGTGTCATGGGACGACCTGAGGTTATGGATGGCCCCGATGATTCGCAAATTGGAGGGACCTACGTCGGCAACCCCTTGGGCACAGCTGCGGGTAACGCGGTATTGGATGTGTTTGAAGAAGAAAATTTGCTGGACCAGGCCCAACGGCAAGGTGAACATTTGATGGCGAGGTTGCGATCGATGCAAGCCCGTATGCCGATAATTGGAGAAGTGCGAGGTCTGGGCGCCATGGTGGCTATTGAACTGGTGAAGGATGCCAGAAGTAAGGAACCGGCGGCAGATGAGACGAACCAGATATTGCACCGGTTGATGGAGCGTGGGGTGCTGATGTTGAAGTCCGGAATCTACGGCAATGTCATCCGTTCGCTGGCACCGCTGAACACACCGTTGGATATGTTAGACGAAGCCCTCGATGTGTTGGAGCGTACCATAGCGGAGGTGCAAGGGCGGTAGGAGTCCATCAGCATGCCAAGCGGACTTTTAGGTGACGTGCGCGTGCTCGATCTTTCACGCGTTTTGGCGGCGCCATACGCGACAATGGCGTTGGGTGATCTTGGTGCCGATGTCATCAAGGTGGAACGGGCCCCCGATGGGGATGAGACGCGCCAATGGGGGCCCCCGTTTGTTGAGGGGGAGTCGACGTATTTTCTCGGTATCAACCGCAACAAGCGATCCATTGCACTCGATCTGGGGAGTCCTCATGACCAGCAAATTGTTCGGGATTTGGCGGTAAACTGGGCGGACGTACTCGTAGAAAACTTCAGGCCGGGAACCATGGAACGATGGGGTCTAGGCTTGGCTGGACTGCGAGAAAGGAACATGCGTCTCATTACAGCGACGATGCGGGGGTATCCCCCGGGCGACGATCGACCCGGGTATGATTTCGTGATACAGGCTGGGGCAGGCCTGATGTCGATCACCGGGCCACCGGAAGGTCCCCCGTATAAAGTAGGAGTGGCCGTCGCAGACATCACTGCGGGGCTCTTTCTCGTCAGCGCCATTGTCGCGGCTTTGTATCGGCGTGAGCGCAGCGGCCGCGGCGAACATATTTTCGTATCACTGTGGGAGTCGCAACTGGCCCAACTGGCGACGGTCGTACAAGGGTATCTGTCAACGGGTCAAGAGCCGCGCCGTTGGGGCAATGCCCATGCGCAATTGTCTCCGTACCAAACGTATCCTACCAAAGACGGGTGGATTGCCGTTGGCGTTGGTAATGACAGGCAGTTCCAGGCGTTGTGTGAAGCGCTGGACAACGCGGTGCGGGCTGATGATCCGCGGTTTGCCACAAATCCCGATCGGGTGGTCCACCGCGATGACTTGGAGCAGCGGTTAAATCGCGTCTTCGCCACCGCCAAGACCGAGGTATGGGTGCAGCGTTTGGAGTCCCGTGGGGTGCCCGTGGCGCCGGTTCGAACTGTGCCTGAAGCCCTGAGCCATGGAGGCGCCCGGGGGCACCGGTTAATCGAGTCGGTGTTTCACCAACGTCTGGGCGAGCTGGAGCAACTGCGGTTGCCCTGGCACTTTGAAGACAATCCTACGGCAATCAGACGCCCTCCCCCCACGTTGGATGAACATCGGCTCGAGATACTTAATTTAGTGCAGCGGATACGGGCGGGACGAAAGGATGACTAACGAATGACGGAGTTTAATCGCAGCATTGAGGACTTTTACGGGTTGGATGAGAGCCTTAGCCCGGAGGAAATTCAGGTTAGGGAGACAATCCGGCATTTTGTCGAGCAGGAAGTCCGCCCACATGCGGGGGCGTGGTGGCAAGCGGGAACATTCCCGACACACTTGATCGGTGCCTTAGGGCATCTGGGCGTGTTCGGCCCGACCATGCCTGAAGAGTACGGTGGCGCCGAGGCATCGGGTACGGCCTACGGTCTGATGATGCAAGAGTTAGAGCGAGGCGATTCTGGTTTGCGGTCGTTTGCCTCGGTGCAAAGTGGATTGGCGATGTACGCTATCTATCGCTATGGGTCAGAGGCGCAAAAACAACGGTATCTTCCCAAGATGGCGCAAGGGGACATCATTGGATGCTTCGGGTTGACTGAGCCGGATGCGGGCTCTGATCCAGCTTCAATGCGCACCACAGCGATTCGCACAAGTTCCGGCTACCGGATTCACGGAACCAAACGATGGATCACCAATGGGAACATCGCTCACATTGCTATCATTTGGGCTAAAGATGAAACTGGAGTCATTCGCGGCTATATCGTTCCCACCGATAGCCCCGGGTTTAGCGCCCGCGCCATCCATACCAAGGCGTCGATGCGCATGTCGGTTACCTCGGAATTGTATCTAGACCAGGTCGAGGTCGCGAAAGAGGCACTTCTCCCGCAATCGCGCGGACTGGGCTCGCCGCTTGGCTGCCTGACCCAAGCGCGGTTTGGTATTGCCTTTGGTGCCGTTGGCGCCGCACTTGATTGCTTAGACGAGGTATTAGCCTATACCAAGACCCGTATCGCGTTTGGTCGACCGATTGCCGCGACGCAACTTGTCCAAGAGCGCATTGTCGATATGATGTCGCGCGTGGTTTCGATGCAGTTGCGAGCTCTGCAACTGGGTCGTCTTTACGATTCCGGCAGGTTGCGCTATCCTCAGGTCTCCTTGGCCAAGCGAGACAATGCGCGGGAGGCACTGGAAGTGGCACGGATCGCCCGGGAGCTATTGGGAGGCAACGGTATTAGTGTCGACTATAGCCCGATGCGCCATCTCGCCAATCTCGAAACCGTCGATACGTACGAGGGAACCTACGAAGTGCATACCCTCATTATTGGCCGTGAGTTAACAGGAGAAAATGCCTTTTAGCAGGGCATCTTCGTGCACGCCGAGATTGGATCGATGCCAGTGCCGCCGCCACAAGATTCTCGTTAGAAGGACCGCATGCTGACCTGCCATACATTATGAATGACCGAGTGCCGCGGTCGATCTGGCTCAGATTTTGACCGCCAGTCATGTGCTGTGCGGTTGACCTAAGGGGACGCTGCAACTCATCGTTGACGTCGGATCCATTCGCGTTGCGGGGCATCAGGACATTCCTTGTGTCAAGCGGATCCCGCTTGAGCGCGATGGAGAGAGATCAAGTCATCATAGCAATGATTGTGGCATGAAACAGATGGGGTGGCGCTCAAATTGGCAGAGCCACCGGTCTGAGAAGGACATTTGGGTTCCTTTGCAGAACTCTGCGGTGTATTGTTTGCATCTTGACGACCGAGAGTGGTTGCAAAGGAGGATTAGCGTGAATTCACCTTCGTTATTTCGCTTTGAGCAAGTTATTCGTTCGCGTGCGTTGGGCGGCCGTCACTTTGACTGGGTCCAGTGGGATTTGCTTGCGCGCAACGCTCGGTTATATGGGAAACGCGAAGCCTTTGTCGACAGTTTTTATGGCATTGCGCCAGATCAACGTCGCCGCCGCACATGGGCCGAGGCCTTGCGGGACGTTAATGCCATGATTTTTCACTTCTTGGAGGCGGCGGTGCCGCAAGGATCGGTCGTGGTCTCCCATTTGCCGAACTGTATTGAAAGCGCCTATTTAGATTTTGTCACTTCAAAATTGTCCATGATGCATGCAGGTCTCAATGTTGATTTAGGCAAGAGTGAAACCTTGGGAGTTGTGCAAAAGCTCAACCCGGCCGTAGCAGTGATTGTTTCTGAGTGGCGCGGTCGTGAGTTCCTAAAATGGTATCGTGAAGCGCGGCAGTCTAATCCACAAATGCGCATTCTCGTCTTGCCTCAACCCGGGGAGGGGATACCCGATGACGTCGAGAATGTATTCGCCTATTTGGACTCGGCCATTTTCAGCAAATACCGTGAAAGCGACCTGGACTACCTGCGTACGGATCCTTTGTCGGTTCATGAGTTGCTGCCTACCGCCGGCACGACCGGCATTCCGAAGGTATCAAAACGGACCACGGTCGATTGGTTTCATGTACATAGCGTTGCTATCGCTGAGCGCGCTGGTCACAATCTGTATGACAGTCGACTGTTGATTGGCCCGTTGAGTGGGGGATCCGGGCGTCTGTGGGGGGTGCATACGCCGTTATACACCGCGGGCCGCTCATTTTATCTGACAGATTTCGATGAACCAACCGTGATGCAAGTGAGTCGAGAGGAGGGCATCACCATCTGGGTGTGGAATCCGGCGCTTATTACCCGAGTGGTCACCCATGAAGCTTTTGAGCCCGATTCGCTGCAGACACTGCGATTGGTGAGCTATTCTGGAGCGCCAATGTCGGCCGAAGTTATTGAAAAGTTGCTAAGCCACGGCGTACCATGCTTTAACGTTTATGGCACTTCGGAGGTTGGGGGCTGTATGGGGCCGATTTTACCGGGAATTAGCCGAGAACACCTTCTGGGTGCAGCCGGCGTGCCGTTTGAGGGGTTTGATGTTCCGGTCGTCGATGCCCAGGGCAAGCGGCTGGGCCCGGGCGAAGTCGGTGAGATCCTGATTTGGAACATCCATCACGGCTACTGGGATGCACCGGAAGAAAGTCGCGCCACCTATCATGAATACGACGATGGGGACCCCTGGGCGGGCTATCAGCATACGGGGGACTTAGGTGTCTATGACGAGGATGGCTATTTACGGGTGGTGGGACGTAAGAAAGATATGATTTTGCGCGGCGGTCAAAACATTTTTCCCAAGGAAGTGGAAGATTACCTGGCGGGCCATCCGATGGTGCGGGACATTGCCATCGTGGGCATGCCTGACCCGGTATTGGGTGAGCGTCTCTGTGCGTTTGTTGTGGCACAGACCGGGCAGTCCCCCACCGTGGCTGATTTTCAGGAGTTTCTTAATGCGCGTGCGGTGGCCAAGTATAAGTGGCCGGAGCGTGTGGAGTTAGTAGACGCCATGCCGTTAGGGCCTGGCGGGAAAGTACAAAAAATGAAGTTGCGGGAGATGATTCAGGAAAAGCTGGTTCAGGGATCGTAAGAAGCGAAGGGGCCGACATTCAAAGGCGCAAAGTCTGGTGCCGGCCCGTATGGTTGAGGCGGGTGTGAACGCTCCGGACCCAGCCGATCCCGCTCAAAGGCCAGGGCAGCGCAGCCGATCGTGCTTAAACTGGACCGGGACAATAACGCACAAACCACCAGTCGGCCAATGTCCGAAGTTCGGTGAGATCCCTGTCCTCATCAGGACCGTCTGCCCACAGCTGATGTTTGAGATGAAGAAATTGTTGCACCTGCGCAAGGCGGTGGTGTCTTTGCAGGTGGTCTGCGAACGGTTGCATCCATTGCCATTGCGCCACCTCATCGCGCGCCCCGTGACAGATCAATACAGCAGTACGCCTTGGTAAACGCGAAATATGGGGCAGTACGTCATAGGTTCGTAATTGAGCTTGAATGCTCGCGTCCGACCAAGGGTAGTCGGGATAGTAATGTTGCAGATAGTTGAGATTTGGCACGCCCCCGACCGCGACGAGGGCGGTGACCTCAGGATTGTCGAGGGCACCCCACAAGGCGATCAGACCGCCAATGGAAAAGCCAAAGAGCCCCAAGGGGCGACCGGCGAGTGCGTTGACGAGAGTTTTCAGTTCCTGTCGGGCTTCGTCGACCACGGGTGCAAACAAGTGGCGAAAGACATCGGTGTGACGGCGTTCTTGAACAGCAAGCGAGCCCTCGCGTACAATCGGCAGGTGCCAATACAGCTTGGTCAGGGCGTGATCGGGCGGCGCCGGATAACCCGCTTTCAAGGTAGCAGGCGTAGTACTCATTCCAGGAATGACAATAACCACTGGCTTCGTCACATCCAGTTCCGGGCCGTCAAGTTCCACGTGATGATGGGGAAGGTCTAACATTGACGTGCGTCCACCAGTGCGTAAAAAGCTGAGGCCAGAGCGTGGCCTTCTCATAGCGCTTCGTAGGGCAATTCCTCCTCCGGACTCGCAAACGCGCGGCGAATGGCCTGTCGTTCAACGTCACTGAGCAACACATCCAGTGCGGCGCGATTGGCGTCAATGTGCCGATATTGAATGGCCTTGGGTATCGCAATAACGGGACCTGAGCCAATGAGATAGGCTAAGGCGATGGTGGCAGGGCTCACCTGATGATCGTGCGCAATATGCGAGAGAACACGGTAGCCAGCTGAAGCGGGTCTAAGACTGGGAATTCCCTTGACGGGCGTATATGCCATCACAGCGATCTGTCGGTCTACACAGTAAGGAATCAATGCGGTTTCAGCCCGACGATTGGCGAGATGATATTCGACTTGATCGGCTGCAATGGTAGCGCCGTCCGGCAACAATTCCTGCGCTTGTTTCAAGTATGGGGTGGGAAAATTGCTGACGCCCAGATAACGGGCTAAACCTTGTTCTTGCACCTGCGCCAACGCGTTGAGGGTTTGTTCCAGCGGAACCGACTGGCTGGGCCAATGGAGCAGATAGAGATCGACGTAGGACGTGCCCAGCCGCGTCAGGCTCGCGTCCAGGGCTTTCGGTAGAGCTTCGCGGCTTTGGTGTGTCGGCCAGACTTTTGTGACGAGGAACACTTGATTACGAATATCTTTAATGGCCTCTTTGACCACCTCTTCCGCGCCTCCGTCGGCGTACATTTCGGCGGTATCGATTACCGTGAGTCCCTGCTCAATGCCGTAGCGCAGCGCATCAACTTCCACGGTTCGCTGAGACGTAACTTCTCCCATTTTCCAGGTTCCCTGACCAATCGCGGCTACTTGGTCCGATCCCACGAACACGGTTCGAATAGCGTTCGCCTCCTCATCAGATGTGATTGCACTCACTACTTCAGCTTACCATAAGAGCTTCACACCGGTTGTTTCTTCTCTTTGCGGGCCCACCATGGTAGCATAAGCCTAGAAGACGCCAAGGGGGGTGATCCCAACCAAGCAGCCACACTTGAGGGGGGATCGGCGTGGACGGATTCATTGTGATCGTGGAAGGTAAGAATGATGCCAAGCGGTTGCGCACCTTCTTGCCGGACAGTGTGCCCATTGCGATGACTTATGGAACCCCAGGACAGGAACGACTGCTGCGGTTGCGTGTGATGGCGCGGCATCGACAGGTTGTGCTAATAACGGATGCTGATGCAGCCGGTCGTCGCATCCGCAGAATTCTCAAGGAAGTGTTTCCCGATTCCTGGGACATCTATACAAAACCCGGATTTAACGGGGTTGAGCACACCCCTGTGGAATATATGCAAGATCGGTTTCGCCGACTTGGCATATTACCCTTACGGGACGAGCAGGGGGAAGACTACAGCAGCGGAGGATAAGTGTGAAGCAGCGGATTTGGATGTTGCCCGACCGAAGTGATTTTTTGCGCCAGCGGACCCGAAAAATCAAGGCCGTGGGAAGCCAAGAAGAACGATTACAGCGAGATTTTCTCGACACCTGGGACACTGTCGCCGCCCATGGCATTGCAGCGCCGCAGATCGGTTGGTCCTTGCGCGGGTTTATCTGGAAAGGCGAGGAGATGTCGGAACCGGAGGTAATCTTCAATCCCAAGGTCTTACGAGCACGGGGTGAACTCAAGGATTATGACGGGTGTCTTTCGGTGCCGGGGTATTATTGTTCCACCCGGCGAGCCGAATGGATTGAATTAACGGGGTTGACTGCGGCCGGCAAGCCGTTTCGCCGCAAGTATGAAGGTTTTGATGCGCGCATTTTGCAACATGAAATTGATCATTTGGATGGGGTGTTATTTATCGACCGTATTGATGATGTTCGGGAAGGCTACACGTTGGACGAGGTGTCATCGGAAGATGGAGGCGACACAACCCTGGTGCATGTGCCCGCCAGCGATGAGCTTATCGCCTTTATCGAGCGGTTTCGGCGGCCATTGCCGGGCCACGCTATCGTGTGGTAAGTGCGATGGCAGACCAACGGGACATCGCTCTGACCGAAATCAATCATTGTAATAAGTGTGGATTTTGCTTACCGGCCTGCCCAACCTATCGCCTCACCGGCAATGAGGTGGATTCGCCACGTGGGCGCATTGCGTTGGTCGAAGGCGTTCTTAATGACGAGATTGCGGCGGATGAAGGATTGGAATTAAGTCTCAGCTACTGTCTGGGATGTCGAGCCTGCGAAACCGCGTGTCCGTCCGGAGTTCAGTATCACCGCGTGTTGGAGGCGGGAAAGGCAGTGTTGGATCGGACACGGCCTCGCCATCGCGGCATGACGGTTGTACCGCGCACGTTGTTGCGATTGACCAAGAGTCCTAAACGTATGGCGCAATTGGCGCGGTGGAGTCGACACGCACGCAAGTGGCCCGTGCCGCGGCGATTTAAGGAATTGTTGCCGATGTTGACGTATCAGCCTGAGTCGATACCGAAGGCCGCCCGTGGTGGCACGGACCAGGGGGGCGTTGCGTTTTTTCGGGGGTGTGTTCAAGAAGCGCTTTTTCACGATGCCAATGAAGCGTGTAAGCAGTTGCTCGAGGCTGTAGGCTACGAGGTGCAGGTTCCTTTAGGTCAGACATGTTGCGGGGCCTTGGCCTGGCACGCTGGCCATCGTGATGAGGCCCGCGCTCTAGCACGTCGTAATATTGAGGAGTTTGAGGCCACCGGCCAAATCCCCATCGTTAACACGGCAGGGGGATGCGGCGCCATGCTGTCAGAGTATGGCGAGGTTTTGGCGGACGATGAAAAGTGGGCCCAGCGGGCGGACAAATTTAGTGCCCGCGTAAGGGACTGGTCGGGTGTGATTGCCGATTTGCCTCAGCGGCCTCGCTTTGTGGGTGCAGGTGAGCGCGTTACTCTGCAAAATTCGTGCCATTTGGTTAATGTGGAAGGGGGCGGCGACATCCCCGCGCGGCTTTTAGGCGAGGTGCAGGGCGATACGTTTGTGCCGTATGCAAGTCAGGATCGATGTTGCGGATCCGCCGGCATTTACAATATTCAACATCCGGATTGGGCCCTGCGTTTGCTCGACCAAAAAATGGTGGACGTTAGTCATCAAACTCCTGATCGCGTGATTGTCGTCAATCCCGGATGCGAACTGCAAATGACCCTGGGCGTCAACCGCGCCGGCCTTTCGATTCCCGTGGAACATTTGGCACGCTATCTATATCGTGCTTTTCTTAGGGGACAAAGGGAGTCCGAGAACTTGCACCAAGTCTAAGAGGTCGTCTTCGATGACGTGGTCTACCGGACTGGCGGGGGCGCGTACGGCAGGTGAGGCAATTAACCCCCTCTGGTAGAACAGAGACTTGCGAATCGCGATGCCTCTGACACCCAATTGTGCCTCGTACCGGATGAGTGGCAGATAACGGTAAAAGAGAGTGCGCGCCTCGCTCGGTTGATGCGCATATGCAGCCACGACTTTCGCCAATAAGTCAGGGTAGCTAAAGCCAGTGATGCTGGCGCGGGCGTGGTGGCGAAGTTCTTCGAAGAGGTAGACGCCGCCCAACCCGCCGAACATTTCGATGTGCGGCAGCCTTTGGTGCAATGCCTCGATTTTGGAGGCAGTTGGCACATCCTCCACTTTGATGGCGCACAAGTTCGGTGTCTCGTCGGCCAACAGGGCAATGGTGTGAAGGGATAGCCGTACCCCGGTGGTGACCGGCTCGTCTTGCAAGACCCATGGGACGCCCGCCACTTTGGCCACGCGCGAGAAGTGGCGCACCAACTGGGACGCGTCACTGACGCCGGTTGGCGGGGCTACCATCACGTATTGGGCACCTAACTCGACGACGCGCGCGGCGCGTTCTTGTGCGACTTCGGTGGCAGGGGCGGAGACCGTGGCAATGACGGGAAGGTCGCGGGCGGCGGCCACATAGGCCTGGACGACCGCTTCGCGTTCCCGGTCGGACAAAGCATGCGCTTCGCCCATGATGCCAAGCACGACGAGGGCGCAAGCGCCGCTGTCCCGATAGAAGTGGGTCAGCGAGGGAATGCTGTCGAGGTCTAAGGTGCCGTCTTCTCGAAAGGGAGTCAGTGTGATCGGAATGATTTGGTTAAACATTCATCCGCCTCCTCTTGTGTTCCATGGTAGCATAAAGCGGAAGTCAGAGTGTAAGGCACGATTGTTTGGACTGGGGTAGGAGCTAATCGTCGGAAATTTCTCTACCCGTCGGTGTCTGCGTATTACCGCGATCCCCGGAGGATCGGGGGAGGGGAAGAAAGCGATGAAGCCGCCATCTGCTAAAGGGAGATACATCACCTGCGCTGATTTGAGCGGCCGGGTGGGAACTTATGCGGCGGACACCATTCGGTTTCGGCCGGCTGCCTACGGCATCTTGGAGCATCATCAAAACATCTTGCTCAGTCGGTCCCGCTTTACGGGACTATGGGATTTCCCGGGGGGCGGAGTCGAGCCGTTTGAATCGTTGCCAGAAGGGATGACCCGGGAGTTTTACGAAGAAACGGGACTCACCATTGTGGCAGGACCGCTTGTCTATGTGGCAGAAGGGTTTATCGCCATGTTTGGACACCCTTTTCACTCCCTGCGTTTTTACTACCGCTGTGTAATGCACGACGTCACTGCGGTCACGCTTGATCCCGACATGAATGAAGTCAGCGTGCTGCAGTGGTGGCCGCGAGACGAGCTACCCATTGAGCAGATGCATGCGTCAGATCAAGAAGCCTATCGGCGATTTATGCACGAATAATTCTGTGTGATAGGCTGAAGGCATAAGGGAGACACTGTGTTATGGAGGTGTCTTCATGCCATTGCTGAGGCCGGCGGTATGAAAAAGTCTTGTCAGGACAGTTCCAACGGGAGCAAGAGTGGTATTGTCCGTGAAGGGATTTTTGGCCTGAACGATGGATTGGTAGCCACAATTGGATTGGTATCCGGGGAAGCGTTATCCCATCAGAGTCATTTTTCCATCGTCATTGCAAGCTTATCCGCGATCAGTGCTAACATGGTGTCCATGGCGGTTGGCTCGTTTCTGGCAACCGCTTCGGAAAATGACTTCATGCGCAAGGAGATTGCCGACCAGGCCCGTGCCATTCGTCAATATCCGCGGCGCGAAAAACATCATGTAGCGCGACTCCTCACCGAAATTGGTCTGCCTGATCCGGCTGTGCCGGTGACGACCGCCCGCATCGTGCGCGACGGGCAACGGTGGATTCGGTTTATGGCCCGTGAACACCTCGGCATACATGCGCATCGCAGCGAAACTCCGCTAAAAAATGCGTTAGTGATGGGAATCGCCGTCGTGTTAGGTTCGGCACCTCCGGTTCTTCCGTATCTATTGCCCCTTTCATTGGTAGCCGCGCGTAATCTCAGTTGGGCCACGTCGTTGGCTGCCGCCGCATCCCTCGGAGCCGCCAAAGCACTGGCCACCCGTACTGCGCTGGTAAAAAGCCTCCTATCCTTTAGCGCACTGGTCTCCTTGTCCGCGCTCGTGGGTGCCCTGATTGGAGCTGCGCTGGGTTCCCTCCGCCCTTAAACTGGGCAGACCCCAACGCCCACGTTGACGTATTCAGTAAACCTTAAGGTTGGGTTCAGGCTTAATTTATCTAAGGTTGGTATGATAACAGCGACAAAGGGCTATTGGAGGCGAGGGTCGTGACGGACAGGCGATTTTGGGGCATTACCGCGTCCCAAGCGTTTTGGCTAATTTTGGCCGCTTTAGCCTGGTTCATTGAATCGTACGACATCGGACTCATGAGTGTCGTACTGTTGCCTTTTAAGCAATTGTTTCACCTTACCGGCTCGGATACGGGTCTTTTAGTAGCGTCGGCAGCTGTCGGGATTGTTATTGGCGTGGTGCCGTCCGGGTTTCTCGCCGATCGTTTGGGTCGCAAGCGCCTTCTGATTGCGTCCTTGATATGGTACTCGCTGTTAACGTTTGTCACAGGATTTGCACCGGGATGGCAGGTTGTGCTGTTGCTCCGCTTCTTCGCGGGACTGGGCTTAGGCGCTATGTTCCCCTTGCCCTATACGTTGTTAGCAGAATTGAGTCCAAAGCAAGCACGAGGACGGGTAGCCGGAATTCTCGACGCTTTCTTGTCGGTGGGCTATTTTGCTGCGCCTCTGGTGGGCGGATGGATCATGGGCACGACCGGGCTTTTGACGGGCTGGCGCATCCTCTTTTTCCTGGGAGGAATTGGGTTGGTGTACGCGGGCATTTTGGGTGTGTGGCTACCGGAATCACCGCGTTGGCTACGGTCACAAGGACGCGGGGCTGAAGCGGAGCTCATTCTCGCAAAAATAGGCAGCGAGGCCCGAGAAGAAATTGAGTCAGTAACGTTAGATCGTCCACCTCGCCGGCCCTATCGAGTAGTATTTTCGCGTGGCTATCGCCGTCGCACCGTAATGTTATGGATTGCCTTTCCAAGTATTCTGTTTGTTTTCTACGCGATTATGAACTTTATGCCCACAATCTTGTCGAAAGAGCACATTACAGGCCCACTGGTCTTGGAATTTGCGGCTCTTATCATGGCAGCGTCCGTGCCCGGCAAGTTTTTTGAAGCATGGGTGGTGGAACGGGTGGGCAGAAAGCCTGTCATAGTGGGGTTTACTCTTATTGCGGCAGCGGCAGCGTTGTTATTTCCGGCGGCGCGCTCGACGCTCATGATCGTTGGCATGGGAATGGTTTTGGCCTTTTTTGGAGTGGCGGTGGATCCTGCGGTAAAAATCTATACAGCCGAGCAATATCCAACCGCCATTCGGGGGACAGGAGTAGGTTTGGCTGAAGGTATGGCACGATTGTTGGGTGGTGCCTTGGCCCCCTATATTATGGCGGTCATGTTGTCGTCAAGCGGCATTCGTGGAAGTTTTGTGTTCGTTGCTGCGGTGGCATGCTTTGGTGCGTTGGCGGTGGCCGTACTGGGGCGGGAAACGAAGGGCCAGGTTTTAGAAGAACGGAAGGTTGGAGAACGCGTGTTGGTGGGATCGGCATCGGCAGGCCTGTAAGAGCGCTCTAGGGGGAGGACAACATGGCTCGAGAACAGTTTTGGGATCTACATCAAATCATCCGCGATCGTTGGTCGCAACAGGAATATTTAGTGACAAACACCGGATCCCACTATACCTATGCGCAGCTCGCCCAAGAGGTCTTTGAACGAGGCTCAGCACTGCGTCATTGGGGCGTGGGTCAAGGTCGGCGGGTGGCACTGAATATCCAAGACCCCGGAGAATTTGTGTTGTGGTTTTTGTCGGTTCTCAGCATTCAGGCAGTTGCTGTGCCGTTGAACCCAGCCGCTCCGCAAGACGATGTCCGACGCACCCTGGAGAAAAGTGGAAGCACAGAGTTGTTCGACGGGCAGCATCGGCCTACGACTCTCATGAGTTCATCGGCGCTTCATTATCGCCACGACACGGGAGCGGGAGTCATTTTGCTGACATCGGGGTCGACGGGAGATCCTAAGCCGGTAGGCCTGTCTTTTGATGCCTTGTGGCATACTGCTGGGCAAGTGGTGGAAGCCCATCAACTGGATACGAGGGATCGGGGATTTTCGCCCTTGCCTTTGTTTCACATTAATGCGCTGGTGGTGGCGGTGTTGGGCAGTCTGCGTGCTGGTGCCGCGGCATGTATACCAGATGGGTTTCATGGATCGGAGTTTTGGCGGCTGGTCGAGGATTTTGGGGCCACCTGGATAAATGCGGTACCTTCGATTTTAATGGTACTGAGCTCAAGACCGGAGGCTCCTCTTCATCCCGAGCGCATTCGCTTTATTCGATCGGCGTCGGCCCCGCTTCCAGCGGCGACGCGGGAGCGGATCGAACAGCGTTTCCATATTGGTGTAGTTGAAACGTATGGAATGACGGAAGCGTCGAGCCAAATTGCGGCCAATCCGCTGCCGGGACAGGGTTGTCGTCTGGGCGCGGTAGGTTTGCCGCGCGGTATCGAGGTGCGAGTCGTCGGCCCGCACGGTGAGCGCCTTCCTGCTGGGGAGCGTGGCGCGGTGGAAATTCGGGGTCGCGGTGTGTTGGATCCGCGATGGGGGCCGAATCAATGGGCTCGGGAGATTATGCACAATGGTTGGTATCCAACGGGTGATTTGGGACACCTCGATGCGGACGGATACTTATATCTTGATGGACGAAGCCGTGATATTATTAATCGCGGCGGAGAAAAAATTTTTCCTCGGGAAGTCGAAGAGTGGCTGTTAACGCACCCCCAAGTGGCGGATTGCGCGGTCGTGGGACGGCCTCATCCGGTGTTGGGAGAGGAGCCAGTCGCTTTTGTAGTGGCCCGGGATGAAGATGCTTTAGTCATCGAAGGACTCAGCGAATGGGCAGCCCTGGGGCTAGCCCGCTTTAAGCAGCCTGCCGAGTACTTTGTAGTTCGAAGTCTGCCTAAGGGCAGTACTGGGAAGGTAGCACGCCAAGATCTCCGTCGACAAATTGGTGAGGGGGGCGGAGGATGGCAGCGGTAGCGGCCAAGAAGGCCTATGTGGAGGCCGCGGATTTGGTGCGTGCGGCGACCATCGTAGGGGTTGTCGCGGTGCACTCGACATGGTATATGGCTAATGGAGGTCACTGGGTCTCGTCAGGGGCAGTTCTGGCGCTGATGCATTTTACGCGCGAGTCGTTCATGGCATTAACGGGTTTCGTGCTAACCTATTCACTGTTTGGCAAGAACAATCGATGGGGCCAGGTGTGGGCGAAGCGCTACAAACTCGTCTTGTTCCCGTATCTTATCTGGAGTGCCGCCTATATTTTACTCCTCAAGGGCGGATTTAATGATGGATTTTTGAACTTCCTGGGCACGTATGGACGGGACTTGCTCGACGGCGGTGCGTGGTTCCAGTTGTATTATTTGCTGATTACCATGCAGTTCTATCTGGTGTTGCCGCTGTTTTTAGCCTTGATGAAGGTGGCGAAGAAGTATCCCATTTGGGTGGTAGCCAGTGCCACGGTTTTTCAAATGGCGCTTATGGCGTACGACCAGTACGGCCATGGCACGGGATTCATCAACCAACATGTGGGCGACGAGTTTTGGACGTACACCGGGTATTTTGTCTTGGGAGGCGTGGCTGCGCTCTATTGGCCGCAAGTGCGGGATTGGCTGGCAACGCATATGCGGACCGTGCTTTGGTGGAGTTTGGCTACCGCGTCCTTGATGTTGGCTGAGTTTTTTGCGCAGACCTATCTTGGCCACAACATGACCATGGCGGATTCGGTGATTCAACCGGCTATGGTGCCGTGGGCGATGATGTGCATTATTCTCCTAACGGCGATTGGCGTGCGTTACGAGAAAGCGCGAATGGTCAATCCCAAGCGGTGGCAACTGGTTAAGTTTATTGCGGATGTCAGCTTTGGCATCTATCTGGTGCATCCCATGCTGTTGCAGTACTGGACCGACCTTTTAGCGAGGTTTCGGTTGTATCATTTTTCGTTTGTATTGGATGCTTTCACGGTTGTGCTTTTGGTGGCCGCATCCGGTGTCCTGATGATTTTGATCGGCAAGACGCCCTTCAGCCCGTGGCTTATCGGCCGCGCGGCACGGCGCAAGACAGCGCCCCCTGTACCGAAACAGGCTGTGGCAGTGGACACGCGAGTGCAACAAATGTAGGTGAGACAATTCTTCCCCTGCCTTTTCATTCGGCTATTGGGTGACTAGTGACAATAACGATAGGTTAATTGATTGCCAAGTGGCCACCTGACCCTGTAATTTGGATCGGGTGGTCATTTTGGCGCGAGATTTGGATGCGATAATGTAAATTGGAGGAGAGGAGAGGGAGTCATGGATGCTAGTCGCTGGGTGGTGGAGTGGCAAAAGGCTCGCCGCACGTATTCAGAATCGGACTTTGGTGAACCAGACCCAGACCACGCGGACGCGCTTGTCGGCCAGGATCGCGCACAACGGGCGATTGAGTTTGGGTTAGCCATGGGAGCTCATCTGTTTTTAGTCGGCCCCACCGGCACGGGCAAGCGCACTTATATTCGCAATCGCCTAGAAAAATGGGCCGCCGCACGGCCAACCCCGGAGGATTGGTGTTATGTGCCACGCTTTGGGCGTGAGAACGAGCCTCAGGCGATCGCGTTATCGGCAGGAAAGGGCCGGCAATTTCAGCGCGAAGTCGAGGATTTTGTGCGATCACTGTACAAATCTTTGCGAGATGTCTTCGAATCGGAGGCTTATGCGCATCATCGTCAAGGTCTCTTAGGAGAATTCGAAACGCGGCAGCAAAACATGTGGAGGGAGTTGTCTGAGCAAGCGCGGACGCTAGGGTTTGGCATCCAGACGGCCCCAACCGGACAGGTGCTGACGTTACCGCTGAAGCCTGATGGCCAGCCGTTTCGTCCGCAGGAATTTCAGGAACTGCCAGATTCAATCAAAGCCAACATTCAGAAACGGCAAAAAAAATTAGAAGAACCTTTAGAATTGATTTTACACCGGATTCGCGCGTTAGATCGGGAAGCGCGAACGGCTTTGGCGGCGATGGACCAAGAAACAGCCGAGAATACCGCAGGGCATCTGCTGGAGACGGCCGTGCGTGCCTATCAGGGCACTGCCGCGGCCGACTATTTTCAAGGAATTTTACACGACAGCTTAAGGCATTTGGACGATCTCCGCCGTGAAGATACGGATGATGCAGGAGTTTGGGTTAGTCGGTATGCCGTGCAAGTCATTGTGGAGCATGAACCTGATAGTGGGGCGCCTGTCATTTTTGAAAGCAATCCGAGCTTTGCAAAATTGTTTGGCCAGATTAACTACATGCAAGTACAGGGAATGCTGGTGGCCAGTCTTCAAGGAATTGTGGCTGGCAGCATCCTGAAGGCCAACGGTGGTTTTTTGGTCATGAGTGCCGAAGAGTTGTTGCAAGAACCGTATGCGTATAGTGCATTAAAGCGGGTGCTGCGCGAAGCCAGCGTGAAAGTGGAGAATGCACCAGAAGCTATGAATTGGATGCGGCCTACTATCTTTCAACCTGAACCGATCGCACTGGATCTGACCATTGTTTTGATGGGGCAGCCAGCTACTTACTATGCTTTGTACAATTACGATCCCGATTTTCGGCGCCTTTTTACGGTGAAAGCGGATTTTGCGGCCGACATGGCCGCTACGGCAGTCAATATCAATCATCTGGCCCATACCGTGTCTACGGCTCGTATTAAGGGCCGGGGCCCCTCCGGGGGGGCGGTGGCAGCCCTGCTGGAGTTGGCTGCCGAACTGGCCGAAGATCAAGACCGCCTGTCGACCCGGATCGGCGAACTTTTGGCTGTGTTAAAAGAGTCGGAGGTTTGGGCGGAGGCTGAGAACTCGACCTTGATCGAACGTCGGCATGTGCTTAGTGCCTTAATGGCTCGCCGAGAACGCTCGCAAGGGCCTAGCGATCTGATGCATCGACTCATTGCTGATGGGACGCTTCTCATTCAAACGGAAGGCTACGTGGTGGGGCAAGTGAATGGCTTGGCTGTGATGAGCGCGGGTGACGCACCGTTTGGGCATCCTTCTCGCATTACTGCCAGCGTGTGGGCAGGGGAACGTGGAATCGTTAATATTGAGCGGCAAACGCGGCAGTCCGGCACAACCCACAGTAAAGGCGTTTTAACGTTGAGTGGATTTTTTTCGGGACGCTTCGGCAGTGAACACCCCTTATCGTTGAGTGCGAGTATCGGGTTCGAGCAGATGTACGACGAGGTTGATGGAGACAGTGCCTCAAGCGCCGAGTTATATGCCTTGATCTCGGCCATGGCAGGGATCGGCATCAATCAGGGCATTGCCGTAACGGGTTCGGTTGACCAATACGGTGCGATCCAACCTATTGGCGGCGTCAACCACAAGATTGAAGGGTTTTTTAGGACGTGTCAATCACGTGGCCTGACAGGCCACGAAGGGGTCATGATCCCCGCACGAAACTTGCGCCATCTGATGGTGTCAACTGAAGTGCAGCAAGCTTTGGAGCAGGGCGTGTTTCATTTGTGGGCTGTGGATACTATCGACGAGGGCATTGAAGTACTGACGGGAGTTCCGGCCGGCCGTGCGTCCGATGGCCCGGATACGGTGATGGGTAAGGTCGCTGAACGGTTAGACCTGTTTGCGGCCCTGGTGCAAAAGCGCCATAATGGCTAAAAACGACGAGGCAAGCGCGTGAAGGTGTGCGTCAAACGCGATTCGAAGAGCGCGAGCACTGGTTATCGAAGCAGGATGGATTGAAGCTCTGTTTAAGGTGGTGACGCATCGGTGACACCCTTGCGCGGCATTCGTGTATTAGACTTGTCGCGTTTATTGCCCGGTCCCTGGGCTTCGTTGATGTTAAACGACTTAGGGGCGGAGGTGATCAAGATTGAAAATCCCGAGCATGCCGACGACGTCCGTGGATTTGGCCCGATCGTGCAGGGCCATAGTGCGTTGCACCATTTGTTAAACCGCGGAAAGAAGAGCATGACCCTCAATTTGAAACATGATGACGGGCGTAAGCTTTTTTTGCAGTTGGTCGAAACCGCCGATGTGGTGCTGGAGTCGTTTCGGCCTGGTGTTTTGGAGGGCCTGCAACTTGATTTTGATCATCTTCGACAGGCAAATGCCCAAATTGTATTGTGTTCGTTGACGGGTTACGGGCAAACCGGGCCGCGCAGTCACGAGGCCGGGCATGATATCAATTACATCGGCTATGCTGGCATTCTTGGGCTCAACGGCAATGGCGATCGGGTTCCCATTGTTCCCAGTGTTCCGATTGCCGACCTAGCCGGCGGTAGTATGGCGGTCATCGCAATTTTAGCGGGACTTTGGGCTCGGCAATCAACACAGGTGGCGCAATGGATTGACGTAGCCATGTTGGATGGAGTGTTCACTTGGCTACCTGTGCTGATAGCCGAGAATCTACGACCAGGCGGTGTTGACCAACAAACAGGGGTGTTGTCGGGCGGATACGCCTGCTATACCACATATCCCACACAAGATGGACGCTTTATGTGTGTGGGTGCCCTAGAACCGAAATTTTGGCTGACATTTTGTCGAGCCTTAAAGGTGTTAGAGTTCGTAGGTCAGCAATTTGCGCCAATGGACCGACAACAGGAAATGAAAACCGTCATCGCCGAAATATTTTTAGCACATTCGCAGGCGTACTGGATCGAGCGCTTTGCCGACGTCGAAGCTTGTTGTACGCCTGTTCTTACGGTCAGCGAGGCGTTGCGGGAGCGAGAGCTCGACACACGCGCGATGGTTGATACCAAAACTAAGATACCGGATTTTGGTCAGCCTTTTCGATGGATAGGAACCGAGGAAGTCCCGATTGACACGAGGACTCGGCGTTTAGGGGAAGATACGGCGAACATTTTGGCACAGATCGGAGTGACACCAAAGCATCTGCAAGTGCTGAA
This sequence comes from Sulfobacillus acidophilus, assembly GCA_003023745.1. Classification (GTDB taxonomy): domain Bacteria; phylum Bacillota; class Sulfobacillia; order Sulfobacillales; family Sulfobacillaceae; genus Sulfobacillus_B; species Sulfobacillus_B acidophilus_A. The sequence continues at coordinate 13,948 of PXYV01000027.1, read as the reverse complement.
AGAACGGGGTACGGTCTAGTCTCGCGCTCGGGCGCAAGGGCTTGATTGACGTGGCCGGGCATGAATCAGGCTGTGGACAACGCTTGCCAACGAAGGGAGCGGATTGGTACCTGAAAGAGCTAGAGCAGGATATCGACGAGCGGAGATCCGCCTGCTGTTGACTTTATACCGGTAATTTTATTCACAAGGCCAGCGCACCCTAGTCCCGGGGTAGACGCCCCCGATGCGTAAGGTTGGTCGTACCCGCTCAGAATGACGACAAAATGGCCATGACAATGGCTACCGACATAACACCTCCGGCCGTTGCCAGGGCCGATTGCGACCACGGCACCCGAACTTGCCGATGAACGGCTACCATCACCAAAACAGCAAATGCCAAAAGGGCTGCAAAGTAGGGAAGAGGGTAATAAACTGGTACTAGGCGTACTAAGCTGGCAATCACCAACCATCCCGAAAGCACAATCATTTCGAGTTTGAGGGTGTCGACCGAACTGACACGCTTTTGGTGTTGCCGCAAAATCCAGTCTGCTACCCAGGGGAACAGATAATACGCTAAGAAAAAGAGAAAAAAGGCGTTAATGAACACAGAAATCATGGTAAGCAAGTGGAATCCGACCTCTACGGCAATGCCAATCGTTGTTAGGATGCTGGCCAGCAATGCGTTGCCCCACAGCATCCGTTCGGTCCACAGAAATCGTCCTGAACCTGAAAACGGGTGATGAATAAAACGGGCCCAATACTCTCGCACGTCATCAGTTTCTCCCCCGGCCCGTGCGGGGCTTGGGCGCTGCGTTGGACGCTGTTTGACGACACCCGCGCGCTTGGCTTGCCGCTCACGCTTGCGTTGCTGAAATGAAATCGGATCTCTTTTATCCACGGTTTAGGTGTTCACCGCCTTTGAGTCTAAGGCTATTATAACCCTCAAAGCGCCAAACTGGTATGGATCGCGAAGATGACATGAAGTTGTAGTCTTCGTTATACTAAGGGCAAACGAAGGAGGCGGTGCCGTGGACACCATCGATAAAATTTTACAAGAGAGCCATACAATTGCCGTGGTCGGTCTATCACCCAAACCAGACCGCGCCAGTCATCAAGTCGCACAGTATTTACAAAATCACGGTTATCGCATCATTCCCATCCATCCTCAGGCTGACGTGATTCTCGGCGAAAAAGTGTATGGACGTTTGGAGGACGTGCCCGAACCGGTCGATGTGGTCGATGTGTTTCGGCGCTCAGAGGACACGCCGCCATTTGCTGAGGCTGCAGTGCGCATTGGCGCGAAGGCGCTTTGGCTACAACTAGGAATTGAAAACGAGTTGGCCGAGGCCATTGCAACGGCCGCGGGACTTGACTACGTGGAAAATCGTTGTATTAAAATTGAGCATCAAAAACGGATGGGAGGTTAACAGTGCCCAAGGAGAGTTCGTTTGATATTGTGTCGGAGCCGAATTGGTCGGAAGTGCTGAACGCATTAGACCAAACCCGGCGGGAAACGAGTACGCGATACGATTTTCGTGGGCACGATATTACGGTAGAGTATGATGCGTCTACCCATCAGGTAGTATTGGATGCGCCAGAGGGGTTAATGATGGATTCCCTGAAGGCGGTCTTGGGAGAAAAAATGGCACGCCGGCAAGTCTCGCTTAAATTTCTCGACTTTGGTCCGGCTGAGAACCACGGGATGAATCGGCAACGCCTCACAGTGACCATAAAGTCGGGAATTGAAACCGAGATCGCCAAGAAGATTCAAAAGGCCATACGGGGACTCGGGCTCAAGGTCGAATCGCAGATTCAAGGCAACGCCATTCGCGTCAGCGGAAAAAATCGCGACGACTTACAGGCTGTCATTCAGCACCTTAAAGGACAAGATTTCGGGATCGAACTGGTCTTCAACAATTTCCGCACCGCATAGGGGGCACAGCCCCTAGAAAATGGGGGCAGGCATGGCGTACCCGAATGTTCGTGAATGGTCTTGGCCCAAAGTTCGAAGGAAACCCGGCTGGTACACGGTATTATTGGCCCTCATCACCCTATTGAACTTGGTGGTGCGGGCAGTGGGTGTCGGGTCGTATCCGGGGCTGATTTATGACGAGTATTATTATGTGCCGGCGGCGGAAGTATTGCTGCGGCGTCGCCCCATTATTCCCGTGAAGAATATGATCCCGGGCATCGACCCCAACTTGTTGTCGCACCCACCACTGGCTAAAGAGCTAATCGCCCTGGCGATTTTGACGTTCGGGCAGCATGCGTGGGCGTGGCGACTGCCCGGTGTTCTCGCCGGGACGGTTTTGCCCCTGCTGGTTGCGGGGATTGCATGGGAACTGTGGCAACAACGCATCGTTGCCGTGATCGCCGCGGCACTGGCCGCGCTGGATGGCTTGGCTATCGTGATGTCACGGGTGGCGCTGCCCGATGCGCCGGCTGTGACACTGGTCGTAGCAGGCCTTTGGATCCTATTGACGGTCACGAACCGCCTCTCCCGCGGCGAACCTGTTCTGTGGTGGCGATGGCTCGGATTGGGTGTCGTGTTGGGGCTGGGACTCGCCTCGGAGTGGATCGGCGGTCAAGCCATCTTATTAGCCTGGATTTGGTTTTTGTGCGCAAGTCCTCAGGCCCGCCGCGCGTATCGGCAGTGGATTCCGGCTACCACCATCGCTCCCTTTGTCATTTATTACAGCAGTTATTTTTATAGCTGGTCATCAGGATTTCGTGAATCATGGCTGCCCAGGGATCCGTTTTGGGCCTTTTTCAAACTGCAATGGCTCATGCTTAAAGGGATGTGGACCTTGCGATTTTTTCATCCCTGGACCGCCAATGCCTGGACCTGGCTGGGAATCCCGCGGCCGACCGCCATGTTGATCTCGATTGGAGCGAGACACGCGATTCGTTTGATGGCCTTTTCGGACCCGGTAATCGTATGGACCGGTATGCTAAGCCTAATTTTAGGTATATGGTGGGTGCGCCGCCATCGCGGCGCGCTGGTGCCTTGGGGGTTTTTAGCACTGTGGTTCCTATGCTTTTACGCGACCTGGTTGGCGACCCCACGTTCGAAATTCTTGTACTATTTTACAACGGCCTCGCTTGGCCTGGATATCGCGGCGGCTGCAGGGTTTATCGTCGCCTGGCAAGCGGTGTCGCATCGAAAATCGATTCGGCGATGGGTTCGATGGGGGCTCGGGGGATGGGGAGGGTTTACCACCCTGACGATAGCCTACTGTTTGCCGCTATGGGTCGGTATGGCGGTGCCCTCGCATTTTTACCAATCGGTTTTTTGGCCCAGCAGTTGGGATCCGCGCGTGCGCAGCAACAGTGCACCCAGCACGCAAAGTTTTGCCTTGACATTGAGTCCGAAGCTTAGAATGGGCCGTCCTTGGCGTACGAATGTGCTGAGGGGGGTTCAGCTACCGACGTTGCCCCGGCCTTGGACCGTCTTTCGCGGTGCTGCCACGCATAACAGCGCTTATCAGGCCCCGTTTGTCTTACACCGCAGCTATCGCCTAACACTCTCACAGGCACCGTTGGTCGAGGCACCGTCTGTGTCAGGCCACACGGCCTATGTAGGCACCAACGGCAATCAATTGTACGCGATCAATATTCTTAGCGGAGCCGTCGACTGGGCGGTCGGATTGCCCAACATGGTCATGACCACGCCATTAGTGGACAATAATCTGGTGGTGGTTGGCCTGGGCAACAACACGTTTCGCGATTTCAGCCCAAAATTAGGTTGGGTGCGCGGGACTGGCACCAATGGTTTGATGGCGTTTAATAAAACCACCGGGCATGAAACGTGGTTTTATCCCACCACCGGAGAAGTTATGCCGACGCCGGTTGTCAACGCCGGAGTCGTGTACGATGTGACCGGAGATAGCCGCCTTATCGCAGTCCAACTTAAGACGGGGCGATTGCTGTGGTCGATGCGGCTTGGAGGGTTTGACAGTATGTCTAGCCCCATTTTGGTCGGCGATCAGTTGTACGTGGCCACGAATAGTTATTTTTCCGCCTATCCCGCGACTCGCTCGACAGTATGGTCCATCAACGTGATATCACACCAAGTTTCGTGGGCATCGGATTTACCTGTCAAAAGCGGACTCTCCGACTGTTCTGTAGCCACGAATGGGCAGATGTTGTTCATCGCCGGGGTCCCCGACATTAGTCATGACGGCCGCGGGCGCACCATCTCACAGCGGCTTTTTGCCATCGATCGCAAAGACGGGCGGATCCAATGGTCTCTCTCGCTGGGGCGCGGACAAATTTCGTCCCTCGACCAGGAAGAAGAGGGAATTCCTTTAGCGTCGGCATCTTCTGTCTTCATTGGCAGCCCGGCGTCGCATCAAGTGGTAGCCGTGCGGGCCCGGACCGGAACCATTTTGTGGGCACGTAACTTGCCGACGGGAGTGACTGCTAATCCCGTTCAGATTGGCCATTATTTGTTGGTGGCGGGAATGAATGGCACCATTTATCAACTTTCGGCACGCACTGGAGCAATGGTCAGCCAAGATCCCTGGAACGTTGGAAAGATTGGTCCAGCGGCGCCTCTCGTCGTTTCCAATGCGTTGTTGCAGAGCACTCTCAGTGGAAATTTGCTCGTGCAAGAATTAAGCGATTAGGATTTCGGCGGAAATGGGAGTATGATGAGTGCAGAGAGATGAGGTGATGAACGATGGTGCCGAAAAAGTGGGGCAATATTGAGCGACAGCGTCCCCGACTGCGCTGGGCGACGTGGGGACTAGGAGCGGGGGCGGTGTTAACCGTGCTCGGCGCTCTCGGGATTGGCAGTCTCCTTTTCGGATTAATCGTATTAGTGGGATCAGGTGTTTGGGCGTACCGCATTTTACGTTAAATTTGTTGTCGTAACTTTGGCGCAATCCGAGTAAAACCCGCATAGCAGTGCGGGTTTTTGTCTTTGCGGCTGGCGCTAAAAATGACCGCTAATCGTTAGCCGCGACCTATAGTAGCTGTTATAATACCAAAGGTACTAGATATAGGGGTTGATCTGATGCGTTGCCCATTTTGCCACTTCGAGGATACCAAGGTTCTCGATTCGCGTCCAACTCAAGATGGACAAGCTATCCGTCGGCGCCGTGAGTGTCTTGATTGCCATCGGCGCTTCACATCGTATGAGCGGGTCGAAGAGATCCCGGTCTGGGTCGTGAAGAAAGATGGCCGGCGTGAGGCATTTGACCGCGGGAAGGTTCTTCGAGGCTTATTGACCGCATGTGAAAAACGACCGATTTCCTTGGAATCATTAGAAGAAGTGGTGAGTCGGGTTGAGCGCAGCGTACGTGATCTCGCGTTAGGAGAGGTTTCAACGCGAGTGATTGGAGAACTCGTTATTCAGGAACTGCGCGACTTAGATGAAGTGGCTTACGTGCGCTTTGCATCGGTATATCGTCAGTTTACCGACATTGAAGGCTTTCGCCAGGAGCTAGAGCGCTTAATTCAGGCTCATGGGCGGCGAGATTAAGAGGGGGAGACGTATCCATATGCAGTTACAGACCGGATTTCAATCCGAGCTGAGTTGGAAGATATTTTTGGACCGATATACAATGAAAGACCCGCAACGTCGCTTTCAAGTGGGGGATCTTGTGATCGCACTCGTGGAACCCCATCCCAAGTGGCCCAAAAAGGACGTGGGCGTGGTTAGGTCGCTGTTAGATGATGATTTCTTATCGATCGAACTCATCACCGGTCCACAAAAGGGAGAATTGATCGAGCGCCGCTACAACGAATGCGACCGCCCGTTGGAAACCACCATTCACGATGTCGCGCGCCGTATTGCTAAAGGCGTGGCGGCCGTCGAACGCCCGCATGTGCAAAAAGATGTCGAAGACAGTTTTGCTCGTGAAATTGCATCGTTAAAATTTGTACCCGGCGGCCGCATTTGGGCTGGAGCCGGAACCGGACAAGAACTGACCTATTTTAATTGTGTCGCTAAAGAAACCTTAATTCACACCCAAGACGGCCTTCGGCGCATTTACGAATTATCGGGGCCGGTATCTATCCTGACGCAAGGTGGTCAGTTTCGTACGGCTATTTTTAGCTCCTACGGGGTTCAGCCACTGTATCGAGTGACATTAGAGAACGGGGATCTGATTTATGCGACAGCCGCACACGAGTGGATTGTCACGCGAGAGACTTCGGATACCGAGACGGTCACCACCCTTGATTTGGTTGGGCGCCGGATTCCCATTCAACCCTCTCCCAAGCCGGCGATGGACGGGCGAGGCATCGCGCATGGACTGGCCTTTGGCGCAAGTCGGTCCCAAGCCCCTGCTTTTGCGCAAGAGCGGGACACGTTGGTTGAATACATTCGACCATATCTGGCAGGCGTGGGTCAATCATCCCCGACAGAGCTTTTGGCTGGTACGCCCAAGGAGTTTTTTGAGCTGCCCCGTGAAGAGGCCGATGGCTCTTATTGGCGCGGATTTATCGCAGGCCTGATCGCCCTTCATGGCACAATAGACAGTCAGGGCGCTGTCGTCTTAAGCGAGTTGCCAGGCCGTGTGCTAGAGACGGTGCGTGAGCATGCGCCGTCCGCTGGCTTTATACTCGACAAAATCGAGCTTCTGGAGCTGGCCAATCATCTGGGCGCAGGTGAAGAGTCGGTGTCGTCGGTTAGATTTTACCCGACAACGGTACAGGTCCAAGATCTTCTCCTTGCGGCTCATCGCCAGCTCTGGAGCCGACGTGTCGACCGGCTCGACACGGTGAGGGTTGTGTCGGTGGACGCTACGGACCGGGTAGAGGAGGTGTTTTGTTGTAACGAACCGCAAACGCATACCATGGTAGTCGGCCAAGGGTATCTTACGCGGCAATGTTATGTTATCCCATCGCCTCAAGATAGTCGGCAGGGGATTGTCACCACATTGGGGCAGATGATTGAAATTATGAGTCGGGGTGGAGGGGTTGGGATCAACATTTCGTCCCTGCGCCCCCAGCGCACGATTGTACGCGGCGTGAACGGACGGTCTTCGGGAGCCGTTTCTTGGATGGATTTGTTCTCGCGTGCCACGGGATTGGTTGAACAAGGCGGTTGTTTTGCCGGGGAAACCCGCATTGCCACCAATCACGGGTTGATTCCTGCTGCGGAACTTTTTGAGCGGATGCGACGCGGAGAGCACTTCAGCGCCGTGACTCATCTGGGACTTAAGCCTATCACGGCCCAGTTTCACAACGGTACTAAACAGTTATGGCGGGTCACTACAGCGCGCGGGCTTTCGGTTGAAGTCACCGAGGAACACAAAATGGGAGTGATCCGCAATGGCCGCATTCAGACCGTCCCGTTGAAGGATCTCTCCATCGGCGACAAAATTTTGAGTTTGGTCGGAGCAGATCTGAGCGATGGGGGTAATTGCTCTACCTCATACCCACCGCCGTCTTCCGGTTCCGCGTACTTGGAGGAGCGCGCAGCGTACCGGATTGGGTATGCAATGGGGCAACAGTGTCTTGTACCGACGCCGGCTGCGCATCCGGAGCAAGTGCAACCGTCGGGAGAAAACAATCGGATGATAGTCGCGGAAAGGTCATCCCTCTTCCAACCCTCAACGCTGACACCTAACGGTGTTGCGGTCCTGGATGGCGTGCTGCGGGCGGACACGAGGGTTATGGCGGCTTTCATTGTCGGCGTTTTTGATTCAATAGGTGATGAGGCCAATCGTGAGATCAATTGTCTGAGCTATGTCATTCTACACGACATGCAGTTAATGCTGGCTCTCATGGGGATTGCATCACATCTGACAGAGGCATGCTCGGCCTATCGTTTGACGGTGCCCGAACCCGAGGATCGTCAGCGGTTGGAGGCGCTTAGAGAGTCGGTCAAATCAGGCGTTGTCGTAAGCGGGCAGATATCACGGCGGGGCTCTCGAAATCGCTGGGCGGATGGGGCGGTTTACGGTCAAAGTACTGCCGTCATGGTCGAAGAATCCTGGTCGTCGGTGATGCCGGAAACTATCACAGAAGTGGTGCCGACACGTGTCGCACCGGTGTATGATTTTGAAGTGGCAGATGTTCATATGTTGTGTGGCGACGGATTATACACGTCGAATAGCCGACGCGGAGCCCTGATGCTGCAAATTGAAGACTGGCATCCCGACGTGTGGCGATTTATCAATGTTAAAAAGACGCCGGGGATGGTGGAAAATGCGAACATCAGCGTGAGGATTTCCGATCGATTTATGGAAGCTGTGAAAAACGATGGAGACTGGGAATTAGTTTTTCCTGATACCACTGACCCCGAGTACGATGATTTGTGGGACGGGAATTTAGAAAATTGGCGCCAACACGGTAAGCCGGTCGTTCATTATGAGACAGTCAAGGCACGCCAGTTGTGGAACGCTATCATTGAAGGAGCCTGGCAAGCCGCAGAACCGGGGATTGTGTTCGACGAGCGCCATGAAAAGGACTCGAACAGTTGGTACTTTAACCCTTTGATTAGCACCAACCCTTGTGTCGCGGGGGACACTCTGATTGCGACAAATGAAGGACTCTTTCGGGCCGAGGATTTGTACCATACCCATCGACCGCTGTCCGTGCTGTTGGACGAGCGATTTGGCGCTGGCAGCATTGGGTCGGCCTCCCCGGTGTTCATGACTGGCATTAAGCCGCTGGTAAGGATATCCACACGTGAAGGATATAGTGTCCGCGTAACTCCAGAGCATCGCATCTACAGTGACGAACGCGGTTGGGTCGCTGCGGGTGAATTGAACATGGGCGAAGCCATACGGGTGCGGCTGCAAGTCGGTGGGTTTGGCAGCAACGGAACAGTGGACGAAGGCCGGCGTTTGGGTAACATGCTGCGTAGTGTGGCTCGATTATGCACCCACCGCCCCGATGGCAATCTTGAGAGTCGGCTTGTAACGATGGGAATACGCGAATCAGGCCCAACCAGGTTTGGTTTTAATCAGGCGGCCCTACACATTGCCGAGGTTGCCTGGGCTTGCGACCTGAAGAAAATTCCAGCGGAGGTTCTCGCGGGATGTCGCGACATGCAGCGAGGCTTTCTTCAAACGCTTTTCTCGACCCCGGACGTTGGCAATTGGCCTCGTCTGCGGTCAACCAGCCTATCATTATTGCAAGAGGTGCAACAACTCCTTTTAAATTTCGGTGTCTACAGCCGGATTGACGAGGTGTGCGGCGCGTGTGCGTTTTATGAGTTAACCGTGTCAACGCGTAGTGTCGCGCAGTACTGGGGCCAGATTGACGCGCGCTATGACGCTCAAGTCCGCGATCTGGGGTTCGATCGTGAGGATGAGGCGGACCCGGTGGGAGTCGATGAGTGGGTGGCTCATGTAACCGAGGTGACGGAAGATGGAGTCGAACCCGTTTATGACCTGACCGAGTTTCAGACGCATTCCTTCTCAGCAAATGGTCTGGTGGTGCATAACTGCGCAGAACAACCACTGCCGGCTTGGGGCGTATGTACGCTCGGTCATATCAATTTGGCAGCATTCTATGATCAGGATGCGCAGGACGTGGATTGGGACGGGCTTCGTGCTACGATTCGCATGGGAACACGCTTTTTAGACGACATCGTCGATGCGACGCCGTATTTTTTCAAGGAGAACTTCGAGAATCAGCAGCGCGAGCGCCGCATTGGGTTGGGAACGATGGGGTTAGGTGAACTCTTAATTCGGTTGCAGCTGCGTTATGGCAGTCCCGAGTCCATCGCATTCATTGACCGGCTTTATGAGTTTATTGCGACCGAAGCCTATTTATACGACGTGGAACTGGCCAAGGAAAAGGGCGCGTTTCCCGCGTTCGTCCCTGAGAAGTACTTGGCCAGCGGCTTCATGCAACGAATGCCAGAAGTGGTCCGGTCTGCGATTCGAGAACACGGCACACGCAACGTTACCATTTTGACTCAGGCCCCGACCGGCACGGTCGGTTCGATGGTGAACACCAGTACCGGCATCGAACCATTTTACGCGCTGACCTATTATCGTCAATCGCGGCTAGGATTTGACGAGCAATATGTTCGCGTGGCCCAGGAATGGATCGATGCCCATCCCGAGGAAAGACTGCCGGACTATTTTGTAGGCGCTATGGATCTCACGCCGGAAGAACATGTGCGCGTACAAGCTGCGATTCAGCGATGGACAGACTCCAGTATTTCGAAAACCGCTAACGCGCCTAGTTCCTATACCATCGAGGACACGGCTAAGCTCTACGAACTGGCGTACGATTTAGGGTGCAAAGGCGTCACGATTTATCGTGACCAAAGCCGACAGGAACAGGTGCTGCATTTGTCGGATTCTGCCAAAGCGGATAGCGATAGGAAGCCCGACACGCATCTTCTCAGCACCGGGGTTGATGTCGAAGTGTATCCCTTGCCAGCTCAAGTCAATGGACGGACGTATCGCAAGGAAACGCCGGCTGGGACTGCGCGGGTTGTTATCAACGAAGTGGACGGCAGTCCTTTTGAGGTCTTTATGTTACTTGGGCGCGCGGGTTCCGAAGTGCAGTCGTTTATGGAGGCGCTGGGGCGGATCATTAGCCTGTATTTGCGCTCCAACGGGAATCTGACCGCCCGGCGTCGGCTCGAACTGGTGGCGGACCAATTAAAAGGCATTGGTGGCGCGAACCAAATGGGATTTGGGGCAGGTCGCGTATTGAGCGTGGTGGACGGAATTGGGAAGCTCTTAGAAAGTCATCTGAATCAGGGACAGGGGGAGTCTCTCGCGGCAGAACCACAATCCGTGCGCCCGCTCTCAACCGATCGCCGCACGCCCAATGCGACGTACGACCTATGTCCGCAGTGTGATGCACCTAGTCTGATCTACGAAGAGGGTTGCCAACACTGTACCGCTTGTGGATATTCAAAGTGCTAGGGGACCATTAACTATTGGTCGTGGTTGGTGGGCTCAAAAGCGCTTAAATTAGGGGGTTCTGGCTACGACACGAGTCGTATCCAGGGCCCTTCTTACTGAATGGTCGGGACTTTCCACCTCCGCGGGAGCCGTTGACAATAAGGCCAAATAGGACTAGACTAAACTAAGTTTTCTAATTCGAGGTGACTTGGATGAAGTCCGTAAACATTCATGAGGCAAAAACCCACCTTTCGCGGCTTCTTGAAGAGGTGAGTCGAGGTGAGGAAGTAACGATTGCCAAGGCGGGCAAGCCCATTGCGCGGCTGGTTCCGGTAACGACCTTGCGACCAACTCGCACACCGGGCTTCTTACGTGGGAAGATCCGTATTTCCGATGATTTCGATGCGCCGTTACCCGGCGACGTGCAAAGAGGTTTTGAAGGGGCCGACGAGTGATGCTGTTGCTCGATACGCATATCTATTTATGGTACCTGGTCGATTCTCCACGCATTACGCAGGAGATTTCCGAGAAGATTTCGGAGGCCGACGTGGTTCTTGTTAGTGCAGTCTCCATTTGGGAAGCTGCCATCAAAATCGGTTTAGGCAAACTTGATGCCAAGATTTCCGACCTCGTTAAGGGCATCGAGGCTAGCGGATTTTCGGAACTGGCCGTGAGTGTCGAGGACGCAGGGATGGTAGCGAGCTTACCGCCCATTCATAATGATCCGTTTGACCGGCTCCTTGTTGCTCAAGCTTTAGCGGGCCCGTTTCGCCTACTTACCGCTGACTCGACCGTGGCCAGATACTCTGACGTGGTTCAACTGGTGACGTAATACGAAGTTCACAGTTGGTGGGGTCGGTGGGTGGGACCGCGACGCTTTGCTTTGGGAATGCGAATTTGTGAGAACTGCCCAAACGCCTCGGTCGGCGGTATCGTAACGCGCTGAACCGTTTGCGTTGGTACATAAATTTCTTGCAACCCGACTTAAGAAGTGCTATGGGACCTCTAACAGGACTGTTTTGGATGGACGTGCAGGAAATCGGGAAGTGACCGCGGTTACATCCCGATTTTCTCTGTGCCGTGGTATTGGAGAAGGAAGGTTAAACAACGGGGTGCCTTAAAGGCTCTTGCGGGGCAAGGGCCGCATGCGGATCCGTTCATCGTCCACGACAGAGAAATGGCCCGACCAATCAGCCCTGCTACGAACAACGGCCACGATGCGTTCCGCATCATCATGGGGAAGTCCTCGGTCGATGCGAATCAAGAGGACGCCGGACGAGGCCGGCAATCCAAGTCGCACCGCCAATTCACCGAAATCCTTATCTTGTGTGATGATCAGTCGTTGTTCCTCGTGGGCAATCCTTAGAACATCGGTGTCACGAATCCCTGGGAACTGTTCTTTAACAGAGACCACGTCATATCCTGCCGAGCGCAAGGCCTCGACTACCCTGGCGCCAATGTTCTCGTCGGCCAGAATACGAAGGCTAGTTCGGATTGACATAAATCCGCTCCGACTTCAACAACTCGCCGGCATAGGCCAGACAGGCTTGGATATCCTCCGCCGTGATATGGTCGTATTCTTCAAGAATGTCGGTCACCGTCGCCCCTCGGCCTAATAAGTCGACGACGAGTTCCACAGAGATCCGGGTTCCTTTGATGATGGGCTTGCCCGCTAGGACTTCCGGATCAACGGTGATTCTCTCTTTCCAGTTCACAGCGCTCACCTGATTTCTCATGAAATCTCGATCATGCTTCACCGCCATTATACATCGGTCGGAACTCGGCGAAGAGTAAACCCGGGTCTGCTCCGGGGAGGCATTCTACCTGTGTGTGTAGTAGTTTCCGGTGAGACCGTCCCAGTTTCCAGTAATACGCTAAAACTAGCTGTGTAGGAAGTCTGAGGAACGACACCTAACAAGTGCTAAGGAACTTCTAAATTAGTTCTCAGTACGATCATCGATATCTGTTAATTGGCCAAAGGATTCCGGTTCCGTACCCAGGGCATCCGGATCCCTTGGTTGTCCAAATTCGGTTCAATGGCCGACGGTTGGTGCACTCTTAGGCGAGTCACATCCACAACGCCAAGGCACGATTCACCTCGAGCATGCTCTTGTCTCCCAGTCGACCAATATCTGTGAGGGCTTTTGAAGGCCATTATCGATGCTCGGATGAATTGTCAAACGAAAGAGGGGCGCGTCGCGCAGATCGGATGTGATCAAACACAGGGTGATGCTGGGGTGCTCGCGAAAAAATCCGACTGCCCGACGAGAGCTGACCATGGCTTCCCGTAATCTCCGGGCCCGGCGACAGTTACCACGGCGCCGCGGGTTATTGGTCCTTCCAATCACCAATCTCGTCCATGAAGTCGAGTGCTTCGCGTTCCGCGTGGTCTTCTCGTAGGCTAAGGGACTGCCGTCGACATTCTTCGGCGAATCCGGGGCTCCGCGTGTCCGGGACCCACATTTGCACGGGACGTAATCCAGCTGCTCGCAGCCGCTGCCGATGGCCTGCCACTCGCTTTCGGATGGGTTGCAATCGAAGCCCTCCTCTGCGTTACAGGTAACACATGGGCAAGGAATCTGTCAAGAAACCGTGTGTGTGCGGAGGGCCCCGATTGGGGATCACACGAGAGTAGATTGGGCGAGCTCCGACGAGCCATTGGACCTGTGTAGTTTGAGGAGAAGTCGTCCCGGTTTCCAGTAATACGGCCAAACTACCTATGTATATAGGGACGAGTGACGACACCTAAGCTCTGTTAGGGGACCTCTAGCTTGTTTTCTTAGAGACCATCCCTAATGCCTAGCTAATCAAGGGATCCCGATGCTACGCAAGTAGTTTGGATCCCCTTTTAGTGTTTGACTCAAGTTTCTCAGGCCGAAATCGACAGTTTTCGGCGTAACGACGCGGGTATTCGGTCCAAAAATACCGTCAACAGACGATTAATTTCGGTATCCGATAGGTGTAACTCTTCCGATAGAGCAGCCCGGAGGGCTGCCATGAGTAGATGCCAGGCTTGTACGAAGCGTAGATCGGCCATTTCATCCTACATCGCCCAGAATAAGGTCCCGATGGTGCGATCATCGGCTTCGTCGCGTGCCGCGACGGCTAACAGTTGGTAACGGAGACATACGATTGTGGTGTGG
>PXYV01000026.1 GCA_003023745.1 Sulfobacillus acidophilus | reverse complement strand
ATCTCGAATCCCTCCTCGACAGAGGGTCTTCGCCATCGGGCGCCTTAGATCCTTTGAAGATGGAAAATCCTGCGAAACTTAAGGTGCATTAATATAGAAGGAGATGCACCATGGCTTTTTAATTAGTGGTCTATAGTGTATAACGGTAAACAGGAAGACCACAGTCTACGGGGGAAAAGATCATGGGGCCGAACGCCCATCGGCGGGCTTTGCGCTGCCTAAAAATTCGGCAACGACGCCTCACCCGGAAAATGCAAGCCGCTAAAGTCTCGATGGGTTTGGCTCTGCACGATCCGCTCCCGAAAGGGACACGGTTGCCGCGCAGCCGTAATTGGAATAAAGTTCAAAGGGCTATAGCCCGCACCCATCTGCGGGTCGCCAACATACGCCAAGATTTCTTGCACAAGACATCGCCCCGGCTCTGTCGTGAAAACCAAGCGATCGGGATGAGACATTATCCGTGCACGGAATGTTGGCGAATCGTCATTTAGCCCAGGCCGTGGCCGATCAAGGGTTCGGACAATTTTTTGCCCAACTCCGGTACCAGGCCCCACGTTATGGCACGCGGTTAGTCGAAGCGGACCGTTGGTTCCCCAGCAGCAAACGGTGCTCAACCCCAGGTTGCGGCTATGTCAAGCAGGATCTCACTGTACAAGACCGTGCGTGGACATGCCCGGCTTGCGGCATGATGCACGACCGGGACGTCAACGCGGCAAACAATTTGAAACGGCTGGCAACCGAAACTGCCCTACCTGTGGCGACGCGGCCAGCAATGACCGCGACGATGTGGGCAACGGCCGACATCGGCGGGAAAGTCACGCCTGTCAGACACGAAGCGACACCCGAGAGCTTGCTCTCGGCTTCGGGGCAGGAAGAATTCGGGGATCACCAAAGATCACCGAATTTATAGCAGGAGTTACCAATAAACGGCAACATCAGGGCAAGCAATACTCAACCGAATCACGTCGCGGGCAGAGCGCACCCTGCCCGCACGCGTCATTTAACGCCGCCCTAACCGCAGTAGGAACAAAAAGAGGTTGACAATATCGATCAAGAGAGAAACCGCCAACACGACTGCCGCTCCGTCAGCAGGCACAACCCGGCCACGAGCGCGCATCAGCGAAAAGTCCACCATCATGTACCCGAGAAACACCAGCACGCCAATAATATTGTAGGCTCTGGACATGGCAATTCCGCTCAAGCCCGGGACAATCCACGACAAAAGACCCGTCACCAACAGCATAATCAACCCGATGAACAGTAGCGGCATCATGCGCGAGAAGTCCCACGGAATCCAGCTGACTAAAAGTGCCGCAAATAGCACGGCCACAATCAATGTACCCAGGGTTGACCAGAGCAAGCTTTCTTGGGTCAGTGCAACACTCCAGACCACCGGTCCCACCAAAAGACCCATGCCAATCGCAACCACCGTGCCCCAGGTAAACGCATGCCGGGCTGACCCTCGATTTCTCCCAACCATAATCGTCCCCAGCAGAGCAGCCCCAATGCCTATCCATAGCCCAACTTCCCCCGTTACCGGGGAGATCAGCGCACTAGCCGACAAAATTAACAAAAGCACCGCCAAGTATCCCAACGTACGCCCCATCAGAGACCCTTCGACTCCGTCAGCTACTTGAACAGCCGCATAAGGCGAACGGTTATACATGACCAACACCTCCGACACGTCGTCTTCACTCTCTATATAGCACAAAGGTCAAAGAAAGTCAAATACAATATTGGCGGCTAAATCTATGCCGCCCTCACACCCGTTATTCCTCTTAAGGAATATGCTTTCCACAATTTGTGCTGCACAAATTGTGGAAAGCTTACCCAGTCCAATACAACGGTCCAACATGCTGATGGGCGCCGCTCAAACGATGGCGACGAATGTTGCACACGCGGCCGCTTCAGACATGCAAGTGATTGACACTCTCACCTTCTCAACGCTTGGCACTAGCCTTCAGATATCGACGGAACGGCGGTGCTTGAATACCAAACGCACATACGCTGTCTCACGTCTTGCACAGTCCCCGAGTTTCTTAGACAATAGAGACCAAGAATACGGGAGTGCGACGCTTCCTAAAGCTCAGTCGCTAGCCTCAAACTCTAGGCGATCGGCGTGGGCAGCGAATGAGTGCAGTTTGAGCAACGAAGGAAGGGATAGGGGTGGACGGATCGCTATCATTTGACGTCTTGGCAGCCAGTCTCCGCCAGGACACTCGCGACATGGCGGCATTTAGTGAAATCCTCGCCAAGAAATTAGAGGAGGCTGTACCTGGCTTTGTGCGGGTGGAGCGACAAGGCGGTCTATTCCAGAAAAACCCACCCGTACGGCGGTTGATGGTGACATTTGAGCCGTGGCAATACGTACTGGAAAACCAACGCGGGCGGGTTAGCACGTCTCGAGTCAAAATGGTACGCGGCGTATCCATTAAGACCGAACCGATGGACCTAAACCCCTGGATTGATGCCATTTCCCAGGAACTGGTACAAGTAGCCAGCCACGAGGCAGCTGCCCGCGAAACCTTGGAACGTTTCTTGCTCGATTCCTAACAACGAAACGAGGGAACCCCGTGAAAAATGACCGCTTTCATGCGGAAAGCATGGTCGTGCATATTGGAGTGGGACAAGACCCTTTATACGGCTCGGTCAGCACCCCGATTTATCAAACCGTTACCTACCAACATCGCGGCGGCGAATTAGGCCGCTACGACTATTCACGCACGGAAAATCCCACGCGCACCGGACTGCAAGACGGACTAGCGCAACTTGAAGGCGGTGCCGGCGCCAGTGTGTTCGCATCTGGAATGGCCGCTATTGTCGCGTTGTTTCATCTCTTGCAGCAAGGAGACCACGTCATCTTAACGGAAGACCTCTATGGCGGCACCTACCGCGTATTGGTCGATGTGTTCCAAAACTTTGGTCTGACCGCTACTTTTGTCAACACGGCCGATGCCACCCAGGTCGCCGAGGCGATCCGGCCGAATACCCGTCTTTTGTTTATCGAAACGCCATCCAACCCGCATTTGTTCATTACCGATCTCGCCAAGATGGCCACATTGGCCCAGACTCACCATTTTTGGCTGGCGGTCGACAATACGTTTATGACGCCGTTGCGTCAACGCCCCCTCGCTCTGGGTGCCGATTTTGTCGTTTACAGTGCGACAAAATACCTCTCCGGGCACAACGACGTGCTCGCCGGCGCGCTGATCATGCGCGATCCCGATATGGCGCAAAAGGTGGCAGCACTTGCCAATGCCACTGGCGGCGTGTTGGCCCCGTTCGACACCTGGTTAGTGATGCGGGGGTTAAAAACGCTGGCGGTGCGGCTCGATCGGCAAGAAGACAACGCACGAGCCATTGCCGGATTTTTGCAGGAGCACCCCGCCGTCACCGATGTTTACTATCCGGGGCTGACCACGCATCCCGGCTTTGAGACGCATCGCGGACAAAGTGGGGGACCGGGGGCGATGGTGTCCTTCCAGTTAAAAGCGTCGCAACGTCAAGCCGAGTTTATGGATGCCCTTCACCTGATTTTGCCCGCCGTTTCGTTGGGCGGAACCGAATCACTCATCACGCATCCCTATACTGAAACCCACCGCGAGTTGCCCGATCACGTGCTGAGCCATCTCGGCATTGGTCCTGGATTATTGCGTCTGTCCGTCGGCCTAGAATATGTCGACGACTTAATCGCGGACCTGGATCAGGCATTAACCCGGGTGAAAGGACTGTAAGCGCATGACAGGAGAAAACGAGACCCGTTTTGTTCACACGCCGGGGGCAGCCGATCCGCAATATCACGCGCTCGTTCCCCCAATTTATAAAGCCACCACCTATCACCAGCACGATCCCTGGCAACCCGGGCGTTACGATTACGCACGGTCGGGCAATCCAACCCGCCAGGCGTTGGAAGAGGCCGTGGCGCACTTAGAGGGAGGGGTACGCGGCTTTGCGTTTGGTTCCGGCATGGCTACACTAACGGCAACCTTCTTGCTCTTTGAAGCCGGTGACCATCTCCTCGTGACGCGTGACTGTCAAGGCGGCACGCAGCGCCTCCTCCGCGGCGTGTTGCAACGCTTCGGCCTGTCCGTCACCTATGTTGATACCCACGACCTGGACCAGGTCGACCAAAACCTTCAACCTAACACGAAAGCCATCCTCGTGGAAAATTTCTCAAATCCCTTTTTGTGGGTTAGTGATATTGCCCTCATTGCCGAGTGGGCCCGCAGTCACCAACTGCTCACGCTTGTCGATAACACGTTCCTGACACCCTACTTGCAGCAACCGCTCACTTTAGGCGCAGATGTGGTGATTCACTCGGCCACCAAAATGATTTCAGGCCATTCCGATGTGACCGCCGGCGTGGCTGCCGTCCGCGATCCGGACTTAGGCCGCCGCCTCTATTTCATTCAAAATGCGTGTGGCCTAGCCCTATCGCCCGACGATTCTTACCTGGTTTTTCGTGGGTTAAAGACTTTGCCGGTGCGCATGGATCGCGCCCAAGCCAATGCCGCTACCCTGGCGCATGCCCTCGCAAACTGGCCGGAAGTGGCCGCGGTATACTACCCGGGACTACCGAGTCACCCAGGTCATGACACCGCCCGCCGAACCGCCGCAGGATTTGGAACCATGCTGAGCTTTCGCTTAAAGCATCCCCAACGAGTCCCCGAGATGGTCCAGCGGTTTCACTTTACCCAGGTCGGTGCCGGATTTGGAGGCACGGAAACCATTGTCTCGCTGCCGGAGTTGCATTGCCACGCTGCCCTAACACCCGAAGAACGGAACGAAAGGCTCATAACCCCGGATGTCGTTCGCGTATCCGTAGGTCTAGAGAATCCTGCCGATATCATTCACGAGTTCGAACACGCCATTCGCGCCATAGATGACTAACCGATCACGCGAGTCGCTTACGACGATACATGGCTGGCCATCCATTGCTCGCGCGCCAATCGACGCACTACCTTAGAGGTTGGACCCAAGGGCAATTCCTTAACCACTTCGATGGCATAGGGGCGTTTATAATCGGCCAGATCTTTGCGACAGAGCTCGTCCAGTTCGGCAATCGCTAGCGTCTGCCCCTCGCGCAAGACGACCATTGCGGCAACGCGTTCTCCCCGTCGCGCATCGGGCACCCCAACCACGGCCGCCAATGCCACGGCGGGATGACTCAGCAATACGTTTTCCACTTCAGTCGGGTAGACATTTTCGCCGGCCACGATAATCATGTCTTTTTTGCGATCGACCAAATACAAAATCCCGTCCGCCGTTAAATAACCCATATCGCCAACGGTCAAAAACCCCTCCGACGTGAACGCCTCTTGGGTCGCTGCGGGATTTCGCCAATACTCAGTCATTAGAGACGGTCCGCGCACAAACACCTCGCCAATCACCCCCGGGTCCACGGGCTTTCGTTGGTCATCCAAAACGCGCACTTCTTGTCCGATCGCTGGAAAACCAACCGATCCCAGTATCCCGCCAAGACGATGACGAATGAGCGTGGCTGCCCCATATTCGGACGCGCCGTACAGGTCGTACAGTTCGACGTTAGGGAAACCCCGAATCAAGCGGTCGCGCAACGTGGAATCGAGCGGCGCGGACGAGGTCATCATCACGCGCAACGACGTCGGGTCAATTTTCCCTTGTTCAACCGCATCGGCTAAAAAGGTGAGCAGCGTCGGTACAAACATGCTGTACGTGACTTGGTGCTGATTCATTTCCTCAATCACATGCTGCGGGTGAAACGCGCGGTGGGGGTAGATCACGCAGGTGGCCCCTACGGCCAGCGATAGCGTGACAAACCACATGGAATTAACGTGAAACATGGGAAGAATCGCAAATCCGACATCATGCGCGGTAATGCCCAGTTCCGAGACCAGAGTCAGCGCAATGATCACATTGCTGTAGTGCGAGCGCACCGCGCCCTTAGGCTTTCCCGTAGTTCCGGACGTGTACACAATTACCCAGGGATCACTTTCCTGAACCTCGACATCCATGGGTTCAGTGGATTCCTCGCCCGCCAACGCCTCAAAGTCATGCGTCGGGTCTTCCGGGTATCCACCCGTATAATAGACTGGCAAAAATTGTTCGGCCTGGTTCAACATCGGCGCTAAGTCGCGATCGGCTAAAAGCATAGATACTTGGGCATCAGAAATGGCGTACATGATCTCACTCGGCTGCCAGCGCAAGTTGAGGGGAACCCCGACGAGACCGGCCTTAGCCAGCGCAAAATACGCTTGCGCCATACTCAAGCCATTAGGCAACAATAGCCCTACCCGGTCGCCGGCTTCCAGTTCTAATGAATAGAACGCGCGCGCCATCTGATTAGCCGTTTCATCAACCTGTCGGTACGTCAGCGTTTGATTGCCAAACACCAGTGCAACCTTGTCAGCATAACGACGCGCTGACCCCTCCAAAGCCTGACCAACCGTTAACAAGATTATCCTCCTCACTAATCCTTATGCTCGCACCCGCTCACCTCTGATGTCTTCCTGCAATTCCACCAGCAAGACAACCACGGCGGTTACCAGCAATGTCGCGCCCATGGTGACGGTGGTAGCACGAGTCAAGGCGCCGATGTTATGCGATACGGCGAGTCGCCACAGCCAAATCACAAGGCCCAGGGCCGTCGTGGCAATTGCTTCCCAGCGTTTTAACGCAACCGAGTATAGCATCGCAATATTAATCAAACCCAAGGCTATCATACCCCATCCATAGTAGGAGAGCCACGCCACTACCGGAATAAAATGGCGTCCCAAGACCACACTGATCACCCACACGCCCCGCGCTAAAAAGATGGATTCGGCTACACCCGCAAGGCCGGCGTAGACGCCGACTGTCAGACCTAAAAACCGCAAGCGTCGGCTAGGGGCAGCAATAATAGACGTGAGCATGACGGTGCCAAAACTCCCCGACAAGAATTGCACGGTGTGGCCAATGGTGGCCATTCCCATGTACTGGCCAGCCGCTAAGGGATTTAAAACATGCTTAGCCAATAGTCCATCGGCGATGGCCATCACGACATTGATGACGCCGACAACGGCCGTGCCGGAAATGACTCCGGCCTTGGACGTTTCTCCGACCCACGGAGCCTTTGTAGCCCATCCGCGGCTCACGGCAAAGGCCACAAATGCCGCAAACCCTTCTAACAATCCAACGAAGAACAACGGATACACGTGAAAAACGGCTGCCATTGTTGCCGCCACCACGCGAAAGGCCGCAACCAGCACGGTGAGAAAGCCTACCCATAAATAGCGCCGCACTCGCTGCAAGATGCCAATGTTGGCAGCTAGGGCCAATGATGGCACCACTTCCAACGTAAACACGATTAACAACAGGGCGCTTACGTGCAACATCCGTGCCAGCGCGGGGGAACACAGCATTAAAAAAATCCAGAGAGCCGATCCCGAAAGCCACAATAGCCAAGACTCGCGGGGCGCCCGTTTTCGATCCCGCCGCCCTAAACGGGTATAGAGCAGGGTAATGACGGGCCCGGGCAACACCAAAAAGGCCGTCACGTCCAAGAATGTCGCTAAATCCCCATACCGGTCTGGTCCTAAGACGTGCGCCAATAGCACATGGTAGAGATAGTTAAAGAGGCCCGCAATTAATGACGCCAAGCCAAAGAGCACGTTATCCTTCCAAAACTCGCGGGAGTGCGCAGCGACCCCCTCCTGGTCTGACTCTCGGTTGGGATCAGTGTTGCCGATGCCCGAACAAAAAATGACAGAGGCCAAAGGCACCCCTTGGTCTCTGTCATATTCAATAGTTCATAGCCGTTACTGACAACTCAGAATTCGACAACGACCCTGCGATTTCCTACAATTAACCGATCGATTTTTAGTCTTTTGACGACTAAGGCACCAGCAAAATCTTCCCAAATTGCGCCCGTTGAGCCATGCGCATCTGGGCTGCTCCTGCCTCCGCCAGCGGCATTTCGCAATCAATAACCGGCTTTAACTCCCCGCGGGCTAGCAATTGCAGAACCCGGGCCAAATCCTGTCGGGTTCCGCCGTACGATCCGACCAAATGCAATTGTTTCGCGAAAAGTGACCACAGATCTACCTCGGCGCGTGTACCGGTCAGGGTTCCACAGGTCACCACAGTTCCATTGCGCGCCAGACACTTCAAACTCAACGCCATGGTGTTGGCGCCGAGGTGCTCAAAAACCACATCCACACCCCGCTTGGCCGTGATGCTCCGCACTTCCTGCACAACATCTTGGCAGGTATAGTTAATGCCCCAGCACGCCCCGAACTCCTCTTGAGCGCGTGCCACTTTGCTGTCGGAGCCCGCTGTCGCAATCACCTCAGCTCCTAGCAACTGGGCAATCTGCACCGCTGCACTGCCCACACCCGATCCAGCCGCCCACACCAATACCACGTCCCCAGGCTTAATCCGCACTTGTTCCACCAGCATGTGCCAAGCCGTAATGGTCGATAGAGTTACTGCCGCTGCCGCACTATCGCTCACGCCCTCTGGAATGGGGACGAGACTCTGCGCTGGCGCTAACACATACTCGGCATAGCCGCCAGCGCTATGAAGTCCCAAAATGTCGCTCTTCACGCACACATTCTCGTGACCGCTGCGACAGGGCTCGCACTGACCGCAGAAGAGATAGGGCGCCACAACCACCCGAGTGCCGACAGCAACCGAAACCCCCGGGCCTTGCGCAGCCACCACACCGGCCACTTCCGAACCCGAAATGTGGGGCAACGCAATCTGCCCCACCTGGCCCTCGCGAGCCATCAAGTCAAGACGATTGACACCGACGCGCGTCACTTTAACCAGAACCTCACCCGCCCCCGGTTCCGGCCTTGGCACCTCACGGGACACTAAAACCCGCTCATCGCCAAACTCATCAAACACCACCGCGTTCACGCGGCTCCCCCCTCGCTCAACGCCCGATCAGATCCTCCGCAAATCCTCGCTCGGGAGGACTATGAGGCATCGCCGACAGGCTCCTCTTTTTGCTGATTAGCCACACCTCGATAAATTGATGCGGCTGTCCCCCACAACCGGGGAAGACGTCAAATGAATGACGTCGTCCGATACGTTCTCCCACTGAATCTGGTCGCCCCCGCAGACCCAGATTCCCATGTCATCGCGCACCGACATTTTGAGGATGGCGGCTACCATCCACCAACGCGCGGCTTTCGGGATCACCGGGAACATCGAGGCCTGCCAGGCATTTTGCCCCGGCCGCCACCTTTTCACGCCACGGCACATCCTGCTCGAGGGTTTTGCGGCGGTTGATCCCGCTAAAACTGCCTAACGCCCTTCATTGGGGTGGGATAGGTCTGAGTCGCGATGGCTAAGCCGAATGCCAACAATCGTACCCACCCACGAACGCCGGTCGCGAAACGTTGCCTGTTCTTGCGTCAAATAGAGGCGATAGCGGCAAATCCTGATCATCTCATATGGATAGCATATCACCGGTTTCGCGAAACCACCACCGTCAACACTCTGGCTCGGTTTTTGCCTCAGTGCCATCGCACTCACATTCCCGGAAACAGGTCCTGCGATGCACGTCTCGGCCGTGCAACGCTTCTTCGAAGTTTTCTTTCGGCCATGTGACCCACCCCTTGCCAGTACGGTCATCGCCTTGGCATGCCGGATATCGCATCGGGCATCGCAGGTGACAACCTTTAGGCGGACGCCATCCGGCATGACCTTCAGTTCGACGATTTTCGCCTGACGCTCTTGCGCCACTGCGTGAAGAATGGCTTTGAGACGTTCCGCCACTTCGCTCGTGAGTACGCGGCGACAATACTTTGGACCCCATACCACCTGGTATTTGCAAGAGTAGACGACCTTATGATGGGATTTGTGTTCCATGGCAATCGTATATCACAATGACCTATCTACTCCCGTTGAAAAGACCAAAGATTCGCTTGACGGCGAGCGTCTGATATCCCCCGCGCTAAAGCGCGAGGCTTTGCGGCGCGTTTGGTAAACTCCGGGTGCTCATCTCGGGGATATCTGCTCCTTGGCCCGCGAGGGCCAAAATCTGAACGGGCGCCGGTGTTGAACGAGACGATGTTTAAGTTCTCTTCGGGCATGAGCAGAAGCGTCACATCGATAGACGGACTCGTGCTCCGGAAGAATACGCGAAACATTAGCATTACAAGAGACCCGAAAGGGTCAAAGCAGTTTGTCTGCGACCGGGAGAGGGGCAGACCACGCCGGAGAATTGCGCGTAAGGCGGGCATGCAGGAGCGACCGGGATCTGAACAAGCCAACAGGACACGATTCCCCGGATTTCTTTATCGGAGGGAAGACTCAGACAGGCTAACTAAGCGCTCGATTGGGGGCCCCGACCCCGGGCCACACGGGAGGAGGCCGAACCCTGCCGCCGCTCTCCCTTGGTCGCACTACGACGCCGCAGCCAGCGCCGCAAGCGAGAGGGAAAGCGCCGAATTTTGGTCGAAACGGTGTCGTCATGCCGCATCACAATCAAGCTAACCGCTGCACCCATCAGACCGACCACCAATACTTGCAGCACCGCCGCCCACGCCCAAAACATGCGGTTCCCTCCTTTGGCTCGAGGCTCCATCTGCGGGACCACCAATCAGCAAGGCTTAGCTCGCAATCCTCCTGAATGTTATCAGGTTACTGCTAGTATAGACGGTCTTGCCAGCAATTCACACTGTTCTGTCACCAAAATTAAGAATTAGACGCGGAATACAACGGCTTCGGAGGAAGTGGCCATCGTCGATCATCGCATTAAAGGCGCGTCAAGGCTGGGTTCCAATTTGATGCAAGAGCATTTGGTACACCGAATCATTGGCGTATCCTAAATGCCAAAGCGCCACTCCTGCCAAGTGGTTTTCCTGCGCAAGATGAATCTTTTGGTTCATGCCTTCGAGCGATTCCCACCACGCTATTTTCGGACCCGTGATGGTGCTGAACACTGCATATGTTTCCTGGTCCCTCGTGTCCCATTTGGCGTGCGTGCGCATGGCCGACGATACCGCATTATACGGCACCGTTTTTGCCACTGTACTCCCTTTGGGCCAAATGTAACCGTATACCGCCACCCCTAAATCGATCTTGTTGGCGGGGACAAACTTAAGCGTACGCGCCAGCAGGTTTTGCACCCACGGAGTCGCGGCCACTGGTCCCGCGTATGATCCGTCATCGTGCTCATCATACGTCATCAACACGAACTGATTCACTTCGGGAATTAGTTTCGACCAGTCATAGGCACCCCCAGAATTTGGAACCACCGACATGGTAATCACTGAACCCTTGGGCAAAAAGTCACGCAAATCCACGGTAAAGGCCGTCAATTGCGGTGAGAGTCGATTCTGCGGCGGCTCAAAATCAATATTGACCCCTTGAAAGTGCTCCTGTTTAACCATGTCGGCAATATTGCGGGCTGTATCCAGCATGGTACGAGGTGAATCAAAAAAGGCCTGGCGGCCGGTTTCGTCATTGACCGAGGGAGTAATGGGAATATGCGCCGCCCGCACCTTTTTCAAGATGCTGAGGTCGACCCGATTGATCAACCCGCCCGCAGCATCGGCGGAGTACCATAATGGCGTAAACCAGGTAATCGCCCGTGGATATTTATAGAGCCCGTTTAAGCCGGCGGTGGCATCGCTGGCCCAAAAGCCTACCACTTGCAAGGGCGGTCCCGCTGCTTGTGCCTCGTCGACGGACCCCACCGGGGCAATCCCTATTAAGCCACCTGCTAGTCCAGCCAAAATAGCCGCGCGTCCGGCCCATGCCATCGTGTTCACCTCATTTTTTTAGTAATCGCTCGCTAATTCTTAGCCTGTCGGTGCGGACGGGCCGCGTCTAAGGACAACAGGGCAGAGACCGTGTCAAACCGATAGCCCTGCGCTTGGAGGGCCGGAATGACCCGCTTTACCGCGTTTACCGTCATTTGCGATGAGTTAGGCCCATCGTGGAAAATGATAATGGCCCCGGGACTTACTTTTTTTTCCACAATCTGTGCCATCTGCTCGGCGCTGTAACGATGACGCCAGTCGCGCGTATCAATTGACCACCCAATCACCCGGTATCCCATCTCGCCCAATGCTCTTAAGGCGGTCGAGTCCGACGATCCTGCGGGCAGTCGGTAGAGCGTGGGCTTGGGTACGCCAAGCGATGTCAATAGCGCCTCGTTTTGCAAAATCTCTTCACGAACGGTTTTTACGTCTTGGTGACGCAAGATTTTGTGGGCAAATCCGTGGCTTCCAATTTCCATCTTCGCCTCTAGTTCCTGCTGCAAGATCTCCGGCCGTTGCGTCGCGTGAGAGCCGATGACGAAAAAGGTGGCGCGCACGTGATCTGCCGTTAAGACATGCAAAATCTTCGGAGTCCAGGTGCGGGTCGGGCCATCATCAAATGTCAAAGCTACCACCTTGTGCGTCGTCAAGACCTGTTTGATGACCGGTGCCGTGCGGGTAACCACGGCTCGGTGCGGCAGGGGAAACCATGAAAACAGCGTCGCTGCAAAAAAGGCGAACCAGCGCATCCAGATTCTCCTCGTAATGTGTCGTCACGCCAAGCATGCGCCAATTACACCCATTTGATACACGCAGGAAAAATGCCATAGAACCACGAATCCTTTCGCAAGGAGGGTAATGCCATGACCTTAACGATTATTCCGGTGGGATTTTTCGATTCAGACTGGTCGGTTTTGTCTCCAGACGCCGCGCCCGGTCGGCGCTTGCGCATTCCGGTGTACAGCTATCTGATCCGCACGGCACATAGCCAGATTTTATTCGATACCGGCTGTTCGCACCAATGTCGAGTTGACCCGGCCGGGCTTTTGGGAGACGATACCATCCCCTATCTCAGTCCGGAGCTTACCCCGGACGATCACATTTCCGCTCAACTGCAAAAATTGGGCTTGGTGCCCAAAGACATTGACTTAGTGGTCAACTCGCACTGCCACTTTGATCATGCCGGAGGCAATGAGGCCTTTATCTCCAACCATATCGCCATGCAAAGCGCGGAGTACGAAGCGGCCGCCAGCGATCGCCAGGCGTATCCCGATCTCGCCTATCGTCCTGCCGATCCTGCCCGATTAACACTTCTTCACGGCGATACCGATCTTGAGCCTAAGGTCACGTTAATTTTCACGCCCGGCCATACGCTAGGCCATCAGTCACTCTTGCTCGAGCTATCTGACCGTGCCGTCTTAATCACATCGGACGCTGTGTATACCCGCGCCCACTTTTCCACGGATTGTCTGGGCGCCGCCCAGGACCCCGACCTCGCCCGCAAGTCGCTCAAACGCCTGTTAGAAATGGTGCAGGACGGAGCGCGACCCTTCTTCAGCCACGATCCCGACCAAGCCGTGCAAGAAGGCTGGAGGCTGTCCCCCTACGAATATGTTTAGCGCAGTGTTCACTGGGACCGGGCTTCGTTTGCTAAGCCGCGTTTCTTCATAATTGCAGACCCGACGAAGATGATGATTAGGCACGGTCGGCCGCCGGACGACTGGTGTCATATCGGCCCATGACCGTGGGGAATAGTACCACGTATCCCAGTTGCAAGCAGGCGGCGGCAATAAAGGGGAGAGCCAGCGACCCCATGCCGATAATCCATCCGCCCACCGCCGGACCGATGGAGGCGGCCAATCCCCAGGACACGGCGTTCAAGCTGCTCGCTAGCCCACGCCGCTGATCGCGCACTAATCCCATGCTAAACGCTTGGCGCGCGCCCATCGAGCTACGATTGACCATGGAGCGCACCACGTACAAAATGGCGGCCCAGAAAAACGCCGGCATGAAGGGAATCGCGACCAGCAAAACCACTCCTAACAGGCGCGGAACGACAATGGAACGAATGAGTCCAACTTTTTCCGAAACCCGTCCCACGATTAGAGACGACACACCTGTGAGGAAAAACGTCAGCGCATACACTGGGCCAATTTCCGTGGGACCCACGCCAAACTTCAAGTTAAACCAATAGGGTAACAAGGGTGCTACCAGGCCCACTCCCAGCGAATTAACCATATTGACGACCACTAAAAGCGTTAACGCACGATTCTCCCGCTGCACTACCGTTGGTTCCCGGCCCCGCGATGCGTCGGGGGCCGCTTGTGGCGGCGTGGTTGGTGCCTGGGCAGCAGGTTTAGTCTCCTTCAGACTGGCAATCTGGATCAGGTTGACGATCGCCATCAACAGATTGAGCCAAAATAGCGGTAAATACGCCTGCGCTCCGCGCACTCCCGGAAGCATATGCGGTAAGATCGCCGCCAACAGCGACCCGATCCCCATGCCCCAAAATTGGAGGCCAGCATTAAAACTGAAGGTATTGCCACGGCGCTTCGCCGGAATCGACTGCGCCAGCCACGCTTGTTCGGCCGGGGCGAATGGACCGGACGAGCCGTTGGCCCCGCGCCCAAACCCAAACAAGGCCGCCGCCAGCACTAAAATCCAGACCCGTGGGTCGAAAACAATGAGGCCTGTACCGATAATCAGGCCGACTTCGTAGATTAATAAAAACACGCGGCGACCGACGCGGTCGCTGATGACCCCGACCAAAAGACTCAAGCCAGCTCCCGATAGCCCTCCTGCCATGAGTAAAAGTCCAACTTCAGAGGCACTCCAGCCCCGCACCTTCAAGTACAGCGTAAAATCCACCGCAAGCGCCCCTTGGGCCACAGAGCGCAAGAAACGGGCCATAATCAGTTGTTGCGCCACACGCCCCAATGAAGCCCAGCCGCGACGCGAATACGGTGACCAGGAATCGCTCATACCCTCATCGCTTCCACCTCTTTGGCACACGCGCCCATGGACCATCTCGACCCGAGTATTGGGAACCCGATGGCCGGGGAAACCGCGCGACCGACTTTCTACGCTATATCCTATTGTACCGCCTGTAATGCCCTCCGGCCGCGGACCGTTTATGCCGGCATCGAGTCTTTTGGCTCCAAAGCCGACGATGCTGCACGAAATGCCCAGCCGCTTTGAGCGACGCTGATGCGTGGTCTTGGTCTAACCCAGACAAAGGCCACCCGGTCAAGGGCAGCCTTGAGATTGAAATCAGCCTGCACTAACGCTGCAGCTTCTTTAGTTCGTCCAACAGGCGGTCATTGAGCACACGGATGTGGGTGCCCTTCATGCCTAGCGACCGCGATTCAATCACGCCGGCCGACTCGAATTTGCGCAATGCATTCACAATGACCGAACGGGTAATTCCGACTCGATCCGCGATCTTAGACGCCACCAACAATCCTTCCGGTCCGCCCAACTCGTCAAAAATATGCTGGACTGCTTCCAGTTCGGAATACGAGAGCGTGTCGATGGCGACCTTGACAGCCGCCTTTTTACGCGCTTCCATTTCCAGCTCATCTGACTTCGATCGCAAAATTTCCATGGCCACGACCGTTGCCCCATACTCGGCCAAGATCAAATCTTCATCGTCAAACTCCCGACCAAACCGGGAAATGACGAGCGTGCCTAATCGATCTCCACCCCCGTTAACCGGAACCACTGTGGTGATCTTATTCTCATACAGGCACGGCTTATCGTGAAAGAAGACACACTGGCGCTTTTCTTGCGACACATTGGGATGCGTCTCGTCCACCTTTAACAAGCCTTGATTGTAGCTCTGCGGAAAGATCTCGGGTTTCAATACCTCTTCAATCATGACATTGCATTCAAACCCGTCCAGCAAGGCGTAGCCCAAAATTTTGCCTCGTCGACTGACCACGTAGACGTTGGCTTGAATTAGCTCACTCAGCAGCCGAGCCATTTCCTCAAAATTGACCGGATGCCCGGCTGACCGCTGCAGCAAGCGGTTGATACGCCGCGACCTATCGAGAAGCTTCTCCACGACTCGATCCCCCTCTTTTCGACATAACCTCAGGAATTTTCACACCAAGATTATATCACGGTCGCGGACAAAATGTGATAACTAACACAAAAATTCAGAGTATGTATCTATTGATGTCAATGTTCTCCGCAATCCGCTCAAGGCGCTCATCCACATAATGATCGGTAATGGTAATGGTTTGACCTGTGAGGTCTGACGCGCTAAAACTTAGTTCTTCCAAGACTTTTTCCAAAATCGTATGCAGTCGACGGGCCCCAATATTCTCGCTGTCGCGGTTTACTTGGAAGGCATAGCGTGCCATACGCCGCAACGCACTTTCATCAAACTGCACGGTGACACCTTCGGCGCCCAAGAGCGCCTGATACTGAAAGATCAACGAATGCTTGGGCTCCGTCAAAATTCGATAAAAATCGTCTTCTGTCAATGCATCAAACTCGACCCGAATGGGAAAGCGTCCTTGCAACTCAGGAATTAAATCGCTGGGCTTGGACACGTGAAAGGCCCCGGCCGCGATAAAGAGCACATGATCCGTCTTCACCGGCCCATGCTTGGTTTGTACCGTCGATCCTTCAACGATTGGCAAAATATCGCGTTGGACCCCCTCGCGCGAGACGTCCGGACCCCGGCTGCCCTCTTGGCCGCCCGCTATTTTGTCAAATTCGTCGATAAAGATGATACCCTGCTGTTCCGCCCGCCACACTGCATCTGCCGTCACCGCATCGGGATCAATGAGCTTGTCTGCTTCTTCCTGCGTCAGCACTTTGCGCGCTTCCGCAACCGTCATCTTGCGGCGTTTGGTGCGCTTGGGTAACAGCCCCTGGAACATCTCCCCCAAATTCATCTGATTTTCCATGCCTGGCGCGTTCCCCATCATCGGAAAGGCGGGTCCCTGATCCTCCACCTCCACCTCAATCACCTCGTGCTCCATCGCCTTCATCCGCAATTTTTCACGGATTCTGCGGCGTTCCTCATCAATCCGTCGCCGCTCCTCGGAATCTAACTGATGCGACGAGGAAGGATTGGAGCTGCCCCCGAAGAACATTTCAAAGGGGTTGCGGTTGGCCTGGCCAGGATCCTCGGGATAAGGAGCCATCGCCTCGACGATGCGGTCTTCCGCCATGCGTTCCGCACGCTCCTTCACTTGCTGACTACGCTCTTCCTTCACCATGCGAATAGATGTTTCCACCAAATCACGAACCATGGCGTCAACGTCCCGCCCCACGTACCCCACTTCCGTAAATTTGGTGGCCTCCACCTTGACAAAAGGAACTCTGAGCAGCCGCGACAATCGTCGGGCGACCTCGGTCTTCCCCACTCCCGTAGGTCCAATCATCAGAATGTTCTTCGGCGTAATCTCCTCTTGCAACTCCGGGTCTAACCGACTGCGACGCCAACGGTGCCGCAGCGCAATCGCGACAGCGCGTTTAGCCTCCTTTTGGCCGACAATATATTTGTCCAATTCCTCGACAATGCGCGCCGGGGTCAACGGGGTTAATAAGGCATCATCCATGCACGGTCCTCCTCTGGCTTGTGCTGGTCGTCTAGTTCAACGACTCGATGGTGAGATGATGGTTGGTATAAATGCAAATGTCGGCTGCAATTTCCAGCGATCGCCGGACCAACTCCACATCCGACAGTCCGCTATCGACCGAAACCAATGCTCGCGCCGCAGCCAAGGCATAACTCCCCCCTGAACCTACCGCGGCAATGCCGTCATCTGGTTCAATCACTTCACCGGTCCCCGACAGCAAGAACAAATTGTCGCGGTCCGCCACTAGCAACAGTGCCTCTAATTTCCCCAGCATGCGGTCGGTACGCCATTCTCGGCTAAGCGCCACCGCCGCCCGCGGCATGTTGCCATGGCTTTCTTCCAGTTTTCCCTCAAAACGCTCAAACAGCGTGAGCGCATCAGCGACCGCGCCTGCAAAACCGGCCAAGATTTGCCCATGGTACAAGCGGCGCACCTTTTTTGCCGTGTGCTTCATGATGGTATGCTCGCCAAACGTCACTTGGCCATCGCCGCCGATGGCCGCGCGTCCGTCCCGCACCACACCTAGAATTGTTGTGCCATGAAATTCACTCACGACCATCCCCCCCCTTTTACATTCTACGCCCTCGGATGCGTTTTCTCATAGATGCGTCCCAATTGCTCTTGCGACACGTACGTATAGAGCTGCGTCGTGCTCAGACTCTCATGGCCCAAAAGCTCCTGTAGCACGCGAAGGTCAGCGCCTCCCATCAACATGTGGGTGGCATACGAATGACGCAGCCAGTGGGGACTAATGTTGCGTTGAATCGCGCTTTTAACCAGCGTCGCTTTGACAATGCGGCGCACACTGCGGGTCGTCAAGCGGCCGCCGCGCGCATTAACGAACAAGGCTGATTGCCGCGGCGATGCCAATTGGGGGCGACCACGCTCGACATATTCTTGCAATGCCGTGCTGGCATACCGCCCAATGGGCACGATGCGCTCTTTTTTGCCCTTTCCCCAGGCGTGCACCAGCCCATTTTGCCGATCAATATCGCGCACATTGAGGTCAACCGCTTCCTGACTGCGCAATCCCCCACCGTACATCAGTTCGATCAAGGCCCAGTTCCTAAGACCTAAAGGCCCTTGCTCCTGCATCGCCGCCTCAATAAAACGCGACATCTCGGCAATGGTCAGAACTCGCGGCAAACTGCGCCGGAACCGCGGAGCCAACACGCGCTTGGCAGGGTTGCTCGCAATCCGCTTTTCGCGTTCTAAATAGCGGTAAAAACTGCGAATGACAGACAGTTTGCGGGCAACGCTGCGAGGCGCAATGCCTTGCGCGCCAAGCTTGGCCAGATAACGGCGCACGGTCTTCACGTCGACATCCAGAAGAGACCCGGCGAATTGGGCGAATTGCATCAGATCGCTTTCATACGCCTTAAGTGTATGCTGCGACACCTCGTTGACCGTGTCTAAGTATCGCAAATAGGCCTGAATGTCGGGGTTATCGCTCTTAGACATCGTGCCTAGCCCGCGCAGTTGCGGTCATCGGCCGCAACGAAAGCGTCCCGGGCGCCATAATCTCCCCGCCTATCGCGCCCACCGCCACCTCTAACCGACTACACGTTGACAGAGAGTATCTGCCCGGCAATACCTCGAGATTGTAAAAAAACGCGCGCCTCATGATAGCGCCGCGCTGTTGCTGCAACGCTTCACCGCAAAACCAGGGTACTGCCTGCAGGCCCTTTCGACTCCGGCCACCCCCACGAACGCCGCAGCCGAACTACTGGGCTTCTTCTTCAAATCCGCATCCCTCCCTCAAGCACACCAACGTGTCGTGCCGGCCTTTGCGCCTTAACGCCATTGACGATCCACACCGCGGACACGTTTTCTCAGTCGGGCGCCACCAAGTCACAAAGTCACACTGGGGATAGGCCCGACATCCGTAAAAGATGCGACCGCGCTTACTGCGCCGCACCACCAAGTCGGCTCCGCATTTAGGGCACACACCACCAGTCTTTTCCACCAAGGCCTGGGTGTTTTTACACTCGGGATACCCCGAACAAGCCAGGAACTTGCCAAACCTCCCGTACTTAACGACCATCGGCCGCCCGCACGCCGAACACATCTCATCCGTCTCTTCGGTTGGGACACTGACCTTTTCAATATCTTGATCCGCCCGCGCCAGCTCTTCGCTAAAGGGCCCGTAAAAGTCACTAAGCACGTCGCGCCAGCCCACTTCCGCTTCTTCTACGCGGTCTAGGCGCGTCTCTACCGCCGCCGTAAAGGAAATATCCACAATTTCCGGAAAGTACTTCTGCAAAAGATCGACCACGACCGCTCCGAGATCGGTCGGTACCAATTTCTTTTGCGTGCGATGCACATAGTCGCGTTGCAAGAGCGTGTCAATAATCGGCGCGTACGTAGAGGGGCGCCCTATTCCCAATTCTTCCAGAATCTTGACTAAACTCGCCTCGGTAAATCGCGGCGGCGGCTCGGTAAAGTGCTGCGTCGACCTAATCGCGTCCACCAAAAGTTCCTGGCCCTCCGTCAGCAACGGCAAGGGTCCTTCCCCCGTTTCGTCTTCGCCCTGGTCGTCCTCTTCGCGCGATTCCTTATACAGAATGGTAAAACCCGCAAACTTTACGACGACGCCGTGCGCGCGAAAAATGTGACCTTTACCTTCCAATTCAATGGTTGTCGCATCGTACACCATCGGCGCCATTTGACTTGCGACAAATCGCTCCCAAATCAAGCGGTACAACCGCAATTGGTCGCGGTTCAGCGACCCCTTGAGCGAATCGGGATGCCGCGCCACCACCGTGGGCCGGATGGCTTCATGCGCTCCCTGTACTCCAGGTCGTTCTTTTTCCGGACGCCGAGAGGAGCCTTTGTGCCAATATTGTGACCCGTAGGTACTTTCCACAAACGCGCGGGCATCCGCAACAGCCACGTCAGCCACCCGCGTCGAGTCGGTCCGGATGTAGGTGACCAGCCCCACCGTGCCTTCGCCCTTCACCTCTAATCCCTCGTACAACTGCTGGGCCAAACTCATAGTGCGCTTGACCGAGAAGCCCAGGCGCCGCGATGCCTCCTGCTGCAAGGTTGAGGTTGTGAACGGAGCTGTTGGGAATCGGCGCCGCTCCCGCGTTTTCACCGATCGCACCCGAAGTGTGTCTCCAGTTCTGACCTCGGCCAGTATTCTATTCGCCTCATCAGCGCTGACCCGGCCCTTTTCTCCCCAAGGTGCCCAATAGGAGGCCTTCAAGGCAGGTTGGGTGTCAGCCGTTAGCTCAACCGTGTAATATTCCTCCGGCCTAAAAGCCTCGATCTCGCGTTCCCGGTCCACAATCAGTTTTAAGGCCGCGGATTGCACCCGTCCGGCAGAAAGTCCCGGGCGCACCTTGCGCCACAAGAGCGGCGACAGTTGATAGCCCACCACCCGGTCCAGAACTCGGCGCGCCTGCTGCGCGTCGACAAGATGCATATCGATCGGGCGAGCATGAGAAATCGCTTCGGTCACAGCGTCTTTCGTAATCTCGTGAAACTCAATGCGCTGAGCCCGGTTCGGAGAAATTCCTAAAGCCGCGCCAAGGTGCCAGGCAATCGCTTCTCCCTCACGGTCCGGGTCTGTTGCCAAATAAACCCGATCGGTTTTCTTAGCCGCTTCCTTAAGTTCTTTAACCAGCCCACCCTTGCCGCGAATGGTAATGTAACGCGGTTCAAAACCCTTCGCCACATCAACCCCGAACTGACTTTTAGGCAGATCACGCACATGACCCATCGAAGCCTTGACCTGATATCGACTGCCCAAAAAACGACTGATGGTCTTGGCCTTAGCCGGTGATTCCACAATAATCAAGGGCTTTGGCTTCGGCAATCTGCCACCTCCCGTCAAAATAGCGCCCCCATAATATCGCATTATGCCATGTGGATCCAGAATGAGAAGAGGGGGACAACAATAACGCGCGACAGGAGTCCTGTGCGAGCGCAAATCCGGTCCCGGACAACGCAGGCGACCGGCCCTTGAGGCAATCAACGCGCCCGTTT
Organism: Sulfobacillus acidophilus; assembly: GCA_003023745.1. Taxonomy (GTDB): domain Bacteria; phylum Bacillota; class Sulfobacillia; order Sulfobacillales; family Sulfobacillaceae; genus Sulfobacillus_B; species Sulfobacillus_B acidophilus_A. Next base: position 23,398 of record PXYV01000026.1, on the reverse strand, counting down.
TGCGGTACGAGTTGAGGAACGACCGGCTGGCCAGGCGAGATCCCCGGCCCATCAAGCACGTTTCCCTGGAGTACTGCGGTGGATGGACGGCCACCTTCTAGAGCGGAGCAACCCTCCACTGAACCTTCCCCTCCAATGAGAACGCAGAGTGCAACCATCCTCGTGAACGAGAAAGCGGCCCGCTCGAGGCCGCTTTCCATTACTCACCTTGAATCTCAATCTGGCGGCGATTTGACGAATCGCCCTTGGGTATCGTAATCGTCAACACGCCCCGCTTTAACTGAGCGTTCAGTTGCTCGACATCGGCATCCTGGGGCAGCGCAATTTGCCGGTAAAACCGACCGTAATACCGCTCCGTACTGTGCGAACGACGCCCGCCCTGTTCTCGTTCCACACGCTTTTCACCCCGGATTGTGAGAACACCGTTGTCAACCTCAGCGATGACATCCCCGCGATCAACACCGGGCAAATCCATCTGCAAGTAGTAATTGTGCTCGTCCTCGTCTATGTCGATGGCCGGGGAAAACCCCGAGCGGACCGCCAGCGGATCAAAGAACCCAAATCCACGAAACACGCGATCAAACACAGCATTGACATCGTTTTGCAACTGAACCAACGGGTCATCCAATGTCTCTCGCGAATTGCGACGCACCGGCAACATGCTCATACCAATCGGCCTCCTCTGTCTTTGACTTTCTTTGTTCTTCGCCTTTACTTTGCCACGGAATAAACTGGACGTCAAGACTTTTTTCGCTTCGATGGGAATTTTTTTGAGGTTGGTGCTGCAAGCGTCGACGGGTCTAGCGCCCAATAGTGTTGGGGTAACCCAGGGGTCGGGCCAACCGTGCCCAAAACCTCGGTCGCCAACCGGACCCGAAAGGCCCGGATGAACAGAAAAGATCACGGCGGCACGGCAAGAACTATCAACTCCTATCCAGTCGGTTTAACCGGGGTGGGGAAGTTCCGGCGCTTTGGCATCCATGCTGCCCGGGGTTGTCTTCACATTTTTAAATGTATCGCGTCGTCATGCGAAGACCTTAAAACAGGCAACTTTGCATGGCCACCCACCCGCGGGCATGGGCATCTGACGTGTAAAAACAATGCATATCGCCGTTTTCTGCCCTTCCCAAACGCGACAAAGAATAGTCCGGCTGAACTCCGGCGTGTTGCCGGGGTACTACGCTCTGCAGCCATCGTGGTTTCTCTAGAATCTTCGGCCTTGAGGCTGGGGAGATTCAAGTGAAAGAAGCCAAATTTTCCATAAACCCGACATAAACTGGGAAAAATCCGCGCAAATGAGTCCACACCACCTGTCATCCATCAACATCTACCGTGACAACGATCGCCCGCACGCGTAAAATTTTTTCGACTCCTAACGCCGAATCATGGTCAACCATGTACGGGGGACTACAGGGTGTGCAACATCCCTTGGGTGAATCGTGCGAGTGCGCATGTAGGGCTCCTTCTGCCCGAACCACCAACTAACCTCGGAGGCAAATAGCGAAGGAAGGGGAGCCGCATAGTGACGATGCGCAAGACAGCAGTCGCTGCCAGTCTGGCGTTGGCTGCTGCTATCGGATTTTCTCCTTTGGTTCAGGCCAAATCGCATCAATCGCCTCAATCAAAATCGTTGTATACATCTGCCGTCCGATCCCTGCACCACGCGTCGGCTACCGCTTCTCCGCAATTTGGACAAGCCCGATTTACAGTCTACCGCGTCAAGGCCGGTGACACACTGAGCACCGTAGCCGTGCGTTTTCATACAACGTGGCAGGCGCTCGCGCGATTAAACCATCTGGCTCACCCCCAGTCACTCTGGATTGGCGAGATGTTGCGCGTACCTGAGGCGGATTTCCGTGCAAACGCATCGCTTGTAACGCTCAGCCGGCCTCGGCCGCTGGGGCAAGCAATTGTCGACACCGCCCTGAAATATCTCGGGGTCCCCTATGTCTGGGGAGGAACCACGCCAAGCGGATTTGACTGTTCGGGACTGGTCCAATATGCCTTGGCCCAAAACGGCATTGCCATTGGCCGGACCTCCTTCGACCAGTATGCCGAAGTGACAAAAATCCCTCGCGCCGCGCTAGCCCCGGGAGACCTGGTGTTTTTTTCCACCGATGGCCCCGGGGCTTCTCACGTCGGCATTTATATCGGGTCAGATCCACGCTTGGGATATCAACAAGCGTTCGTGGCGGCTCCGGCGCCAGGCCAATCGGTCATGATCCAAAACTTGGACACCGCATATTGGATTGCCAACTATTACGGAGCAGGCACCATCATTCCTTAGTCAGGTCGGGGGCCATACCGGCCCCCTTCGTCGGCCGGACCACATCGATGCGAGCGGGGTGGTCGATTGTCGTCTCTAGACCCCAACGCTCGTGAACCGCAGTGCCTATCACGTTGTAGCTCCCGTAAAAGCTGGACTCCATGGCATATTTTGTGCGACACCGGCGCATGCTTTTTTCATGTTGAGGGCGTCGAGGTGTCGTGTATGAAGTGTCTTAGCTGCGGCCGATCAAATCGGCCGCGGTCTGGTCGCTGCCGATTTTGTCAATCACCCCTGATTTGTGCTAATCCAAAACGCCGCGCTCATCTGACCACTACTGTTGCACTGGGCGGTGGACTCCTCAGTGCCATTCTTGCGGTCAGCTTAGCACGCATGACGGCTCATCTGCCATCGGTGACAGGCTTGGCCACCCGTTTTGACGCCGCCCCCAGTTCACTCGTCTACGACAGTCAAGGGCAACTGGTTGCGCGGCTGGGCAATTTCTCGCCTACCACGCCCCTGTCGGCGATTTCACCATATGTCGCACAAGCAATCATCGCGGTGGAAGATCGCAATTTCTACCGCAACCCGGGATTTGATGTCCTGTCCATTTTACGGGCGGCCTATGTCGACCTAATCCATCGGGCTCCTGTCCAAGGCGCGAGCACTATTACCGAACAGCTCGCCAAGACTTTGTATTTAAACAGCCGCAAATCACTGACCCGCAAAGTTCAGGAGTTTTGGCTCGGACTTGAGCTCGCGCGGCATTACCGCAAGACCCAAATTCTCGACATGTACTTAAACTCTGTCTATTTCGGCGAGGGCGCCTACGGCATTGCCCAGGCTTCCCGCACCTATTTTGACACCTCACCACAACACCTTACGTTAGCGCAGGCAACGCTGTTGGCGGGCCTCCCGCAAGCGCCCTCGCTGTACGATCCGCGAACCCATTGGCGTCTAGCTAAGCAACGTCAAGTTCAAGTGGTGGCTGCCATGGTACGATTGCACGAACTCACGCCGCAACAGGGCCACCGCGTCCTAGAGGCGCCGGTGCATTTGCAGTCGCACGTGCTTGCGAAGTCTGCCGCAGGTTATCCATATCCCTGGTATCTAGACCAAGTCGTGCAAGAGTTGCTCAGCCAAGGATTTACCATGAACCAGATCCTGCACGGCGGACTTCACATCAAGACCGCATTGCGCCCGAAAGTTTACAATCTGGCGCAACGGGCGGTCGACCGTTGGATGAATACAAATTTTGGCGTCTCCGCCTCTTTATATCCCGCCCATCAAGCGGCCGCCATCGTCGAAAATCCCCATAATGGGCACATCTGGGCCATTATCGGAGGACGGCGCCACTTCACCTTTCTGCAAGACGACCTGGCCATTGACGCCCGCCGTTCAAGCGGCTCGGCCATCAAGCCGCTTTTGGACTATGCGCCTGCCTTGGCTCGCGGGTACACGCAAATGTCCGTTGTGCAAGATGTTCCAATCTTTGCGCAGGTGGCCGGTCAACGATGGTGGCCTAGGAACGCAGACGGCATCTACCGCGGCTACCTGGACCTACGCGATGCCTTGGCCCTCTCTGACAACGATGTGGCCGTGCACCTTCTCGATCGGGTGGGACTCCCCTATGCCCTGCACTACCTGCAATCTCATTTCGACATGAAGGTGCCCTTCGGCCAATATCGCGGTCTAGGCCTAGCGCTCGGTGTCGATACCGATTTGTGGAGTTTGACGCGCGGCTATGCCGCCATTGATAACGGCGGGCAGCTAGTCACGCCCGTCCTGGTCACGCAAGTCACAAAAAACGGACACGTCTTATTCTCAGCCGCTATGCACCAGCACTCCGCACTTTCGCCTGATCAAGCGGCTCTTTTGACCGATATGATGGAGCGAGCGCTCGATCCCCGACCTCTTCCCGGCGTCGGGCCGCACGCCTATGCAACCGGGTACCAACTGGGAATCGGACGACCCGCCGCCGCCAAATCGGGGACCAACAATGACGAAGAAGATGCATGGTTTCTCGGTTTTGAGCCGCAAATGGTGGTCGGCGTGTGGGAGGGCAATCGATGCGGTGAAATCCCCCAGCTCTATACCCGCTCCGGCCAGGGTCCCGCTTATGGCGCGGTAGCTGCTGGTCCCATTTGGAAACAAATTATGCAGTCCGTCAATCGTCAGCTTCACCTCAAGCCGCAATCGTTCAGCCGTCCACCAGGACTTGTATACGTGAAGCGCGTCAGCATTACCTCCGGCGATCGGCCTGGGCCTTATACTCCCCGAAACGAAATACAAGGCGCCTGGTACATCGACGGCACCCAGCCGACCCGCCGTGACCACGACTGGTATCCCGTTCGCATCGTCGCAGCACACCCCCGTACGTCGTGGAGACCCGGGTGCGGCGCATTTATCACGGTGACCGCGTTGAAACGTGAATCCGACTGGCACCCCGGTGTTCCACGACCCTGGGATGCGATTTTCTGGGCTCCTCAAACGGCCCGTTGTGGTTCGTTCGCAAAGTCGGCCCGACCCTCCATGAGCGATCCGTCTGTTAAACGTCAACCTTATTAAACGTTAACCCAGCCATCACCAAATCTTAATGAAAGTCCCATATGATCAAAGAAAATACGAGCGAGAGGAGCCATTATGCAGCGAACGATTCTTGTCGTGGACGACGAGCCTTCCATCTTAACCCTCATTCGTCACCGTCTTGAACATGACGGATTGCGGGTGCTAACCGCAGGCGACGGACTGTCGGCGCTCCAGCGAATTTCTGCCGACACCCCCGACCTCTTGGTGTTGGATCTGATGCTGCCCGGCATGCCCGGTCTCGAAGTACTGCGCACCATGCGGCAGTTTTCGGCCATTCCCGTGATTTTGCTAAGCGCGCGCAACGACGAAGTAGACCGAGTCGTCGGCCTGGAGATGGGTGCCGACGACTACGTCACGAAACCGTTCTCGGTGCGCGAACTGGCTGCTCGAGTTAAGGCGGTCTTTCGCCGTCAGGAGCTTAGGAACGAAACCGGTCGACTCGTTGTTCACGAGGTCAGCGTGAACTTGGCGGAGCGTTCAGTCAGCGTCCAAGGTCAGGTCGTCGCGCTCACCACGACTGAGTTTGAAATTTTAACGCTCTTAATGCGCAATCCCGGACGCGTGTTTTCGCGCGAGGAATTGTTTCGCCAGGTCTGGAACTACGAGGTGGCCGCCGATACGCGCACCATCAATGTTCATATTAAAAATTTGCGAGGAAAACTGCAGGCCGAAGCATCTCTCATTGAAACCGTGCGGGGCGTCGGATATCGGATACGTCCGTAACGGTCTTTAACGGCAAAGCCGATAAATTCTCTGGCCACCTGACGCAACCGGGTTAGAAAGGAGGCGACCACCCCCTCAACCTCGCGCGCCAGTTAATGACGCGGACGCTCGGCCATCGGAGTCAACGTCAAGCATTGACCCCTAGTCGCAGTCTTCATGCGCCATCCACCTGCCGCAAAAACGTTCGCCGGTGAGCCGCGCACGGCCCCCACGCGTCTAAGGCCTGACGGTGGCTTTTTGTCCCATAGCCTTTGTGCTGGTCAAATCCATAGTGAGGAAACTGTCGGTGCAAATCTTGCATATAGCGATCGCGCACTTCCTTGGCCACTACCGATGCGGCAGCAATAGACGCGGAGCGCCGATCCCCACGCACCAATGCAATCGTATAATACTCCTGCTCGGATAACGTCATGGCATCGGACAACACGATCTTGGGCGGCGGTTCTAAATGAGCGATCGCGCGACGCATTGCCAGTCGAGCCGCCTCGAGAATATTCACACGCTCGATCGTGCGTGGACCCGCGGCACCAATGCCCACCGCCACCGCACTCTCATATATTGCCGGCAACAGAGCTTTTCTTTGCACGGCAGACAATCGCTTGGAGTCGTCCAATCCCTCAATATGTGCATCTGGCTTTAAAATCACTGCGCAAGCCACCACAGGGCCTGCAAGCGGGCCGCGCCCAACCTCATCTGTCCCCGCTACCAAGAGGCCTTGCGACCCGAATACCTTTTCAAACACCGTCAAACACTCCCAAGTAGGATGGGTCATGACACCTCACCGGGTTTCTGAAGGCTGATCGGTCCCCAAGCCCCCCGTCGAAATTCCGCCAGCACCGCTTGCGCCGTGCGTTGGCGGTCCACCTCCCCACCGTGGCGTAAGTAGCCCCGCACTTGTCCCCACCTGACCCAGTCTTCGGGCTTCGCCGCCGGATGATACAAGACCCAAACGCGGCTGGCGATGTCCTCTGCCTCATCCACTTCCACAGGAACCACCCCAAGCAATTTTAGGCGCCAGTCGCGCGACTTGGATGGTGTCACAACGCCAGGCAAGTCAAGCCACTCCCACCCATTATCGAGACGAATCCACTGCGGTCCCCGCGTAATTCCGGGCTTTGCTCCCGTCGCCACACGGCGCTTGCCCACCATCCGATTAAGAATGGTGGACTTTCCCAGATTGGGCAACCCCACCACCGCGAGGCGATAGGGGGGATCAACTGTCTCCGTGACAAGCTGGAACAGCCGCCGCTGCGCCTCTTGAGTCTGGGCATTAAACGCCACAGCTGCGATCTTCTGCCGCCGATACCATTTAATCCAGGCCTGCGTGGTTTTGGGGTCGGCCAGGTCGCTCTTATTCAAAGCTAATAGCGTCGGAGCCCGACCCACCCACTTTTGCAGCGGGCGGTGACGCGTTAGTTCCGGAGCCCGCGCATCAACCACTTCAATGAACGCGGAAAGATACGGAGAAAGCTCGCGAATGGTAGCCTGAGTGGCCACCATATGTCCCGGATACCAGCCGCGCCCAGACATTACAGCCACCGGATTTGGTTTAAAGGCCACCAAATCAAAAATGCCTCTCCCTTGACCCGCTTTTCCGATAACATGCCGAAATAGCGACTGTCATAACTTATGGGGCGATTGTCCCCTAGGACAAACAAATGGTCAGGCGGCACTTTAGCCGGACCGTAATTTTGAGACTGGCGATACTTTAAAAAGGGTTCAGGATACCTTTTTCCGTCTATGTACACGACATTATGACGAATGCTCACCGTTTCGCCTGGCACGCCGATGACGCGCTTAATCCAGTCTTGGCTCGGAATAACTGGGCTTTGAAACACAATAATCTCGCCCGTTTTCGGTTGACCGAAGTCAAAAGCCAGCTTATTGACCAGCACCCGATCGCCGTTATGCAGCGTCGGCAACATCGAGTGGCCCTGCACCTGAAACGATTCCACCACAAAGGTCCGGATTAAAAACGCCAAGACGAGCGCAATCAACAAAGTCTCGACTAGTTCTCGGGTAGCACTTTTCTGCTTGCGTTCTGCCACGCTGTCACCTCACTAATAAAAAAATGTTCAGGCGAAGACCGCTGGCCTTCGCCTGCCCCTTAACGCCTTTCGCGAATGCGCGCCGCTTTGCCCCGCAATTGGCGCAGATAATACAAGCGAGCCCGACGCACCTTGCCGCGGCGAATCACTTGAATGGACTCGACGCGCGGTGAATGCAGCAAAAAGGTCCGCTCCACGCCTACGCCGTAGCTCACCCGGCGCACGGTAAAGGTCTTCGACAACCCTTCGCCCCGGCGACGGATGACAACTCCTTCAAACATCTGCACCCGCTCGCGGGCGCCTTCTTTAATCTTGACCGCCACGCGAACCGTGTCCCCAGCGCGGAAGGCCGGAACTTCCGCTTTCATTTGGTCTTCCTCGATTAACTTAATATAATCCACCCTCTATCCCTCCTTTCAGCTTAGTCGCTCACCAAGTCTGGACGACGCGCTCTTGTCCGCTGGCGGGCCATTTCCTCACGAAACTCGGCGATCGCGCGATGGTTACCTTGCCTCAACACGTCCGGCACACTCAGATTGCGGTATTGAACCGGCCGCGTATATTGCGGGCCTTCAAGCCATCCGTCAGCCCGGCTGAACGAATCGTCCTTGGCGCTGTCGTCACTGCCCAACACCCCAGGCAAAAGTCGCGATACTGCATCAACCATTACCATGGCAGGCAGTTCTCCGCCGGTAAGCACGTAATCGCCAATAGAAACCTCATCGGCTTGGAGCAAAAGTCGGACCCTCTCGTCAATGCCCTCGTAGTGTCCTGCCACGATAATCAAGTGGTCTTGACGGCTCAGGTGCAAAGCCAGTCTTTGTGTAAAGGAGCGGCCTTGCGGCGAGGTCAGGATCACCCGTGCAGGCGTCTTCTCATGCATCATGCACCACTCGACCGCGGGCACCACCACGTCACACCGTAACAACATGCCCACCGCGCCGCCAAAAGGATAATCGTCCGTCTGCCGATGAATACCCACGCCAAAGGCTCGCAAGGGGATCACGCGCAAATCCAGCCGCCCTGTAAGGCGCGCTCGCTTAACCATGCTCATGTCGAACACGCCCGAAAACATTTCTGGAAATAGCGTCACGACTTGGATGACCATCACTCGCCAATCTCCTCTAAACCCGGCAAAAGCCGGACCAGCATGCGCGCCTGACGTAGGTCAACCTCAAGCACCACCGACTTTAGGGCAGGAATCAAAAGCGGTTTCTTGCCCTCCCGCGTCACCTCAAACACGTCGTGGCTTGCGCCCGTGCGCAAGACATGGGCCAACTCTCCTAGCACCCGACCACTATCCGCTTCCACGACGGTCAAACCCAACAACTGATGCCAATAATACTCGTCAGGCGCCAACGTCGGCAACTCGCTCGTGGGCACCATCAATACCGCTCCCCGTAAACGAGCCGCTTGCTCTCGCGTGGTAAATCCCGCCAGCTTCATCACCGCCAGCGACGGCGATGCCAGACGGCTACTCACCACGCCACACGTCTCACCCAGCAAGTCCACGGCCACCTGGGTAAGTGTCACCAACCGCTCCGGAAAATCCGTGGTCGCGTACACTCGCACAGAGCCATCGATCCCAAAAGGCGACGTCACCTCGCCTACCATGACATAACCGGGCCAAATGCGCGCGTCTTTACGATTCATGAACTCGAGCCTTGGGCTCCTGTTTTTGATCGTGAATCTTCTTTAACACGCCCGTCTGGCGCAACAACGCCCGCGCCGTATCTGTCGGTTGCGCGCCATTGGCAATCCATCGCATCGCTTTTTCCTCGTCAATTTTGACGACAGCAGGATCTTTCGTGGGATCATAGTACCCGATTTCTTCAATGAATCGCCCATCCCGCGGCGACCGCGCATCTGCAACCACCACGCGATAGAATGGGTGCTTCTTCGCCCCCATGCGACGCAAACGTATTTTAACCACGCCTTAATCCCTCCCCTCTATCCTAGCGGCGGAAAAGGCAAGCGCCCCATCCGCGAGCGGCCCTTTTTGCCCTTCATCTGGCGCATAACCTTTTTCATCTCGTCAAACTGCTTCACCAGTCGATTCACATCTTGCACCGACGTGCCACTACCGCGTGCAATCCTTAAGCGGCGACTTCCGTCCAAAATTTCTGGTTTGGCTCGCTCACGCTTGGTCATGGAATTCAAGATCGCTTCAACCCGCACCAACCCGCGGTCGTCCACCTGATCTTTCATCTTGGCCATCTGGCCACCCATGCCCGGCAGCATTTCCATCACCTTTGACAACGGGCCCAGCTTTTTGACCTGCTCAATCATGGCGCGAAAGTCATCCAGGGTGAAGTCCGCTTTTTCAATCTTTCCTGCCAAGGCCTGCGCGTCGCGTTGATCCATGGACGCTTCCGCTTTTTCGATGAGAGTCAAAATGTCGCCCATACCCAAAATTCGGGACGCCATGCGATCGGGATTAAATAGCTCTAAGTCCTCCAGTTTTTCTCCCGATCCCATCAACTTGATCGCAAGCCCCGTCACTTGACGAATCGACAACGCCGCGCCGCCACGCGCATCGCCGTCCAACTTCGTCATCACAACCCCGCTCAGCGGCAACCGCTCTTTAAAGGCCAGTGCCACTTTGACGGCATCCTGGCCGGTCATCGCATCAACCACCAGCAGCATTTCGTGCGCAGGGGCACGCCGATGCATTTCCTGCAGTTCGGTCATGAGCACGTCGTCGACGTGCAGCCGACCAGCGGTGTCGATGATCACCACATCTTTGGCCAGCCGCCGTGACATCTTGAGTCCCAATTCCGCCAGGTCGACAGGGTTCAGCCCCGGTTCGGTCACCACCGGCACCGGAACTTTGTCAGCCAGCACCTTTAACTGTTCAACAGCCGCCGGCCGGTAGACGTCAGCCGCAACCAAAAGTGGCTGCCGCCCCTGATGGCGCAGCATGCGCGCCAGCTTCGCCGCCACCGTTGTCTTACCTGCACCTTGCAGTCCCACCAGATAGATCACGGTCGGCGGATTGGAAGCCATGTGCACGCGCTCGGGAGTGCTTCCCAAAAGCTTGACCAGTTCATCGCGCACGATCCGAATCACGCCTTGATCTGGGGTAAGACTTTGCAGCACGTCCTGACCTACCGCGCGCTCTTCTACGCGGTCAAGAAACTCGCGCACCACCTTGAAATTGACGTCAGCTTCTAACAAGGCTAGGCGAACATCACGCAAGGCCTCCTTCACATCGGCTTCCGTTAGCCGCCCTTTGTTACGCAATCGCTTAAAGGTCTGTTGAAGTTTGCCCGTTAACGTGTCAAACATCGCTCAAGCCCTCCTCTTGTGCCAATTGCCTTATCGCCGCCCGCGCCGCCAACACTCGATGGTCATCCGCTTGCAGTTGACCTATCTGTTTGAGCGCATCGCTCAAATACCGAACCCGCCGTTCGTGCGCTCTCAGGAGACCTAGGCGCTGTTCGTAGTCTTCTAATATCCTCTCCGTACGTTCTAACAAATCATGAACCGCCGCCCGCGAGATTTGCTGGGCCACTCCAATTTCTGCCAAGGACCAATCGTCCAGGTAATATAGTTGCCATACGTCTTGCTGGTGCTCCGTCAACAGTGCGCCGTACAAATCAAAGAGCAGTCCCGCCCGCACCCGATCACCCGCTGGCATCGGCAACTCCCCCGTAAAGGTTTTTTCCTTGACAGACGTCTTAGATACTATCGAACTCATTTGAGTCTGTCAACAAAAAGGGAGCGCGCGACAATCGTCTCGTAGCGCTCCCGCTTTAAAACTGTTGCGATACGGTGCTCTCGACTTCTTCTCCGGCACTATGACGAATGCGGCGAATGGCCTCGACAACCTCAGCCGGTCCGCCTTGACTAAGACGCACCACGCGGCCCCAATTAATGACCACCGCATGCGGCGGCACCGCGCCGCGACGCATGTGCATGCGCAAAAGACCCGTGGCTACCGTGGCCACATCGTTGATATACTGCTCGGCCTCAGAACGCCCCAGATGTGTAATCCGTACGGGATAGTCGTCTAACCGATAGACTCCCTCGTGAATTTCAAAATGGATCTCCCAAGCCTCGTCGCGCCACCCGACCGAACGAACCTTCACCATGACCATCCCACCCTTGCCAGAACTGAACCGAACAACCCGAACGCTCCCCCATGGGAGCGCACTCGGTCCCCCCTTAGATTATACCGAAGAGTTGGGCCTACGCGAACTCTGTTGCGTTAACCGGCATATTCCCGTTCTAGCAGGGAAGGTTCATCAAGAAATTGGCGCAATCCGTCTAAAACCCCGAGTGCCCCTTCGAAAGGTGATCGCAAGATGGTGGCGGGCAGCCGCTCGCGCAGAAAAATCGACCCGTTGGCCACCAGTACCCCGCGATAACGGCCTTCTAACAAGTCCCCGTCGTTTTCTGCGTCACCGGCCACAAAGCACTGCTGTGCCCGCATATTCAGCCGCGTCAAGATATGTTTAAGTGCTCGTCCCTTCAAGGCTCCCCGCGGCACGATGTCCAACCGCCTGGCATCATCATCCCACAAGGTGCGACAGGCAATTTGCTCGTGCACCAGACGCGTTTTCACTTCCGTCAGCGCAGCACAGTCACGCACCCCAAACGCCAAGCGCCAATGTGAACTACGCGATTGAAAAGATACGCCCTCCATGTCTTCCAATGCGCGCATGATGCGCCGCGGAGCCCAATCCCTACGCTGCTGGAAAGCCCAGGCATCGTCGATCTGCATGTCGGGACCCCAAAACACATCGGCGCCAATGTCGGTGGCAAGCGCCAACGGAGCCGGAAAATCGTATTGACGGATTAGCGCTTCCGCGTTAGCGCGCGTCCGACCGGTCAAATAGACCACACCGACGTCAAGCCGCCCCTTGAGAAAGCTAGCCAGTTCGTTCTCTCCTCCATGGCCCACAAGGGTGCCATCTATGTCAGAAGCCAATACCCACTTGATCCCGGCCAACGCCCGTCACCTCCTGGTAGCAGGCCACCATCTCGTCCGACATCTGGGCAACGGTATGCAACCGATGAATCTTGTCTTGCCCGACATGCCCCATTTTGCGCGCTTGCATTGAGTTTTCCCAAAGTCCCAGCGTCTTTTCCCATAGCGTCTCCATGGCATCGAGAGGCACCAAAAATCCATCTTGTCCATCGTCTATCCAATCCTGCACGCCGGGAACCCGCGTTCCGACCACAGGCACACCGGACGCCAAACTTTCCAACACGGCCATCCCTAAAGTCGGCCCCTGATTAGGAGCGATCATAACTTCAGCTGCTGCCAAATACGGTGCAACCCCACGATGGGGCATGCCCCCCACAAATTGCACATGTTCACCCAGACGGTCTTTCAATTCCCGCAAAAAAGGGGCCACCGGCACGCCCTGGTGAACCTCGCGCCGCGTCCCGCCCAACACCAACAACACAAAGTCCGAAGGCAACCGGCGACTGGCCAAAACCTCCAGGGCTTGCCGCAACCCACGCGCCGCCTCCAACCGACCCACGTAGATACAAGGTCTACGCGTCAATCCCTGCGTACGCAATACCGGACCTGCATCACGGCTGAAAAATTGGGTCGGATCCACGCCGGGCGGCACCACATAAACTGGAAGGCTCGCGTTGGCGCGATGAATAATTTCGGCTTCACTGAGATAGGACACCACGACGGCGTTAGGAGCCGCCAAGAGGCGGCGTTCGATGGCAACACGCTCAGTATTCAGGTCATCTCCAGACCGTTGATTCCACTCAGCCATCTTAACCGGCGAGTGAATCCAGGGGATCCCAGTCTCCCGATGAATCTGTTCGGCCACCAGTCCACTCAGCCAATAGTGGCTGTGGATCAGATGGTGCTGCCGTCCGCTTTCGCTAAGCCATCGCATCGCATCGGCAGCCAGGTCATCCACGGACGCCATCCAGGCCTCTTCTTGATTCTTGGCCAGCGAATGCGATAGGCGCACCACTTGTCCCAAATGACCTAAACTAAACTTTTCCGGGCCTGACGGATGGGTCTTAGTTGTCAGCACGTCGACGCCATAACCGTGGCGCTGAATGTTTTTTGCGAGTTCACGAATTAAAATTTGCTGACCCCCAACCGCTCCGCTATCACCGTGAGCTAATGGGTCAGCTTGCAACGAAATTTCTAACACTCTGCGAATCATCGTGTCGTCCTCCCTCAAAACCTGGGCAAAAAAATATTCCAGGCCACCCTGGGGGGAGAGGGAATCGTGTGAAATAAGAAAAACCTTGAGCCCCCAACGCCTACGAAGTTAGCTGACGGGTTAGGGCCGTGGTCGTGCCCTTTGTGTCGACAATTCACCCCGACTGACTGGGTCCTCCGCTTCATCCGAACTCGGCGCTTTCAAGGTGTCTCCATTATATTCCGCCTGTGCCAGGGACGCAATGACCGAACCGGCCGCGTTGGGGCTTCGCCGCATGTGGGTGCACGTCCACTAGAGAACGTCGCGGCCTTTCACCAGGTGAACCCACCGCTGGTCCACCGGAAGAAAACTGCCGCGTTGGCGTAGCGCCTCGCGAGTTCGAGGAGGCAGGCAGCTACGCCCTTTCCCGCACCCGGACGTTTGCCCCAAAAAAGTCGCAGCCGTTATAGCGAAACAACGGACTGCCCGCGCCAGGCGTCACGTTAGGCATGAGGATTTCGCTAAACCAATGGCCGTAGCCAAACCGCTACCGCAAGATAGTGGATCCGTACGTGAATAGATCGTGAGGCGCTTACAAACGGATGTTTCGCTACCTTAGTTTTTTGTGTAAATCCTGTGCTTCTCATGGATTTTTGTTCCATCCCAGACCTCCGCGACATTTAGCCGATGACCTCCGGAATCCTACGGAACAAATTGCAGGCGTGATGCTCAAAAAGCCCGCGCGACGCGCGCGTTCGGATTAAATGAGAAGGCTCCTAGGAGTATGCAAGCGCGAAAGCCCGATTAATGAACCAAGCCCGCCGCCCCAGATTGGAGCGTAAAAATGGCAAGGCTTACATAAAACGTGGCGAAACCGCACACGCTCCTACCGAGGGAGGTGCAATCATAGACGGTTCACAAATAACGAGACAGGCAAGCCAGAAACCTTTGTTGGAACAGGAGTTGCTGCACGATCTGACCCAGTCCACTCAAAAGTTTGTGCAGGAAATCGAGGGTCTATTGGCGGAGCACGCGCTTGTTGGCGATTTTGACGGCTATAGCGGTTCGGTTACGGCGGCCTATGATCGGATAAAAGCCACGCTGGGCCAGTCGCCCGACATCGTCATCCGTCGCTTTCAAATTGGGGTGGCAGCGGTTGACGCCATGCTGGTCTTTGTAAATGGACAAGTGGACAACAACATTGTAGACCGCGATACACTTTTAATCACGACTTTGGACGAACCGGCCACAACATCTCCAGCCACTCTTTTAACACGCCTCAAATCCCACTTTTTGGCGGTTGGACACATCACCCACACCACCTCTTGGTCCAAGATTATTCCCACCGTCATGCTAGGCGGAACGGCGCTGTTTATTGACGGCGTGCGTGAAGTGTTACTGCTTGACACCACCAAGTTTCCGGCCCGTGCCGTCACCCGCGCGCAGTCGGAGCCATCCATCAAGGGACCGCAGGAATCATTCAACGAAGTACTTCTCACCCAAATGGACCAATTGCGTCGCCGGCTTCCCGCGGGCACGCTGCGCTTTGAGCCGTTCAAGATCGGACAACATACACATACCACCGTCATATGCGCATATCTCTCGGACGTAACCAATCCAGCTATCGTCGAAGCGATTAAAGAACGTTTGGGTGGCATTCACCGCAGTTCGATCCAAACCAGCAACGAAATTGGCGAGTATTTGGCCGATCGCCGCTTCACCATCTTCCCGCAAATCCGTTTCAGTGAGCGGGTAGATCTCATTGCCCGCAATCTGGACCAGGGCAAGGTGGCCATTTTGACCGCCAACGATCCGACCGCTATGTTGCTCCCCAATACCTTGGTAGACTTCTACCAGACGACCCAAGACTACGCGTTCCCGTTCTGGGACGCAAGCCTGATGCGACTCATTCGCTTGGCCGGTCTCATTGCGGGCCTGTATCTCATGCCCTTTTATATCGCCCTGAGCTCCGTGAATCCAGATCTCTTGCCAGTCAAGCTTTTGTTAACTATCGACGGGTCGCGCCAAGGCATGCCGTTTCCGCCCGAGGTGGAAGTCATCATTATGTGGCTTATCATCGAGATTTTACGGGAAGCAGCCAACCGCTTGCCGCAACAAATGGGCACCACGATTGGTACTGTGGGTGCCGTTGTCGTTGGCACCGCCATCGTCAAGGCAGGGCTGGTGGACGCGTTGATGATTATTATTGTCACGTTAACCGCCTTAGCGCTCTTTACCGTACCCGCCCTGGAAATTGCCTCAACCTGGCGCTGGCTTTTTTGGTTCTTTATTGTCGCCGCCTGGCTGTTTGGCATCTATGGGATTGTGCTGTTGACGGTTGTGATTGTGGTCCATCTTTCCTCGCTCGAGAACTTTGGGGTGCCCTACCTCTCGCCGTTTGGCCCGACGCGCCCCAGCGATCTCGCCGACTCCTGGATCCGTCTGCCGTTCCCGCAAATTCGCATGCGCCCCACCACGTTACGCACGCTAGCTCCAAGAGCGGCAAAAACCGACCCCATTAATCCCGAAGTCATCTTGCACCGCGCTCAGACGCGCTTTCGACAGTGACGTGGTGGAGACGAGGGCTTGCCGTTCTGCTGCTCTTACCCCTCATCAGCGGCTGTTGGAGCAACCGGCCGGTCGAACTGCGCGCGATGGTCCTGGCGATGGGATTTGCGCCCGCTCCCCAAAACCGTATTCGCGCCACGGTGCAAATACCGACCACCACCGGACTGACCAGCCTCACCAGCGGCAGCGCCCCGTCGTCCAGCGGCAAGTTAGACTACATCATTTCGGCTTGCGCCTTGACGCCGGGCATGGCGCTCACACGCATTCAAGATCAACTGCAGACCGATCTGTACCTAGGCCAAGTACAACTCATCGCGTGTTCCAGCCATCTCAGTGCGGGTCAATTCCGGTTGCTAGAGGATTACCTGACCCGCTTAGGTCCTTTGGACAAAACGGCATATATTATTGCCACCCCATCGGTTCGTAAACTCTTTCATATCGAACCCAAAGTGGGTGGACTTCCCATTTTAGACCTGATTGGTGGATTTAGTTGCCAAGGCTGCGAAACCATCATGTACCGGCAACATCAGTGGGACGTAGAAACTGCCCTGCCCACGGCCGGAGACAGCGTCTGGATGCCTTATGTAACGGTCACACCAACAGGGTTTAACACGGGACGCATCCTCGTCTATCGCCACTGCACCCCGGTATGGGCGCTATCCCCGCACGACAGCATGCTGCTGGGACTGATCTTGGGAATCACCGCCAAAGGTTATGTGAATTTTGTCATGCAGCACGACATCTTGGGCATTCGCACCCTCACTAGTCACAGCTCCGTCTATCCGTTTGTTCGCGCCAACCGCCTGTATCTGCGCTTTGGTCTGGCGGTCAGCGGCACACTGGACTCTTGGAATGGGCCGCCTGTGACTGTCGCCAGGCTCGGCTCGATTGACAGTCAGGTTGCGCACTATCTCGCCCCGCAAATACTCACAGTATTAAAACGGCTGCAACGTCAAGGAGTGGCCCCCGAAGGATGGTTGGCACCGCTGATATGGCGGTCATATCCCAGTTGGCACTCGCCTTCGGTATGGGAAGCACATTACCGCAAGGCTGTACTCATTGTGCATGTGCATTTTCGCATTACCAACGTCGGAGACACGGAATAGGGAGGAGGAAAACGCACGAAAGATATCAACGCCTGGCAGTTTGGGCTCATTGTGGTCGCCAGCTATCTTGGCGTCGGCATCTTCCAGTTTCCACGCGAGCTCGCCACTTTTGGTGGGCCCGATGCGTGTTGGTCCTATCTCTTGTTGACGACAGGCTATTTCCTGTTAATCTATCTTTTTTTAAAGATTGCCGCAATCGACCCAGAGCACTCCTTTGGCCATCTCACGAGCGATCTATTGACGCCCTTACTGGGGTTTTCGATTCGCTGGTTTCGCATCGGTGTGCACCTCTTACTGGCGGTGGTGGTTGTCGCGAATTTTGGTCAGGTGCTGCGTACCTACTTTCTCATGGGAACGCCGCAATGGGCACTGGAAGGCGCCCTGGTGGGGACGGCCCTTTATGCCGCCTGGTATGGCACGGCCGTCCTCGGGCGCACCCTGGAAACGGGGTTCGTTCCCACGCTGTTGGCATCCCTGCTCATCGGTCTCTTGGTGATTGGGCGCATGCGCTTTGCCTGGGCCATTCTTCCCAGTTCACACATTGCCGTACGTCCCACCCTGTTAGGGGCGTATCACAGTGCCTATCTCTTTATCGGCTTCGAAATGCTAGTCCAACTATACCGCCATGTGCGCGTCGACCAACGCCGCGCCGCCGTACGCTGGGCGCTTAGTCTGTATAGCGCTACCGCCGCTTTTTTTGCCTTCGGCTTTGTGCTGGTAATGGGCACCGAAGGGCCCGCGGCGCTGATGCAGGCACAATGGCCGCCCGTATCGGCGCTGCGATTAGCCAACCTGCGAGGCTTCTTCATTAATAAATTAGGGCTTTTGGTGGTGGTGGTCTGGGGTTTGTTCACAATGGGCTTCGTAGCCGTTCGATTTTGGTGCCTGAGTCATGATCTGACCGAAACCGGCGACGGCCGGGTTTCGTCGACTTATTATCACCTGGCGCTCGTCGCCACGGCCCTTACGACCCTTTTAATTTCGCAACTTTTGTCAAACGTCGTCGTTCTGGTCCATCTCTTTCAAGTGTGGGGACTCCCCATTATTCTCGGCTACTTGCTGGCTATGCCCATGCTCATTTTACCGACCGTCTGGCTTCGAAACCGTTTTAGACCCCGCTTAGCCCCATCGCCGCCTCATTAAGCGTCGGCGAAGCCGAATCCCGATTAGCGCACCCGAAGATCCCCGTACCTGGCGCGCTGCCCAGTCTCACGAGACCGGTTGCCGATCAGATAAGCCGAGAATGGCACGCACGTATTGGTCCGGATTAAAGAGCATTAAATCGTCGAGGCCTTCGCCCACCCCGACAAAGGCGATGGGCAGATTGAGCGTCTGATGAATTGCGAAAGCCACGCCGCCCTTGGCCGTTCCATCCAGTTTCGTTAAAATAATGGCAGTGACCGACACCGCGTCCAAAAACACTCGAGCCTGTTCCAACCCGTTTTGTCCCGTGGTGGCATCCAGCACCAAAAAGACCTGATGCGGGGCCCCCGGGCATTCCCGTCCCACCACCCGGCCAATCTTGCCCAACTCCTGCATCAGATGCGCTTTATTATGCAGGCGCCCGGCAGTGTCGACCACAGCCACATCGTAGTGGCGAGCTTTGGCAGCCCGCACTGTGTCGAACGCCACAGCAGCCGGATCGGCTCCTTCCGCTTGCCGCACAACCTCGATATTGGAGCGCTCGCCCCAGGTTTGCAATTGCTCCGCCGCCGCGGCGCGAAAGGTATCGGCTGCTCCTAAAATTACGCGCTGGCCGCGATCTTTCATGCGAGCCGCCAGCTTGGCGGCACTGGTGGTTTTCCCTGTGCCGTTTACGCCCACCACCATCCACACTGCGGGCCGCTCATCCGGCAACACGTACGGATCGTCTAACGTTTCCAGCATCGACACCATAATTTCGCGCAGCATCTCCATCACGCCGTCCGCCTGTTCAGGGCGCCGTTGTCGCACAGCCGCCCGCAGCCGCTCCAAAATCGCAGTGACGGCCTGAGTGCCCAAGTCTGCTTCATATAAAATTTCTTCCAATTCATCGTACAAGTCATCTGACCACTGACGCCCGCCCACCAACGTGCGAATCCTATCCCCGATTTCGCTCCGCGTGCGCGACATCCCCGCCCTTAACCGCTCAAAAAACCCGGGCACTGGACCCCTCCTTCCCGTCTGAGCTTCACCCCGCTCAAGACTGCATCATTTCCGCGGGTTCGGTCAACCGCACGGACACCAGCAGACTTTGACCCTGTCCATTGCTGGCCACTCCCCATAACGCGTCTGCCGCCTCCATGGTCTCGCGCTGATGCGTTACCACAACATATTGAGTCGTTTGCCGCTGCCCCCGAATATACTGGGCGAATCGCATGGCATTGGCCTCGTCCAATGATGCTTCCACCTCATCCAGCACGACAAACGGCGACGGCCGCACCGACAACAAACTAAAAAGCCAGGCAATGCCTCCCAGGGCCTTCTCCCCACCTGAAAGCAAGCCCAGATGGCTAGGGCGCTTGCCGCTGGGCCTAACCCATAAGTCCACGCCCGCATTATCGCCCTCAGCCCACGTAAATCCACCGTCTCCCCCACCATACAACTGGTGGCACGCTTGCGCAAAGGCCAGCTCGACTTTGGCACCAGTGTCTTTTACGCGCCGTTTCATCTCTTGATCGATTTCCTCCAGCGTCTTGGACAGTTCGGCCTTGGCCTCTTTCACATCGTCACGTTCGTGTTGCAGAAAGACCGCCCGCTCCTGCAGTTGCTCATACAGCGCCAAACTTCCCAAAACCACCGATCCCATGGTCTGCAGTTCGGCCGTAATGCGCGCGATTTCCGAACGGGCTTCCTCTTCTTGCGGGCGCGTTAAAGGTTCAAGCGCTTCAGGCACGTCGTAGTGCTCAAACCGCACCTCAATCTCCCGAATCTCGTGCTGGAGCATCTCCACTTTGTGCTCCATTTTGCGATCCTCAGATTCCAATACCCGCTGACGCGCCTGTAAGGTGCTTAGTCGTTCCGAGCGCTTTTGCAAATCCTGTGCCCGCTCGACGCGCGCCGCCTCCTGCTGCAACACTTGTTCCTCGATTTGATCCAGTTGCGCTTGAATGTGCGCTAATTCTAACCCCGCAGCACTCTCCTCAGCCAAAAGCTCGGCCAGGCGGTCCTGATGGCGTTGACGTTGGCCGCCGATTCGACTGAGCTCACTGCGAATGCGCTCGGCAATCAAACCCTGCTCCCGCTGCTCCTGGCTGACTCTCTGCCACGCGGCTTGCGCCGCCTTAAACTGAGCCTCGGCTTCATCCATTGCCTGAGCCGCAGCCGCTTCGTCACGGACGAGCAAGGCCAGCTGGGCTTGAGCCTTCGCTTCAGTGTCTTGCAGCGATCGGACCTCAGCCGCCAGCATCGCCGGATTGTCCCCTTGTTGAAAAGCCTCCAAAGTCTTACGCAATTCCTGCCACTGATGGCGTCGGTCGGCTAGTTGATCCCGCACCGCATCGAGCGTACGGTCCAGACCTTCAACTTTGTCGCGAGTGGTCTGCAAAACTTTTTCCCGCTGCGCCAGGACATCGCTGTCGTCGTGAACGCGGCGAGCCAATTCCGCCACTTCAATCTTTCGACTTCTCCCGCTCGTGCGCGAGTTCACCCTGCTTCCCCCGGTGATTGCTCCCCCGGCATGCACAATTTGGCCGTCAACCGTCACCATTTTGTAGCGGAACCGATGCAGCGGACCCAGACGGCTGGCATCGTCCAAGTCCTGCACGATAAGCACACGACCCAGCACATGTTGCACCGCTGGCCGAACCGATTCACTGCACTCGACCAGATCTGCTGCCCAACCCACGACACCCTCTTCTTGGCGAAGACGCTGGGCCTCTAGAGACGGGACCCGCGCGCCCGATACCGTGTCTAAGGGTAAAAACGTCGCGCGTCCCACTCCCCCGGTCTTAAGAAAACGCACGGCGGCACGGGCCTCTTTCTCGCTACGCATCACCAGATCTTGGTGGGAGGCGCCTAAGGCAGTCTCCACCGCGACGGTCATGTCGTCAGTGATCTGGATAAGGCTTTGAAGCGTACCCATGACCCCCGTCAGCTGCCCTTCCCGGTGGCCGCGTAAAACCGCGCGCACTCCTACGCTTAATCCTTCCCCGTCCATCTCTAATTGTTGCAGGGCGGAAAGCCGCGCCTGATGGCCCGCCAATTCACGGCGAAGCCCATAGAGTTCTTGTTCCAGCTTAGCCACCAACTGTTTAAGACGGTTGCGTTCCTCCGCTAATTGGGCCGCCTCTTGCGCCAACCCGTCGACCTCTCGTTGAAGCTCCGCGCATTTGGCCTGTCGCGCGCTCAGGTTGACCACGAGTTCCTTCTCGTCTCCCCCCAAGCCCAACACGCCTTGCATTCGGGCGAGACGCTCATTGAGTCGCGCGCGCTCTTGGGCCAGAGTCTGGAGCTTTTGCTCGCACTGCTGGCGCGCCGCCTTCGCGTGCTCCCACCGCTCGTGCGCCCGGTGAAATGCTTCGCGCGCCCCATCCACGTTTATTTCCACACTGGGTGAACCTTGTTCAGAACCCTCCACCTGATCTAACTCGTCTGCCAATTGCTGTTCGCGCTCTGTTGTTTCTGTCAGCGCTTGGCCCACCAATTCCCGTTCTCGACCCAGTCGACCGAGCTGCCCCTCTTTCTCGGTCTTTTGCACCTTGAGCGCGGTTTCGTTTTCGCGCAAACCCGCCAGCCGCGCCACTTGCTCTTGCACCCAGGCGCTTTGTGCCGGCAATGTGCTCTCTAACGCCTGAATTTCATCACTCACCTGACCCAACTGATCTTTCAAATCCAGACGCTCTTTTTGCCAGTGCTCCACCTGCTGGCGATGACGCGTCTGTCTGTCCTGGGCTCGCCGATACTCTGTATACATTAACCGCCTTTGCCAATCTTGACGCCGCGCTTCTTGGTCGCGATAGCGAGATTCCAGCTCGGCCTGCTCGCGCACCGCCTCAATCTGCCCCCCCACCTCCTGCAACAAATCGTCCAGACGCACCAACTTGGCATCGGTCTCACGCAGATGGGCTAGTGTCTCCTTCTTGCGTACTTTGTAGCGTGAAACGCCGGCAGCTTCTTCCAGTTGCTCCAACCGATCCGCCGGTCTCTGCAAAAGCGCGTCCTCAACCCGCCCCTGGCTAATAATGGCATAACTAAAGCGGCCAATACCGCTGTCCAAAAAAAGATCCGTCAGATCCTTCAGACGCACAGTTTGGCCGTTCACCAGATATTCTGCATCGCCGCTTCTATAGTATCGCCGCGCCACCTCCAATGACTCTGGCCACGCAGCCATTTCGCCATCCTGATTGTCAAACTGCAGTGATACTTCGGCTAGGCGTGCCCCAGCGCGACCTCCCCCGCCTTGATGCAAGAGGTCGTCCCAGCGCTCTGCCCGCAGATCGCGCAGGCGCTGCTCCCCCAAGGCCCAACGGATCGCATCGACAACGTTGCTCTTGCCTCCGCCATTGGGGCCCACCAGCGCCGTGATGCCTGGCTCTAGTTCAATAACCACTTCTTGCGCAAAAGATTTAAATCCGTAGATGCGAATCCGCCTTAAGAACATAAATAACCGTTCAACCCCCGGGTGTTCGCCCAAAACTGGCCGTAGTCCGCGCTACCGCGGCTCGACTACCATCCGAACCCCGGTGCGCGATTCCCCTTCAATCGCCAATTCTATAAATTCTGGTTGCATAATCAAATCAAATCCATCGAGACTCAAATACCCGCGCGCAATGGCGATCGCTTTGATCGCCTGATTGACCGCCCCAGCCCCTACGGCCTGAATTTCGAGCGGGCCCGATTCTTTAATTACCGCCGCTATTGCCCCCGCCACCGCTTTGGGGCGGGACGAAGCCGCATACGCGCTAACCTAAGCCTGACGCATCGCATTGAAGTAAGCGTTTACGAGGGCGCTCCAGAAGCGGCGTTGTCCATGCACGCGAATCCAGGCGCCAA
>PXYV01000025.1 GCA_003023745.1 Sulfobacillus acidophilus | reverse complement strand
GAGCACTGTGGGGCGGGAGCCTCTGGTCGCCCAGTTATTTTGCCGGATCAGCCGGAGGAGCCCCCCTGTCCATGATCAAGCAATACATCGAGCAACAGAACACCCCGGATTGACTCCTACGGGGTTAGCGCCTGATCTCTCCGCCCTGAACGGCGCAGTTTTACGGCGCATCTGATAATTTTTGATGATATACGTTGTACTCCCAAGCAAAATACTTGACCCCGGGGCGTTGCTACCCGCCCCGCGCAAACATTGGCTTAATGATGTCGCATGCACTGCTTAATGATTCTTCGGAGCGTCAGATCGGTGGAACACCCCACCCAGATTAAAACGCGAAGGGCCTCAGTTAACGCGTGGCCACCGAAACAAGACTCAATGGCCAGCAACGCACGAAGTCAGAGTAATTCCCGGTCATGGTGCGATCCCATCAACCGGACACCGCAACCATCATTTTTTAGTGTGAGACAGTGCTTTGATCACCTGTAATCCACTCCGCCAGTTTTTCAGCGTCCGCAATCTGAATGGTCCCATGGCGCGAACTAATCACGCCCTCATGTGCCAATTCGCGCAGTGCCCGGGTAACCGTCTCACGCCGCGTTCCAATAATATGCGCCAAATCTTCGTGAGTTAATGCCACCGTATCTCCCATGCGTTTGGCCAACGTCCATAATACCGAGGCAACCTGCGCAATAATCGGGCGTCCTTGTCGGATGGACACGGATTCTTGGACAAAACGCAATCGCTCCGCTAATAACCGACTAATCTCGAGCCCAAACGCAGGAATCTCTTGATGCAAGCGCAACACCACGTCTCGTGCGATCCATCCCATAACTGTAGGCCTGACAAGGGCGCGCGCAGACGCTGGATACCCTAGTCGATCCCACAATCCCGCAATCCCGACGATGTCCCCAACAGACCACACGCCGGTTGTCGTCAGATTGCCGTCCAGTTCGACGCGCTCAATGGCAACGCGTCCTTCAATCACAAACCACAGTCCCGTGGTCGGCTCGTCTTGCTCAAAAATACGCTCGCCAACATCGTACCGCCGCACGATCAATATCTCCGAAAGTCGCTCCGCTGGAATCGTCTTCAATAAATCAATGTGACTGCCATCCCACGCCATAATTTCCCTCCTGTTTCATTATATCTTTATGTCTTTATGTCTTGAGCTAGTTGCCGGCGCAACTAAATAAGTAATGCCTAACTACGACCCAAGGCCGGCATACATATTGTGCCATCGAGGTGCCCAATTGTGCTAACGGCGCCCATCGGCATCGGCACCGGTCGAACCACAACATTCGGGTTTATACATAGGACGCCACGGACTGGTTCGCGTCAGGCGCTTCTGTTCCGAAAAATAGACTAAGTGGCGCGCCGACATAGCAAAGCTAGCCCAGGTATTGGCTCTGAGCAGCAGACCACACCGGAACCCAACCAATCGGTTAGGAAGCTGCCTCCGTCAACTGGACCGTGAAGCCCAATCGCTCGAGTCGTTGGACGGCTTGGCGCTTGGCCTGATCCACGTCCCGACGGTCAAAGTAATCGACCCCCAGGTCGACGTAGTCTTCGGCGTTGTGCATCATATGCCAGAGGGACACGGCCATACTGTGGGCTACCATGACGGCCGCACGCTTGCGTCCTTTGGTCCGGACTGCCCGACGGTACTGCGCCCCCAAGTACGTGGCCTTGGTGCGCCCCGCCGCATGCGCGGCTTCCACCAGCGCCGCGCGCAACGCCTTGTTGCCTTTGCGGGTTTGGCCCGACAGCCGTTTGCCCGCACTCTCTTTATTCCCGGGGGCCACCCCGATCCACGCCGCCAGGGCGGACGCGGTCCGAAACGCCCGCACCGTCGGCCCGATCTCCGCCAGAATCACCTCGGCCGTGCGACGCCCCACGCCCGGAATCGTCTGCAGCCGGCGGAGGAGTTCCCCGAAAGGGCGGAGCCGTTCGGCCACCTCTGCATCCACTGCCGCTAAGGTGCGGTCGAGGGCCGCGAGGTGGGCCCACTGTTGGTGGAGTAAAAACCGCTGGTGCGTGTCCATCAGGCCCTCCAACGCCTCCTGCAACGCCTCCGGCGTCGCCCGGACGCGTTCGTCGGCCAGAGCGGCCAGGCGCACGGGATCACTCTCGCCGTCGGCCAAGGCTTGGAGCATCCGGGTGCCCGAGACACCCAAGATATCGCTGAGGACACTGCTAATCTTAATGTTACCGCCTTCCAACACCTTCTGGATCCGATTCACTTCGCGCGCCCGTTCGCCCAAGAGCGACGTGCGATAGCGCGTCAATTCGCGCAACTCCCGTTGCGCTCGGTCCGGAATGAAGCTCGGCTTCAACAGGCCATGCTGCAACAAGTCCGCAATCCACTCCGCGTCCTTCACGTCCGTCTTGCGTCCCGGGACCTGCTTGATGTGTGCCGGGTTGACCACCCAGGGCGTGAACTCCGCTTCCAACAGGTTGAACACCGGCTTCCAGTAGCTGGCGGTCGATTCCATCGCCACCTGGGTCACCCCCGATTCCTGCAGCCACGCGCGGAGCGCGTGTAACTGGCGCGTAGTCGTGCCAAAGGTGCGGACCTCCTTAGACACCGTCCCACCGCCCCGAATGGCCACACAGGCCACCACACTCTTCTTATGGACATCCAACCCGGCACAGCGGGGAAAGACAACGTCCATGGTATTCACATCCGTTCCTCTCAGCTACTCACCGCAAGGCTCGCGGGCGGGAACGACAAACATCCGGATTCTGTTCCGCGTGCTCGGCCCGACGGGCCGGCAACAGTGCGAGGTGCCCACGACGCTCCGAATCAAACTAGGGTGCGGCCTCGAAGGACCGTAGAACGTACGACTTCCTCGCGGGAGCGCAGGAAGAGATTCGCCACCACGCCCCATTTTTCATGCTGCGGGGCGCCGGCTACGCGGCATGGGAAACTAGGGAGAATTTACGTGTGAAGATGATATCTCGTCTATGTATTAGCCATGATTGACTCTCATCCGCGCGCCTCGGAGGGACCAAGGATCGTCAGGACTCCCCTTCCTCGAGCGAACTCGGAGTTCCAAAACAACCAACAAGAGGCACCCCAAGTCATCTATCACACACATGAGCGTTCCCTGGTTTTTACTGCATACAAGTTGACTGGCATAGTATGAAAGATGCTGACTCACAGCCACCTAACGATTAAAGATAATCGATTCGGACGAAAGGCGGCAAATCGCCGTCATTCCGATGACGACGCCCCTCACCGCCAGACGGCTCATCGTTCGACAGGCAATCACTGCCTAAATACCGCGAGCACTTCGTCCACCGATTCTCGCCGTTGGCCGTCGCAACTGATAAACCGTGGAACCGAGACGGTGATTCGCGCAGCTCTTCGATAAAGAGCCTGGGTCCAGGGCGTATCATGGTTCGAGATCACGACTGGAATGCCTTGATCAGCCAGGTGTTCTGCCCTAGCCGCCAGATCCTCCTGATCCTCAGGCCCAAATCCGCCGACTGCGTAATCGGTGAAATGGGCGGTGGACGATAACGGCACGTAAGGCGGATCGCAATACACCACGTCCCCCGTTTGTGCCTGGGCAAGAATCTGGCGAAAATCGCCCACGACAAACGTCGTCGTATGCGCTTTGACCCAAAAGGCCTGCATTTCCGCCTGCGGAAAATAGGGCCGTCGATAGCGGCCAAACGGGACATTGAACCGCCCCGATGCGTTATACCGACATAGTCCATTGTAGTCATGCCGATTTAAGTACAGGAACAACGCGGCCTTCTCGCGGGGATCGCGGGTGGTATTAAATCGGTCGCGATAGGCGTAGTAGGTGTCCGCGCAATTGGTGTCAGGCGTGAAAAATGTTCGACAATACGCGATAAAATCAGGGCCCTCGGTTTGCAGTGTTTGATAGAGATGAATTAGATCCGGATTCGCATCCGCGATCAACGCGGTCGGGTAATCGGTGCCCAGCCATACCGCCGCAGAGCCTGCAAACGGTTCGATCAACCGCCGTCCTGGCGGCAAGTGGGTGCGAATCACCGGCACCAGGCGGGCTTTGCCCCCGGCCCATTTCAAAAAAGGTCGAGAAACATCACTAGAGGCCAACGATATCTCAGGCAATGCGAGATAAGACGGCGCTCGGTGCACGGATTAGCCTCCCTCACTGTCATGGTTCGGCACCATCTGAATAAAATCCTGCTCTTAACCCATATCCGTAAGTGCCTTTGATATATGCTGGTCTTACACCGTTAGACAAATATCCCCAATGCCCCTTCAAACCGTGGGCGCCGCGCCAACTGGCCATCCCCCCCGCAAGCTGAGCCAATTGGTTGGCCACCTTACCCATCCTGGCAAACGCGCCACCGGGAATCTTCGCGTCTATTGAATCTTCACCGCATTATGGCCGCTAGCAGCCGCGCCCCAAGCGACGGGGGGTAGTCCGCTTTCACCCTCGGACCGCAGATAGCCAGTGCGTCGTGCAACGATTCACTTGATCGCGGGCGACCGTACATAATAACAAGCCACTTACATGGTTTGCGACCGCCCCGGGACTTCTCTATACTGAACGTATTGTCTTGACTCGCGACAACGGAACTCGCGCTTTGACTGCATACTCACTTGAAGGAGCGTTGAGCACATGGACCAGGGTTACTATCGCTTTCCTACCATTCACCAGGACACAGTGGTATTGGTAACAGAAGACGACCTTTGGCAGGTCCCACGTGAAGGAGGGACGGCGCGGCGGTTAACAGCCGGTTTGGGATCCGTCACGCGCCCGCATTACTCCGCGGACGGCCAGTGGCTGGCTTTTACCGGCAAAGAAGAGGGCGACGCCGACGTTTATGTCATGCCGAGCGCAGGCGGCCCAGTCCGGCGTCTCACGTATCTCGGGGCCGGGGTCATCGTCGTCGGATGGCATCCTGACGGGCGCATCATCTTTTCTACATATCACGGTCATCCTTTTTTAGCGTGGCGGTCACTTTATGCCGTCCCGCCCGAAGGTGGCGAACCGGAATCTCTGCCATATGGACGGGCCGCCTGGATTTCTTTTGGCCCCAATGGCCAGGTTGTGCTGGGACGCCCCACCACAGATTCAGCATACTGGAAGCGTTACCGGGGCGGAACCCGCGGCGTCATGTGGATCGACGCCGAGGGGACTGGCCAGTTCCAGCGATTTGCCCTGGAACACGGAAATGTAGTCACACCCCATTGGATTGGGCAGCGCATCTACTTCGTATCTGACCACGAGGGCCACGGCAATCTCTATTCGATGCTGCCAAACGGTGAGGACATTCAGCGACATACCCACCATGAGGACTATTATGTGCGCCACTTGGCCACCGATGGACGCCATCTTGTCTATAGTGCCGGCGGTGACCTCTATTGCTACGACACCGAGACAAAGACAACGCAACCGATCGCCATTGACTTTCACTCACAAAAAACCCAGCGGCAAATCAAACATGTGGAGGCTTCGGCATACTGGAGCGAATACACATTCAGCCGAAGTCGCGATGCCTTGTTGGTCACGACACGGGGTAAATTATTCCATCTAGCGCCGTTCGCCGGCCCGGTCCAACCCTTGGGAACGCCGCAAGGGGTCAGGTATCGACTCTCGCAGTCACTCGATGACGAGCGCGTGCTCACAATCTCGGACGAAGGTGGCGAAGATCGTGTGGAGATTCGCCAGATCGGTCCGGAGCCTGTAACACAGGTCACACGCATCCCGGTGGACTTCGGCATTGTGGCGGAATTGAAGGCGTCGCCGAACAGTCAATTCGCGGCCCTCTCCAATGAGCGCCAACAGCTGTGGCTCATTAACCTGGAAACCCTCGACTGTATCCTCATTGCCGAAACATCCCATGGGCTCATCCAAGGCTTTGACTGGTCTCCCGATAGCCGCTGGATCGCGTACGCGCTACCGGGGCAAGTGACCACCCCGTTATATTTTTATGAACTTTCCACTGGCACATCGCACCAGATTACCAACCCCGTCTTAAACGACCGCCGTCCGACGTTTGACCCTCAGGGCCTCTACCTTTACTTTCTCTCGCGGAGAATCTTCAATCCCGTGTGGGATAACATGAAATTCGATCTGGGGTTTCCCAAAGGAGAAATTCCATGTCTCATCCCTCTCGCCCAAGACACGACCTCGCCCTTTGTACCGGAGCCGCGCCCTTTAACACCGTCATCCGACCCCTCCGATGTGCCCGATCCCGCCACACCGATTCGCATCGACTTGGATGGTATCAGCACCCGGGTGTTGGCATTCCCGGTCAAAGAAGGCATATATCATGATATACAGGCGGGCGTCGGACATGTCTATTGGACTCAGCGCGAGCCTTCGCCCCAAATGGACGATGCGCTCACAGCCGGACCGCCAACGGCTCAAAACCAACTCATCCAGTATGATTTAAAAGAGTTGAAAGAAGAAACACTGTGTGACAAAATCAACAGCTTTACGTTGTCGGCTAACAAAAAGCTGATGGCTGTCCGTATCGACTCCAAGCTTCGCGTCGTCAAAACGGGCGACAAAATCGATCTCAAGGAGACCAAGCCGGGACGCGAGAGTGGCGTCGTCGACTTGAAACGCATTCACGTTCGGGTAGATCAGTTGGCGGAATGGTATCAGATGCAGGGTGAGGCCTGGCGATGGATGCGGGAGATGTTTTGGATTCCCGACATGGGCAATGTGGATTGGAACGGCGTGTATGACCGCTACCGCAAACTCGTGCCCCGAATTGCCACGCGCGGTGAATTCTCGGACTTGATGTGGGAAATGCAAGGGGAACTGGGTTCGTCCCACGCCTACGAGTATGGTGGCCACTACCGCACCGAACCCAGCCATAAAGTTGGCTTTCTAGGCGCCAGTTATCGCTGGGATGCGAGCGCTGGCGGTTACGAAATCACGGATTTGGTGCACGGCGACAGCGCCGACCCGAGTCGGACTTCCCCTTTGTTGACTCCCGGAGCCAATATTGCGGTCGGCGATATTATTATCGCCATCAACGGTCAGCCACTCGGTCCCGATTTGCCGCCCGGCGCCCGTTTGATTGACATGGCCAACCAAGATGTCAGTGTGACGACGATTCGAAAGGGGTCATCTCCCCGCACGGCCACGGTACGCCCTCTGCGGACTGAGATGCCAGCGCGCTACCGGGCCTGGGTAGACCGCAATCGATCCTATGTTCATGACCGCACCGACGGCAAGATTGGTTACATTCATATCCCGAACATGGGGAGCGCAGGGTATGCCGAATTTCATCGCGGTTATTTAGCTGAATACGCACGCGATGGCTTGATTGTTGACGTCCGTTACAACGGCGGCGGCATCGTCTCCCCCTTGTTGCTCGAAATGCTTGCGAGAAAGCGCATTGCCTTTACTCGAACGCGTGCCGGTCATCTCGAAGCCTATCCCTATCAGAGCCCAACCGGGGCCATGGTCGCGCTAACCAACGAACATGCAGGCTCCGACGGCGACATCTTCAGCCATTCTTTCAAGCTGATGAATCTCGGACCGCTCATCGGTACGCGCACCTGGGGCGGGGTAATCGGTATTAATCCGCGCTATGATCTGGTCGACTGGAGCACCACGTCACAACCCGAAGACGCCTTTTGGTTCAAGGATGTCGGTCTCGCGGTCGAAAACTATGGCACCGAGCCTGACATGGTCGTGGAAGAGACTCCCCAGGCGATGGCCCGTGGCGTTGACGAGCAACTTGACTATGCCATTGCCGAAATCCAACGAATCCTTCGCGACTTTCACCCCCTTGTCCCCGACTACGACCATCGCCCGGACCGGCGACCGCGGCCGCTGCCTCATTAAACCGCGATAGCACGCAGGGGGCTATTTGCCCCCTGCGCACCGGAAATGATCGTCCTGGGCCAACTGCGGTTCTATGTTGCACAGAACCCGCACCGCTGGATGTTGATGCAGTGCCTCGCCAAAACCGCGCACCCACCGGGACGCCTCTCCCATGATGCAAAGCGGCTTGCCCATTGCGACATCCTCAACTCGCACCAAGTCAAGAAAATTTTTTGACCCATTTTTGCATCGCCGCGAACACCGCTCCCGCGCGTGCTGTCTCTTGCCGAGGTTCTTCATGGGTACGCATAATCCAATGGCAGCCGACCCCACCCTTCGGCTCTTGGCCGGCATGGGAATGGAACGTTCCAGGCAGGAGTTTTTGTAGTTCATCGACATAGATTGACGGCAGACAACCCTGGAATCAGGTACGATGGTAAAGAAGTGTGGAGGCGAAATGATGGGGACTTGGCGTCAGTCTTGGCAATGGGGACGGGAATATTTCCGCGACGTACGCCCCGGCGTCGTGCAAGGCCTTGCGCCACTTTACACACGAGCGCAAAACATTCCGCATCCCCAACTGCGTGAACAAGCGCTTTCGTCCCTAGTGACCAAACAGTTTCACTGTGAAGGGGGCGGTGTTTTTTCGGGGCCCTCGCGTGACCCCGCCCGCCGGTTGCTGTCCTTTTTGCTTCCATATCAGACGCTCTGCGACTATCTCGATACCGTAACCGACCGCGGCCCTTCTCAGGATTCCAACAATTTGCGCCAGTTGCACCAAGCGCTCATCGACGCCGTGCAGCCCCAACACGCCCTTCATGATTATTATGCCTACCACCCTCACCAAGGCGATGGCGGTTACCTTATTTCCTTAGTCGAAGACGCGCGTGCGAGCCTCACCCAATTTCCCGGGTATCACGCCGTGCGCTCCGCCATCCGTGAGCTCGTCGAACTCTATGTGGACCTGCAAGTCTATAAGCACGGGCCGCCCGCCGAACGCGTCCCGCAACTATCCCAGTGGTTTGTCCAAAAAGCGTCCCCTGAAACAGGCCTGACCTGGTGGGAATTTGCTGCGGCTAGCGGCTCCACGCTAGGCATTTTTGCGCTGTTAAACCTCGCCTTGGAACCTGATCCGACGCCCGAACAGGTTCAGGCTGTGGCCAACCTCTACTTCCCCTGGGTGGGTGCCTTGCACATTCTCCTCGACTATTACGTTGACCAAGAAGAAGATCAGGAAGGGGGAGATCTAAATTTTGTCGCCTATTACCCCTCTGCCAAGCACGCCGTTCAGGGCATCCGCCGCATTTACCGTCGTCTCTTCGAAGCTGCACAAAACTTGCCCGACCGAGCCTTTCATCAATATGTGGCACAAGGTCTTCTGGGCTTCTATCTCTCCGACCGCAAGGTCAGACGCCATCTATCCAGTCCAACCTTACGGCTATTGAGCACGGGTGGAGCCGTCAGTTTAGGCATCTATTTCGCTGCCATCAAAGGCCGATCACCCTAACCCATTCGCAAACCGGTGAATTTGTCGTGATGACGCACATTGCACTCATCCACCTTTTCCAAGTGGCACCACGAGCTCCCCAAAGGCTTTCAACCCGACGATTGTTGCTCAACCCTGGGATTGACGATTAAGCCGGCGAAACACAGCGCGTGCCACATCCCATTGGTCAAAACCGTACCGGCCTTCGAGCGCTTCGTACAGGGGACGCAGCCTCTCGCTGCCCATGTTCGCCATTGTCTTTGCCATCGTCCGATAGTCAGCCTTCGTAAACCAGTGTCTGAGATAGTGCCGCCATTCCTTTACCGGCGCCGTTTCAATCCAGTCCACCAAATAGCTACGCACCGTGCTCTCGCTACGCCCAACCTCATTCGCCACTTGCGGAAAAGGCGTGCCCGCGCGAAAGTGCCAGATGGCGCGGTCGCGAGCCGACGATAGGTCATAGGCCGGCTCTGTATCGATGCCATCCCCATCCGTTTGTCGTAACAACTGCAAAATCTCGTCGCCGTATCGTTCCAGTCGCCGCGAACCCATTCCCCGACACTGAGATAAATCCTCTTTAGTCTGGGGCCGCTTTAACACCAGCCCCATCAGGTCTTGGTCACTCAAGACGACGTAGGGCGCTACTCCCTGCTGGCGGGCCTGGTCGGACCGCCATTGCCGCATGCGTTCGACCAGGGGTGGATCTGCCCGCAAGAAAACTTTGGCCTTGCCCGGAGTTAGGCATAGGTCACAACAGGGCTTAACTGGGGCGGGGGACTGGCCATAGTAATTTACAATCACCGCGCGCCGGCAATCGTCGGCCTCAACATAGCGCATCATGTGTTCAAATTGGGTGCGACGCCTCTCCCAAAACTGATTCAACCGGTGCAATACCGCGTCGCCATGAACGCTGACATCGCAAAGACGAACGACGGTCAATCCTCCTACTCCGGCCGTGACGCTCACGGCTCCCATGTCCTCCAACACAGACAGGATAACCGGCATGCGCGCATCACCCTCTTGCAGTTCCCATAGAACTGGACGCGCGCTAGTCTGCGCATTCACCCGGCCCATCACTTCGTCTACCCACTCGGGGTCCGGTTTGTCCTTACGAATCCATTGTTCCCGGCGGTGGAGATCTGTCAGTTGCACCACCATGGTAGCCTCAGCTGCTTGCCCATCTCGACCGCCCCGACCAATTTCTTGATAGTAGGCGTCAAGCGATTCGGGTACCGTCACATGAATAATGTGCCGAATATCTGGACGATCAATGCCCATACCAAACGCGGTGGTTGCGGCAACCATGCGGATTTGCCCCCGGGAAAATCCGCGCTCGATGCGGCGTCGCTGCTCCGGTTCTAATCCGGCGTGGTAGGCCCAGACCGGTTCATCCACTGTCCGGCTAAGATGGGCTGCCCACTTTTCCGATTCCCAGCGGCTCGCCGCGTAAACGATCACGCCACCTGATGCGTCGCGCGCCAAGGCGCTCACGCGCGCACGCTGGGAAAGAGGTCGGGACACCATCTCCACCCGCAAAAACAAGTTAGGTCGATCCACGGGGCCCGATATCAAGGCCAGCGGTTCCTGCCCAATGGTCAGATGCCAACGAATATCCGCCTTCACCCGCTCGGTAGCCGTGGCCGTCAGCGCCAACAATAGCGGGCGACCCACATACTCGCGAAAGGCCCGAATGCGTCTATACTCGGGTCGGAAGTCATAACCCCACTCGGAGATGCAATGCGCTTCATCCACGACCAACAACTTTGGCGGCAACTGCCTTAATGCCTGCTTGAGCCGCTCGTCTACAAGGCGTTCGGGCGCGACATACAATAAACGCAGGGCGCCATCGCGCCATTTGCGCAATATACTCTCCTGAGCCGCCGCGGAAAGTTGACCGGTAAGAGCTTGGGCCGCGATCCCCAATGCCATCATGGTATCGGCCTGCTGATGCATCAGTGCCACCAACGGTGACACAATGAGAACCGGCTTGTCCCAAAAAAGCGCGGGCAACTGATAGCACAGCGACTTGCCCGCCCCTGTCGAAACGACCGCCAAAACCGATTGCCCATTGAGAAGGCGGCTCAGAACCTCGGCTTGAAATGGCCGCAATTGATTCAACTGAAAGCGATCCTGCAAAATTGTATGGATGCGCCGATGTTGATCAGTCGTTAACAAGGGACCCGTCATGATCGGCCAATCTCCGCGTCAAGCGTCTTCCAAGCGGCGCGGAATGTCTGCCACCCTTCCGCATCGTGCTCACAAATCCACCGCCAGGCGCTCTGTGAGAGTGTGTGAGCAGCGTCTTCGCTCAGCCAGCCTCGATGATGGGCGTAGGCTAAGAAAATCAATGTGGTCGTCAGCACATCATGGCTACAGTATTGGCGGATTCTGTCGATGTCGCCACCCTCAAATAAATCCACCACATCGCGACCGTCCACTTCTAGTTTTCCCGGCACTCCCAACAGCATCGCCGCCTCATCCAAACTGACCCGTGCCGAGGCTCCATAGCCGCTCAGGATATCCATCAGGTCAAGATGAGACTCCTCATCGTAGCGCTTGCGATAGCCGTGATAGGGTTCGCCAACGTGATAGAAGGCGGGGATTGCCAAATGATGGCGCATGGCGCGATACACCAGCGTGGGAAGGTCAAAACCCGAGGTGTTCCATCCCACCAGCCGGGGACCCAGACTTTCAATCGCATGAAAAAACGCCCGCAGCAACTCCGGTTCGCTATCGTGCGGCTGACCAAGCGGGCCGAGCCGGCGCAGAATCCCTTCCTCATCGATGAGTGCCGCCGCAATCGCCACCACTTGATGAAAGGGCGGCTTCAAGAAATCCGACTCCTGTCCCGTTTGCTCGCGTCGTGCGGCCAGCATGCGCCGACGCACCTCCGCATCATCGCACGTTGGTTCCACGTTAAGCCAACGCCGACCGATAGACGCATCGGGGATTGTCTCAATATCAAATACCATCCAATAGCGCATGCCGCGATGTCCTCCGATTGATCCTCATGGCCGCCGTCGTGGACGATGCTTGGCGCAATAGCCCGATAACGATTCGTCACACCGCGAACACAGCGGTTCGCCACAAACTGTACAGTAGACAACCGCCCACCGATGGTGCGCGCGACACTGCAATTGGGTTAAGTCCACAGGTCTGGGACGAGCAGCGGTCGGACGCGACGTCCCCGATCGCGTCGCAGTGGTTTTCGCGGTCTTGACCGTTTTCCCATGGACAATTTCTTGATAGGCCCAGGTCACTTGTTTCATAATCTCTTCGCGGCGCGCCTGCTCCGTCGGGTTCGAGGCATATTGATCAGGGTGGTTGATCCGGACCAGCCGCAAATACTGCGCACGCACCATCTCGTCAGGCGATCCGGGCGACAACCCCAAAATCGCCCAAGGATCGCGAGCAGGCTGGCTCATACGCGACTCGCCTGGTCTAGCGCCTGATCTAGGTCGGCAATCAAATCCGCAACATCCTCGATTCCAACCGACAGTCGCACCAGACTCATCACAATGCCACGCCGTTCACGCTCGGGCTCCGGCAAAGCGGCATGGGTCATGGTGGCAGGATGCCCCGCCAACGATTCAACCCCACCCAGGCTTTCGGCCAATGCAAACATCTTCAGACGGTTGAAGAAACTTCTTGCCACCGCAAGCGGATCCTGACTGTGTGCCGTCTTCAACACAAAACTCACCATGCCTCCACAGGTTTTCATTTGGCGTGCCGCCAACACGCCCTGCGTGCCGGGGTAGTACACTTTTTCGACGGCTTGGTGCGACGCCAAAAACGCTGCGATGCGCTGGGCATTTTCCGCGTGACGCTCCATCCGCACGCCCAGCGTTTTTAATCCCCTCAGCGTGAGCCAGGCTTCAAACGGTCCGAGTGTGCCGCCAGCCGCATTGCGGATAAACCGCAAATGACGCAAAAGGTCCGGATCGTTGGCAACCACTGCCCCACCGATCACGTCGGAATGACCGCCAATGTACTTCGTCGTCGAATGGACGACCAGGTCCGCTCCTAACGTGAGCGGATTCTGATTGTAGGGCGAGGCAAAGGTATTGTCCACCACCAACCATCCGCCCCAACGCGCCACAATCGCCCCTACCTGCGCGATGTCAATAACGGTGAGCAGAGGATTGGAGGGCGATTCCATCCAAATAATGCGGGGTCGAATCCGCTTGATGGCCTCCTCGAGAACATCCGGTTGCCTAAAATCCACGTACTCGGTGACAATGCCCTGGACTCGATATACACGCTCCAGCAAGCGATAGACGCCGCCGTACAAATCCTCGGCCGCGATCACCCGGTCCCCCGGGGCCAAAATTCGTAAAACCGCATCACTCGCAGCCATGCCGGAAGCATACGCCACAGCGCCTTGACCGAGTTCCAACGACGCCAGAGCTTGTTCAAAGGAATCACGCGTCGGGTTGTCGTTACGTCCATATTCGTAGCCAAGGTGGTGGCCAAACGATGGTTGGGTGTACGTCGAGGTCAGATACAGAGGTGGAACCGTTGACCCAGTTGTAGGATCGGGCTCTTGCCCGACGTGAATGGCACGCGAATTAAATCCCTGATGGTGTGGCACACTTTTCCCTCCTGGTTACCTCCATTTAACCAGGACGGGTGCGAAATGAAAAGCACCAGCGCCAGCTTAGCTGTTGACAGCCACTGCATCCCACGATTCGTCCATCACCTGACCATAGGGATCCAATTTAAAGGCAAAGGTCGCCATGTGATTGTCCGGATCAAAGTAGAGGCGGTCAAAACTTTGACTGGGCAGCGGCACAATATCGATATAATCATCGAAACTCATTGTCGTATCTTGATTCGTCAGACTAGAGGACACCGTGGAGGTTTCAATTTGGGGCTGGTACCCCAGGCGCTTGACAATGCCCTTCATATTGACCGGCACCGTTAAGGTGATGTACCAGGTATTGTCTCCCTCGTTTTGGACAGGACCGTAGCTAAACTCTCCGGGAATATCCCATCGGCCCACTTCTGCCTGATTTCCGGTAATGTCTAGAATATTGACAGCGATATCGTGGCCGGACAGTGTCGGTGTGTCTAACACCTCTTGCACGGGTCCCGGCATCATTCCCAATGCATGTGGATTATAATTGCGGAACGAATAGACTAAAATGAATGCAACGATGGCGGCCAAGACCAGAAATGCCGCCGCAGCACTGGGGTGTACTCTGCGCAACATCTTCTCCTTCGCCTCCCCTCATCATGTATATGGCAAAGAACGTCGACTATGCGGTCGTGCCTAGGCGGGCTCTCCGCCCATGCAAATGATGAGCCCCGCTAAATTTGCGGCTATTTGCAAGTTGCGGTAGGACGGCTTTTTGATTGACCTCGACGCATTGGCCCTGTCTTTCTTGTGCAAAAGCTAATGGATTGGTGCGTGGGAATCATCCTCGGTGTTGCGCAACACACTGCCGGGGGATTGCGCGTCCATAATGCAATTCGAGCACTTGGAAATCCCATTCACATCGTGAAGTTTTTTGGGTCAACAACTCATATTCAATGCCGGTCTCCGACGCAATGAAAAGACCACGCCGCCCACATCGACATACGCCTCGCGCAACGTCCAGCCGGGCCTGAACTCGAACCTCGATCAGCTATACTTATCCTTGTTAGGAGTCTGCATGGAACTCGTTGTAGCCCAAGGAGTCGGATCCATGAAGCAGAACAAATATGATGTCGCGGAATTTTTCTCCAAATATAGTCAGATGGACCGGTCGACGAAAGGGCTCATCGCCGCAGGAGAATGGGCCACGTTTCGGGCGATGTTGCCCTCGCTTCGCGATAAACGAGTGCTGGACTTGGGTTGTGGATTCGGTTGGCATTGCCGCTATGCGCGGGAGTAGTACGCCCGGTCGGTTCTCGGCGTTGACCTATCGGCAAAAATGTTAGACCGCGCCCGAACCGACACACAGGATCCGGCGATTCAATATCGTCAGCTCGCTATCGAAGACATCAACTTTCCCGCCCACGCGTTCGACGTGGTCATCAGTTCGCTCGCACTCCACTATGTCCGGGATTTTCCGGCGGTCTGCCGAAATGTGGCGGCATGTCTCGGGACGGGCGGCGATTTTGTATTCTCCGTGGAACACCCGATCTATACAGCGGACGCCGCCCAAGACTGGTGTTACGGCACCACGGGGGAACGGCTCCATTGGATTATGGATCACTACCAGGAAGAGGGCCGCCGCGATACCCATTTTGTTGGTGAGGAGGTCGTGAAGTACCATCGAACCGTTGCCACTTACATTAACGGGTTGTTAGGGGCAGGATTCCTCATCCGACAAATCCAAGAGTCCCAGGCAACGGCCGGAATGGCAAACGGCGATTCCCCCCATGCCCTAGACGAATCGCGCCGCCCAATGTTCCTGCTTGTTGCCGCTTGTACGCGGTAGCAGAACGGTCGAACCCATCATCGAGCCACCAATAAATTTTGCAGGTGATTCCGGACGATCTGCGCTCGACTGCCCGCCTCACTATGGCGACAATCGATAGTCGGTGGGCACTCCACGCGCAGCTTTACAATCTTGTGCTACTGCCCTGAGATGGCGTCAGGGTCACAAATTATGCGCGGAGAGAGAAGCGGGCTTCGGCCTACCACCAACCGGTAATCCTGGGAAATCTTTTCCTGTCGAATTACAGGTCACAGGGAACCTTTTGTCCCACTTATGCGTTATGCTAAAAAAGATGCCCTATCAAAATCCATTCGTAAGGGGTTCTTATGCAGAAAACGGTGACGCAGCCTTTGTGGAAACGAGCCTTGGCACTAGTCTCGATAACAGTATGGATGGTTTGGGGTTACATCCGCCTAATGCCTCCACCGAGCCTTATTCGCCACGGCCAGTTGGTGGTATCCGGCTATGATCTCTGGTCGTTTAAAAACCTGGCCTATTCCGACATCGTGAAATTATATGAGACCCGCTATCTATTTTTGCACTTGATTCCATACATTCAAAACCGCATCGAATATCCGGTCATTACGGGCATTTTCATGTCTTTAGCCGCAGTCGGCCACGGCATCAAGAGTTATTTTTTGGTCACTTTCATCATTTTTTGGCTCATCGCCATTTTGGTCTACTTCCTCATGGAACGGCTAGTGCCAGAGCAAGCAATCTTCTTTGCCGTGCTCCCCCTGTTAATGGTCTACGGCCTTTTAAATTGGGACGTTCTGGGTATTGGATTTATGGTCGTCGCCTGGTACCTGTACCAACGCCAACAGTACACTTGGAGTGCAATTATCTTTTGCTTCGGAGTATTTGCCAAACTCTTTCCGGTCTTCTTTCTTCCCTTCATCATCGCTGAACTGGTGCGCAAGCGCCAGTTACAGACACTTTGGCGCATGATTGGAGCATTTTTCGCCACCGCCCTCATCATCAATGTCCCATTTGCCGTCGGCAACTTCAAGAACTGGTCCTACTTCTTTACGTACAACGCGGGGCGCGGCTTAGGCGCAGATATTTACGCAAACGAGTGGATTCATGGGATCACCACGGCCCAAGCCAATATGTTTTCCTTAATAGTCGTCGTGCTGACCGTGCTGTATTTGATGTGGCAAGTGTATCGCGGTGCTCGCATTATTGATGCGACCGCACTTTCGTTTACGGTGTTCCTATTTGTCAACAAAGTCTACTCGCCTCAGTATACCTTGTGGGTTTTCGTCCTCGCCATTTTGGCGCAGTGGCCGATTTGGACATATGTAGTTCTCACCTTGGCTGGCTTGGTCGATTACGTCAATTCGTTTACGGTGTTGTACTTGCTAACGTCTAAATCGTCCAGTGGCGGCTGGTACGTGGGGCACGTATTTTATGTGGGCGTCATTTACCGCTATATCACGTTAGCCGTTGTCGCTGTCGGATCCACAATTAACAGTCGGCTGCAATCGAGTGGCTACAAGGACGTGTCCTACAAACGTGCCATCGATCGAATTTGAAGGGTCGTGGACTCGTTGACAACATCCGTGACAGCGTGGTGCTGCCACTGATCCAGATACGGCTTTGCCTGTAAAGGCAATAGCTGTTCGTGTTTACGTATCCCTGCGTTAAAGTCCTAAAAAGGCTCTGGCAAAATTTGCTTGATACGAAACCTCTTCAGTTGGTTCAAAGGGCGTTGTGCCCCATTATTGCGCCACCGAGGAGCCGTGGCTAACTCTCACCAACCATGATCCACAAGGCGGGCTGTTGGCATAAAAGCGGACCGTTGGCGTATAGGATAGGCCAGAACGCCCCTGAGCAACCAGGAGAGGTGGAATGAGGACTGTCGGCGCTTGCGCCGAGAGGTGGGCATATCTGATAAAGCAAAACCGTCTTGACGACTGATATTGAGATCTGAATGTGCATCGCCCACACCCCGTTTCTAGGAGGTCGCGTGAGAGCGTGCTCTCGCCGACTACCATAGCCTGCCTCCCGCCAGGTAGACTATTTGGCATGTACTCCCCGCAATTATCTCGTAAGATGACCTTGCAGTGTCATTGCCAAAGCTAAAGCGGAGTGACGGTCCAACCACGGATTGCAAATAACCGTTAAAGGCAACAAGGACGGTGACCGTTGACCCGAGAGCTTTGCCCGTTTACTGACGCCTTGCCTGTTTGTATGATTGAATTATAAAAACTCGCGCGCACTCAACAAGCTGCCGTCTCTTTCGGAGTCACCTCAATGATTAATGTTCACCAAGCCCTACCGGGAGCATGCGCGAGAAATAGTCGTCAATTGGAGGCACCTATGAGAACTATCCTGAGGGGCGGACGCATTTTGACTGACCACGGTCTTATCGATGCCACCCTGGTTATTCTCGGCACTTCTATTGAGTCGATCGTACCTCGCTCAAAAGCTTGGCATCCCCGTCCAGAGGACGAGGTCATCGACTGTACGGGCTTGGTCGTAGCTCCGGGTTTGGTGGACATGCATTCACATGACGATATTGCGGTGACGCATCCGGCGCTGGCAGAAGCCAAAATACGCCAAGGCGTCACCACCACCGCCATCGCAATGGACGGATTTGGTTGCGCGCCGCTCTTTGGGCCCCATCTGGACGAGGTCGTGCAATATTGGAAACCGGTCAACGGCGATCCGGGGCCATGGGTCAGCACGTCCTTGGCCGAGCAAGCGCGCCGGTATGCCGGGCACCTCGGCTTGAACGTGATCTTAAACGTTCCGCATGCCAACCTACGCATTTTGGCCACCGGATTTGACAATCGCCCGTTGCAGGGCCAACAATTGCTACAAGCCACGCAAAGCGTCGCCGACGCGCTCGACGAAGGCGCGGCCGGCCTTACCACAGGCCTAAGTTACGTGCCTGCCGTCTTTTCTGCCCGAGAAGAATTAGTCGCGTTGGCGCGCCCTTTGCGCCGCCAGCAACGACCGTATATTAGCCATTTGCGAGACTATGGCACAAAACTCTTTGAGGCCGTCGAAGAGGCGCTCACGATCGGAGAAGAACTCGACATTCCTGTTCACCTCTCTCACCTCCATTTGTCCCATCCCACACTTTTTGGCCAAGCCGATGCGCTATTAGAAACCCTGCATCAAGCGATGCATCGGGGGATCCGAGTAACCTGGGATCTGTATCCCTATAGTGCCGGATCTAGCATCCTACATGCGTACTTGCCCGTGTGGCTGACCGAGGGCGGCCCTGCGCACCTCATGAACCGTCTTCACGAT
The DNA here is from genome assembly GCA_003023745.1 of Sulfobacillus acidophilus. Lineage (GTDB taxonomy): Bacteria > Bacillota > Sulfobacillia > Sulfobacillales > Sulfobacillaceae > Sulfobacillus_B > Sulfobacillus_B acidophilus_A. The sequence continues at coordinate 26,550 of PXYV01000025.1, read as the reverse complement.
CCCAAAGCTATCCTCCGTCTCGCCCAGGATCCATCCTTTGCAGGGTTCGACTGGAGTCGAGTCGTTATCGCATCAACAGCAAGTGGACGCTATGTTGGTGAGAGCATTACGGCCATCGCGCAAAAACAACAGCAGTCCCCGGCCTCGGCTATCGCGCAGTTACTGGTGTCAGAGTCTCTTGACATCAGTTGTATCGTCCATCAAACCGATCCCGCCGATGACGACTTGCTCGCACAAGATGATGCGGCCATGGTAGGAAGCGACGGACTTCCCTTTGGTCAACGTCCCCACCCCCGCTATTTTGGGGCATTTGCGGCATTCTTCGCGCACCACGTAAAAGATCTCCAGATGCTCACATTGGAACAGGCATGGCGCAAAATGTCGACAGGCTCGGCGCTGTATCGCATCTCCGACCGCGGTCGTCTAGCCGCCGGTGCAGCAGCGGACATCGCGGTTTTTGACCCCGAGACGTACGCTCCCCAATCCACTTATGAACTCCCGCAAAAGTGGGCGCAAGGGGTACACCATGTGTTTATCAATGGAACCGCCGTACTCCAAGATGGAATCTTCTTTCCCGATGCCAAGCCGGGACAAGTTCTCACACCGAATTGAACGAACCGACGCAGTGAGCCGTGCGATTTTTAAAAGCCCGAGCCACCAACGGTGTAGCCGAGGCAGATAGATTCTTCATTTTGCCCCGTACAAATACTCGATGAAGAGCCGGATATCTTTGCAGCAAAAGATAGGCCGGCGTATCGGAGCAATCAGGTTCGCCCTATAAAAGCTTAAAGGTATTGATACTTTCGGTCAGGCCGCGCGTCAACATCAGCCGAAACAAGAGCAAATCGGCTCGAATCGACCACAATGGTCGACGAAACGTCAGTGGGCGATTGCCCTCCACAACAAAATGTCCCATCCACGAACACCCGTAGGAAACGATAAGTGCAACCACAATGTAAATCCAGTTCCAAGTAATGAGTGCCAATAGCAAGGAAACCAGTGCAGCACTTGTTCCAACAAAATGCCATAGTCTCGTGGCCAATAGTTCATGCGCATGTAAGTACTCCAACCAAAATTCGTAAAATTCGTTCGGGCTGATCATACGTCCCCCTCCCGCTGCTCTATATTCGCGATCCGTAGGCATTTTTCCTTCCATGCCGGAACAGACCGACCACTGAGACCGGATCCTCTTTTAACACGAAAATTGGCGCAGCAAGATGCAGTGGGCTCCAACCAGGTCAGGCACAATACCGCACGGGCATGAACGACATAACCCCATCCTCGTGCCGCCCCCGTCTAAAGGGCGGCCTGCCAACGCATCAGGGTGGTATGCGGGCGCACCTCCTTAACCGCCGCAACATTTTCTGAGCCTATACGAACCCAGACAAATCCGGCATGATAGACGGAAGAGAGGAGTTTTTTAATGAGCCGGAACCTGCCAAAAATTCGCGTGCGTCGACATCCTGAACGTGGTCACTACGACCGCGCGACAATTGAGCAAATTGTTGATGAAGCGTATTACTGCCACGTAGCCGTAGTGCGCGATGGCGCACCAGTCATTATTCCAACACTGCACGTTCGCGTAGACGATTCTCTTTACATTCACGGGGCGGTCGCGGCGGGCCTGTTTAAAGACATGAAACAAGATGCAGTGGTTTCGGTGGCGATCACCCTACTAGACGGGTTAGTGCTCGCCCGCTCCTTTTACAATCATTCGGCCAACTACCGATCCGTCGTCGCATTTGGCGTAGCCCGCGAAGTGACCGATCCTGACGAAAAATTAAGAGTGCTTAAAGCGTTGGCAGACCGGGTCGTCCCCGGTCGTTGGGATGATGCGCGCCCACCAAATGACACAGAATTGAAAATCACCCGGGTGTTTGCCATTCCGTTAGATCACGCATCGGTCAAAATCCGAACCGGTCCACCGAGCGACGATGTCGATGACTTAACGCGGCCTACTTGGGCCGGAGTGATTCCGCTAAAAATGCAAGTCGGCCAGCCCCAGCCTGACCCACTTCAACAGCCGCCGATGCCATTACCCGATTATCTTAACCAAAACATCTGAAGAGTTTCGCAAAAGATGCCGATAGTAAGCGTTCCGTGCGGTCCATTCTGGGCGCGTGCGAGGTGCAGGTACTTTAAACAAAAACGACCAGCTTCATCATGACGAAACTGGTGACGGAAGCTAGGAACATCGCCAGCAATTTGGCGATGTTGTTTGCAATCACGTGGTCCACCACATGAGTATCCGCAATCAATGGCGCGATCAATCCAAGAATTAAGTCGTTAACCACAATATTAATTAGCGATTGAATAAGAAAAAGAACCCTCTGCCGCCTGGCTCCCGGACCCCGCGTGCGGCGCTGCAATCGAAACGTCCAACGCGTGTTCCATATGTAACTATTGAGAATAGCCGCCCCTACCGCCATGGTGTTGTACAGGACTAAACGCTTGACGTCGTGCGTCGGTGCTATAAAATAGAGGCCGTTAAACACGCCCAGGTCAATAATGGCATTTCCAAATCCCACAAACACAAACTTGAGAAACTGTAAGAGGCGCTTCATGCTGTGCTGCCCCGTTGTTCCCCCAACAGCTCCTGATACCAGTTCACCAGTTCGACAGTGGGTACGCGCCATCCCCACCGTTCGGCCTCATGCCGAGCTCGCCGCGATAACTCCTCCCCACGCGCGGAATGCACTAATTCATATACCCGCTCACCGATAGTCTCGGGCTTATCCGCGCGAAATAACAGCCCCGCCCCACTTTGATCGGTTAACTCGTGAGTAGGCTGACTTTCCGCAGCAATGATGGGAAGGCCGGACGCCATAGCCTCCAACAATACTAAACCTAACGTATCGGTCGTTGAAGGAAACACAAATACATCGGCGGAGGCATACGCGCAGGCCAGATCTTCGCCATGCAGGGTACCGACAAAGGTGGTGGGCGTTCCACGAAATAACTGCGTGAGATCCTTGCGGGCGGGTCCGTCACCCACAAATGCTAAATGAAGATTCGTATTCGCAGCAAACAATGCGGTCAATCGATCGAGCCCTTTCTCTAACGCAATGCGTCCAACCGATAATGCAATCATCCGCTCGGGGTGTCCGTCCGTTAACCGACGGCGCATCGCCTCCGATCGCCGACTCGGATGAAATAACTGCAAGTCGACTCCGCGAGCCCATACGCGCACATTTTTAATACCTTCTCGGATAAGCTCCTGACGCACCGTTTCAGACGTCGCCAAATTTAAATCGGCACGATTGTGCAACGCACGCAGGCACGCCCAAATAGCCGGTTTCGTAAAACCCAAATGATAAAATTCAGCATACTGCGCAATATTGGTATGATACGAGGCCACTAAGGGTCTTCCTTGCGACACCGCCGAAAGAACTCCACCCCACCCAATCACGAACGGATTGACAACGTGAACCACGTCCGCATCGAATTCGCGTATGTAATGACCAATGCGAGGCAAGGGCATGCCCCAGGGTTTTCCGCCGTAGATAAAGCCGACACTGACATTTGGCACATCGCGCACCGGGATCCCCTCAAAGAACGGCTCGCCACCTCGAGGAGCAATAATCATCAGCTCATGGCCCATCTTCTTGAGTTCCCGTACAGTTGCCGTTAACCTCGTGACCACACCGTCTGTCGATGGCCACCAGGTTTCAGTCACAAAGACAATTCGCATTGCAGATCTGCCTGTCCCCCATCATGTTGGCAACTACGTCACGCGGCGATTAAAAACCAATCAAGTATAACACAGGTAAGGTTGACCTCTCCACTGCAACTTTCGCTCATAGTTCCTGGTGACGCATCCGGTCGCGGCGGACTTGACGGCGCCGTAATCTAGACTAGAATCAGTGGCAACAGGAATTTCCAACGACTGGAAAGCACTTTTATCTTGGGTTATATTGTGTCACAATAGATGGACTATGACAAAGGGGGCGACGCAATGGACGACCGCAATTGGGACCGTTTAAGCGGTCTAATTATAGGGGCGGCAATTGGGATGGTGGCCGGCATTTTACTGGCGCCAAGCGCCGGTACGGAAACTCGCAACACCATCAAAAAGAAAACGCAAGGCACGTTAGACCAGGTTACCGGCAGCGTCCGTGATATTCGCGACAACCTCGCCAAGAAAGGGCAGGAATTGTGGAAACGCAGCGTGACCGAAATTTCTCTAGACGATTCCGAGGATCTTCCCGCTGACGATCACGGACACGGCGTATGAGTATTGCGACCGCTCTCACTATCATCGCCATCTCCATGCTGATATTGGCACTCTTGGGAATCTTGGCTGTCATCTTTCTGGTGCGTCTCGTGTTGCACCTCATCGCATTTGAAAAGACCTTAGCAAGCGAGTTAGCACAACTTCGCGAGCTAGGCGTACAATTGCGAGAAACCACGGAACAAGTCGGGAAAACAGTGCATGACGTCCAAGTGGCTGCCCGTCGAGTCGGTGGAGCGGTGGGAACGGTCGCCTCCTTGTTGTCGTTGGTCGTAGGACGGTCGCGTCCGTCCAATCGACGGGAGCCAACGCGGCCCTGGTGGGTAACTGGAGCCTCGCTTGGATGGAATGTGTTGAAGCGACGCCGCCAGAAGACAAAGAAAAGAACGGCAAAGTCCAAGAGAACTGCGCTGACTTCAGGTTCCGATTCCTCGCTGACGATGTAAGGCACCCGCCTCTTAAGTCGCATCTGTTGCGTTGACGCTACGCTCACTCTATCCTTGCAGAAGTTTAGGACTTCCTAGTTGCCGTTGAAATTGTGCAGCATCATCGCTGCCAAGTCGTTACGCCTGGCCCCAGGCCACGCCTAGGCGCAGCAGGAAAGCAGCCTTTGAGCAACATTTTGATCCGCCCCAAGCCTTGTGCTCACTATCCAGCCGACACCTGTCGCTGTATAAATCGAGCCAGTGCCTCACGGTGCGTGCTAAACGCAAGTCTGGGCGCCGCCTCTAAGTCTACCCAGCTCGCTTCCGTTGCATCGGTGCCCCCTCGTAACGTTCCGCCCAACGGGTGAGCGACATAAAAAACGACCACCGTCTCCCGACTAGGCGTTGACCAAGTTCCTAATTCGTCGTCGATCGCAATCGTGAGGCCCGTTTCTTCGCGCGCTTCGCGGATGGCTGCTTCTTGAGGAGATTCGCTAGATTCAATGCCGCCACCAGGAAGTGTCCACTGACCTTCCTCAGGAGGATATCGGCGCCGTACCAGCACAATTTTTGTGGGATGACGCGAATTGACGATCACCGTCGCCGCTGCCGGCAACGGTCTTTCCCAATAGACAAATCCACAGTGGGGACAATAGCGGCGCATCTTGCCGTCCCAGCACCGGTCCTTAAGATCAGCTCGGCATAAAGGACAATACAGCCATTGACTTGCAGGGGCGTGCCGCCACTGCACAAATGTGTTCGTTTCCTCGTCTGCCATTGATATCGCCCCCGTGCCAACAGCATACCGCACGATACGCGAGAATGGCTCAGCTTTCTTGCCGCAGTTGACAGATTGAACTGGTGCGCTTAATCCGTAGCGATAGAACCTCGAGCACACGAAAAATATAGTTCATACGCGTCGACTCAACAAACGTCACCTGGATATCCAGCCCCACAGCCAAGTCCATGTTTTCCGAGCCAGCCGCCACCACCAAAATACTATCGTCCGGAATTAACGGCGACTGCAGAACTTCGCCCCCCACCAAACGCTGAATTTGCTCGATTTCCAAAATACCGCTGTTCCCGTACAGCCGATGCCACAAGGCATAAGTTTGTACGCCAGCCAACACGGTGAACACAGGCATGAATCCCGCGGCCGTGAGGTGACCGACGGCCCGAGCAACATCATGAAACCCACTGCCCGCTTCCTGCCATCCGGCGGTTGACAGCACCTGGCGACCCTCGACGGTCAGTAATCCCTCCAACCCTTGGTCGGGAATTCCGTGCAAGATCAGGTGGTCCTCGGCTAACGCCACATAACTCGCGCACGCTTGTGCCTGCGACCAATCCAACGGGTTACCCGTTGCGTGGGCGTTTTCTAGATCGCGCCAGCCCAGCACAAAGTCCTTATACAATAAGGGCACGCGTTGGTAGTGGCGCTCAACCACCGCTTCATCATCATTCTCTCCCTGCATGCCAACGCGAGCTAAGTCCCATCCTGACAAACGGTCGACTTGCACAACCTCGGTTCCACCTCCCAACGGCCCATATAGCGTCAAGAAACGGCGTCCCACCAATTGACGCCGGGCCACCGCAATAACGGCGTCCGTGACGGCTCCCCATTCGACTTCGTTCAAGGGAGCCTCAGCGTGATTCAAGATATCCATGATCGTCCCACTTTCCTTGGGCATTGGCTCCAACGGTCCAACGCGGGCCGTGAACAACGCGTCGGTGATATTGTTCATGCGCGATCAGACGTTCAATCACAGGCACGAGTGGCGCCATGTTGTCTCGAGCCCACCGCTGCAACTCCTGATATGCTGTCATCGCACCCGCATCGATGGACCGAGTGGGCAGCGAAAGGCAAGGCTGGCCTCCTTGGTCAGCCATGGCCTCTGCCATCCAGCTCAAGTGCTGCATCGCTTCAATCGCCCTATCTTCGGCTGTCAGCCCGACCTCCCGCAGATGGCCTGAAATGAAGCTTTTCATGAGCAAGTGCAGAATTTCCCGGTATTCTTGCGATACGACCGATTGAAAACGCTGACCGTTCGAGTCTTCCACGGTCTTCGCGGGATCAGGCCGGTTGGTGTGCAACCACGTTTCACGCAAATGGATAAATTGCCGTCGATGATCTTTTTCGTCAACCACAATGCGCCCTAAAAGTTGTTGCACACCCTCCTGCGCAATCGTCCGCTGATGCGCCAGATATTGGCTAATCGCTTCTTCTTCGGCATCAATATCGTAATCTAATGCCTGCAGTCCCGAAAAAGCCGGCAACAACGCCGGTGGAGTCAGGTCGGGAACACCGCCCAAGGCAACTATGGTCTGAGCCAACCATTTAAAGTGACGCATTTCATCCCGTGCAATGGCTTCGATATGCGGACCAAACTGGCGCACCACCGTCCAAGCATGGGTGAGGTAGTGGACAATGGCTTGGTGCTCTCCCATTAAGTCCTCATTCAACAAAGCCACCTGTTCGTCCCGATGATAGACCACAACAAACTCCCCTTTCGGCGGTTTTAGTATGCCGAAAGACGACCAAAAGATTACGACAGACAGTCAAGATGTTCGGCGCCTGGTCGACCGACATGCGCAGGTCGCTCATATTCAGTTCGGTCACGCAAAGAGGAAGGTGGTCCTTAAGTATTGTCAAGCTCCTGAAGATGTCGCAAATTATTTGGCTCAGGAATAAAAAAGGCGCAGTACTGTCCGCCAGCATACACGTTGGGCATGCGGAAAAGATCGGTTTGGCGCACAAGACAAAGCCAACGGGACCAATCGATCACGCGAAGAGGCGAAGGGAACGGGAGATGATCCAAAGCTCTTCTAACTGGATTTACCTTGCATCTGTTCTTTAATCTGTGCCAATTCCCGTCCCATGCTTTGCATCTCGCTTTCGGCCATGCTGAGGAACTTCTCCAGCTCTTGCTGGCGCTCCTGATCGACCTCCATCAGATGGCGCACTTCATTGTATAAATCAAGTGCCCGATCCAGTTCCTGCCGTAGACTTTGCATCCGATCCTCCATGGCGCGGCGATCTCGGCGAGCGCGTTCCGGTGCCACCAACGCGGCCACCAATTGCAAAATGATCGGGTCATCCGAGGACACGCGAATAGCAATATCCCCTCCCATGGCGCGCGCCGCTTGAATCCACGTTAATGCATCGGGCACAGGAACCCCGCGAATGTAACCTTGCCAAGGCGCCACCGGCAGTTCGATACGCCGGTGCACGGAGATCACCATACCCAGATGAGTCGCCGCGTCAAGGGTATCGACAAAACGCGCCCGCGACGGGTCAGCCAATAAATAGCCCACCACTAATTGCAAGACCGGAACGTGTCCTGCCAGCCGACCGATATAGATTAATAGCTTGTCGATTTGTTCACGCATATTGCAACCATACCCCTGGCACCACATGATTGCAACAGATGCCGTTCCTGACAAATCGTGGACGACATTCCAGGTTTTCGATGAAAATCCGAAGATTGCCGTCACCACTGCGCGTCAGATGGACTAAGATTGGGAGTACAAGGCCAAAGCCTCATTCCTTAGACTCACTGGAAATGTCAGGATAGCATACCAAGGAATGGGCATACTGGTCGGAGAGTGAAATCAGAGGTCAGTCGTCACTCTTTCATTTTTCGCAGCCAGGTCAGAAGGAAATCACGGCTGAAGCGCGAATTATATGATACGGCTGACAACTGCTCTCACAACTAGGGTGGTCGTTCATATAGTGGAGATGACCACCTAAGCCGTAAAGACGCGCGACTCGGGGAAAGGAGCGGACGGCCATGAAGACACTGACAGAGGGACAGATTCGCGCATTAATTCACCTCTTGGGCGATGACGACATTAAGACGGCCCAAATTGCGCGAAAGACACTCATCGAAGCGCGCAGCCAAGCTGAATCGTACTTGGAAGAAGCACGCACTTCAAGCGATCCTCACGTGCGCACCCGGGTCTATAGCATTCTCGAGCGGCTGCGATTGGACGAGCTGGGCAAACGGTTCGACCGGTTTTGTGAAATGCCCTCTGCCTGGATTGATCTCGAGGAAGGTGCCTTTTTAATCGCGGAAGCCGGATATCCAAGCTTAAATCGAGCCCATTACCGAAATATGTTGGATGACATGGCCCAGGAGTTCAAGCGACGCATGGATCGGGGCATGGGTCGAGGCCGCGAGCTGATCGAAGCGTTTAACCAATATTTCTTCGAAGACCTGGGGTTTGCCGGAAACCAAGATGGATACTACGACCCTGATAACAGCTATATCAACCAAGTATTGGACCGACGTCTAGGAATTCCCATCAGTCTTTCGGCGGTCTACCTTCTTATTGCTCGTCGGCTGCGCATTCCTGTCGTAGGCATTGGCATGCCCGGACACTTTCTGTTACAGTACAACGATAGCTTGTTTATTGATCCCTTTCACAAAGGTCGGCTCTTAAACCGCGGAGAGTGTGTCCAATTCTTGATGAACAACGGGTTTGGATTTCATCCCGCCTATCTCAGTCCCACGCCCACGCGCTTCATGTTAGTGCGCATGTTGACCAATCTCATTCAAATCTATAGCACCCAGGATCCTGACCGGGCTGATTCCCTCACGGCGTTTCGGGATATGCTCACCCATTCGTACGCCAAAGTATGACGCAACTCAATCCGTTTCTTTAACCCCATCGTCTGTGGTCATCGGGGTACGGGCGATCGGGGTTATGTTGCGTGTGATCAGACGGATCCCCCAAAGGGGGCGATCTTCGCATCACCGCCTTTCATGCAAGACGTGGAGGCGGGGGCTCCTAAAAATTCTGCTGTTTCTTGAAGGGCCTGTTAGCAAAAATAGATATCGATAGGCAAATTTGGAGCCAACTGTTATCCCCCAGCACTTGGGTCAAGGTGGCCGTCACGGCAGCACCGTTAGACCACCTTCTTCATATCAAAGACCAAAAAAGTGCGACCATGAGGGGGCTTGATAATGGACCGAATGGCCACTTTCTTTTCACGCCTTTTCCCTGACAATGACAGTGCAATCAAATTGTTGTTCAAGGAGCGTGAAGAACATGTTTATCGACTACCTCGCAGTCATGTTGGTAAACCTGGGCGCTGGATTAGCATTGTTAGCACACTACTTATACGTCAAGCCCGACAAGCAATACCGCAAGAGCTGGGCCGCTGGATTTTTCGCCGTCGGGCTGTTAGGAATTGTCACGGCCGTTCCGATGGTGATTACTTGGCCGCTGCCAGGTGGATTTAATGTTGCGTACGGCGAGCCGGCACTATACTTTAGCGTCTTGTTCTTAGCGGCCGCTATGACCCTCACGTTTGAATGGGAGCCCTTGATTCCGGCCATCTTTGGTTTCTTCGGCGCCATCTACGCCATCGTCATCGGCATCCGGATTGAAGACTTGCACCTGGGGGCCGATCCGTTAGCAGCATTGCTCGGATTCCTGTTGACCGGTATCGGTGGTCTCTTGGTCCTGCCCACTATCCAATGGCGCGACAACCGCACCCTCGCCGTTATCACCGCCATTATTCTTGGACTGGCTGCCATCATCTGGCTCTACACCGGATATGACGCGGGCTGGGGACACATCCTCGACTTCGCCAAATATCTACCACCAACCATGGCTAAATAACCAATCATCACAACGGACGACGCACCGTCCCGGCACAACCGTCGGGACGGTGCCTTTTTTCCCCGACATGTCCCATATGAAGGCCTTAGTTGCGTGTCCTCATGAAGGCGTTGGCGCTTTCGGCCTGGCTGCGGCGAGCGAGCTCCGGTGCTCAGCCGCCGTCATTGCCCTCCAGCCACAAAACCACACGCGCCAAGGGGCCAAAAGCGGCGAGTGGGGGCAACTGCGGCGAATGGTCTGACTTCACGTCGTCGCACACCCAATAGACGGACATGCCTGCCTCGTAGGCGGGGATGATGTCCTCCGTCAAATCATTGCCCACCATTAACCAACGTTGCGGCGCAATGCCCGAGGTCTGGGCGGCCTCCTGATAAAATCCGGGCTGTGGTTTGGTGGCATGCACAACCTCTAGCGAGGTCCGCCAATCGAATGGGAAATCCTCCAATCCGGCCCACTCAAGTCGGCAGTCGATGGCTTCTATGGGGAATAACGCCGAGGTCAATAAGGCAATCCGATATCCTCGCGCACGAAGCGTCGCCAATAGACCCATCACCCCGTACATCGGTTGAGAATATCGGCGCAACGCAGGAAATTGCTCGCGATAGTAGGCGTGCAAGCACTGGGCCACTTCTTCGCGCTTTAGTCCGGTCTCATGACAAAAATCTCGAAAGAAAAAGTCTTCCAGCCGTTCATCATCAAGCGTCTTTGCCATCATCCGGCGGCTAGACGCCAAAATCTTTGAGGACACCGATGGTATCTGCGGAAACGTGCGTTCCAGAAATTGGGCCAGATTTTTAAGGTATTCCGGAATGAATTGCGATGATAGGCGAACCAGCGTATCATCCAAGTCAAATGCCACCACGTCAATTCTAGGCATCAATTCACCTCGACATCGGGCGCGGCTAGGACGCCCAACATTAGTGTACCATGATGATAAACGTGGAGGGAGGCGGCCATGAAGGATGGTGCCTTGTGATGGGGTGGTGCTAGCGGGAGGTGCATCCCGAAGAATGGGACAGTCTAAGGCCGAACTGCTGACGGGTTCTGGACAAACGTTGTTGGATCGTGCGGTGTCGGTTCTTCAACGCGCCATTGCAGGAACGGTCTGGATTTCCCGGCCGTACAGCTATTCGGCTGTCAGCGCGCGCGACTTGGTCGATGATCGACCTTCTGCAGGGCCCTTGGTTGGCATTGCCCAAGCCTTGCAGGCGAGCCAATACGCATTGGTCGCAGTTCTCGCCGTCGATTTGCCGCTTGTCCCCGACTCGCTCTTTACGCAAATGTACGAGAGGTGGTCCACCCACTGTGGGCTCGCCGTCGTATATCCCCAGTCCGGTTCCATTTCGCAACCGCTCGCAGCATTATGGCACCGTCGGGCCCTGCCGACCATTGAAGAGGCACTCAAAAACGATCGACCCTGGCCGGTGCAAAAAGTGGTAAGTCGCCTATCATCCGAGCACATCGAGGTTCCGTTAGACATCTTGACCAATATTAACACCCCCCACGATTGGACCCGATTTCGTGACGCAGGTGTTGCTCCATGAGAGTGCTCCACATCGCCGGACCGTCGGATAGCGGTAAAACCCATCTCATCGAACACCTACTGGCGACCTTACCGGTCGTGCAAGTGATCAAGTGGACCCATCACCCCTTGATGCAAGACAAGCCCGGATCCGATACCAGCCGCTTTCATGCGCGAGGAATCGACTCCACCATGCTCGTCGCTCCTGATGGGGTCGTGTGGCGGCAACCGGTAATCCACCGGCCCTGCGTCTATCAACTGCTGGCAAATTTTTGGGCGGATGGGGACCTCGTATTGGTTGAAGGCGACAAGCGCAGCCCCTATCCGAAAATTTGGGTTGGACGCGATCTTCCACCTAAGACGGTGAACGTTTGTCTTGTCATTGGACCCTATCAGCCTGCATCGAAAGTTGCCTGGATCGCATCCGAAATTCCCCTGCGGCCCCAGGCACTAGCCCCGATCATGAACACGTTAAGTACCGATTGGACCCGTTTTACTTATATCGTTGCGAGGAGTACTCATGACTGAATACATCGCCGTGGATCAAGCGCTTAATCTCGTGTCAAGCCACCTCGTCCCGGTCGCCCAGCGCCAGTCCGTGCGGTTGGAGCAAAGTTTAGGCCGAATTTTAGCAGACCCGGTTCAGGCAGCTTTTGATTCCCCACCATTCCGCCGCGCCGCGATGGACGGATACGCGTTTCGCGCCAGCGACAGTCCGGGCGTCTTTCGTGTCGTCGGCACCGTCTATGCAGGACGGGTTTGGAGTCGTCCGCTGCGCGCCGGAGAGGCATTGCGCGTTATGACCGGGGCCCCGATTCCGGACGAACTGGATACGGTGTTGGAACAAGAAGCGGTTGCGCCTCAAAACAATATCACCATCCGCAACCGTGTTCCCCAGGGCCGCAACATTATGCCCCAAGGTCATGAATATTCGGCCCACTCACGTGTGCTGGAGCCGGGCACCCGTCTTCGCCCCATTCACATCGGCCAACTCGCCGCCCTCGGATTTAGCCGCGTTGTTGTTTGGTCGATCCCAAACGTCTTGGTTCTTGTTACTGGCAACGAAGTGCAGACCAGTAGAACGTCGCTTCGACCCGGACATATCTACGATGCCAACGGCCCATTGTTGAGAGCACTGCTGACCCAAATGGGCGCGCAGGCAACCGTCCGCTACATCCGCGACAATCGGCAGGCCTTGTTGCAAACGTTGATGGCGGCGCGCACTCAATCGTACCGTCTGGTCATTACAACGGGAGGCGTTTCGGTGGGGGCCCGCGACTTTCTCCCCGACATTTTGCAAGAGCATTTTCAACGATTGTTCTGGCGGATTGACATGCATCCAGGCAAAGCTACGGCGGCAGGTCTTCTCGCGCCTGGCATTCCCATTCTCTCTCTCTCTGGAAATCCCGGTGCGGCTTTGACGGCTTGGTACTTGCTAGCAGCGCCGCTGGTGGCTCGCTTGACGGGCCAAACCTACCAATTAGCAACCGTTCGCGGCACTCTCCTCGCCCCCTATCCTAAGGCGACCCGCGAAACCCGTTATTTAAAAACTCGATTTGTAGCCCAAAACGGGTCCATCGGATTTGACCTGATAACCAACCAGTCATCCGACGCGCTACGTTCCTTCGCCGAGGCCGATGGGCTCGTCGTGGTCCCCCACGGGAGCCCACCCCAACCCCAAGGAGTAACCCTCAATGCATGGGCGTTGCCGCAGGGGTTCGCTCCTTAGCTCGTCAACAACGAACGCCAAGCGACTTCATCAAATCCAATGTAAAGGTCATCCCCCACCCGCACCAGGGGACGTTTGATAAGGCGAGGTTCTGTCGCCATCAACGCGATCCAGTCCTCGTCGGTCTTTGCCAAATCTTGATACTGCCGATATTTGGGGCTTTTCCTGGACAACAGCGGTTGCACGCCGCCAGCGAGTTGGACTAGCGTGCGAATCTCCGCAGCACTTAACGGCTGGGCAATCAGGTCACGCTCCTCGTCGACCACGGCCTGTCCATTCGCGAGCCACGCCCGCGCGCGATTAGAGGTGGTTCAGCGCTTATACCCGTAAAAGGTCATGATGACTTTCGTCCTCCTTGTTTTCGCTCACACTGGCGGCAGGTTCCATAAAACTTTAACTCGTGATCCACCACGTGAAATCCCCGCTCTTTATAGAGCCGGTCTTCCAATTGATCCAAAAGATCTTCCTGAAATTCTTCCACCCGGCCACAGCGCATGCATACCATATGGTGATGACGATGCACATTGGTGGTCTCTAGATTAATTTCATATCGTGCGCGGCCATCATTAAAGTGGATTTGCTGCAATACGTCCAACCTGGTCAAAAGTTCCAGGGTACGATACACCGTGGCCATCCCAATGTCCTGAAATTCTTGCTTAACCAGTTGGTGCACCTCTTCGGCGGAAAGGTGTTGACTGGGTCGATCCAAAAACAGTTTAATAATCAATTCGCGTTGCGGCGTTAGACGCTTAGAGCCTTCTTCCAGCCTACGATATACCGAGGACAGCTGAGCCATGTCCACCCACCTTCACCATCGCAAAAACCAAGCCGAGGCGGTGTCTGAAGCGCGACACCGCGGCCATCGCAATTGTGCCTACAAACTAATTCCATTGTACCGGGTCAACGACTCCGGCCTCAAGGCCGGAGCTTGCGACTCCCCAGAAGTGCGGGCGACAGCCGAAGCCATCTCCTTCCTTGAGTTGGGGTCGCATCGTAGGGCGGTTGACGACGCCCTCACGACCGCGGGCCTGCCGCGATCGCCCCTGTCACCCGGTACTCGATTCCCTGACGGTGCAGGTTCATCGCGCCGATCCGGTCATCGTTCGACCGGTAATGGCACTGTTGACACTCAAAACGGTGCCGTCGCTTATCGCGATTCCCGTGGGCCACGTGTCCACACTTGGGACAGGTTTGCGAGGTATAGCGGGGATCCACGGCCACCGTGCGGGCTTGATGCAACGCCGCCTTATATTCGAGCATCTGCCGGAGCTGGTAAAACGCCCACGACACGGATGTGTACCGATCGCGCCGCCGGACCCGCTCGGTGGCTCCCCGCATCCCCGTCAAATCTTCCACCACAAACAGTGTCTGAGCGCCATAGCGCGCGACGAGTGCCTTACTGACCTGATGATTCACAGCGGTCATCCAACGGTGTTCTCGTTGCCCCAAGCGTTTCAGACGGCGGCGGGCCGAAGGGGTCTGGCGGCGTTGCAGGGTCTGTCGGAGAATCTTAAAGTGGGCGCGTCGCGCTTTAACGGCACGTCCGGAAAAAAAGGTCGTCTGCCCCTGCGAATCGTAGGCCGTGACCAGAAAATTGATCCCGAAGTCGAGCCCGACCACCTGACGGATGGCCGTCCAATCGGGTTGGACCACCTCTTGCGTCATCGGCACATAGAGGAACCACCGGCCATGCCGGTGGACGAGATGCGCCGTGCCAAACTGCCAGGCGCCATTGAAAAACCGCTCCATCCCCTGGTGAGCGAAGGGCACCTGCACGCGGCCTGCGAGCGTATTGAGGGAGAACCCGCGGGCCTTTAGGGAATAGTCGCGATTCCAGACGAGATCGAGGGCCGGTTTGTTGAACTGCACCCGCGTCCAGGGATGACCGTTGGCCAGCACGCTCTTGTAGCGAGCAATCACGGTCTTGATCACCGATTGCGCCATCTGGGATCGCAAGCCAAACTGTGCCCGCAAGGGGCGGTAGACCTCGGTGTGAAGATCGGCTTGTTGGAGGCAGTGCGTGGTTTCGACGATCCCGGAAACCCAGTTGCACCCCTGGCGATAGGCCTCGACCGTCTGCTGGAGCAATACGGTCTGCGCTGCGGTCGGATACAATTGGACTTTCGCGGTCAAGGTGAGCTTCATCACCTACGCGCCTCCCAAGATTCACTAATCCTATCATATAACAATCCTTAGTGAGAATACAACCTGGGAACGAAGCTTCTCTCACGCGACGCCTCCCCGGCCTGAAGGCCGAGGTCTCCGCCGCATTGTATTTTGATGAACCGTCTTGCCCCAAGGAAAGGCGCGGCATCGATCGAACAATTTTTCGCCACCTGCTCCATCTTGCCTGGCTGACGAGACAACCGCATGGACCGGAACCGAACCATCACGCGAAAGCGGCTGCTTCGTCGACAGCCTGCTTTAACAACTCACCCACTTCTTTGGCCAGTGCATCCAAGCGGTGATCGTCAATAAGGCCAATCAAGGCCACGGGATTGGCAAAGCTAATGATCGTCTGACGCGTTTGCGCCTCCTGATACACCACGATTTTGCACGGCAGAAAGTTGCCGGCTTGTGGATTACGACTTAAGACTTGCTTTGCTCGGGGAGCACTGCACACCTCAAGGATGCGATAGGGGGGTTCGGCGTCCAGACCCTTTTCGACTAATTTTTGATTGATGTCGAGGTCCCACAAAACGCCAAACTGATGCCGCTGCAAAGTTTCTGCGATAGCATGCACCGCTTCGTCGACCGTCTGCTTAGTCTGAACCTGGTAGATTATCTGAGCCATATTCCACACTCCCATTGGATAATACCACGGATGGAGCGCCGTTATACCCTATTTGGTATAACTTTCATCGCGGCCGGATTTCACGCACGGCCGGCGTCCTTGTGGAACGTGCAATCCCGATGACCTATTCATCACTGCTAGTTAGAGAATATCCTACAACAATCTTTTGGGCTCCCTCACCGACCCGGGCGGGCCACCCTTCAAGGCTGATTGGGCGCTGGGCTCAGCGTCCGCATGATTTCAATGCTTCGTGTCTTCACGTGAGCGCGGGCGGCGCGCAATGCCTCCCGCGGTTTGGCATGCTCTGCCCCGTCAATCCCGCTCCACCAGGCCCGACGCAACTCGGTGCCAATGTTCACCTTGGCGATCCCTCGCCTGATCAATTGCGAGAACAGTTCGACCGGCATGCCGCTGCCGCCATGCAGCACTAACGGAGCCTGAATAACCTCGAATATTTCATGCACGCGCTCTACGTTGATATCCTCCGGGGTGCGATAGTGTCCGTGTTTACTGCCCACCGCGACTGCCAATGCATCCACACCTGCGGCCTCCCAATACGTTTGCGCTTCCTCGACCGATGTCAGATGCTCCCAATGGGCCGGTTCCCCATCCCGCGCCACGTGACCCACTTCACCTTCCACGAAACACCCGTGCTCGCGCGCGTAATGCACGACCTCGCGTGTTGTGGCAATATTGTCGGTCAACGGCAACGCCGACCCATCATACATCACGGCCGGATAACCCAAATCGATGGCGCGCCGAATATCATCGACCCGTTTGGCATGATCCAACAAGAGCGCAATCGGAACATGAGCCCGACTAATTAAATGCGTTATCGCCTCGCTAAAAAACTCCCATCCCCAGATGTCGAGCGTTTCCACGGTGACTTGCATAATAAATCCCCGGTCCAGCCATTGCCCCGCCTCAATCACGCCCATGGCCATGTCGATGGAGTCAATGTTGAATGCGGGTACTGCGGCTTTCCGTTTTTGCGCGTCTCGGATAAGCTCATGAGGGTTCCCAATCATGTCACGACCTCCTTAATCTCTCGCAGCAACTCGTCAATGCGCGTCAAGTCGAACACGGCGACTCCCAGCGTCTCCACACTGGCACTCGCTGTGGCGACGGCCCGTGGAATCGCGTCCGCGATGGTTGCCCCAGCCGCCAACTGGACTACCAGCGCCCCTAAAAACGTGTCCCCTGCACCAACGGAATTAACAACCTTTACCCCAGGCGCCTGCCACCATCGGACCTTCCCCGACGGCTCGTACCAACGGACTCCATCTTTCCCTTCGGTGACAATCACTTCGGTTTGTCCGTGCGCTAGAAAACTTCCTATGCCCTCATATTCGTGGCGATTGGGCACAATCGCAGTCGGCGCCGCTTGCACCGCTCGTTGCAAAGGCGCTCCGGCCGCATCCACGATGACGCCGGCAACCCGGCCTTTGAGAGCATACACCCACTCGGCATACGTGTTAACCGATAGCCCCGGCGGCAAACTGCCCGAAATGGTGACCCAATCCTGCGGCCCGACACTCTGGCGCAACTGCTGCAACAAACGGTTAGCCCAAATCGGATCCACCTCCGGGCCAGGCGCTCTCAGTTCCGTCACGGTGCCGCTGGCGGCACCCACCATGGTTAGGCAAATTCGAGAATCTTGCTCGACGGCGACCGACAACATCGGGATCCCCATTTGCGCTGCTCGGTGAGACAATTCTAATCCGACATGACCGCCCAGGATCTCCACCATCGTGACCGGCGCACCCAATCGGTGCACCACACGCGCCACATTATTCCCCTTGCCGCCTAGTTGCACATCCATCTCTTGAGCCAACCCCACGGAACCCGGCAGCAAATCCTCGCCCAAGCGATACGTGACGTCAAGCGAAGGATTTAAGGTGACGCACCAAATCATGCCGGTGCGCCTCGCCCTGCCGCCAGCGCTAGTGCCCCGTGCAGTCCGGCTTGATTCAGAAAGCGACTCACAACCAAATCCGGTGGAAATGGCAGGTGACTTTGCCATTCGCTCTCAAAAATTGGCCGCAGGACATCAAATCGCAAAGCAATGCCTCCCCCCACGGATACCCGCTCCACGTCATAGGCCAACAAAATGTGTCCCACCCGCCGGGCAATTTCGCGAAACGTCTCGTGCAAAAATGCTGCCACTTCAGGCCTTGCCATCTGATCAAAAAGCTCACTTAACGTATGCCATGGAGCAAACATGCGTTGAATCAATCGATCTAATCCGCCTCCTCCGAATTGCTCTTCAAAGGGGGCGTGGCCGTCGCGAAACCCTTTTTCGTCGGCACGCCACAAATATGCGATTTCACCCGCTGCTCCATGCGCTCCTGGATAGACTCGGCCTCCAATAACAAAGGCCATGGCAATTCCTGTGCCTAAATTCAGATAGGCGGCAGTTTTGACATCTCGAAGCGACCCCCAGCGCCGTTCCGCCTCACAGGCAGCGCGCACATCATTTTCAATCACGACCGGAACATCGGGAAATGCTGCATGAAAGTGTGCCGGCAAATGCAGGGTCGACCATCCCGGCACGTTGGGGGCCAAATCTACATGGTCAGCGTGCGTAATGCCCATGGTGGAGACGCCAACCGCCACCAACCGCTTGTCCGCCGCTAGCGCCTGTCCGACCGCCAAGGAGCTCTCCATCAGTTGCTCCAACGTCAAAAAATCCGCGACCAACAGGCGCTGGCGGTCAACGATGGCTCCATCCACCCCGGCCACACCCACATCCACTTTCGTTCCGCCATAATCAAAGCCCAAAATATAGTCCATGACACCTTGGTCGGCAAGACCCCGACGTTGATCCAGCCGCCGGGAAAGCCGCCTGTCTCCTTTCAGTTGGATGCCGCATATGGTGTCACCCCTATACGCCACCATCACCACATGCGCCGAACAGTACCAGCAGCGCCGCTGATGAGTGCAACGAACTCAATCGTTCGCGCGCGTATAGATGCTTGCCCGCGCCGACGACCAGATCCGATCGGTGCCACCGATGCAGGTCGCCCAGACCCGGGCCGACACGCAAAGGACTTAAGGCCACGCTCATGCGCTCTCTTAACATATCACACTAGGATAGATAAATGACAGGTTTTAACCACGATTGCGCCTTGAACTCATCATGATTCAATTTATTTTGCCTCCCCGTGATTTATTCAGTGCATGAAGGCTTTCGCGATTAAAGCCCCCTTCTTTAGGGATCCAACGGCAATGAAAGAGGCGTGCCTCTGAATTGCGAGCGATGCGAGCGCTGCAAGCGCAAGCAATCGAAACGGAGTGCCGGCCATAGCCATTCGTGTAGGTCTTTTAGCGCAGCTTAGAAATATTCGCAATCAGCCCGCTTTCCCCCCGCGCCTTGGCATTCGCTACCCTGATTGCCCAGGTGCGCCAAAAGGCACGCCATGTCCAAAAATAGGCCGGGGACGTCGCGACCCGTTCCCGGCCTATCTAAAAACTCGGGGTTTTCTTAAATCTAAACCAGATAACCTCGCACCATCTGGGCTCTTCGAATTGCTGGGAAATGCCGCAACGGGCTACAAAACACTGGGGGCTGGCCATCACTCCAGTTGCCCTGTCTGGTAGTGCCGTACAAAACACCTCACCCTTTTCACGGCGCTGTCGCAAAACGCCCTCAGGGTATTTCGGTAATCGCTCGGTATAGCACCTCGACGCCGAGCGGCAAAACTCGCTCGTTTACCAAAAAATGGGGCGAATGATGAGGGGGTGATTCGCCGTCATCCTGGGCTGCTCCCAAAAACAGAAACGCACCCGGTTTATGCTGTAGATAGTACGCAAAGTCCTCACTGCCCATATCTGGATCGATGTCTGCGAATTGTACGAATCCCCGCAGTTTTTCCTCCCACAACGCCACTTCGCGCTCATGGTTGACAACGGCGGGATATCCCTTTTCATAGTGAACTTCGGCACTGGCGTCATACAAATTCGCGGTGCGCTCCGCTATCCGGCTAATCTCGTTTGCAATCTGGGTTTGCGTATCGGCCGAGAAGGTTCGGACCGTGCCCGTCACTTCGGCTGTCTCGGCGATGATGTTAAACGTGTGACCGGCATGAATCGTACCGCACGTCACGACCGCAGGATCCAGCGGGCGAATGCGCCGCGATACAATCGTCTGCAAATTCACCACCGTCTGCGCTGCAATCAGCACGGCATCCTTCGTGGCCTGAGGCTGGGATCCGTGCCCGCCCGACCCTCGGATATCAATCCGAAACTGGTCCGCATTGGCCATCATGGGGCCGGCTTTTAATCCCACCAAACCCACTGGAAGATTGGCCCACACATGCAGTCCGTACACTTCGTCCACACCGTCAAGCGCTCCGGCCTCAATCAGTCCGATCGCTCCTCCCGGCAACCGCTCTTCGGCCGGTTGGAACAATAGACGAACCCGCTTGAACGCGTGGCGATTACCAAGGAGTCTCTCCGCCAAGCCCAGCGCGATAGCCATATGGGCGTCGTGCCCGCACGCATGCATCACTCCAGCATGCTGCGAGGCAAATTCCAACCCCGTTTCCTCGGTAAGCGGCAGCCCATCCATATCCGCCCGGACCGCGATAACCTGTCCCGGTCCGGTTCCCTCGATGTCGGCCGTAATACCCGTGTTCGTGGCAGCCCGGGGAGAAAGGCCCATTTCCTGCAAACGAGCCCATAGATAATCATGCGTCTTATGTTCCTCAAATCCTAGTTCGGGGATTCGATGCAAATCCCGCCGGTATCGCACCAGGTTCTTTTGCCAATCCATGCAGGCGTCCTCCTCATCATATAATGCGGTGCCCCAACGCCGAGGCAATTAAGTTGGCGGCGAGGCAACCGGTTCGATTGCGTTCATCCAAGATCGGATTGACTTCCACCATTTCCATCGACGTCAGGATATCGCCTTCTGCCAACAATTCTAGCGCCAGATGGGCTTCGCGATCGGTCAATCCACCGTTAAACGGAGTACCCGACCCGGGTGCGTACAGCGGGTCAAGCGCATCGATGTCAAAACTCAAATGGACGCCGTCTGTGCCGTCCGTCACCAGATCCATTGCGCGCGCCATAACTTCCCGCATACCGTAACGATCCACCTCATGCATGGAAAAAACCGTGGTCCGACTTTCTCTTAGAGCTCGCGCCTCTTCGCGATCCAAAGTTCTCACACCGACATAAACAATCTTGGATTCGTCTAAAAAGTGCCCTTTAAAGGGAATCGCCAGGTCTGACTGACTGCGGCCTGCGGCGACTGCGGCGGGCATGCCGTGAACGTTTCCGGAAGGCGATGTCTTTTCGGTGTTAAAGTCTCCGTGCGCATCAAACCACAACAGCCCAATTTTCGGCCGAACCCGCAAAATCCCGGCAATCGTGCCCATTGCAATCGCGTGGTCTCCACCTAGCACGAGTGGAAACTGCCCCTCACGTGACACCTTTTCAATCGTTCGTGCCAGCACACGATTCACTTTGACGATTTCATCCATATACTTGGCATGAGGATCGCGGGGTGTCCGACTTTCCGGCACGGGCACGGCCAAATTCCCGAGGTCGTTGACGACATGTCCAGCCTGGCGCAATTTTTCATGAAGTCCCGCATAGCGAATGGCGCTAGGGCCCATATCGACTCCGCGGCGGTCCGCCCCATAATCCAGTGGCACACCCACTACACTGATTTCTTTAGGCGTCATACTAAGCTCCTTTCAGGTCATGTCTTCATTATACCGTTGCATCGCCCTGATTCATGCGTGTTCGGCCAGCGGCTGCGTTTGCTTAACGCACCAAAAGATCCGTCGGAGGCGGGGCATCCAACAAGTCGGCTGACCAGCGCCCCTTCAAAAGCCATCGTTCGATCCCGACAAAGATATACCAGGTCAGTTTTTCTTGATAAGAAGAAGTCATCAGGAGCCGCTCTTCCTGGGCATTCGTCAGATACCCAATCTCGACGTTAATAGCAGGCATATGGGCATAGCGCAGCACATATTGGTCGATGCGCTTAACATCGCGCCTGCTATGGGTAAAGTATCGCAACTCTTCCTGTACATCGTGCGCTAAATGGTAGCTTGGCGCGCCATCCCAGTAGAAAGTCTGAGGGTTGCGAAAAGACGCCTGGCCGGAGTTGCAGTGAATGTCAATCAGCACATCCGCGTGTTGCCGGTTAATCCACTCGAGACGCTCGCGGACGCGATATTTGCGGTCGGGGGGAATATCTTGCGGGCTATCCCAAGTCATCAGCACCCGCGCTCCCGCCGTCCTTAGCCAGGCCTTCAGTTTTAACGCCACCGCGAGATTGACGATCGCTTCCGTCGTGTAGCGACCGCGCGCGCCTGGGTCCCATCCGCCGTGGCCGGGATCAATGATGATGGTCCGTCCGCTCAATAAGTCACCCACCATTGGTGGTACAGGCGGCTCGGACTGAACTTGACCACGAGCACCCGCTATCAGTAGAAATCCGCCTAACAACAGGCTTAGGGCCAATATCATCGGCACCCGCACGAATCCTCGCATGAGAGTGTCCCCCTTCGTCCTCACTCAGGGGTATGAAAACGTGCCCGGCTTCATTCCTGTCTTGATTTAGCGCAAGTTTCGATTGCGAGCCCGAGCTGCGCCCGGTCATTACGCGTCGGATCATGAGCAATGAGTTCATAAAGGCAGCGCACAACCTGACCCAAGGCGGCACCGGAGATGCCCCATCGCTTTTGAATTTCCGCTGGCGACACAGCTAACTGCAAGACATTGAGGGTACTGCGGTCCATGCCCTGCGCCGCCGCCAGTTCGCGAAACATCCAGGCCTGGCGCTGGTAGGGAATCCGTGCCAGATCAGCCCAGATGGTTGGATCAGGGCTCGCACTCAAGGCGGTTAGCCCAGCGCGCCATGATCGCGGCAGCGGCCAATTTTGCGCCCAGATATCTAAGCCCCGGCACGTGCCCGCCGTCATCATACGATAAACGGCAATGCGCGCTGCCGGATGCTCGGGCGCCATCATCCATGCAACATCCAACGATGGAGCGCATTCCCCATGGCTCCACTCCAATGCTTGATCCATGCCGGCTTGGTGCCACTTGTACCATCGATGCAACGGGGATTTTAAGAACTTTACAAATTCCTGCAAGCGCCGTTCTCGACTGACCAGGCGCACCTCGTCGCGCATTGCTAAGAGGGTGAGCCAGGTTTTGGAGTCCACCCCAATCCGATCGTAATTTCCTGAAAACCTCAAAAGTCGCAGCATCCGCAGCGGATCCTCGCGAAACCGTAGTGTCGGGTCTCCTACGGTCCGTAAACGACGATCGCGCAAATCATGCAAAGCATCGGCAGATGCTACCACCCTGCTTCCATCATAGGCCACGGCATTGGCCGTAAAATCCCGCCGCCTTAAATCATCCTCAATACCAGCCGCCGAGGCAATGTTCGCGGGGTGTCGATGGTCCGCATAGATGCCTTCGCGCCGCATGATCGTCACTTCAACATGTGCTCCTAAACGAAAGGTCCCAAACTGCATTCCGGGGTGTTTGCTAACGGCGAGCGCCTCTAAAATATCGGGGGAGAGATTGGTGGTGAGGTCCCAGTCCACAGTGTTCGCATTAAACGACCCGGGTTCCCACGCCCAATCCCGCACAGCACCCCCCACCACATAGACTTCCCCACCGCGTTGACGCACTGCACGCATGATGTCTCGCACTTCAGATGTTAACGGCATCCGTTTGATGTGTTCGATCACACCAAACCCTTCTCTCTACATTTCTGTGGCACTGTTAAATGACTTTAAACCTATGATACATTGTGACAAGGAGGGCTAAGCGTGATCGGGGATAAAATTCGCGACTTGAGAAAGAAAAAGCACTTGACTCAAGAACAATTAGCAGGTCACGAACTAACTAAGAGCTACGTCAGTCAGGTCGAGCTCGGCCGTATCAGGCCATCGCGCAAAGCCTTAGAAGTCATGGCAGAGCGTCTGGGCAAGCCCTACGGGTACTTTGTAGGGAACGACGACGATCTGCGGACCGTGGACGTGCTCATGAAGGCGGCAGAGGCTTTGACGTTAAGCGGACGACTCGACGAAGCGTTGGTGGGCTTGGAGGAAGCCCAGTTTTTGGCGGAGCGGCTCGGACGCGATGACATTTTGGCGCAAATCGAAACATCTCGAGGCCAAGTGCACTTGTCACAACACCACTACAGCGAAGCCATGAGAAATCTTAAGTCCGCCTTTGATCGACTTACAGCAGAGGAAGATACGCCGCAGTTGGTGAAAACCGCCGTCATCTTGGGGCGCACGGCATATCTTGCCGGCCTCTTGCATGAGGCCGTCATCTATTTTCAACGGGGGGTCGACGTGGCCCGTGCTCAGCCCGATCCCGATCTCAAAGTATACGCCCTCATGCATTACGGGGACATTTACTGGGAAACCCAGCACTACCAATCGGCGATTGCCCTGTACGACGAAGCCAATCAGGTGCAAAATCATTCCGTGCCGACACTAACAGCAGAGATTAACATCCGTTTGGCGGCATGCCACTGCCGCTTGGGAGAGCCGGACAAAGCCCGCGCTTCGGTCCAGTTGGCTCTTCAAGTTTTACCCAAACTTTCCATGACCGAAGCGCGCTGTCGGTTGCAAAGTGACCTGGCGCGCTGCTTTGTGGCGCTCGATGAGATTGACTTCGCCTGGCGCCTATGCGAAGAGGCTCTACGCGACGCCGATCAACTGCTTCAGTGCCTCCCCCAAGTCTTGGAATCAGCCTTGACAGTGGCCCAATATCTTAGACCCAGTGTTTCCGCACAATTAATTGACCGTACTATTAATGAACCCGACAAACCCGCTTTGGCTCGCGCCAAGTCGTTAGCCCATCAACTAGCTGCCGAACAGGCCGGCAGTGCAGGCGACGCCCTAGAACACTTAGACCGCGCCTTGCAATACCTCCCCAACGATCCCGGACTCATGTTGCGCCGCAATGCGCTGGCTGTTCAAGCAGGACTGGGAGAGGCTTGGAACGCATTATGGGATGAAATTAAAGCCCAAACCCAGCCACCCGGCCCCATCCTTTCAATCGTACAGCACAGCGTTGGCGGTTGACACCGCTCCCTTTCAACCGAGTTGAGTGGAATGGAGGGAGGGGTAGACTCTCAGGTCTCTTAGAAGAAAGCGCGGTTTGAACTAAATCGACGCAAAACAATAAAAGCCCCGCTGAGATGGGGCTTCACCTGCCTAACGCTTGGAAAACTGAGGGGCCTTGCGCGCCTTCTTTAGTCCATATTTCCGACGTTCTTTAACCCGTGCGTCGCGGGTGAGAAAACCACGTTGCTTTAACCCCTGCCGAAAGTTGGGATCGACCACCAGCAGAGCACGGGCAATCCCATGCCTCACCGCACCTGCCTGACCAGTCAAGCCGCCTCCCTGAACACGCACCAAAACATCGAAACGCCCTTGCACATCAGCGGTTTTCAGCGGGCTGACAATGGCCGTACGTTGGGTGAGAACCGGAAAATAATCTTCAAACTCTCGTCCGTTAATCACAATGCGACCGCTGCCGGGCACTAAGCGGACCCGTGCCACAGCATTCTTACGACGTCCGGTACCCCAAAACTGCGCCGTTGCCATTAACCAATAACCTCCCACTGATCCGGTTGCTGCGCCGCGTGCGGATGTTCAGATCCTCGGTATACCTTGAGTTTCTTAAACATGGCGCGGCCCAAACGATTGTGCGGCAACATTCCTCGAATGGCCTTCTCCACAGCGAAGTCCGGCTTTTTGGCCATCAGCTGGCGATACACCGTCCGCTTTAGGCCACCCTCATATCCTGAATGGCGAAAGTAAATCTTTTGGTCTAACTTGCGACCTGTCAATACAACTTTTTCCGCATTGACAATGATCACGTAGTCCCCTGTGTCTATATGGGGTGTATAAATGGGCTTGTGTTTACCACGCAACAGTGTGGCCGCTGCGGTGGCCACACGACCCAAAGGCTTCCCCGCCGCATCGATCACGTACCACTTGTGTGTCACGTCAGCAGGACGAGCCATATAGGTGGACATGCGCAAACTTCCTCTCCGAAAAATCACCTGTCTTAACCTGGGCACCAACCAAACATAAGCATTTTACTGGTTGTGGCAACGACTGTCAAGGTGCGGTCATGAGCGAGCTTTTTGCGTTGTGCATTTCAACCACCTGTGGATAACCTCTTTTTTGGGGAATCCACGCTCAGTGGATGCATTCCGTCCGCATATGA
>PXYV01000024.1 GCA_003023745.1 Sulfobacillus acidophilus | reverse complement strand
CTTTACCCGTTGGATCCGCGATTTCGTGAGAAACTGACGGCTCCCCAAGGGTGATGACCGAATATGTACCCTAATCGATTCCTTTGCGGAATATTCCGATAATAATGGAAAGCCCTTCAGGATGTCTCCTCCACGGGCAAAATCCAGGGGTGCGAAATGTGAGTTCTACAATGGGTCCTGGGGAGGCGACTTAATCTTTCGTGGTAAGTGACCGGAGGGGATCAAGACCGGCCGGAGACGGCGGTGGTGCAACGGGACGGTGCCCCGTTGTCGCCTGGAGGTCGTGGCCAGGATTTTCATTGCGTCGAGGCTTTACAGATCATCCGTACAATTTTGGACCACATGAACGCGATGAATCCAGCCCACGATGCCTATCTCTGGGGGCGCCGACGGTCGGACCAAGCCGCCAGTGCGCTTTGCGCCACGCTTGCCCTATCGCATGGAAAGATCGGTCCACCGCGACGGTTCAGGCAAGCATTTAACCCTGTGGGAATTGTTTGCCGGGAGGATGCGGTTGGTGACATGCGCGATCCGATGCATTGCAACGGATTGGCTGCGATAACGATCGTGCTAGGTTATGAGTCTGGCGTCAACTATAATGACAGTGATTGTCGATGGCCTAGCTCGAATCAATTTTAATTGATGGAGATCAAACCTGAGTGGCTAAAAGTTATGGCTGGGGCGGGGTTTGACCCGGGCCATGTGGGTGTCTTCAATGCGACAATTAAGCGCGGCGGTCAATTCAGCAACTCCTTAAGGAGCAGAGGGATGGCTTCTCGGCGGCCGCAAATCGTTCGACGAAAGAAAGGGGGCAGGCGGCCTCTCCTTGGCCGCCTACGGTGATGAACCCGAGGCTCGAATTTTTTTCGGCTGCAGAGGTGATGGCGGGACTTCCGATGGTCGACTGCATCAATTTGATGGAAGAAGCCTTCAAGGACTTAGCCGAAGCACAGATACAAATGCCCTTGCGCTCAATCATGATGTTCGGCGGGCGGAAAATTTTTGGACAGATGCCTAGCTGGTTGGAACGCCAGAGGGTCATAGGCACAAAAGTCATTACGATGGTTCCCGAAAATCGTGATCGCGGCATGGCTTCACATCAGGGGTTAATTTTGCTGTTCTCCGCTGATGACGGCACGCCTTGGGCAGTGGTCGACGCCGAAAGTGTCACGGCCATTCGCACCGCCGCGGTAAGTGCCGTGGCGACGCGTTGGCTAGCGCGCCACGATGCGTCGTGTTTAGCCATTTTAGGAACGGGACAACAGGCGCGGACCCATTTAGAGGCGATGCTGGCGGTGCGCCCATTCACTCGGATTCTCGTCTATGGACTGCATCGGGAGCGAGCGCTGGCCTATCAACAGGAGATGATGGAACAACTGCGATGCCCGCTGGAGGTGGCCGACAGTGTCGAAGAGGCTTGCGCCGAGGCCGATGTGATTTGCACCGTCACGTCGTCGCCAACCCCCATTTTGGCGAGTTGTGATGTGAAGGACGGGTGTCACATCAATGCGGTCGGGGCTTGCCGTGCCGACGAGCGCGAGCTTGACAGTGCGCTGGTGGCGCGGGCTCGCTTGTATGTAGACCGGCACGAATCGGCACAGTCGGAAGCGGGCGATTATCTGATTCCATTAAAGGAAGGGGCCATCACTTCCGATCACATGGTCGGTGAATTGGCTGACCTAGTGAGCGGGCAAGTAGCGGGCCGGGAAAATGCATCAGAGGTGACCGTGTTTAAGTCACTGGGATTGGCTCTGGAAGATGTCGCGGCAGCCTACTATCTCTATCAACGCGGTCGGGCGCAAAGAGGCTAAAACCCGCTTTTGGGCATTGAACTCTTTGACGTTTGGGTGTGCGATCAGAAAGTGCGGGCGGCGTGGGGCAAAAGCGCAGCAGGGCCTCATGTAGCGGGATGTAGTGGGGTAACTTGAACGGTGGGACGTGGGTTTACAGTGTGTGTGGTGACCAGGGGCCGCAGGAGGGGGAGCGTCGGGTGGCGTTGCAAGATACAACCTGGAGTCTTTACGCCAGTGGCGTTTACCAAGGCACGATTCGATTTGCAGACGGCGCGGTGATGTGGGCGGCCGTCGATTTGCGTCAGCGCACGCAAATGCAAGAAAAGGTTCTGCCGGAGCCACCTCCCTTTTCCATGCCGCTTTTGCACATCAGTTCAAGGCTGCGCGAGTATGAGGCGGCCGATTGGCGCGGGCAGACAGTGAGCTTGGCTGGCAAAGTCCGGTATGAACGTCACCTAGTGTTAAGTGGAACATATCGGGGGCGCGTGCTACAGTCCCAGGTGTGGGCGCAACGGCATGAGAGCGCGTTAGACGTGGTGACGTTGGACGGGAAGCCGATTGCTTTTGTCTGGCCCTATCGCTATGGCATGGAAGTGTTGGTGGTGGCGGGATATGAAACGCTAACGCCGCTTTCGGTGTACGATGATGCGCTGTTGTCGCAACCGCTCTATGGCGTTAACGACCTCGGTACTTTCTTAGTGGCGATGCGGGACGGGGTGCAATTGGCGACCGATGTCTATTTGCCGGAAGGAATCCCGCCAACCCAAAGACTTCCAGCCATTTTGGTGCGTACTTGTTATGACCGCGCCAGATATCGGGCTTATTTTATGCGCTGGGCCAACAAGGGTTACGCGGTGGTCAACCAGGACGTGCGCGGACGCAGTGATTCCCAAGGCGAATTAGTTCCGTTTTACTACGAACGCGACGATAGCAGCGATACCATTGACTGGATAGTCGAGCAAGATTGGTCAAATGGCAGCGTCGGCATGTGGGGCGCATCGTATTTAGGCTTTGTTGCGGTGGCGGCAGCCACAAGCGGCAATCCGCATCTAAAGGCCGTCGTTGACGAGGTGAACGTGGGTTCGCCCTGGGTCGATACTGTGCGTCGCGGCGGCACCATCTGCTCGTGGCCGCTGCTGTCGTGGACTTTGGCGCAGTCGGTGGGGACAAGGACCGATTTTAGCATCTTTGCCGGAGAGACAATAAGCCCGGAAGAGGCTTGTGACGCGCGCCCGCTGTTAGATATTCCAACCCAATTGATTGGTCGCCGCTCTAAGCCGTGGGATATCTGGAGCAAGCATCCCGACTACGACGCATTCTGGCGAAACTGCACCTTGTCCGAGCGCGGGTCGTTTGTGCAGACGCCGATGCTGGTGATTTCCGGGTGGTACGACGGCGACTCGGCTGGAGTGTCCGAAACGTGGCGCATGTTAACCGAGCACGATGTCCCCGATCGCACCATCTGGCTGGGCCCGTGGGAGCATCAGCCCAATCGCACGCGTGATTTCATGGGTCTGTCGTTTTCAAATGACGCGGTCGTCTATGACTATGACGCCGAAGTGTTGCGGTGGTTTGACCGATTTTTAAAGGGCCGGGCAGCGCCTGGCCGCTTGACAGCGCGTGCCACCTATTATGTTGTGGGAGACAATCAATGGCGCCAATCCGACAATTGGCCTCCCGTCGAATCCGCCATGCAGCCCTGGTATTTGGCCAGCGCCGGTCACGCCAATTCGCGCTGGGGTGACGGATTTTTATGCGGGCCAGGTTCCCCTTGGCAGTCGAGGGGGGATACGGACAGCTATCGCTACGATCCCGAGGATCCCGTGGATGATGGAGGAGAACGCCATCCAGAAAATTTGCGAAGGCTAGAGTTACGCCATGATGTGTTGGTTTATACCAGTGCCTTGTTAACCGAGGACTTGACCATCGCTGGCGAACTTGCTGCCGAGATTTATGCGGCCAGCACGGCGGTTGATACCGATTGGGCTGTCTGGCTGTCCGATGTTGACCCGGACGGCAATTCCATTCGCCTGTCGCACTACATTGTGCGGGCACGCTATCGCTACGGCGTGGACAAGCCCTGTCCCTTGATTCCGGGCAAGGTCGAGCGCTATCATATCTTTATGCCTAATCTCGCCTACGTGTTTCGTGCCGGGCATCGCCTACGGTTTTCTATTACTTCGTCCAGCAAATTCGTGGCGTTTCCTAATACTAATACAGGCCTGAACCCCTACGACGATCCTGTTCCAGTGGTGGCAACGCAGACAGTCTACCACACCCGCCAGTATCCCAGCCACATTCAATTGCCTGTCTTGGAGCGAACGCTCCTCGCATTCAGTGCAGGGGCTACTGAACGTCATCGATCAGGCCAGAGCGGGAGCGGCCGCGATGAATGAAAGACAAGAACGGCAAGAGCGCATCCTGCAACAATTGGCCAGCCAAGAGGCACCCCTGCGAGGGGAAGATTTGGCTCGACAACTGGGTGTGACGCGCCAAGTGGTGGTGCATGAGATCGCTTTGCTGCGGGCGGCGGGGTCGCCTATTGTGTCGACGCCGCGAGGCTATTACCTTCGTCCAATCCGCCATGAGGTCGCGAATAAGACGGTGATTGCCGTCCGCCACCAACCTGAACAGACCCGTGATGAACTGTATGCGTTGGTCGATCATGGCTTGGTTGTGGAAAATGTTCTGGTTGAGCACCC
Organism: Sulfobacillus acidophilus; assembly: GCA_003023745.1. Lineage (GTDB taxonomy): Bacteria > Bacillota > Sulfobacillia > Sulfobacillales > Sulfobacillaceae > Sulfobacillus_B > Sulfobacillus_B acidophilus_A. The sequence goes on along the minus strand of PXYV01000024.1, from coordinate 43,409 downwards.
GGTCTATGGGGAGCTCAGCGGTGGACTGCATTTGCGCTCTCGTTTTGACGTCGACCAATTTCTAGAACAGGTGGAGTCGGAGCGCGCGATGCTTTTGTCGACGTTGACCCAGGGCTATCATTTGCACACGGTCAGGTATCCCGATGCGCAGGCGCTTTCCGCGGCCGTCGCCGCTTTGCGAAATCAAGCGATTGAGGTGTTCGATTAACCTTCGATTAATCTTGCGGTTGCTCACCCTTTGCTGTATATACTGATGTATAGACACAAGAGCGAGGGGATCGGGTATGACGCAGGTGCCGCGCTATGGCAGTGACGCATTAAAGATTGAGCCGTACGGCATCGACACGATTGCGGCTCAGGAACGACACGGTCGGATTGCCGGCCAGTTTACGTTGTGGTTGGGTAGCAACCTCACTATTGCCGATTTTGCGCTAGGATTTTTTCCGGTGTCGTTGGGGCTCTCCTGGGATTGGACTATTGCGGCGCTGGTGATTGGCAATATTTTAGGGGGATTAGCGCTGGGGCTGTGTGCCGGTATGGGGCCGACGTTTGGCTTGCCCCAATTGATGATAAGCCGTCGTTTGTTCGGGTCCAGAACAGGCTTGGTGCCGGCTTTTCTCAACTACCTCAGTACCATTGGGTGGTTTTCCGTCAACAATATCCTGGGATCGTATGGCCTAAGGGTGTTGTTTCCCGGCTTAGCCTTTTGGCAAGCGGCGCTCATGTTGGTAGTGGTGCAGGGGTTGATTGCGGTCTTCGGACATAATTTGATTCATCTGTATGAACGAGTGATGTCCATTGTTCTGGGCCTCTTGTTTGCCCTGCTTTCAGTGATGATCCTACGGCGGCGCGCCCTGTTCGCGTATCATGGCGCGCCACATTCGGATCCATGGATTGCATTTGCGCTGGTCGTAGCGGCCGCGCTCTCATATCTAGGGAGTTGGGCTCCCTATGCATCCGATTATAGTCGCTACTTGCCAAGTACAGTGCGCCGTCGCCAGGTGATTCAAGCGAGCTTTTGGGGCGGCCTCTTGGGCTCGCTGTGGCTGGAACTGGTGGGAGCCGGAGTCGCTGCCATTAGCCGTAACCCCAACGGGAATCCCATCGCTACCTTGCACCAGGTAGCAAGCGGATTGGGTCTGGTGGCGGTGTTAGCCATTATTTTGGGGGGAACCGCTGCCGATGCACTCAATCTGTACTCCAACGCTCTGGCAGCTGCCGTCCTCAACATTCGGTTGCCGCGCTGGACGCTTGCGGTGGTAGCCAGTTTGGTCGGACTCGGGTTGAGTTTAGCGGGCTCTGGCTCTTTCGAGGGCTACTATGACAACTTTCTGTTGCTGCTCGGCTACTGGCTGACGCCGTGGCTCGGGGTGATGCTTGTTGATTTCTATTGGGTTCGCCGCGTTCTGCCGACATCCGTGGCACCACCTTGGTCCAGACCGCAACTGGGCAGCTTTCTCATCGGGTTAGCCGTCTCTGTACCCTTTATGTCGTCTACGCTGTATACGGGTCCGGTGGCGCATTGGTTGGGGGGCGCCGACCTGACTTTTTATGTCGGGTTTGTCGTATCGGGCGGGGTCTACACACTGTGGGCGGGGGCACTTTCTAAAGATCCCAAAGGTGTGGCAGGGGGCCAGGACGGCAGAGATTGAACGCGTCGTCCCGAACTGGACGGCAAAACGGACGTGGATGTCAAAGACGAACCCGCGTGTCGATAGCTCCCAAGACCCCGAGGAATGCTAGGACCTTGGGCCTTTGAGAACAATCTAGACGGTAAGAAGAGGGCTTGGCTCTAGCCGGTTCAAAAGACCAAAGGGGCCAGATTGCGGCAGCCTTGTCTGTCGGCGTTGCGCTGTTTGGGCTCACGAACTGTTAAGGTTTCCCGCAGATAAACTATGGCTATCTTCAGATAGTCGGGGCGAACGGTATAAAAGTGTGTGGTCATCACGGAGTGAACATGTCTGTTGCGGCAAAAGAGTTTTGTGGAGACAACTGGCCTAAAACGTCGTCGGTTAAGATGAGATTGGCCTCGACCGGGGCCGCTATGGTTGGGTGATGCGCTCAAGCAGCGGCAGGACGAGAGCTGTAGCTTTGTGATACCCAGCAACAAGATCCCCTCCCAGAACGCTACGAACAACTTCCGCGCGCACCAATAGCGAGGTTAAGGTATTTAACCCTTGAATGACGAAGCTCAGTTGCCACAGAACTAAGGCCGCCAGGACCAACGAAATGATGAGGGCATTGCGAAATGCATGACCATCCGAAGCCGCTTTCGTGTCGCGACTATTTTTGCGGTGGGCGCGAGCCGTTGACATGCCGTCACTCCCTTGCATACCGGTGCACTTGACGATTGCCGGAGTCATATCGTTAGTGTAGCAAAATGGGAAATTAATCCAGGCCGTTTCTGTCGAGGCCGCGAGAGGTTCGTGCGACGCCAGGCGACCGGAACCAAACTCGGTGCGCATAAAGTGACGGCTTCACGAGCTGGGCGTGCCACAATTTGTTGGCAAAGTGCGTACGGTGTTGCCTTGTTTTAGCGGTCGGCACTAATGCGGTGAAGCAGCGTCCGCAGTGTTGCCGGTTGGGGAAGCCAAAATTGGGCCTGGGTCGGGCGGCGATCACCGATCACCACGGTTACGCCATGAGAATTGGCGGCTTCAAAGGCATCTTCGTCAGTCCAATCATCGCCAAAAACCAGGGGCCAAGCTGCCCCCTGCACGCGCGACAAAAGTTCTCTCACGGCGTCGCCTTTATTGGGGCCAGGCCGCGGGCGAATTTCCCAGCACTCCTGGCCGGGCCGTAATTGCAGCGACTCCATCGGCTCCATCACGCGGTGCAACTCCTGTTCACACTGCATTTTTTCCGGGGGCGACAGATGCCGCACGTGAAAGCTAAGGCTCACCCCCTTGTCTTCGAGAAGACTTGCGGTGTATCGATGCGCAAGTTGGAGCAGCAACGGCCGTACTGCCTGGAGGGACGCCTCGGTTTGGGGGGGAAGCGGTGTCGTCCATTCCTTGCCCTGTAGGCGCCACTCGGCGCCATGATTGCCGACCAGTGTCAGCGCCGCAAGTGGGATCTGGACTTTTAGATCACTTAAAGCGCGGCCACTGACAACCGCGACCCGCCCGCCGTACAAGTCGGCCAAGGATGTGAGATCGGACAGCAGGCTCGGTGGCACGTGGACGCGGCCGGGTCGGTCGGCAAGATCGATGAGAGTGCCGTCCAGATCAAAAATCCAGTACACACCGTCGCGTTTGAGCATCGTGTGCAAATCACTGTCCGCCAGTTGCTTAGGACTCCACATAGTTTTGGACCATCTCGTCTAATGTGCTCAAGATGTCGGTTGCCCAATCGTACAAGGTATGTTGGTGCAAATGTTGCTGCATGGCTTGCATCCGTTGGCGCCGCTCCTCCAAGGGCATGGATAGAGCCAGATCCAGTACCTGGGCAAATCCCTCCGGATCCCACGGGCTTACGGTCAACGCTTGATCCAGTTCTAGTGACGCTCCCGCCGTCTCACTCAGGAGAAGGACTCCGCGACGATCGATCTGGGCGGACACAAACTCTTTGGCGACTAAGTTCATACCGTCGAAAAGGGAGGAAACCAGCCCAAAGTCAGCCGCCCGAAAAAGACCCATCAGCCGCGGGCGATCTAAGGAGCGGCGGATGGTGATGACAGGAGTCCAATCGGTGGTCGCGAAGGCTTGATTGATACGGTACGTCTCCTGTTCCACTTGACGAAACAGCGTGCGATAGGCGCTCACCTCAGAACGGGTGGGAACGACAACTTGCAAGAAGGAGACCTGCCCGCGGTGCTGGGGATAGCGGTTAAAGAACTCGTGCAAAGCTTCCAAGCGCGGAATGATTCCTTTGGTGTAATCGGCACGATCTACCGATACGCCCAATTGCCGGGAATTTCGGGCAAAATGACGGCGGATGCCGTTAGACCAGCGCGTCACCCGGGGCGTTGCCACGGTTTCTTCAATGGCGGCGATGTCGACAGAAATAGGGAAGGTCTTAACCGCAATCGTACGCCCTTGCCATTGGATATATCCTCGGCGATGGTCCACCGAAACGTGACGAAAGGACCGTTGTACCGATGTGAGAAAGGATTCAACATCGTCTGGCGTTTGAAAGCCCAGCACATCAGCGCCCAGTAACCCCCGCAAGATTTCCTGATATTGCGGACAGAGACGCAAGACCGTAAATACTGGCCAAGGAATGTGCCAAAAATGGGCGATTGCCAGGTCGGGGCGCAATTGCCGCACCAGGCTGGGCACAAGCGCCAATTGATAGTCGTGAGAGAAAACTAACGCCGTAGGGCGGCTTTCGCGAGCGACTCGGCGAGCAAATTTGAGATTCACCGCCCGATAGACCGACCAGGCACGGCGCGAGAAGCGAGCTCGTTCAATCAACATATGGCTCAAGGGCCATATTCCCTGATTGGCGAAGCGAGTATAGTAACCCTGGACCTCTTCGGCAGACAGGTAGACACGGTGCAAGCGGTATCGCGGATTCTTTAGGGGCACGGGACGCACGCCGCCGGGAGCCGTCAATCGATCCGCCGTGCCACTGCCCCAAGCGACCCAATCCCCGCCATATTCGCGCAAGAGAGGGTCCAAGGCAGATACCACGCCGCCAGCGCGCTGTACATGGCGAATGCCAGTGCGGGTTGTTTCGTCCACGTAAGGTTCTCGATTGGTTACGACCACCAAGGGTCGGCCAGCAAATGTACCCATGGCAATCCCTCCCGTTTACTCTATGTTACCACAGGGAGGTCGGGGGTGCTGCCATAGATTCCCACCAGCGGTCTTAAGTGGGGGACGGGCCCACTGTGCTGCCCGAGTCGGTGTGCCCATTGGGCGACGGATGCAATTATCGGTGCCGACCAAAGAGGCGGCTCAATGGCAGGTGATGGCGGTCGCCACCTTTGAACTTTGATTGCGGACGGGACTTTGTTAAGCTGGTGACAGTGAGTTGGGGCGACGAGGGGGCACGCACGGAAATGGGCATAGGCCGATGGTGGTTGTGGGCTTTGCGCCTGGCCGATGGCGGATACTTCATGTGGCGGGGATTTCACAAACTGGTGACACCCGCTTCCGTTTGGATGGTTCCGCGAGTGACGTCGGCACTCGCCACGACACCGCTCGCGGCGATCATCCGGCACTGGATCTTTCCCCATGCTCAGTTGGTGGGATTAATCATCGGCGTTTTGGAACTGAGCTTCGGCCTCTTACTCTTGGTGTTGCCGCGCTGGTTTTTGCCCGCCCTGGTACTGGCTGGGTTAAACACCCTGTTTTTTCTCACCCTCGGATTTCAGGAACCGCACGATCTCGAACTGAATCTCCTCATGGGCATTCTAAATCTGGGGATGGCACACCAAGCTTGGAAGCAATCCCATTAACGACTGTTTATGCCCGCCCCAGTGTTTGCGACGACTACCATCCATCCCGCAAGTTTGGCCTACGTCCTTCAATGAGTGGGCTTTTCAGATAGATCCTCGCCCCTCATCGGAGTGTGGTGGACGGGCCGATGTTCCTGCCGTTTGAGCGATTTAACATACACGTCTAAGGCCTGACGAGCTGCTTCCCAGCGCAACCAGAGCGTGTCGAAATCCCCATCCCCGGTTTCACAAGCAGCTAAGGCCCAGTGATATTCGTCCACCAGGCGTTCATAGACCGAGTCCGCATTGTTGTCCGTCCATCGCGTGGATTCCCACAACATCGTCAGCCCTCCTCACAAATAGGTTTCAAAACATATAACGCCAAATTTCTCAAAATGTTACAAGACCATCCTAAAAGCTACAGGGTTGGCAGGGCAATTATCGCCTGTGCTGTAAGACCCTGCTATTCAACCCAATTTGAGGCGTTGGATCGGGTGGTGAGATCCGCATAATACAACTTGGAAATTCCCAGCATTGGTCGCTTCGCGATGCGGGCGGGAAGCAAATGGTAGGATTCCTGTTACCGTGTGCAGGATTCGAGTTTTGGGGCCCAAGGGGTTAAGTTTTCGTAAACACTGGCTGGGTCCCGGATGAAATCTTCAATCTGGATAGATTTACTAGACACAAAATGGAGGGGAAATGAACAAGAGCCATTGCCACCACTTCTGGTCTATAAGGGTGCGGAGAAGACACCAAACACGAGGCATTAGCAATCAGCTAATCACGGAAACGCCATAATGTGACGCTGTGGGATGGTATCACCAAGTTACTTGAACCTCCCCGACTTGAAGGGCGGAGATTCTAGGGAAACCACGGTTGCTCCGTCGCGGATGGTGCGATCCTGGGAGTGAACCTCCGGTCGCGCTACCGCTTATCCCACGAGCACCAGGGGGGGTCAGCCGCAACGGCGCCTCAACATCCCCTGAAAGGGAAGGGGGCGGAGATACGTGCCATTCCTACCCGTCAGATGCCATGCCACTTTCTTTGAGCACCCGAAGAACTCGCCTGTTTTACCGTCTGAGCGTGACGACGCGATATATTTTGCATACCTTGCGAATTGCGGGAGGAACCACATGAACGGACCCAGTTGTCAAAGAGCGAATATGCGTCATTTAGCAAACGATTGGTTTGACGGCAGCGCCAGATCTCACAGCCCTGACCGGCGGAGTTTTACGGAGCATCTGATACAATGCGTGCCCACAGACACTGCAGACACGGTGATTCCCGGATATTCCACCAATTGCAGGGTTTTTTCCGTCGCACCATCAGAATGCGCCGCCTAAGAAAGGTTTCTTCACAAGAGGGCGTAAGGGGAGCCCGGACGGCGTAGGTTAAGGCCGGGTGAAGAAGAGCACGACAAACCCCATAATAATCACAATGAGCGTGCCCCAGTACCAATATTGCAAAGCGGTGAGCTTTTGATCGAACTTGGTATCCAGCGCATGAATTTCTTGACGGGCGCTGCTGACTTCTTGGCGGACGCTGGCGATTACTTGACGGGCGCTGCTGACTTCTTGGCGGACGCTGGCGATTACTTGATGGGCGCCGCTGACTTCTTGACGGACGCTTGCGAGGTCTTGGTGGAGGCCACCGACTTCTTGGCGGACGCTGGCGATTTCGTGATGGATACCGCCGACGTCTTGACGGACGCCCCCGATTTCTTGACGCAAAGACTCGACGATGCGTTCTTGGTCACGCCGGACCTCGTCAATCTTGTCATCGAGCCGATTGATCGCCTGCAACAGATAGAAACCCCAGTGATCGGGGAAATCCTGCGACGAGGGGAGAATCGGCGGCTGATCGGCCATGGGGCGTTCTCCTTTCATCGTTTTGGGGCACTTCTTTCGTTTACTATACCACAGGTCATGCCATGTGAAGATTTTCCGCACCACATCGTACGGGATGCGCATGAGGGGGGCGGACGTGTGGCATTGGCACTTGGTACTGGGGAAATGTGGACTGCGGATAACTACGTCCAGGTTCATCGCGTCGTAAGTGTAAAAAGTAACTCACTGAGATTCGGCGGGCCCATGGGTTTGACAAGACACCGCACACCACAAACTTCCTCTGCCCACAAATGAAGCGAAACCACTTTCTTAGAAAACCATGGCTTCGGTCACAGATATTGACCGCGTGACGGTCTCACCAATAATAGATCCTCCGCCGGCGCTTGCCCCAACCTGGGTAGCATCCCGATGATGTGCTCGGATCCTGAGCCGTGACGCTAAGGGCAATGCAAGACCGCCTCCGTAATGGGCCCCAATTTCACAGTGTTCGCGCCGAAAGTCTTTGGGCACACGACCTGCGGCTGCCGTGAGGGCGCCGCGCACGCGGCACAGCAATGGCAAGTGCGCGAAACGCAATGGTGTGCTATGGGGACGACCATTCACGAAGAAGAGCAGCGCCACAAGCACCGCTCCCGCGGCCAACGCGGTCGCCCGTGCACAGCGGACAAGCCAGTCGCAAAAATAGGGTGGCGGATGACGGAGACCATTGACGTGGTGAACAGTGTATCCAACGGCAACGCGAGTCGGACCGACACGTCACTCAGGGCGATAAAGCACAAGTGCGCTGTGGACAAGTGGTCCCCGCCTTCCCCGACGGATGCGCGTCCAAGTCCTGCCGCTCCCCATCCCTCACGGCGAGTGCTCACGCATTCCACGGGGCACGAAATCGTCCGGAATCTTCACTCCGTGCAGGTGAATTCGTTGCCGGAGATCGGCGGTCGACCGCCTGATGTTCTCGGAGCCTAGAATCATGCAATTGATTTGAACGAGGCGACCAATCGGCACGGTTGGTTTTCGCAGATCTAGCACGTTTGTGTGAACAATTAGGCGTGGCTGCGGTGACGAGCGGTGCGGCGCAAAAGGCGGAATAAATCGGGGAACCGTAACCAGTACAAGAACAGTAAGAAGACGCCACCGGTGAGGATGGCTGTTACAATCAGCATGAAAAATAGCGGGATGAACGCATGTAAGGTGGCGAGATGAAACCCGCGATACGTAAGTTCCGTGGCTATCAGCATGGCTAGACCGGCCACGAGCAAAGTGACGAGCGTCCGGCGCAGGCCCAGGCGCGTATGGTAGCGCGGTTTGAGTGCTTTGGCGCTTAAGAGGGCGGCATTCACCCAGCTGGCACCCCCTGTTGCCAAAGCTAGGCCATCCGCTTGCATAAAGTGCACGAGCACAATGTCACCCGCGATGTTGACCAGGATGGTAATGATGGAAAAACGGGCGGGAGAGCGCGTATTTTGGGTTGCAAAGAACAGGCGCTGCAGGTAAAAGGAAATGCCAAATCCGGGAAGGCCCACCGCGAAATAGAGCAAGGTGCCGGCTGTGAGCTGGGTCGAGCGCGCATTAAAAGCCCCGTGCTGATATAAAAGCCGCAGAATTGGCACGCGCAGGGTGATAAACCAAATGGTGATGGGCACCATCACGGCCAGGACCAAACGAAATCCTTGCATGGACAATTCCCGGAAGTTGTCCATATCTTTGGTGCTGCTGTGGTGCGAGAGCCGCGTGTAGATCGGCATGGCTAGAGACGAGATAATTAAGCCAATCGGGATCTGCACCAGGACATAGGAATAGTTCAGGGCAGCAATGCTGCCAACAACCAGGCCTGATGCTAAGATGCGGTCGACTAAAATGCCAATGGAGCCTACTGAACTGGTGAGAAAGTATGGACCGGAAATGAGGGTCATGCGCCGCAAAAGGGGATGGCTGAAGTGCCAGCGAAAGTGCAGGCGAATCCCCATGGCGCGGATACGGGGGATAATGAGGGCAAGCTGAGAGGCGACAGCGATGACAAAGCCGAGCGCCACTCCTTCAATGCCAAAGAAGAGGTGTCCTAAAATGACAATGCTTGCGACCCGTACCAAATTGATGATGGCAGGTGTGAGCGCCGGGGCAAAGAATTCCTCGCGAGCCTGCAGCACTCCCATGATTAATCCGGATACAGCCCAAAAGAAAATCGTTGGAATCATGATGCGGGTCATATTGATGGTCAACCGCAACTCTTGCGGATGACTGCTAAACCCCGGTGCCATAATGTGGACGAGCAGTGGTGCGAACAGCTCCCCCAGCGCGATGAGGCCCAGGGACAACAGGGTCAGCGAGGTGAACACTTCATTGAGGAATCTTTGAATGGAAGAGCTGGAATATTGGACATCGGCCTGCGTCATAAGAGGCACCAGGGTGACATCAATGGCGCCATTGACACTGGAAAACATCAGATTAGGCAACGCTGAAGCCATCAGCCAGGAGTCGGTGGCCAGACTGGTGCCGAAAAAAAGTGCCATGACGATTTCTCGGGCAAATCCGCTGATCCGGCTGATAAGGGTGGCCACAAACACCAGCGAGGCCGAGAAACCGATACTGCGCTGGGTCTGACGATGCGCATGACGAGAACCGGCGTCCAGATGCTTGACCTCCTATCGCCGTCCATTGTACCGAGTCTGCCTAAACCTGTCACGGTGGAGACTGACCCGGCCCGGAATTTTACCGGTTGCTCGGCGTCCATACTGTTGGAACGACGCAAATCTCGGTACAATAATGTGAAAGGAAAGGTGTCGTATGGCGCTCAAGCCGGATAAGGGATTTCAATGGAGTTTGGCGACAATCCGCGATCTGGTGCTGGTCGTGCTAGGCACCGGTGCCGTGATTTACGGATTGTGGTTCGTGTTGGCGCGGTTAGGCCGCGTTGTGTTGATATTGATTTTAGCCTTGATCTTCACCATCACGCTGGCTCCGTTAGTTGACCGGTTGGCGATTCGGTGGCGTCGCCCCTGGGCGGTGTTGGTGGTGGTCGTCAGTGCCGTCATCCTTATTGTCGGCGGAGGCACCTTGATTGGAACCATCATGACAGGGCAGTTAGTGACTCTCGTCCGACGCGTGCCCGCTCATGTCAACCAACTTTCCACCTTGGCTCCCGGCTTTCTGGCTTGGCTGCACCATAACGACATCAACGTTAATGTGACCCAATTGGAAAATAAAATTTTGGCGAATGCTGGCAAAGTGTCCACCTTTATTGTGTCGAAAACCTTTACCATCGTCACCAATATTATCGGGGGCGTGGTAGACGGGGCGTTGGTACTCTTTATCACGATATATTGGCTGTTGGATGCCGAGCGCATGCAGGCTGCAATGTTGCGGTTGATGCCGGTGCAACACCGCGACCTGCTGTTGGCGGTCGAGCACACTCTGTCCCGGGTTGTTGGCGGTTACGTGAGAGGACAAGTATTGCTTTCTGTGGTGGTGGGATCGGCGTTTGGTTTGGGCTCCTGGGTAATCGGCATTCCTTATCCGATTCTGATTGGGGTCCTAGCCGGCGTGATGGAACTGATCCCCTTGCTCGGCCCTATTCTGGGCGCCATTACGCCTATGACCCTAGCCTTGGTGGGGGGACATGCTTTGGTCCAAGTCCCTGAAGTTGCGATCTTGTTTGCGGCTGTCCACCTTTTGGAATCGCAAATTCTGGGTCCGCGAATTATTCGCTCGCAGGTGGGTTTGCATCCGGTTCTGTCGGTGCTCGCTCTGTTGATTGGCGCCGATTGGCAGGGCGTGTGGGGCGCACTATTTGCGGTGCCGGCGGCGGGGATTTTAGTCGCAGCCTGGGTGGCTGCGGTGCGGTTATGGCGTGAACGCGTGGTGTTGCCTACACAACCGCCGACATCGCCGGTGGTGGCGCATCCTGCATCCGAGCGCGGCAACATTGTGCCTAAAAAAGGCGTCTAATCTTTAGGGAGACGGGTTTGCTTTTTATGCAAGAATGGTATGCCGGGTGAGGAATGAATAAGGGCTTTGGTGTTGTACTACGGGCGGAACATAGCCGCGTGGAGGTCAGTTAATGGCAAACAGCAAGCGCGTAGCGCTGGCAGCCGGGTGGACCGCTGTTATGCTGAGTGCTGTTTTAACGGGCTGCGGTGTGCACACAACCAGGACAAGCGCTCCTCATCCCAGGCGGAGTCCACACCATCAAGACACGGGTGCACACCCCGCTCACCATAAAGCGCGGCGTCGTCCCCCTACCTATCGGCCGAAGCCGACGACCATTCCGATCGAGAGCTCGTCGTTCCCCACCATCATGGTGATGGCGATGAGCCAAGTCCCGGCCATTGTGAAGGCGGGAGCGCAAGCGCCCATGTTCATTCCTAAACCCGTGAGCGGTTCTACGGTCTTGTACTACGACCCCGTCACGGTGGGCCCGGGATCTGGGGTGCCCGGACTGATTCAGCGCTATCAAGTGACGTTGTCGTCACCGCCGGACCTCGTGGCTCAATTTTCAAGTGGTGTGTTTGCGAACGGCAAAGCGGCTCTGCAAAATGTGCAAGACACGGTATCAGCCATGGGCTTAGGTTATCCTCAGCCAGGACCCGTGATTAACGTCGGTAGCGGTGTGTTGGCCACCACCGGCGTTGTCGGTGCCATGAATTTATTGTCGTGGCAAGAGGGCGGATGGAACGTGGTAGTAGGTGATAGGGCGCGGATACCAATGCGGGCTGCAGAACAAGTCGCCGCCTATCTACACTCATACGTGCTGCCAACTCCGGCATCGAGCGGACCCGATGCGGGTGGGGTCATCGCTGTGACTGTCGAGAGACAGGGTTCGCAGTGCCAGATAGCGTGGGAAGAAGGGAAATGGGTGTACCGCACCGAAACCTATCCCACCACGTCTGATGCCATTGCCACCGCCTTGAACCTGGCGGTTTTCATGCGCCCTTATCCTCGGTGACGGCGGAAAATTTTGGGGAGCACGGCGCACAACAAAGACGTGAGAAATTAGGCGTGCTACAATTTGTGTAAAGGAAGGTATGGGAGAAAGACGATGGACCAGGAACGACCAACTCCACCGACAAAGGACGATGTGCTGGCGATTTTGCGAGCTCACCGCGATTTGGGACCCGAGTACGATAGTCACTTGGCCGATCAGATTATTGACCTGTGGCATCATCCGGCTGGGTCGAGCCGGCAGAGCTTTCGCGAGTTTCGTCGCGAGTTTCGTCGGCCAATGCCGGTCAACTCCCAAGAGGGTCCCCCACATCATCGTCGCATTGCGCCCATATTGGCGCTTTCGATTCCTTTACTCGCCATTGCCGGGTCGTATGCTCACTTTGCTGGTGTGGTCGCGGTTCTGGGATTGGATGCGATCGCGATGCTCACGATGCGCAACTAAGTGCTCTGACTCGGTGTGCCAAGAGCGCTAATCGATGAGAGTGTTCGCAAAGACTTCAAAGGGCCGATCAGCGCCCGAACCTTTCTGTGAAAGGCGGAGATTCTGGGAGTATCGCCGTGGCGTTATTGAGCCTTTTAATTTGCGCACGATTGTCCACTCCCAAAGGATCTGAGCTGTGTGATGGCGAAGGCCCTCGAGCGGGGAGGGAATCCCTGATGGTGAAAAGTACTCAGTCCTACGGCTGGACTATTGGTGCACTCCGCCCATAAGAAAAATAAATCCCGAAAGCCCGGATCTAACTCCGGCTCCCGGCGGTGAAACGTGTCTGGGAAGGCTATGCGGGCTGCGTGGCGTGAGCGCTGTCCATGGGTGGCAAGCGGCCGACAACGTGCTGCACTTTAACCACGACCTTGGAAAGGGGTGGAATGTACGTGAACGTGGAGGAGATGCGCCATGCTCTTGAGATGCTTGGACATCGGCTGTCGCAAGAGGGCCTGCGCGGCGACATTGTGATTGCTGGCGGCGCGTGGATGGCGCTGGTGTTGGGATCTCGTGGCGTAACCAAAGATATCGATGCCTATCTGTCTCCACCCACTGAACCCATCCGCAGGGCAGCATCGGCAGTGGCGAAGGAGCTGGGTCTTCCCGCCGATTGGCTCAACGATGGGATTAAGGGATTTTTTTACGGTACACCACCTCAAGAATTGTGGCAAGAGTTCGAAGGTCTGCGTGTCCACGCCGTAACGGCGGACTACATGTTAGCCCTGAAGGTCTATGCCGCACGGCTCGAAGATCAGGCGGATGTTCAAGCACTCCTTCAACATCTCGGCATTCATACGGCGTCCGCTGTGTTAGATATTGTCGAGCGCTATATTCCGCACCATATGCTGACGGCTAAACACGAATACTTTGCCGAAATCTGCGTTGAAGGGTTGCCGTCAATGTGAGCGCCTATATTCCGACTCCGTTATCGGATGCCTGGCAGAAGGTCATCATCGGGCAAGAAACGGTGGCCATTGTGCTGGGCGACTTTTTAGACGACTGGCGACGCACGCTCGACAGGGCCGAACGCATCCGATTAATTGACTCGCCCATCTGCGATCCCGAGGATGCTGACACACATCGGTGGGCTTGTTTTATGGCTGCGACCGTCGAATATCTGTCGGTTCGCGATGGGATTCCAACGCCATCCTGGGTCTACGACACCTGTTGGACACTACCGGAACCCTGGTTTTTGATCACACATTGGAAATGGCGGGCGTGGCTTTTGGTAGCTACCCCACCCCCGTGGAAGCGCCGCCGAATCTTTGGGGGCGATGAAACGATGCTTATTGGCCGTGTTTAGCTCCAGCTCGGTATCCTCGTTCGAGGGCTTCTTTTTGTGTGCGGCGCTCTCAACCGGTGCACGATGGGCCAACCTGGAGGGGGTGGGCGAAAGCGGCGAGGTGACTGGCGGATGGCGCTGACACGTCTTGCGTCGTCAAGACCTGACGTGAAAAGGATTCGGACAACGCCCGGACTACCACGGGGCTGGAGACCTACAGACCACCAGGTGGCGAGTGTGGGGCCATCCTGCGCGCGTAACGTTCATATAGGGGATTGAGGCAAGGATCCCTCGTTGGTTGGGGGACGCGTCAAGAACCGAAAATACCCGAAGCAAATGCTTCATATCCTCGTCCTCAATGGCAAGTTTTATCACACATCCTGATAAAGCACGGGTGTGGTGGATACACTAAGAGAGCCGTCTCTGAAGTTTTTTCAAACTCTTACACGGATTGGCCAAATGACGTATAATAAACGTAAGATTTATGCTGAGCTATGTGATTGACCGCAATTTATTTCCACAAGCTTGTCAGGATTCTTTCGGCTGGACGGTGCAAGGAGGGTTAACTCATGGAATATCGATGTCCGGTTTGTCACGAGGGGTATTTGGAAGAGGTCGTGGGAGCAGATGGTGTGGTATTGATTCAGTGCTCCCGATATCCCGCGTGTCGATTTACGACTGACACGTGGGACGCGGTGTCGGAAACGGTGGCGAGATTCCATCATCCGGTAACGCCCGGACATAGCTAGAAGTTGGGGATGGCTACAGTTAAGAGGAGCGGCGAGGCTAGCTTTCGCCTGCTTGTGCCACTGCACGGTGGAGTAACCGCGGTGGATATAATTTTTGCTTCGTAAACAACAACAAGCCATCGTGCCTTCCAACTTTTTTGAGGTCAGACGGGCGTTGCCCCCTCAGGTCAGATGCGCTCCATGGGCGTATGGCCAAGAAACGCGGCTCGGACACCTGACGTAGCGTTGGTGGGTAATTTTGGGACACCTTTCCATCGCTTTTTTCAAGACTTCGCGGCAAATAGCGGTTTCGTTCGAAACCGCTGGCGAGGCGGTGGACGGTGATTGGTTAAGGCGTGAGACATCCAATCATTTATCAGATGCGCTGTAAAACTCCGCCGTTCAGGGCGGAGATATAAGGCGTTAACCCCGTAGGGGTCAATCCGGGGTGTTCTGTTGCTCGATGTATTGCTTGATAATGGACAGGGGGGCTCCTCCGGCTGATCCGGCAAAATAACTGGGCGACCAGAGGCTCCCGCCCCACAGTGCTCGTTCGATGGAGGAATAGTGCTTCTTGCGGATTAAGCGGGACGAGACGCCTTTGAGGCTATTGACCAGCCGTGAAATCGCGACCTTAGGCGGGTACGTGATGAGCAAATGCACAGGGTCCCGCTCGCCGTCGCATTCTTCCAGCGTGGCTTCAAAGTCCTGGCACACATCGGAAAAGATCGTGCGCAAGTCCTCTAAGACTTCCTGCGTCAAGACGAACCGCCGATATTTTGTCACAAAGACCAAGTGAACATGTCAGTGAAACACGCAATGGCGGCCCGTACGGTCATCGTTTGTCTTAGCCATAGACCAAGCGCATAATAGACATCATGGTTCGTCAAGAAAGG
The DNA here is from genome assembly GCA_003023745.1 of Sulfobacillus acidophilus. Taxonomy (GTDB): domain Bacteria; phylum Bacillota; class Sulfobacillia; order Sulfobacillales; family Sulfobacillaceae; genus Sulfobacillus_B; species Sulfobacillus_B acidophilus_A. Next base: position 27,848 of record PXYV01000024.1, on the reverse strand, counting down.
GGGTGCTCCATGCACGAGACGACGGTCTTCACCTATCGTGTTTCCCCTTCTTATGTGAAGCTTTCCATAAGAAGGGTTATGACAAGCTGAGTATTATGGCAAGTTACTGTGGAAAATGCGCATAGGACGCCATTTTTTAACTAAAGTTCTTGACATAACATTTCGGTGAGTAGGTACCATGTGCGCCACTTTTCATGGCTAATCAGACCAAATTGACCCCCAATTGACCAGCTACCCGCTGGTTTGCCGGAATCCAATGGAACTGGAGGCAAAATATTATGTTGAGTGTTTAACGTCGATTCCAAGACCGAGCATCGGTTTCGAGGGCGTTACTTCACATAACGGTGGGCTTTCCATAACCTGTCCCCGACGGAATGGGAAAAGGCGTCTGAAGCTCGCCGAGCCGCGGGCGACCTGTGGACGCGGTTGGTCAAGATTCACCGTTTCTGTCGTCGGCGGCATTGGCTGTGGCCGACCGAAACCCAACTGAAAGCGCATTTTAAACAGCGCTTTCCGTTGCATTCCCAAACGGTGCAAGCGATCATTGAGAAGTTTTGTGCCACGATTGACGGGGTGCGCACGAAACGAAAACACGGAGATAAGCAAGTCCGGTATCCCTGGCGGTTCCGTCGGTACTTCAACCCCATTTTCAAGGGGCAAGCGCTCAAGATTCAAGGCCAGCATCTGCTCTTACCCAGCGGCCGGGGGCGTGAACCCATTCGGGTGCATCTCCCGGAGGCGATGCCTACCGGGCGGGTGGTGCAAGCGGAGTTGGGCTTTGGTGCACTCTACTTAACCATCACCCACGAACTGGCCGAACCCGTTTTGCCTGAATCCGGTAAAGCCGGAGGGCTGGATATCGGCGTGATTCATCTTGGCATGGTCTGTGACGGCGAAGAGGCGGTCGCGGTGTCAGGCCGGGGCCTGCGGTCCGTGAAGCAGGGCCGGGCCAAGGTCCAAGCCACACTGCGCAAGAAAAGGGCCCGTACGAAACCGGGGTCACGACGACGCAAACGTCTGAACCGAGCCCGATACCGAACCAGCCAGAAAGTGAAACGGGTCATCCGCAATGCTCTGCATCATGCAGCGAATCAGATCGTCGAGTTTTGTCTCGCCTACGGAATCACCATCCTTTACGTGGGCGATCTCGGCACCCTCAACGACAAAAAACGGCATCGCCGGTCCCGGCGGACGAACCAAGAGGTCGGGACCTGGGAATTTGGGCGTTTCGAACAGTACTTAGAATACAAGCTCCGTCGTCACGGTATCCAACTCATCCAGATCAGTGAAGCGTACACGTCCCAAACGTGTCCGCATTGTGGCCATCTCAACAAGGTGGCGGGCCGCACCTATCATTGTCGCGCCTGTGACTATCGGGCGCACCGGGATGGGATCGGCGCGGTGAACATCCTCAACAAAGGGATGTATTCAGGGGAGATTCGCCCCGGGGAGTTCTTGGTACCCCAACGGATCACGTATCGCCGTCCCGTCCCTCTCAAAAGGGCGTTAAGGCGCAGGTGCGGCTGAACCCCGCCGATGTTGCTGGTGGGATAAGCGGTGGCGAGTCCGGAGGACCACTCCGAGGGGTTCACACCCCGCGACGCAACCACGGCGGTGCCCCCAGAATCTCCGGCCTTCAGGCCGGGGAGGTTCAATAAGACGGTAATCCAGCAGAATGTTTGAACGATAATGAAGAGGTGCAGGAACTCGGTTATTTCTAGAAGATTTCCAGCTGTTTGGCGCAGCAAGTTTCGGTCCGGCTACCAGGGAGCCAGATCATGGGCGCGAGTATTCCGCGGCAGCAAAGGCACACGATGAAATAATTTTTGCCCAAAGTATGTCACTCTAGAACGCTGTTGGGCTGCTATACGAACCCTGGGGTGGCGTGCTTTGAGAAAATACTAGAACCCCACTGAGCCTTTTGAAAGCAGAGAAGCGATTTGAGAAAGCCACTCAAAAATTGGTCCAAGACCGCGAGATGGGGATACTAGTGAGGGGACGAACGTGAACGGACATGATGCAGTGCTGTTCCTTGGGTGATATGTGCCATACTGTCGTCCGGAAAATCTATCTGATTCGCCTCTCATGCCATGAGACAAGTTCAATAATTGTTGTACTGCGCTGTTACATATGGATTCTTCGGCGAATGTGGGCCATGCTCGATGTAACCGTTTGCATGGTAACCGCAAGGTGATTCCATGTGATCCGTGATTTGGTTGTGTCGGGGACTTCATTCATAACCGTCGGTTGGAACACTCGACGTCCTCATAGGAGTATAATACAATACTCCCAAAGGACCGGCAATAGCGGTGAGCAATGGCTTTATGGATGCAATCGATGGATATATCTGACCCTAGCTCACTGCAATAGGGTTTCTGCATGGGTGATGTTTTTGATCACGAAGTGCCCTTTCGCAGACTGCCCCTGCATCGTCCAGGGACCTTGCTAAGTCTACCGGAAGGTTTGACCGACCTATCAAAATCCGTGGGCTCAGCGATGTTGCGGTCGTCGGTCCGGGATTCAGGGAGTGGACAACAACAGTGATTGCCGATTTTGGAGTGGAGGGTTCACTTATGAGGCATCTTCGTGAAACTGCAAACGGGGAATGTTTGTCCTGCGATGGACGGTGCTCAAGTGGCGGGCGCCATTACCCTCCTCGACGAGACGAGCGGTGGTCTAGGTGCGAATCAGGCGCGGGGCTAGCTCTCCATGGTGCCACATGGTGCCACTGGCGAGGATCGGGGCATAAGTAATGATCGAGCGTAGCCAAATTATTGCTGACCTCCAAGCCTTGGGATTAAGCGCGTTGGGAAGTCGGGTGTATTTGGTTCTCCTGGGTCAAGCCGACTGGCTTACTGGGTATGAGGTCGCCAAGATGCTTGGGGTGGCAAGAGCTAATGTCTATGACGCATTACGCGGTCTTGTTCACGCTGGGTTTGCGCAACAACGGACCACGGAGACGGGATCGCACTTTCGCGCCATGCCTTTTAAGACAGTAGGAGAGGCCCAAATGCGGCATTTAGCCGAGCGCATCGTGCGGCTTAATGCCTTGTTGCCGCCGGATCGGCATCACCCAACGGTTTGGCAAGGAAGTGGGTGGCCCGCATTTCGCGAACAGGTCGATATCGCCGTCAAGCAAGCGCGGTTGTCAATCCGCATAGGCACCTCAGTTGAACCCATTCGAGAAATTGCAGGAATCCTTGAAGAATCGATGGAGTCTTCGGCGTTAGTCACGTATGGATGTTGGGAAGGATGTCCGACGAAGGGATGCGGTGTTTGTCGTCCGCCAGTGTCTTCTCTTACTCCTTGGACGGAGGATCCCGCCTGTTTAGTCGTTGTTGATGGTCGATTGGCTGTGGGGAGCTGGGGTCCGACGACTGCACCGCCCATGGTACTGTCCACCGATTACGCAGCCGTTGTTGCTGGGTGGGAGATGTTGGTGACGCCGTCGAGCAGTGACAATTACGACCAGAGATAAAGGTCTTGAAGCTCGCTTCTCAGGAGAATTGGCGGGACCTGCGGAGATTATCTCAATTGCAGGCAGGCACTGCTCGGCAGTGTTGCGTTGCAGGATTTCCTCTCGCTGTTGTTTGACGTAGGCAACTGAATGACGTTCATTAACACCTAGCACCTGAGGATGTAGTAGGTTTCTGGAATTAGACTCTGCGAGAATTTAGGTAATTTGTTGGTCCGTCGCGCGCTACGGATGTACGTACCGTTGTAATGGGTGTTGCTGGGGAACGGTTATTGTTTTTGCCTTTTTATATTCTGATGGTGAACGGATTGTGACAGTCGGTGCATAGAGACCAATGCTCCTCTGTTTACGTGGAGATAGGCATGGTTACGAGAATGTCTAGAATGTCATCCTTAAAGGGTTCGCGGTAGGCCTTGCCAAGGTCAACACGAGGTCAGTCAAGGCGGATAGGCATGTCTCACGAGGCATCAAATGACGGGAGAATATCATGGTAACCAGCGCGTTTCGACATATGTTGGCGTGGGGGCAAGTGCCCGGAGAATTTTGGTCCTTGGGCATTATTGTGAAAACTGAAGCGCCTAAATGTCAATTGGTAGAGCCGAGACTCGGCGACAAGCTGCTATGGCGTCAGGACGGGTATTGCATGGGCAGTTGGGCGACATTTGACCAGCAAGAAGAAATGATACGGCGACGATTGCATTCGTTCGCTGGCGACCGACCGCAAGTTTTTTGGGCGCCTGATGACGCGGATTCCCTATTCGGATTCGCCCTCTGGATGATCCCCTTATACCAATCGCGTGAGTTTTGGGACGCGGTGTACGCCTTTAGCCGAGCCAACACTCCTTTGCTATGGGGCGGCAACCTTGACGGGTCAAACTATTTTTCTCGTCAAGCCAATGGACTGAATTGGGGACGACTGCCCGACTTTATCACGCCCTATCGAGCTAATGGCGAGCCTGGGTGTGGACTGCAAGGGGACATTTGGTGGGAATGGGTCAATCCCGGCCCGACTTTAATAATCGTTGGAGCGCGCGCCGATGCCAGACCTTTGGCACAATTGGCGTCGCGTTTGGGATTTAACATTGTTATCGTCGATCCTCGAGAAGCATTGAACAAGCCAACACCCCGTCCGAACAGTAAGCGTCCATTGACGATCGTTCCGGAAATGGACCCGGACTGTCTACCCAAGGATGCGTTTTGGATCATTATGAATCATCGGTTGAGGTGGGACGCGATGATACTGGATGGGGCGTTGTCCACAAGACCCCGTTACGTAGGGCTAATGGGAACCTGGGCTCGCTGTCAAGAGGTAATGGCGAGGGCGCATGTACAGGGGGCAGAGAGCGTTATCCATACGCCTGTGGCACTAGACACCGAGTTGGAAAATCCCGACGAGATTGCGATTAGTGTGGTAGCCGACCTCCTCGCCGTCTTGCATGGGGGCAAGGGTCGCCGTCTGTTAAACAAAAGGTCGAAAAGAGCGTCGAATGTGACATGTTCGACAGCTACCCGAAACCAGAAAAGGCACCATGAGGTCTGATGCATCTGGCGGTTTCCTCGGGTCATCGGTGGGTGTAACATGGAATGATGTTGGATCCCGACATAGCGAACCCAACTTCAATAGTGGGAAATCCCCTAGTTTGCGGCGTGGGCAAACTGGCCTAGCATCGTATTTTCGACGACCATCCGACAATTCATTCATATAGATGTTCATGGTGATCGGGAGGTTACCGGGCCGTTCGGTTCTGATACCAACAGGACACGAGGGCAGGATGAGGTAACGCGAAAAATATTTCCGCGGTGTGAAAGCGCTTCCCCATGTCGACCCTAGTGTTTTCGCAGAGACGACGAAGCGAATATCTAAGCCTGCAAAAAAGGACAAGTCGCACTGTCATCCGTGGTTGTGTCCGGATGAAGGCCACATCGACATTTGGCAAAGAGTCGTTCGTAATTGCCTTAGGCCGAGCGTTCTTGCCGTTGTCGGTCTTCGACCGAGGTCTGTGATGTGATCGTAGTCACTGTTGACGCCCTCCAACGGTATTAAAGTGCAGGCGTTGAGAGGGGGATGAGCGATGATCCAAGTTGATTCGCTTCAGTGGGTACATAATGCATGGGAAGCCCATTCTCGCATTCATGAAGGGGTCTATCAGTTACAGGACTACCCAGTTCGTATCACACATCTTGCCTATACCGATGATCCCGACGTTCAAAACGCCCTAAAAACGGTGGTAGGGGCATTGTTGCAGCGGCACATGCGTCGGGGCGCTGTGCCGCCGCATGCGATGGTGATGAATTGGTCGCGCGTCCGGACCATTTGTCTGGGTGCTTCTCCCGATGCGCAAGAAGCCTGTGACCTTATTGCAGACGCAGGCCTCGTAGAAGTCGGGAGTGCTGTGTCTAATCACTTTTAGACGTGCGTACAAACGTGTCAGAGGCGTGACGTGATGACGAAATTAAGTGTTAAGACGGTTCCAAACCGTTGGATGCCGCAGCCTCTTTATCGTCTTCACCAATGAACCCGCAGCGCACGAGGTGTTCTGCACTTGGACAGCACTTGAACCACTACGGCGTGAGTCGCACCCGTTTGACAACGAACTTGAAGTAGGTCGATGGAAAGGGGAGAGCGGTGAAAGTCAACCCCGCGAATTAGAAGGATCGACACGTGCATACCTTACTCCGTTCCTAATTATAAGTGGCGAGTAAAATGAATCTCGTGGCGTAATACTTAACGGTTCATTTGATTCGAGGATGTAGGCACTGCCTGATTACGATGCTGGATTGGAGATGCCGTTACGGAAGATTATTCAGTCTCTTGTGGCGTAGCGGACAGTGCGGATTGATGGCGATATCGCCTGCTTAGGGCCTACCGAGAATGGTACCTAATCGCCCAACCTAGCGTGAATGAATTCGTGCATGCGTTTGATGCAAGTCAAGCCGTAGACGAGCGTATGTCAGGGAGTTAGTCTTTGTTACGTGGTCAGCACGCGCTCCCAAAAGAGATCTAAGTAAAGGGTCAAGCCTCTCTGCATGGATAGGAGAAGGGTCAGACTATGGGATGCGGATACAGTTGCCAGTCCGCCACGAGAAAATGATGGCATTACCGCTATAATCCTACGGAGCGTACGATTTTAAAGCCTAATGCTATAGTGGGGTGGGCGATAGAGCGAGTCAATGCAACGGCCCACGTTGTGGATTTGGATTTTACAAAATGGTTATTGGACCACGACGATACTTACGTGTTCTATTCGCACTCAAAGAATTGATTGCGGGTAATGACTGAGCAATGATGAAAACGACATTAGGATTTGGGGAGACGAACATGTACGAGATTGTGACCGGGCGTATTTGGGAGGCGTCCTCGCCATCCGCCTGGCGGGTACTGGCGGATCGCTTGTGGCCTCGAGGAATTGCTAAAGCGAAGGCACCATGGGATGAATGGGTTAAAGAGATTGCCCCGAGTACGGCGTTGCGACAGTGGTATGGACACGTTCCAGAACGCTTTGATGAATTTCGCGATCGTTATTGGCAGGAACTTATGATGTGCGAAGATCCGGGGCTGTTGCTCCAATTAGTGCGTCGGGCGGAGGACCAGCCCTTAATCCTTTTGACTGCCACGAAGGATATCGAGTGGAGCCATCTTCCCGTTTTGCGCGACTTTTTACAAGAAATGGGCCGCAATCATGGGAAGTAGAGTAAAGACGGGGTAAGACTTGTGTTCAACAGTTCTGACGTCCGGGACATTACGGTTCAGAGCCAAGGCTTCCGCTTGCGCGCCGGTCCCGCTTTTATCTTATGCTAGATGCACTGGGGCCGTTGAGGAAGTGTTAGACCAGGGAAAAGAACGTTGTCTTGACTGTTTGAGATTGGCTAGTGATCAACGCTTTAAGGACCTGCCTACAATATGCGAAATTTGGCTGTGGACGTGTCTTCTTCGTTTAGGGGATCCTCTTGTTTTGCCGGGTGGACAAAGTGGCGCAGCGTGAATTTAACCTTTTGGCTATTGCTGAACAACTTTTGGTAGCGATACGGTGCCGAAAGACAATAACGTCTAGAATTCGGAAGGATGACATATTATGAATTTATCTAATCGACCATTTTACACAGGTTATTTCGCAGCCGTTATGGCAACCGGCATCGTTTCTACCGCACTCTTCATCTATCGTCAATATTGGCCTTCTGATATTTTGATGGGCATTGGCATGGGATTATACGTTTGGCTGTGGTTCTATTATTTACATCGGACTGTCCATGACCCTCGAAAAATGTGGCAGGATTTTATCAATCCGGCGACCGTCTTTGGTTTTTTTACCATCGTAGCGGGATCTAACGTACTGGCCGTCCGGTTTTTGCTGCAACATTGGGTATTGGCTGCCAAGGTACTCGGAACAATCGGTATCGTTCTATGGGCTGTACTATTTTACACGGCGATGACAATCCTTATTACCGGAAAGGCTGCCCGAGAGGTAGACGTGAATGGGGGCTGGCTTATCGCAATTGTTGCTGAAGAATCCATTGCCACGTATTTTGCCGCTATAGTCGAACTCAATCCGCATCAAGCCACCGTGTTGTTTTTAATTTCGACGACCTTTTGGGCAATGGGGCTAATGCTTTACATTATCTTTATTGGGTTCATCATGAACCGACTGTTGTTTCATTCTGTGAGTTTTGGTGACCTTCAACCACCGTATTGGATTAACATGGGCGCGACAGCCATAACGGTTTTGGCGAGCTCGCGGTTGTTAGCCATTCATACCCACGTGCCGATTCTTCTCACTCTACGGCCCTTTTTAGCAGGTGTAACACTGATGCTATGGGCCTGGGGGACGTGGTGGATACCACTTTTATTGATACTCGGCGTGTGGAAATATGGGTATGGGCGTGAACCTATTCTGTATCATCCTTCACAGTGGAGCATTGTTTTTCCTTTAGGCATGTACGCCACAGCTACCACAACCATGGCGCAAATTCACGGTTTTTATCCGGTGCATTGGTTAGGGCAAGGGTTTCTTTGGATTGGCTTAGGGGCGTGGATTCTTGTGGCTTTCCTGGCGCTCTTTCGAAATCGTCAGACTTAAAAATGGTTGACGTGGTGGGTCGGCCCAGTATTGGTTCGTAGGCGCGTATCACAATATTCTTAATGACTTGACAGAGCAGAGTCGCATCTTTTTGAGCACCGATCCAGCTCTGGAGCCCTGGCCGAACCGGGCCAAAGAGTGAGCAAGGTTAATGCTGACGGTAGACCTGCCGACGCCGCCCTTTCGGCTGATTGCGGCAATCATTTTAACCCCTGCCGCTGTCCGCCGCGGCGGGGCCTGCCCCGGCTGAGCAATTTTTCTAGATTGCTCAGCTTGCTTCTCGGAGCGAGAGATGAGGAGATCTTCCACGACTTCGGAGTATTGGGCTTGATGAAGGCACGCATTGAGAATCCGTGACAGGCTTGTCTTGCCAAGTGTCGTCCAGGTTAATATTGATGCATGTGCCATCCGTATGTGGCTCTATGGCTACATCGTGGAAGTAACCGAGTTAAGGAGGCGGAAGTCCCTCCTCTATCTTAAATCCGACCAAACCTTGCAATACGTCTCTTGGTGTCACTCGATGTGCACTCCTTCGTTCGTTTAGGCGAACCCGAAATGCCGTTTGGCATCATCCGACATCATGGCCGGCTCCCAGGGAGGGGACCAGATGACATTCACGTTGGCATCCGCGACGCCGTCCATGGCCAACAGCCGTTGGTGGGTTCCTTCCTGAATGTAGTTGGTGGCTGGGCATCCGGGGGTCGTCATGGTCATGACGATATCAACGGTGCTGTCGTCGTTGATGGTGACTCCGTAAATCAGCCCAAGATCGACGATGTTGTACCCCAGCTCTGGGTCAATGACGTCCTTCAACGCCTCCTTGACATCATCTTCCGTAATTGTGCTCACGCCTTATGCCTCCTTTAGCTCCGACATCTCAGAGCTATTATGCCGCGGCGGGTTCGCAAACAACGTGATCGTGATCACGCAAGACCTCGGCCCTTGGCAATCGCCATTCGTAATTTTTGTCACAGACCTCTTGCCAGGATTGTGCGAGGGTTAACTAGGGCGGCGGGCATGATGAGGCGGGTTGTCCTAACCCGAGCCCGCTCCCCATACGGCCCAGCGCTTCGTGCGGGCGTCAGCTTTGGTTAGTCTCAAAGAGGGAACTTGAGACCGAGGGGCACAGGCGTCCGATCTCTTTAGAGGGGGAATTGTCGTGGATTTGATTGCTCAATTGACTCAAGAACATCAGGACTACGTCTTCAAGCTTTCGACGTTGGCGGAGGTGATTGAAGGAATCCGAGTCAATGGACGGGGGGATTATTTCATTGACGCCATGGATAAACTCTTGAAGCCCCTGACGGTCGAATTGGACGACCATGCCCGCCGTGAGGAGGACTTCCTCTTTCCGCGGCTCCTCGAGCGAGCGCCCGACAGTCCGGTTCCGGTGATGATTGAAGAACACGCGGAAATTCGGGAGAAGAGCGCCTCGTTTGGCCGTTGGTATCCCCTCTGGCGGGAAGGGGACGAGAGTGCCTACCAGCATTGGGCGGATGCTGCCCTCGATTTGCGCGGAAAATTTTCGACCCATATGCAAAAGGAAAACTTGATTCTGTTCCCGCTGGCGCGGCGGGTGTTGAGGGCTGATGAGATACGCCAGCTGATGACTGTGGACGACCGCTAATGGGTGCGCTCCACGAACGGGCCGTTCAGGGGGATTGGGTTAATCTCGAGGTTTTGTACCGCATATTTCCTTCGTCCCGCATGCAACGTCAAGCATGGCGTCAGGCGTGCGAAGCCATTGACGCGGCGCTTTTAGCGCGCGGCCATCGTGGGTTGCCCGCGTTGATTCCAGGGCTTGTGCATGCCCGATTGGCCACGGCGCTCTTGGCTTCCGGGTATCGTTCCAAGCGGGACCTGCAGGCGCGAAAGTTTTTGTGCTTAGGGTGCCATGCTGGCCTGGAAGTCCGCATGTTGCGAGATTTTGCAGCGATGCGGGCACTGGGTGTGGAGATTCGTCAAGACGTGGTGAAGGCGTCTGTAACGGCCGGGCTGGTTACGCAAGAGGACATTGTTGCTCAGGATTTTTGGGAATATCTCAGGTTTGGGGAGCACGAAATGTTCGACACGGTGATGGTGCTGGCTCCCCAGCAACTGATCCTGCAACAGTTGTGGGAGTTGTCGCAATCGCGGCTGTCGCCCGGTGGCCAGATGGTGGTCGTGGCTCAAGATACCGATATCCTTTCCGTGCCACACGAGACAGCTATAGGCCCGGCTATGGAGGGAACAATGTGCTGGTATCGACTCACATGCAACACCGAATTTTAACTGACGACCGAGGCAGCCGTGACAATTATCACGTCGTGCGGCGGGCTGCCCGGGTATGTTAGCTCTGACCGAAGAATTCCGGGGAGAGTGATGGAAATGTGGAACACAGCGGATCCGACCTTATTCAACGCGGATCACTTGGTCGTTAGGCACATGTATGATTCGGATCATGCGGCGGTTGTTTGGTTTGGATTTAAAGGCGGGCAGGTCCTGAAGGATCATGAAACCACCAGCACCGCCATCATTGAGGTGATGACAGGGCGAATCCGTCTCAATATGGAGACTGAGCAGATTTTAGAGGCCGGGCAAGCGGTGCAATTAGAGCCCCACGAACGACATGCCTTAACGGCCCTGTCCGACTCGTTGGTGCAGCTGCTGTTGGTACCGCATCCCCGGTATCACAGCTTGGCCAGCGAGGTCGGGTTCGGATCGGATGAGAAGTACTCGGGAGATTAGGAGGGTTACCATGGCTCATGTTATTACCCAACGCTGCGTGGGAGTGAAAGATCAAAGCTGCGTCGAAGTCTGTCCCGTGGACTGCATTCATCCGGCCTCAGATTTGGACGGTCAGGAAGCGTTTGACGCGCATCCGCAACTATATATCGATCCGGAGGTTTGTATCGACTGCGGGGCCTGCGTGCCGGCGTGCCCCGTCGAGGCCATCTTCTACATTGATGATCTGCCAGAAGAATATCACGCGGACATTGAGGCCAATCGGGACTTTTATCGCACCTGGCCGGGTTGAGTGATATTCCGTTCGCTAAGGGGGTTGCACGATGCGGGGAGTCCGCTTATCGCGATGGAGTATGAGTTATTTTACGGCAGCCGTCGGATCTCTGTTGGTGGCGGAGGTTCTGTGGGCGTCAGGTCTGCCCAGGCCGCTGCATAACATCGGTCAGCCATGGGTGCTGGCAGGTGTCCATTTGACGACGATTGGCTTTCTAACCCTCTCGATGATGGGGGCACTGCATCAGTTTGTGCCGGTTCTCACAGAGACTGAATTGGCGAGCCAGTCCTGGTCTGGGGTCACGCTGTTTACGGTTACGACTGGTCTGCTTGGCATGGTGGTGGGGTTCTTGGCTTTGCCCGGCGGGCCTTTGCCGCCCATGGGCTGGTTATTGCCGGTAGGCGGGAGCTTGGTCGTCGCAGGCGTCATTGTCGCGGAAATAAATCTTGGGATCACGCTGAAGCGGGCCTGGCCCTGGGCGTTGCCAGCGTGGTTGGTTGCCACCGGATTGGCCTATTTGCTCCTGACGGTGGTAGTGGGTTTGCTGCTCGCGCTGTCCTTGACCGTTCCCGGACTTTTTTCCGCTCACCAGTTGTCGGTGATGGGCGGGCGCGGATTAGCATCCCATGTATTGGGCGGTGTCGGTGGATGGCTCACACTAACCGCAATGGGGGTATCGTATAAGTTATTGGCCATGTTTACGCTGTCCGATGAACATCGCGGCATGTGGGGTTGGCTAGCTTATGTGGCGACGGCGATGGGCATTTTGACGGCTTGGCTGGCGCGATGGATGGACCTGAACAACGTGGCTGATGTTGCTTGGTTCGTGATTCTTCTAGGACTAGCCCTCTATCTTTGGGACATGCGCAACCTATATCGGACGCGAAAGCGTCGCCAGTTGGAGTTAAATGCGCGGTACGGAGTCATTCCGCTGGGCTTCTTGGGCACCCTGGTTTTGGCTGGCGTTGCTGTCCGCTTGGGTGGAGATCTAGCGAATCTTGACATCGCGCTCACGTTTTTTGCTCTGTACGGCTGGTTGGGCGGGCTCGCCCTTACTCAACTGTACAAAATCATTCCCTTTTTGACGTGGCTTAATCAATTTGGCAATCGCATGGGCAAGGGTCGAGTTCCACGGGTGCAGGACCTGGTGAACGAGTCGCGCGACCGTTTTGCCTATATCGTCTACTTTTCGACCGCTCTGTTGGGGACGGTGAGCTTGGCAGCAGGATGGTTTGAGGGATTTCGCATTGCTGAAGCTGTCGCTGTTTTGGCCACCCTCGATATCGCGCGTGCTCTCTACCATGCGGCGCATCCGGTGATTCAAAAAGCGCCGGCTAGAACGCCGCAGCCGGGAGAGGCCCGCTAAGGGGGCAAATGCTGGGTGCAAGACGGCATCCAGCTGTGGAGCCGTCCGGTATCAGAGTGAATGTCCTGTTACAGGAGGTGAGTATGGGACTGCAGTTATGGAATGGAGCCGACGGTGGAGACCTCGCCGAGCGTTTGAAAAGCTGGTGGAATGGAGCAGACGTCCACGATCGTGTGGTGGTTGTGGGGCTTTCCGATGGACAGTTGCAAATGCTGGAGCAAAAACTGGGGACGGAAGCTGCGGGTGTGTATCGGGGGTCGTCCGGAATTGCGGTTGAGTGGCTTCCCCGGTCTGACATCGAATTTCAGCAACGGCAGCAAAAGGAGCATCATGAGCTTCTCTTGATCCTGCAAGAGGCGTTAATCAAAATTGCCGACACCGACACGGATCTGGCCTCCCGTTTGGCGGCTCGGGTGTACGTGAACCTAAAAACGGATCCCAATGGCCAGCGTCGATATGACGGCCTCTTGCATCGGTTTACAGGCGTGTTGCATCGTCGGCCTAAAGAGCCAGTGGAGACAGCGCCCCCATTAGCATCCGAAAATTCGTAGTCGCCCCAGACACCGACAGTTCTGAGAGCCGTTTGGGCGGCCCCCCGCTGGGTCAAATGTGGCGCTCGCAGGCAAACGATGTGAGGGCAGTACAGAGAGCTGATAAGCATGCGGGGATTCTTTGCCCCTTTGAGGCACCGATTCCACAGCACGAAGTACGCTGGCAAGGACGGCGAAGACTCGTGACGAGTAGGGCTGGATCCTAAGTCCGCGGCGGATGAGCACGCCGGATGATGAGTCGCGTCCCTTGACCACTCCAGGACGGGTCAGCCTTTACTTCGGAACCTGCTGTCTTTAGCACGTTGAGGTGTTGGAGGGCGGGCTAGTCGCTGAGCCATGCGGCAAATGTCTCTCCGATCTTGAGACGGCGCAGGACGCCGGCCAACTGGAAAATCGCATTATCAAGCGCCACGGTGTGGCGATCGACCAGGGGAAGTTCGCCGTTGACCGATTCGGGCGTCTTTTTGAACGTGACCACCACATGTTCGGGTGCTTTGGTTTCGACGGTGAAGGAAAAGCCGCGCGCTTCCATCACTGATTCCAATGGCCGTGGGTCAAACGTATTGGTGAGAACAAAGTCTTGTCCCGGCCTCAACTCGTCCATGGCTTTCATAATATAGGGAAACGGCTCTTTCCCCTCGCGCTGGAAAGGGCGGGCGTCAAACTCTAAGGGTTGCATGGTGTATGACCTCCTTTGTGTTCATCGCGCGGACGAAGCCAGACTCGCCGCCATGGGACAGCGGTGTTCCTCGATATGCTGGATAAATTCGGCGCGGAAGTGTTTCATGGCGCTCAGCATAAATGGCAGCGAGGCGTCGCCCAACGGGCATAGACAATTTCCGCTGACATTGTCGGCAATATCGGGCAGGCGATCCAAGTCGGCGTATGTTCCGGCGCCACTCTCGATCCGCTCTAAAATTCCTGCCATCCAGTATGTGCCTTCCCCGTAAGGCGTGCACTTGCCGCAGGATTCGGTGCGATAAAACTTGAGAAGCCGGGAGGCAGCCCTCACAATACAGGCCGTGTCATCCAGCACCATCACCCCGCCCGATCCCAGCATAGACCGGCTTTGGCTAGTGATTCATAGTCCAACGGCACCGAGAAACTGTCCGGAACCAGCAATGGCACGGAACTACCGCCAGGAAGGACAGCCTTAACGGTGTGGTCGAGGAGGGGTCCGCCGGCCAGATCATAGAGAAGCGTCTCGAGCGAGGTTGCGAGGGGCAATTCGTAATTCCCGGGACGGGCGATGCATCCGCTCACCGAGAAAATTTTTAGGCCGGGCGAATCTTGCGTGCCATACTGACGGTACCAATCGGCGCCATGCACCATGATTTGGGGAAGGTTGGCCACCGTTTCCGCATTGTTGACAACCGCCGGCCTTCCGTACAGGCCGACTTGGGCCGGGAATGGGGGATTACTGCGCGGGTGGCCTGGCTTGCCTTCCAACGATTCCAGCAACGCCGTTTCTTCGCCTTGCGGCGCGCGCTCTGACCCCGGGTTTCGGGATCGCGTGCCCACGCGATTTGGGCGACCAGGCCTAGCGGCACCCCGCCCGTCGTCAGAGCCAACCCGCTGTGGAGAAAGAACCCTGGCTCCGTGCCGGAGCCAATCGGTCCCAGGCCCGTCGTGGCGGGGTGATGCGTGAAATTCAAAGAGGTCGTATCCTGGGCTATCAGGACGATGGGTTCCGCAGCACACCGTTCCCACATGGACGCTTGATGGGGTTCCAGCAATTTCGCCGGCGTGACTTTCGGATTATCGAAGAATCGGTAGCCCGCTTTCAGACCGGCCCAATCCCCGTCATAGACACTCGCCAGCGAGCGATCCGGGTGGGCGGCCAAATCACTCGCGAGGCGTAATGCTCGCGCGGTCAACCGCACGCCCCCAATGAGGCGAGACCCCATGCGCGGAGCACCCACGGATCGATCGATTGTCTGGATGGATTCACCGCGATTACCATATTGTAGAGATTCGACAGGCAATCGCAAATCCCTTTGCTGTGGGACACTGCGATCAAATTTTTTTGCCAATGAGAACACCAGCCTACGAATGATAACCCTGGAAAAATTAGCGCTGAAGCTGCCAAAAACTTATGGGTAAAGATTAAGCCCTGAAGGACGGGGCCTCCGCGCTAGGTTTCTGGTGAACCATGTGCCACGGCGCGACCTAGTCCCTTGTACCCGCCATGGTCGTGGTAGACGCTGATCTGATCAAGTTCGGGGATGTCCCGATGTCGCAGTAAGTAATGCACCAGCAAACCCCCTCGACTCTAGAGATCACTCGGCGACAGCAGCACGTCATTGCCCTCCACGCGTACAGGGAAGACATCAATGGGAGATATGGCGGGCATTTTGACCGCCTTGCCGGTACGGATATCGAACTGCCCGCCGTGTCGGGGGCAGGTCACAACGTAGCCGCGATAAGCTCCTTCGCAGAGGGATGCTTCGGCATGCGAACAGGTGTCATCGGTGGCGTACACGACGTCGCCGACGCGATAGAGCGCGATGGCACGATCATTAAGCTCGACAAGAAATGGGACGGTGGCGTCAATGTCCCCAACTTGGGCGACTCTAACCCAAGTCTTTGAATCGGTCATGGGGCACACTCCTTTGGACGGTGGTTTGTGATTGGTGGTTGGCGTCACTCATCCAGATTTTCCGAAAATGACGCAACATGGGAGAGAGCGGAACGCCCGCATAAACGCCGGCCCTATTTAACTCGTCCGTGTTTTGCAAGAGGCGCCACAGCCCGCCTCCGACTTCCGCCAACCGGTCGTCTTCGGCCAAGATGTGTAAAATCATGCGGTCAACGGCAAAGATGTGGTGATCCTCGATGGGTACCGTCAAGGCCAGACCGAGATCTGCCCCGAGATCGTCTACGACCAAACGCCATGAGCCGTCCCGGTATTCTCCAACAATTCCCTCCCATAGCCGCCACCAGGGAATCATAAAACTCACCTTCTCCCGATAAGACTTCACCTTCCCGACTGTTCCCAGCATGCCTCTGATCGAGATTTGCCAACGTGATTTCCGTCACATGATTAGTGCTTCTGCTGGTCAGAGAGCTCGCGGAGTCTTGTGTCATGAAGGCGCTGCGACGCAGGGGGACAATTATTCGTTTACTTTGTAGTACCAGTTCGTGTAGTTGGGCTGCTCGGAGTCCTGCCAGCGCCGCCTCAATTGCTCAAGCGACGAGGGGGCTGGACTTAAGGTGGGCTGCCCCGGTGTCCAATTGACAGGAATAGCGCACCCTCCGCTGGCGGTATTCTCCTGAAAGGCGTCCAAGACGCGCAGCAACTCGTCGATGTTGCGGCCGATGGCAGCGGGATAGGAGAGTGTGGCGCGAATGGTTGAGTTTGGGTCGATAAAAAAGACGCTGCGCACCGTAGAAGTGCTGGATCCGCTGTCAGCCATGCCATAGAGCCGAGCCACTTTGAGATCTAAGTCCGCGATAACCGGAAAGGGGATATCCACCTTAAAGGTGTTTTTGATGCTGTCGATCCATGCCAAGTGGGAATAGACCGAGTCCACCGAGAGTCCTAGCAACTGGACATCTCGATCCTGAAATTCTGCGTATCGCCTTGCCAAGGCGACAAATTCGGATGTTCAGACCGGTGTGAAGTCGGCAGGGTGCGAAAAGAACATCAGCCAATGCCCATGGAAGTCTTCCAATCGGATGGTTCCAAGGGTTGAGGGGGCTTCAAAGTCTGGGGCCCTGTCTCCGATGTGCAAGGGAACGCGGTTGGGTTCGATGTCTGAAAGCATGTATGTACCTCCTGTTCAAGAACGAATGCTGCGTACGCCATGGTTCAGCGTGGGAACGCGACGGTAGTGCCTGCGGTCAATATGGCTCATTCGGAAGCCATATGGCGTGATCTCGATCACAGAAATCCACAGGGATCCAGCGCCGTAGCGGCTGCTTTTATGGTTGCGGCCCTTCTCCTATGGCCACTTCCAAGGTCTCTGCGCCCGCAGGATATTTTCAAGGCCGCTCCCTTGGCTCACTTTTCCGCGCAACTATGGGGATTCTTGGAGGACGTCGCCGTTAGTGTTTTTGGAGGCCTTCTGCATTACCAGCGCGTCGACCCTGAGTGGCTGTACCAGGCGTTGTCGAGTCATCCGTTGCCTGAACTGATTGGCCCTTCTTGGCCTGGTCTCGAAGTCCAGACTCTTGACGCGCGGTGGGCTCCACGATGACTGGTTGGCTGGACTGATCGTGCCACCTCAACGTCCGCCTTGTTGGGTCATGCAGACCGGTTCCGTGCAAGACATCTCGCTGTCTTCAATCGTTTCCTCTCCCAAAGCGATGCGGCCGTGTCCACTTTTATCCAAAGTACTGCATACCGAAGATGGGCCACAGTTCATGGCGACGGTGAGGAATAATTGATAGGCTCTCGCGGCATTTAGTGACCAAGCCCAACTCCAGATCGAAACACCGATGATGGCGAAGACCCTAGAAAGGGCAGAAGTGTGGGGAGAGGCTGGCAAGTCGTCCGGTGCTGGGGACGAAGATATCATCGTAGCCTGGATTCCTGAATCGCAGCGTTCTCGGTCTGGGCCAAGCATGGAATCGCCAAGGATTGAATTACTTACGGTGAATTTTGACACCATGGGGGCGGTGCGGTTCGACGCGGACGATTTTGAATAAATCGTCCCCAGTGGTGTGATCCTGGTCACCGTCTTCCTTGTGCGTGGGCTGTAAGCTCTCGATGGATACACACTTTGCAACTGGGAGGTACCGTTTCACATGGCTGATCCAGTTATTATCATTAACGCACCGCTATTGCCGCCTCCGGTTAAGCATCAGACGATTTTAGCGACGTTTGATGCTGTTCCTCAGGGTTTCTCGGCGCTCCTCATCAACGACCATGATCCCAAGCCGCTTCTGTACCAATTGGAAGCAGAGCAGCCAGGCGTTTTTTCGGTGGAGTATCAAGAATCGGGTCCTGAGCGTTTTGCACTTTTGTTGACGCGGAATTGAGCCACGTAAAAAGATTTTGGGGCGGTACTGAGGCCGCCCCGTTTGGTTTGTGGCGGAATTTTCCGGCCCGAAACCGGCCGTGTTCCGATGTCGAATGGAAGACTGGACTAGCCTGACGATTTTGGAAGAAATTTAGCGGAGAAGCTTATATAGGAAAACAAATTCACGTATAAAGCCAAAATCCACGCTCCCAGTTATTCGCCGTAATTGCGACCATTCTGGCGGAAGGGGTTCGATGGAGGTGCTGACAATCCGTCAGAGTTCAGGATGGACCATGATATGATCTGACCAGGCTTGTACAATGCTGGCGACTCCTGGTGCCGAATCATGCTGCCACGCATGTGTGGGGGACGCACCTTGGTGAATCGTTGAATACGTAGGGCTTCTTCTGCTCGAGCTAGTGGCTAACCTCGGAGGCAATACACATCAAAGAAGGGGAGCATTGTAAATCTACGGCGTGCAGGCGCCGCGGTCGGGCTGACCATGGCCACCATTGTTAGTTTGGCTCCGTTAAGGAATGCCGCCGCCTTTCAGCACTACTCCATTTTCGGGCCAGGGTCAAAAGGACCTGAAGTTCGTCCGTTGCAAAGCCGCCTCCATCATCTCGGGTAGGCCAGGGTCAAAGCGACGGGGTGTTTTGGATCGCTGACCAAGCGCTCGGTCAAAGCGTTTCAACGAACTCATCATCTTCATACCACTTGGACCAAACTGGCGGTTCTCAATCACTTGCGCCATCCTGATCAATTGCGTGCGGGCAGCCTCATCGCCATCCGTGCAGTATCTCCGCGGCGTGCACACGCGGCCTGGACGTTGAGCCGCCGAGTGATTGCCACGACATTGGGCTACCGCGGCATGCCTTATGTGTGGGAAGGAGAGAGTCCTATGGATTCGGTTGCTCCGATCTGGCCCAATACGCGCTGGCCGAAAACGAGGTTCACATTGGTGGTACCACATGGGAGCAATATCGTGCCGTCCGCCATGTACCTCGGTCCCGACTCATGCCCGGCGACTTGGTCTTCTTTTACACTTATGGTTCTGGTGCATCGCACGTCGGCATCTACATCGGTGTCGATCCTCGGCAGAGCCTGCGGTAAGCCTTTATCGACACCCCCACACTGGGGCAAAGGATCAAGATCCAGAACTTGGACAATCCGTTTTGGATAAGCCACTATTATGCCGCTGGAGCGGTCCGGCAAATAACGGTCGATAGACGATGGGGGAGCTCGGCGCTAGCCTCTTGGTTCCATCTAGGTAGGATGAAGGCAAGGAGCGGTCTGAGTGCCGCCCCCCGCGTTTATCGCGCCAAATCGGGGCGATATGATCCGGGCCGCTCTGCTTTGAGGCTGATAGCCCAGCGATTCCACGAATTAATCGCGATGATGGCAGCCGTCAATCCCGCAATTTCGCGGGCGCTGAATTGTGCTTCAAGCGCCTGAAACAGAGCATCGGAGACTCCGCCGGATACCTTGGTCACCGCTTCTGCCCAATCTAGGGCGGCCCGCTCCCGCAGCGTATAAAACGGGGTCTCACGCCAAGCGGGGAGCGCATAAATGCGTTGTTCCCGTTCGCCCAGGTTGCGCGCCTCCTTGGTGTGCATGTCGAGACAGTAGGCGCAGCCGTTGATCTGGGAAACACGGATTTTGACTAACTCCAGCAATTCGCGCGGGAGCCGGGCATGGTGGGCCACCGACTCCAGTTGAACCATGGCATCGCGCGCTTCGGGCAACAGGGTGCTCCAATCCAACCGTATCGATTCGTCAACGGTCTCAGTCACCAAGCATCTCCTCCTGCCGAGAAGCATGCCACATTTGGCAGGCAATAGTGTGATGACCGTCACGGCCGACAAGAATTCGTTCTGGTGCATTATGGGTTTTGCTAAAGTTAGGAACTAGGATGAGGAGGAGAGAAGGCGAGCGCATGACTCGGTATGTGGTCGAATTTCGAGCCAATCGCGGAGAAGGTGATAAAGCGATGGGGCTGTTTCGGCAAATGGAAGAGTACTTTTAGAATAACCACCAAAAGACCCTGGAGGTCTACTATCAGGCTTTTGGAGCGTCGGGCACGTTTCAAGCGATTATAGACTTTGACAGTTTAGCCCAGGAGACATTGGCGGCGGCTATCTGCCAAGACCTCGCCTACCAGCGCATGTCTGAACAAGCTCGGCAAGCATTTACCACGGATTCGTTCACAACCAGCGTCTATTACCAGATCTAGATTCACTGCTGGCGAGAGCCATCGCCTTCGCGAGTTTGGGTCCGGTAGCCGTCTATTGGGGATTTTTAATCACGTAGGTACTCAACACCATGGCAGCAGCAGTGTAAAGCGCGAGTCCCAACCAATGCGGCCAAGTGTTATAAGGCCCGTAAAACATAACCCCTTTGAGAACAGCCAAAGCTCCCGTGGAGAGAAGAATCCAAAACGCCGAGGATCATTGTCCCACAGCATGAACGGGCACCATTCGCAGCGTCACGCATGGCTTCTCCGGATTGACATATGTTTCAGGAAATGTCCGGACTGACACGTCGAAGGTTTTGGGTTCGCTTACCAAAGTGCGCCGTAGAACCCGCTGCCGTCAGGCGTAGGGATATCAGGCGCGTGACCGAGGGACTCGAGGCTCCGAAGGCCACTCGACGCTTAACGAATTATAGGTAACGGAACACGGGTGATATACTATAAGCATGTTGAAGGTCTATCGCGGTCGACGCTATTCTCCTGAAGAGCCAACCGCATTCCTAAACCGCCAGTTCGGGTCGGTGCGGGATGTATACTCCTGGGCGTTAGCGTTGGCGACGACAACTGATCAGACGCCGGGCAACGGCGTCACCCGGGTTCAGTTGGACAAACGGCTCAACGCGCTGAAGCAGGAATTGCCGTGGTTAGGCGAAGCGGCAGCCCAGCCCTTGCAGGATGCGTTGGTGCATCTGGATAAAGCGGTCATACGCTGCTTTCGTGAGAAGGGATGACAGATGGAGGAGGTAGGGTGTATGGCTATTCAACCTGGCAATAGCGTGTTTGACCCGCGGGTACCCGATCTAAAACGGGAAGGTACTGTAATACATGTTCTCACCAACCCCGCCTGTTTAATGCGCACTTTAATTATTCAATGGCACGATGAACAAGGAAGAATTGAAGAAATGGAAGAAATTGAGTTTGGGCCGCTGGAAGATTAAACGGTTAATGTGTCACAAGCCCCCCTTATATTTGCGGGATTCGAGCGCAGATGACAATTTTAGGCAAAATCGGATTCGATTCTTGAACCCGGTGGTAGCGACACGATACCTTAATCTGAACCCGATGGAAGCGCGATAGACGGAAAGGATGAAACCGTGGAGATCCCTAACTTGTTGAGCTTCCCTCGGTACAGCACACCTTTACCGCCTTCGACTAAACTGATGATGCCTACTGCATTGCGGTGCAGATTCAGGAACGGACGCCGGCCTGTCCCCATTGTGCACATCCTGCCCTGGGGGAACACTGAATCCGCGACCTCCCGGTGCATGGGAAGTGCGTGCGACAGTATCTACGCACCCGCCGGTTTGCGGCTAGTCATGTTATCGAACGCTTTATGAGGAATTGCCCGATGTCAACGACCCCGCCCTACAGGCTAATCTTTACCCACAAATTTTTTGGCAGCTTCAGCGCCAAAAGTTTGAGGGTGTAGCAATAATGACGCGGGTTGTCGCGTGCAGCGGTCTTGTAGGAAACCCGAGCGGCGATTCACGATACTCGGCAGCCGTTAGGATGCAAAGCCTCGTGATCAATGTCACAATGAGCCAGCCTCCGTCGGGATATGCTAACTCCATCAGTTTTCCGTCTCAAGGACCATAAGCGGGTTGGAGGGCAACCATGGAGGAACCAGTCGTTGTCGAAGTCAAGAGCGTGATCAAACAAGGACTATCGTTGTTTACGCATATGATGGACACCGTCAACCAGTTGAAGCCGGGGCAAAGTCTGATTGTGAAGTCGACCTTCAATCCCCGCCCACTCATCTCGCAGATGCGCCGGAGGGGATACCAGATTGCGCAAGAAAAAGTCGGGAAGATGACGATAACCACGTTTCATCCCACCGGGGAGGCTCCCCAGCCCGGAAAAACTGCTCCCGCGCTGGAGACGCCCATCGAGGGCCCCGAAATTTTCTTGGACAACCGCGGGCTGGTTCCTCCGGAACCCATGCAGCGGACACTGGCGAAACTGGACGAGATCCCCGTGGGCACGGTGCTGGTCATACACAATGACCGTGTCCCAGTGTTTCTATTAGGGCAGCTGGATGACGATGAGTATCCCTATGAAACCCAGGCCCAACCAGATGACTCGGCCATTGTGCGAATTCTCAAGAGTCATTAGGCAGGTGATGCGCTGTGCAAAATCCACCATCGGGCAGTGAACGTTACAAGCCCAGTGTCAACATCACCCAAGCACCGGGCATCTGGGTCCCGCTGTTGTATTTGGCCACAGCCTACGTGTTTCTGGCTACCGTTGCCTGGATGCTTTTCCGCTATCGGGTGCCGGTTGCCGAGGGCGAATATGGTGCATCAGGCGTGATTATGACGGTTCATCTCTTCACCCTTGGATTTGTCTCCATGACGGCTCTCGGTATTTTGAACCAGTGGATTCCTGTAGTGTTTGATGTTCCGCCCTTGGCGTTGTGGCGCGTGGTGTGGAACTTTGTCATTTATCTGGCCGGGATCTTGGGTTTTGCCTTCGGTTTTGCCCAGCAGTGGTGGCCCCTTGTGGCGATCGGCGGTAGCCTGTTGGCCATCGCCATTATTTTGTGGAGCGCCGGCGTGTTGTCTCAGCTGGCTCGGTCTGCCAAACCAAAGGATGCGCTGTATTGGGGTGTGGTAGCGGCTGTCGTGGGATTTAACGCCGTCTGGATTTTAGGACTTTTTATGGCAGCCTCCTTTTTAGGGTGGTGGCCCGAGTATCAAGTCCTGCGGGTCCACATTGCCACCGCTTTGGGTGCATGGATGGGAATCTTAGTTCTTACCGTTCAGCAAAAGCTTAATCCCATGTTTTTCATGTCAAGGGCGGAACGAATTCAGGTTGCTGTGCCGCTCCTTTGGGTCGGCGGGGGGGTCGTAGCCGCGTGGCTTTCCTTGCTTATAGGGATCGGTGTCATGCATGTGGGCGCCGCTCTCTGGCTCATCGGGATCGCTATTTCCATATTCCAGGGGATTGCCGTTCTCCGCCAAGGAAAGGCCAAGCAGTTCGACCGTGTCTTCATCGGTGTCGGGTCAGCCTGGGCCCTCTTCTTAGGGGCGGGGATTTTCAGTCTCGGGTCGAGTCCCTTGGCTGTGGTATTGGCTTTTTGGGGGTTCTTAACGCTCATCTTATCCTATCAGGGGCGGATCCTGCCGTTCATCGTCGCGGTCGCGGTTGCCAAACGGATGCCAGGACCAGTCTATAAGGCCTTCTTTATGGCTCAAGCCATGCATCCAAAAAATCTACCCGTCGCCGTGGGGATCGGCGGATTGGCGGGGGCGGCCCTTATGGTGTGGGGGCACGAGGCCACTCAACCGGGTATGGTCGCGGTCAGTGCCGGGATCGCCTTCCTGCTCGTCTTGATGGAACTGGGCGGCGTCGCTATGGCGATGCAGACGGGCAGAAAGCAAGGTCCGCCGGCTCGGCTATGAAGACCAAATTCATCCGGCAGCTCAGAATTGGCCGCACATACACAGACAAGACAGCCCCTCTCGCGGTTCCTTTGTTGTTTTGGTCCACCGGCTCGCTGGGTGTGCTCGTGGGGCTGTGGCGATTGGCAGCTGTTGCAATACCAGTGTTGTCTGGCATAGTGGGTGCGGGCTCCGTGCTGGAGGCGGTGCACAGCTTTACTCTGGCGGGATTTACCATGGTGATGATGGGGGCCCTATACCAGCTCATCCCTGTCCTCCTGAACGTCCCGCCGGTCTCCGCTTCACGCGCCTTCACTCAGTGGACGGTGTATACCCTGGGGCTCATCGGGTTTCTCGCAGGACTGGCCACTGGCTGGACTTGGGCTTTGGCGTGTGGAGGGACAGGAGTGGTTGTGGGGATTCTGTTGTTCCTGGGCAATGTGGGCGGCCGACTACGTCAAAGCACCACGTTCAACGTCACGGCATGGTTCTTCGTGACGGCTCTCGTCTATCTCTTCCTTACCGTCATTATGGGCGGATTTTTGGTGGTGCGTTACACCACGGGGTACCCTTCCTTTCCCCATGAAGTGTCTGTCCATATGGCTATTGCCTTGGGCGGGTGGTTTGGGCTCTTGGTTTCCGGGACCAGTTATCGGCTGTGGGCCATGTTCGGCTTGAAGCACCGGGAGCCACGGCACTGGTTTCTTACGTGGTTGTTGGCCAATGGGGCGATTACGCTCTGGATTGTGGGATTGGTAACCGGGGTAGAAGGTTGCCGCGTGGTGGGCTGGCTTTCGCAGGTGGGCGCTTACCTCGTGTATACGGAGGATATAGTCGCAGCGGGACTGGGAGATGTCCACACCGTGCGGGATCCGGCCTTGCGCACGCTGGCTTTGAGTCTCGCGGGGCTGGCTGCCTTTGAGGTGTTGGGTTCGTGGGCCGTGTTTGGGCACGACGGCCGCCTGTGGATTCCCGCATGGATTGCCTATGGGATCGGGTGGGTCGGCATCAGTTTTTTGGGGTTTTCTCAAAAAATTGTCCCGTTCATGGTTTGGCTGCATCGCTATGCACATGTGCACGGGAAGGGGAAGATGCCGCGGCTTCCCGACATTTGGCGCCCTGGACTCGCTTATCCTCCTATGATAGGCGAGGGGTTGGGCCTGCTTTGCATGCTCTTATCCTTTATTGAGCCATCTCCATGGTTATTGCGGGTTGGAGCAAGTCTGGACGGTTTCGCCTGGCTGTTTTTGCTGGGGTCGGGTGTTCGAGCCGTGGCAGGGCCGCACCGGAAGCCAGAATAAGGCGGGGGTGGGTCAGGAAGATCGGAAGTGTGTGACATGGGTCACCGAGGTCTCCTGATAACGGTACGACACTCAAGGCGTCGAAAGGCGTGGCATATCGCGGGAGGTCTGGGACGAGGGAGCGGATTCTCTCCATGCGGGCATGCGTTCGCTCTCTCGTACGGAGCGACATGAGACACTGCGCGAAAGATTCTGCTCCCCTTGTCTACACCAAGGAGAGATAGCACCCTGCACAGAAGACGATTCGGGCTCAGACCCTGCAACCCAGGGGCAGGCTTCGTGACGTCGTTCATCCCGTGTCGACGGTCGCAGAGGTCCCGGGATTGACAAAAAACCTATGAGAACAAAAGGATTTAAACAAAAAACTAAGGTAGGAGACGCTAAGGATGATTCAGGTTGACTCAATTGAGTGGGTGCACGATGTCTGGAAAGTGCGGTCTCGCATTTATGAGGGCGTCTATCAACTGGATGACTAGCCGGTTCGCATTACTCATCTGGCTTACACGGACAATACCGCGGCGCAAAGTGCGTTGACGACCTGACGCGGGAGTTGCTGGAGCGGTACCGCCACCTGCTATGGTGATGGATTGGGTCCGGCGGAGGGAGCGTGCAAGTGGCTGCGGCAGACATGCGAGAGGCCTGCCGAGCGATTACCGGGACGAACTTGCCGGAACGCATCGTGAGATAGTTAGCCGCGCGCTGCAGGAGTTGTCTCGAAACGGTGTCATCCGGTCCCATCGCCGCACCGTTGACATCGTCGCTTCAGACCAAGTGGAAGAATCGATCATGGCCGCAGTCTGTTAAAGGACCGCTGGTTCAGGTGACATCCGTCACAGTTGTTCGCTGCTGTTGCTTCCATACTGAGGTTAGACACGGACTTTGGCCCTGGTGAGCACGGGAGGGATTGGAGAATGGTTGAGGAGCGAATGCTAATGTTTGCTAGAACAAACGCGGCACTCTCAGCCATTGTGATTGCTTCGGGTCCTTCCACCCCGGTGTTTACGGCCGTCAGTGTGAGCCTAAAGGACGTGTCGTCAACAAGTTTTGCCCGCCGTGCAGTGGTAATGACAACCGTGCCGTCTCTGGACACCCCGGTGGCGATTTGGAATGATCGTGGCGCAGCCACTAGTGGAGGTTGTCTGGGTAAAAGCGCATTCCCGTCGCGTGGGCGGGGAGCCTCTCGCCCTCACCAAGCGCGACTAGGAAATTCTGGCCTCATTCCACATGCGGCTCAGGGCGTTTCTGCATTTCAGCGAGACAGAGGCTTGCCGGCAAGGGCTAACTCCGCAGCAATATCAGCTGTTGCTAGCTATTCAGGTGCATGAGGTGCTCGATCAGTTGACTATGGTGCACCGACAGGATTTATTGGCCCTTTCGTAAGCGATCCACGCGCTGTAAGAAGCGCTACACGGTGAAGACGATGTTGAGTACGATGATGGAACAGGGGGGAATAGGATGGATTTAGTATTTAACGTGACGGCAGATTGGTCTGGCGTGGGAAATGCCGGCCAAGGCACGATGCATATTGGCACGGACAACTATGTTTACAGCGCCCCAGCCAACATGGGGGGCAAAGGGGTTGGCGCCAGTCCCGAAGATTTGTTGATTGCGGCTGTGACTGCATGCTACAGCGGGACGTTGATGCGCGTACTTGCCCAACAGAGGCTCGCTGCGGACTCCTTGACGATCCAGACTGTTGGGACGGTGGCGGATTTTCCGGAGAAGGCGCGGTTTGCACGGATCGTGGTGAACCCGACGATTAAGGGCGGCGACCCGTCCCAGCGGGACGAGTATGAGCGGGCGGCGGAAGAAGCACGGGAACGGTGTTTTATTGGGAAAACCGTCCGCGACTATTTGCGATATGAAGTTGGAACGGTCACCATAGACTCCGCTCACAGCTAACTAAGAAAGGTACATTTTGGGATCGAGCTCTTGATTTCGGTTAGGGGCTTTTTTGCATATTAGAAGAACGTTGTTAGTGATGGTGGTCACAAAGCCATATTCTTGTTTGCCCAATAATGGAGAATTGGAGATCCCCGTAAAGGTTTGCTCGCAGATACTAGGAGTTGATAGGGTTGCATGAAATAAGCTTGGGACGGACTCGCGATGCCTCGCCATCGCCGGTATGGCGTGTGCTGGTGGACAGGTTGTGGCCTCGGGCAGTTGCTAAGACTGGTGCTGCGTGGGATGAATGGATCAAAGATGCTAGGCCTAGCGCGGAATTGCGACAATGGTACGGGCACAAGCCGGAACGCCAGCAAGTCTTTCGAGACCGCTATTGGCATGAACTCGTGGCGTGGCGGGACGATGCTCTCCATAATGAATTGATGAGTCGGGCAAAACGACAGCCCGTGATGCTGTTGACGGCCACGAAGGATGTGGAGCGGAGTCATCTTCTATATTAATGCACCTTAAGTTTCGCAGGATTTTCCATCTTCAAAGGATCTAAGGCGCCCGATGGCGAAGACCCTCTGTCGAGGAGGGATT
>PXYV01000023.1 GCA_003023745.1 Sulfobacillus acidophilus | reverse complement strand
ACGCCCGCAGCGTCTGGCAGTGTGGTCGGTGCGTCGCGCCGCGAGAGTTGACCCGTTCCCATTCCGCACACGGTCGTCCCCCTCGCGCACGCTGTCCCTACTGGAGCCGTCGGGCTCTGGGATGTGCAGGCCGTGCCGACCGCCTTTTTCTCGTCTCGATCCCTCGCCCAGGCGAGGGCTTTTATTCAGTGTGCCGCAAAATTTCCGTCGGCTGATGCTCTGTCTACCTCAATTGTCTTTAGGACCAACATCGCCGCGTATGATAACGTGCCGGGTCATTAGCTGTTCAATGTCAGTCTAGTCAAAAAAAGGACCCCAATTGGGGAATTCCTCTTGACTAAGTACAGATGCCTCACACTGGCCAGGGGATCACTACCGGCGCGAGATCTGGGCCGAAGTCGAGTGGGCTGAAGGGCCACGTGGGTGGCGCCTGCATGTTAGCCTATTTAATAGCGGACCCCCGCGTTGCTCTATCGGAAGAGTTACACCTATCTGATACCGAAATTAATCGCCCGTTGACGGTATTTTTGGACCGAATACCCGTGTCGTTACGCCGAAAACTGCCGATTTCGGCCTGACAAACTCGAGTTCCTTCTAACGACAGCGGCGGACTTTGCGTCGGCATTGGGTGATTTGTTGCTATACTAGACTCAAACAGTCGGCACCTCGAAAAGAAAGGCGAAGGTCGTCTTGCCCTCGCGTCAAACCATCGCGATCGTTAATGGCCAATGGACAGTGCGGGATATGTCGGGGATGGTCATGCCCATGGACCGACTTGTGGCTTTGCGCGATGTTCCTGTGGAGGTTGCGACTCATCCGCTCTGGGTATGGGAAGAGGATCAGTGGGTCATCGTGTGGCCCGAATTAAATTTTCGGATTTCAGAACGACGGCTTCGGATTCTTCTGATGCGATGGGTCTTGATCTCCATGAGTTTACGCCGAGCCAAGCCAGGACAAGGATCATTAGCTGACTCATCGAAGAGCGAGGGAATCATGTCATCGAACTGGGAAAATCTCTTCAATTTATCATCTCGGCGTTTCGCAGTCTGTGGAGGCTGGGCGGTCAATTATTATGCGCGCCCACGCTATACGCAGGATCTCGATATTGTCATTTTGATCCAAGATATTGAGCGTTGGGATGCCTTTTTGCAAGACCAGGGATGGCATCGCACGGGTCAATTAAGTATTGGGGGATGGACCTATACCAACGGAACCTTAGAACTTGACGTCTTGGCAATCAATGACTCCTGGGTATCTCAGGCAATTAATGAAGCCCAAAATAACGTTCGCGATGGGATACCGATTTTACCGTTGCCCTGGCTTGTTCTAATGAAACTCAACGCCGGAAGAACCGGTGATCAGGCCGATATTAGCCGAATGCTTGGAACGTTGTCACTTGCGGAGTTTCAGCAGGTCATTCAGATCTTGGCACCGTGGACTTCGGCCGAGGATCGCGAAGATCTGGATGCGCTCTACCAACTCGGCCAGCTCGAAATCCAAAGTGAATAGGATCGCCCGCATTCAAGGGGTAAAGCGGTTTCACTAGATGATAGCGTCTTTGGCCATGCTGCACGATCCTTGTAGGTGCAATGAGGAGAGCCAAGGCACGATCGAGTCCTTCGTATTCCGCCAACGCATCCGGATCAAACCGCACGTCAAATCGCTGATTACTCACGATCCTGGGAGCGCCGGGCGCGCCGCCAGGGCACGGCGATGTCGGGGTGCTGTGCGAGCCGCTCGCCCCGGGATTCCAAGACACTCGCCTCGTAGCGGGCTTCGAATTCCTGCAGGGATTGGATCAGTTGTTCGTGTTGCGCATACCCCAGGATGACCGTATCCCACCGACCATTGTCCAGAATGAGCATGGGATGTTTTTGGGCGTAGCGCCGCACTTCACCAAAATGTTTTGCGGCTTTCGAAGCCTTGACCATCTGGTCTTGGGTGAGACTGGGTTTCTCTAGGATTTCATCCATGATCGCACGCTCCTCTCCACTGCATAGCCTGCCCCTCTCTTTATTATAAAAGAATACGGGGCACGCGACGGATTATCGAGCCAGGAACTGAAGACGCCCGAACGCAAACGGATCGCCGGCGGCCCGAACACTGAAGCCATGACATCACCTTCTACCGAAATGTCAGATCCCGATGGGATTGGGGATAAAGCCATTCTCAGGAACCCTGTCGCCCCTCTACGATCCACCCATAAAGGGATTGCGGCGATGCTCTCGCATGCGCCGCGCCTATACGATGGTCGTCTTCACGAGGTTGAGATAGTTTTGGGCGTCTTGGAGATCTTGATCCGTCGGAATCCATCCGTCATAGCGGGCTTGTCGTGAGAAATGTTCCAACTGTAAATAGGCGCGAATCGCCGTCTTGTGGGATGACCATACTTGGCGTAGGCGCCTTTTGCGCATCCGATGGTCTAAGGATAGCGGGTATTGTTTTTGCTGGAGTTGCTCTTCGACCCAATGCACCGCCGCATAAAACAACAGCGTGATATGCCATTGACGGCTGGCATTTCCTAAGGTGGGTCTGCATGGAGCGTCTCTAAGTGCTGGGCCAGCTGGTCATTAGCTGTCACTTGATCTGCCTGGGGTAAAGGCGTCTTCATACCACCATCCGGAGGTCCACTTTCTCTGCGTTAGCGGGCACCGCGCCGGGCGAGTCCGCGAAATGGATGGTCAGTAAAAAGTCGGGATCTGTGTCAATTTGGGCATCAAAGACCGCTTCTTCTTGCGATCGGCTGAGGTCATGCAAGACGACCCACACATGCATGTCCGTGTCGACCATCATCCCGTAGACACTATCGAGGGCGTCAAGAGACACGAGTGCGTGAGCAAACCGATACAGGGCTACATGCGCTTCTGTGTCTGGACGCATGACGCTGTCTCCTCCTTCAAAGTGTCGCTCCTTTATCATACCCCAAAATCCTCTCGATGTTGACCAACAATACGCACTATGGCTCCGGGTGCAATCGCCATGCTATACGTCCTGGCGTGTCTCAGAGAGATCGCGAATCTTTGCATCCGTCCCATCTGGCCGCTCCCCTCATCCAATGGCGTTATGGGGTTCAGGGCTTCAATCTCACGCAGTGGATTCAATGCGTGAGCACTGATTAGCTAGGCGTGTTCCGTGCATGTGTTTAGCGTGGCCAGACATGGCGCAGATCGCCCTCTTTCCTTATCTTATGGCGGATCATTCCCGTATCTGTCAAGCGGGAACTGGTATTGGCCTGATGCGATTACACGTTGAATCTCTGAGATATGGTCCATCCGTCGGTCGCTGCCGCCGTTGATCCTCGACCGACACGCCGAGCCGCCGAGCCAGACGTGCGGGAGGATATCCGCAAGACAGGATGGCCCTGTGGCCGCAGTGGCCGCCCGCCTCTGGTGGGGCGCAATACGGTCCAGCGTGTGCGCATCGGACGGATACGCCTGCATCCGCGCGGGGCGTTTCGTCAGAATTTGGTAGTGGTGGTGACGGGTGCGTACTATGGTGGCAAACACGTGATCCAAGAACCCGTTCGGCACCTGATCATAGAAGAGATGGCTCAGGCTGTTCACGAAGATCCGGCGGGGTTTCGTCCAGTGCAAGGGTTGATCCAGCCGTTCGGGATGACACGCGACGTTTTGCGCCGCATGCGGGGTTGTCCAGGGCGCCGTGGCCCAGACGAACCGGTGGCTGAGCCGTTCGGCGTAACAGGGTTCACAACCGGGCGAGACTCGGGCAGCCCGTGACCGGGTTCCGGGTTGCATCTGTCCACTCGATGCGAGAGTGATCGGCGATAATAAAAGTCCCCCTTCCGTTCGTTCAAACCTTCTTTTCAAATCCTTCAAAGAACGTTCAAAACGTGGGCCCTGGCGCTCAAAAGAGGCCGCCCATCCGCCCCCGCCGTGGGAGCCGGAAACACAGCCTCAAAGCCGGAGGGAGGTGCAGCTTAAGGAAAACCGGGTCGGTCTTTCAAACAAGATCGGCCAGTTCCGCGACCATATCCCCAGCGTGTAGGGCGCGGGCAGAGGCCTAAGTCGCTTAGGGCCGACACCTCCGCCGCCAAGTTCGGGAGGAACTTCTCAGAAAATTGAAGGAGGCGGAGGCGCTCCCTCAGTAGCAGCTCGC
The DNA here is from genome assembly GCA_003023745.1 of Sulfobacillus acidophilus. Lineage (GTDB taxonomy): Bacteria > Bacillota > Sulfobacillia > Sulfobacillales > Sulfobacillaceae > Sulfobacillus_B > Sulfobacillus_B acidophilus_A. Next base: position 45,121 of record PXYV01000023.1, on the reverse strand, counting down.
TTCGGTCCATCCAATCTTAGATTTGTCACCTACGAGACCCCTCCTCGTTAGGAATAAACGGTGCTAAATAGCACGATCCTACAGCTACAGACCATGGGTTGGTTGCAAAAAGGGGGGCCAGGGGAATCGGGGCGCGGTGAACCGAGAATATTCTAGCGTAGATATATTTGCCGGTTTTTAGGTAACGATGAGTTCTTCAGTTCATTTTTGCCCGCGCGCCGCATGCTACAATGCTTGCAGTACGACAGGAGGCATTCTTAATGCATCGTGAATTTCCATGGCCAGATTCGGTGGCCCGCGAGCTTGAGCAGATTGAACAATTGGAGGCGGATGGCGTCGGTGAATGGTTGCACGACCAGTATATGCAGGGCCGCGATGATTCCGCCATTTATCTGATCATGGCGTTGGCGTCTGCTCGTTATGTAGACCATCATGGCCCGCTTGTCGGCCACGGGACGTTTAACGGAGGCCCGATGCTGCGCGCGGCATCCATTTTGCCCCGCCCTTTTCGCAATTTGGCCTTGTTGCAGACGGCTGCCTACGTCGTTGACCTGTTGCATCACCCTAATTACGGCCCCTACCTACTCATGGACATGAGGCCCATCACCGAGTCCACGTTAAAGGCCAGTCGCACTCAACTGCGCACGAGCATCGAGTCAGGCGAACAGGCTCTTTTAGCCGAACATAGGCTGGTCGGACTGCTAAAAATCGATAGTCCGGCGCAGGTGCACCGACTGCTGGTTGAGGTGGCCCTACGGCAATTCCATGAGAACGAACACCGACTGCTAATCGTGCACCGTGCGGCCCAACTCATGGAGGACACCAACGGCTGGATCTGGGCTGAACCCCTGTTCCGGGCAGCGGTCCAATATCTGGCTAGCCGACCCGATGTTCGGAAAACCCAGATTCCCCCCGTTTTGTTGGACACGGCTGAGCATCCCCGCCAGATATCCTTTATCGAGTCCGCAGTCGAAGCGCTTGTGCAAGCGGACTATGGCGATGAACCTCGTCTACTGCGCGCGATGACTGGACTTCCGCGGGTTGAGGTAATTGCCTTGGCAGGGGCGGAGATGCTTCGTCGGTCTCACTTTGATGCTCACGCGGTAACTGGGATGCATTGCGTCCTCGACCTGCTCCATGATTCCACGCTAGACTCCCACGTGCGGGCACTCGCGATGGGGGCCGCGCTGCTGGGCCAGCGCACCCGCCGCCAAAAGGCGCAGCGATCGACCTGGCGGTCGGTCTCTCAACCTCGGCCAAGAGATCGTACGTTCGACGAGTTACAGGATATTGTTGCCAATGACGACAACGGGCTCGCCGCGATGGATGCGGTGGCTGGAATGCTCTTGGCCGGGGCAGATGCAACAGACATCGCCCGGACATTGATGGAGGTAGCTCTCACCCATTGCGGACCGTTTGAAGCCCTTCACAACGTCAAGATGCTGTGGGGACAACTTCTCGAAACCCAACGCAGCCGCTATCCTGAACTGGCCTGGCGCCACTTGGCGGCAGGCGCTCGGGTAGTTGCGCAAAGCGCGGCGGAAGACGGCGCTAATGCAGAGCCGATTTTAGCCATGTGGCATAGCGCCGGACTATCGATCGCTCAAGACTTCTGACAGGCAAACGGCCAGATTCTTTGAAGAAGCCTTCGCAAACCAAAAGCATCAGTCGCTGCGTCTTGTTACATGTGGTCGCAGCTAGTGGTTAGAGAAATAAGGGCACCTAGACTCCCGGGAATCCGGGTCGCGGTTCAGACTACGCAGGCCGTTTCTTGACCAGACAACGATATCAACTTCGGCACTTTTCAAGGCGGCTGCAACAAAAAACGCAACCGGCCAGGTTCAGGTTCTCACAATCATAAATTTTTTTCGTGGACTACTAGACGCCTACTTAGCATATGCTATAATCATTAAAGACAAAGTAAGTCAAAGACAAAGTGGTGAAGTTTGATGGCTCGTTTAGCCGATGAAATTGAGGCGCACATCCGTCGCTTATTGCAGAATTCCCCGGACGGCGCCATTGTCATTCAAAGAACCGAGATTGCGGAACACTTTGACTGCGTGCCGTCCCAAATCAGTTATGTCTTAATGACACGTTTTACGCCCGACCGGGGCTACGTCGTCGAAGGCCGACGCGGCGGTGGCGGCAACATACGGGTTCTCAAGTTGAAGGTGGAGCAGCAAGAATTGGCCGCCCTCTTGCAAGAGGTTGAGGATATCGACCAGGCTCGCGCGCTGGGGATTATTGTACGCGTTTTAGAGGATGGATTGATTTCTGAACGCGAAGCCAATGTCATGCAAGCAGCGCTCAAGCGGGAGGTTTTGCAGCTCGATTTGCCGTTGCGTGACCAAGTGCGGGCCCGTTTGCTCAAGGCCATGATGACGGCGGCATTTGAACACAAGGGAGGTCATTTGGAATGAGCGGACAGGTGGTGCAGATGTGTCAACGGTGCCAAACCAAGCCAGCTCAGGTCCATTTCAGCAAGGTCGTGAATGGCGAGAAATCAGAACGATTTCTCTGTGAGGACTGCGCGCGGGAAGAAGGGGCCTTTCATTTTGTGCTAGGTCCGCAGTTTACCGTTCAACATGTCTTAGGCGGTCTCATTGGCCAAGCTGGCCTGCCCGCCAATCGCAGCCAACTAGAGGGACCCACGTGTCCGCAGTGCGGCTATACCTTTCGCGAATTTGCGGATAGCGGCCGGTTGGGGTGTGACCACTGCTATGCCACGTTTCAAAATGAATTAAGTCCCTTAATTTTGCGGCTGCATGGACGTGTGCAACACCGTGGCAAGTTTCCGGCACGCGGGGCGCAGCAATTGCAGGCGAAACGGGAACTGGAGCAGTTGCGCGAAGCAATGAATGAGGCGATTAAGCGCGAGGCCTTTGAAGAGGCGGCTCAAATCCGGGACAAGATTAAAACGTTGGAGGGGAGGCAGACCCCGTGAATCATGGATTTAGCCAGTGGATGGACGGGTCTGGACCTGAGTCGGACATCGTGTTGTCGAGTCGGATTCGCCTGGCTCGCAATCTTGTCGGGATGCCTTTCCCACATCGCATGAGCAATGAACAAGGGGAGGAGATGCTGAGTAAAGTCGGTCATGCCATAGCATCAGTAGATACGGGATGGCACCTAAAGTTTTATAAGCTCAGCGACTTGAGCCCTCTAGAGCGCAATGTCTTGATGGAAAAGCACTTGGTCAGTCCGTTGTTGATTCAAAACCCGATTCGGCATGAAGCCGTGGCGTTGGACGATCGGGAAGACATCAGCGTTATGGTTAATGAAGAAGACCATTTGCGCTTGCAAGTTTTCTTGCCGGGATTGCAGTTGCAGGAGGCTTGGCAGGTGGCAAACAGTCTGGACGACATGTTGGAGCAACAGTTGGATTTTGCGTGCGATGAAACGCGCGGGTATCTTACCGCCTGGCCGACCAATCTGGGGACGGGACTTCGGGCTTCGGTGATGCTGCATTTGCCGGCGCTGGTCATGACACGGCAAGCCGCCCAAGTTTTTACGACGCTGGCTCAAGTAGGCATTGTGGTACGGGGACTCTACGGCGAGGGGTCAGAGGCGCGTGGCAATCTCTTTCAAATTTCCAACCAGGTTTCGCTAGGTTTGACCGAGGAAGAACTGTGTCACAACCTGTCTGCAGTGGCCCAGCAAATTATCGGCCGTGAGCGCAACGCCCGCCAGCATCTTCAGTCCAACGCACCGTTGGCATTAGCTGATCGCGTCGGACGCGCCTGGGGGATTTTGACGAATGCTCGGGTTATGACCTCGGACGAGGCCTTGAACCTCTTGTCAGATGTGAAACTTGGGGTGGATTTGGGGCTGATTCACGGTCCTTTGCCCTATGCTTTCGCGCAGCTCACGTTGATGACCAGACCCGCATTTCTGCAGATGGAGGCTGGCCGCGATCTGAGACCGGAAGAACGCGACGAGATTCGTTCCGATATTCTGCGGGCGCATCTTTTGGGTAAACCAGTAGAGTAGATAGAAAAGAGGGATGTTATGTTTGGGCAATTTACCGAAAAAGCACGACGGGTGGTCATTTATGCGCAAGACGAAGCCCGGCGCATGGGTCATAATTTTGTCGGCACCGAGCATCTTCTGCTTGGGTTAATCCGTGAAACCAATTCCTTGCCTGCTAAAATTCTGCAGTCGATTGGACTTGACCTGGAAACCGTGCGGGCCGAGGTCCTAAAGGCGACTGGACGCGGGCCGGCGATTGGTCCGAACGAAGAAGTGACATTTACACCTCGTGCCAAAAAAGTGGTGTTGGAGCTGGCGGGCGAGGAGGCGCGCTCGCTCAACCAAAATTACATTGGTCCGGAGCACTTGCTGCTAGGGCTAATCCGCGAAGGCGAAGGGGTTGCGGCCCAGGTGCTATTGGCGGCGGGGGCGGATTTGAACAAGGTCCGCCACCAATTGATGCATGCCAACAGCAATTCCGGATCCACTGCCAGCGCCGGTGAGGCCCCGCAGCAAGTCAACACGCCCACGTTAGATTTGTATGGCCGTGACTTAACGCAAATGGCGCGTGATGGAAAGCTTGATCCGGTGATTGGACGCGACAAAGAGGCCGAACGCGTGATTCAAATTCTTAGCCGCCGCACAAAAAATAATCCGGTGTTGATTGGGGAGCCGGGCGTGGGCAAAACGGCTGTGGTGGAAGGACTGGCGGAGCGCATTGTCGAGAATAAGGTGCCGGAGATTTTAAAGGACCGTCGAGTGGTGGCGCTGGATTTAGGCGCGATGTTAGCCGGCTCGAAGTACCGGGGTGAATTTGAGGATCGTCTCAAAAGGGCAATGAATGAAATTCGCGAAGCCAAGAACGTCATCCTGTTTATTGACGAGATGCACACCATCGTGGGGGCGGGTGCGGCTGAAGGCGCCATTGATGCAGCCAACATTCTCAAACCGGCGTTGGCTCGCGGGGAATTGCAGGCGATAGGCGCGACCACGCTCGACGAGTACCGCAAGTATGTGGAACGCGACCCAGCCTTGGAGCGGCGCTTTCAGCCGATTATGGTGGAAGAGCCGTCAGCTGATGAAGCGGTACAAATTTTGCATGGGTTGCGCGATCGCTATGAGGCGCATCACCGCGTCAACATCACGCCCGAAGCGATTGAATCGGCCGTCTATCTGTCCGACCGTTATGTGTCCGACCGTTTTTTGCCGGACAAGGCCATCGATCTAATTGACGAGGCGGCTTCACGGGTGCGGCTGAAGAGTTACGTAGCTCCGCCCGACCTCAAGGACTTGGCGGGAAAACTTGAGGAGATCCGCAAGGAAAAGGAAGCGGCGGTACAAGCCCAAGAGTTTGAAAAGGCCGCGCAGATGCGTGATGAAGAGCAAAAAGTGCGCGAGCAACTCGACCAAGAGACGCAGGAATGGCACAACCGGCAGCGTCAGGAAACCATTAATGTAACACCGGACGATATCGCCCATATTGTCTCTTCCTGGACGGGAATTCCGGTGGAGCGTTTGGCGGGCGAGGAGTCTGAGCGCCTCTTGCACCTTGAAGAAGAATTGCATCGTCGCGTCGTGGGCCAGGATGAGGCGGTGCGGGCCATTAGCCGAGCGATTCGGCGGGCACGGGCGGGACTAAAGAACCCCAAACGGCCTATTGGTTCGTTTTTGTTCTTGGGTCCGACCGGTGTGGGTAAATCGGAGTTAGCCAAGGCGCTGGCGACGTCGTTGTTCGGCGATGAAGACGCGATGGTGACGATTGATATGTCCGAGTACATGGAGCGTCACGCCGTGTCGCGCTTGATGGGGGCGCCTCCCGGATACGTAGGCTATGAAGAGGGCGGGCAATTGACCGAGGCGGTCCGTCGTCACCCCTACTCGGTGGTGTTGCTGGACGAGATTGAAAAGGCTCACCCCGAGGTCTTCAATGTGCTGTTGCAGGTGTTGGAGGAAGGACGGCTGACGGAGGCCAAAGGGCGTACCGTCGACTTTCGCAACACGGTGATCATCATGACGTCTAACGTGGGGGCCGAGGTGATTAAACGCCAAGGCACGATTGGGTTTCACAAGGATACGGAAGATTTTGCCTATCGCGACATGAAGGACCGATTGATGGACGAAGTCAAGCATACCTTTCGGCCAGAGTTCATCAACCGCGTGGATGAGATTATTGTGTTCCACGAACTCTCCGAACAACATCTGTCGGAGATAGTAGGAATTATGCTACAGGAAGTCGAAGACCGTATTGTGCAAAATGGCTACCGTTTGACGGTGACCGATGCGGCTAAGCTGGTGATCGCGAAAGAAGGCTTTGACCCTGTGTTTGGGGCGCGACCATTGCGCCGAGCCATTCAGCACTTGGTCGAGGATGAGCTGGCGGAGTTGATCTTAGCCGGGAAGTTTCCTCAAGGCTCCTCCATTCTGGTGGATGCTGAGGATGGGCATCTGGTCTTTTCACGGGTAGACCAAACGGTCGAAGCAGCCATTGCCAAGAAAGGATAGTGACTCGTATTCGCGAGCGAACGCGCTATAGCTGCCAAGTCTGCGGCACCGGCAGCGCCCGTTGGTTGGGGCGCTGCCCTGGCTGCGGCGGTTACAATACCTTCGTTGAAGAGGTCATCGAAAGTGAACCCGCGGGCCGCCCTGCCGCGACGGTACGGACTCCTGTGCCGTTGCGCGACGTGTCGCTGGATGCAACGTTTCGCCGGAGCACTGGAATTCCCGAAGTCGACCGCGTCTTAGGGGGCGGCATTGTACCCGGTGCTTTTGTGTTGTTGGGGGGAGACCCCGGAATTGGAAAATCGACGCTGCTGTTGCAAATTGCGGCCCATGTGAGTCAACAAGGGCCTGTGCTGTATGTAACCGCAGAGGAATCTGCTGCGCAGACGCGCATTCGGGCGGAGCGGTTGGGTGTGAACAATGATCGCCTGTTTTTGTTGGCGGAAGGCGATATTCGTACGATCGTCGCGGCTTTACAAGCCCAGCCCTGGCTCATGGCGGTGGTCGACTCCTTGCAAACCGCGTATGACCCGCAATTAGAGTCGGCTCCAGGCTCGGTGGCGCAGGTGCGCGACGTGGCTGCGCAATTGATGCGCGTGGCAAAGGCAGGCTGTCCCATTTTTTTGGTCGGACATGTGAACAAAGAAGGGTCGATGCGGCCCGCAGCCTAAGGCAACTCAGGCTGAGGCACTGGGCTATATGCATGGAACACCAGAAAAACCAAGCACGAGAGTCCTTGGTTTTGGTCAATGTGCAGGAAACAGGGAGGTACCTTGGATCCTCAGAGACAATATGCCCAGCTCCTGACGCTGTGGTCCCAAGGCAGTAAAATGTTTCGGCGCGCTCAGCAATTGTCGGACCACTGGGACTCCCAGTGGGACGCGTGGTGGCATTTGGGCCGCCGTTTGGTGGAGCGCGGCCTCACCGTGGTGCCGGTACCTCTGACGCCCCCCTATCTATTGGTGGATATCGAGGGACAGTGGTTTACGCTGTGTCCGCCAAAGGGGGCTAACACGGGCGTGGCGCACCGCGTCATCGTCGTTGCCCGGGACGATGTCCCGGCACTGAGATGGGACGGCGTATGGAACACTTCGTGGAGCTTAGCGATGAGGCTAGGCCGTCACGGGTGGACCACTTTGGGGAGCGCTCCTCCTCCGTTGGAGAGCCCGCTTTGTGTGGCGACGGTGGACCAGGCGCTCACGCTGTTAGGGGCGATGCGCCGCAAGCCCGCGCTGTTTCGCCAATTGAGCGCGCAGCATTGGATCGTGGCCGCGGCGCTTATGCGCCATCCGGGTCTCCGTCTGGCGACCGCCAGTCCCTTGCCGGCGTCGTGGGGATTTGGTTACGATCCGTTGACACATGAGGCGTGGTGGGAGCGTCAGGATGAAGACAGTGTCCAAAAGCGCTAGCAGGTCCGCGGGTGGTTGAACACCTGGTGGACGTCGTTTTAATGTTCGAAGGGGATCGCCAACATGTATTCCGCATGTTGCGCGGTATCAAAAATCGATTTGGGTCAACCAGCGAACTAGGGTTGTTTGCGATGGAAGGTGACGGGTTAGTGCCCGTCGAGGATCCGTCACGGGCGCTTTTAGCGGAACGGCCGCACGATGCGGCGGGATCCGCGGTAGTGGCGGCCGTCGAGGGTAGCCGCCCGCTCTTAGTCGAGGTGCAAGCCCTGCTTGTGCGTGCTTATGGCAATCCGCGACGGGTTGTGTCCGGCATGGATCCCCATCGCGTTTCGCTGGTCTTGGCTGTGATCGAGCGCCATCTAGGGTATCGCGTGTCGGAGATGGATGCGTTTTTTAAGTTGACGGGCGGCGTCTCCTTGGATGATCCGGCCTTGGATTTGGGTATTCTGGCGGCGACGGTCAGTAGCATCACGGGGGTGCGCGTTCCGGCCGAGTGGGTCTTGGCTGCAGAGATCGGGCTAACGGGCGAGCTGCGCCGGGTGAGTCGGATGGGTGAACGTTTGCGCGAGGCCCAAAATCTGGGATTTCGGAAAGCTTTAGTGCCCGGTCGCATATCGGAAATATTGCCCGGATTAGCGGTGGTGTCGGAGGACAGTGTGGATAGTGCCGTGATGCGGCTGGGCCTGAACACGGCAGAGTAAAGCAGGTGATTGGCATGCCAGGGATGTTGGAGGAAGTTGCCAAGCTGGCGCCTGGGACGCGGTTTCGCGAGGCTATTGATCGCATCATCCGTGCGCAAACAGGTGCGTTAATCGTGGTCGGGGGGGAGCCTGACATCGATCAGGACTGCAAGGGGGGTTTTTATTTGGATGTTCCCTTTCACCCGGCCTTGTTGTATGAACTGGCCAAGATGGATGGCGCCATCGTGCTGGATGCCACGGTTTCGCGGATTCGCATGGCTAACGTGGAGATACATGTGCACATGGAAGCGGAAACGTTTGAGTCAGGTATTCGTCATCGCACTGCGGAACGCCTCGCAAAAACCCGTGACGCATTAGTGGTGGCAATTTCAGAGAGGCGCGGAACCGTATCGTTGTATCGTCAAAATGAACGTTTTGTGCTGCACGACTTGGGCTATATCTTGAGCAAAGCCCAAGGCGCGGTCAATTCGTTAAGCCGCTACGATCGATTGTTTCGCGCCGCGGTGCGACGTTTGGCGGAGGCTGAACTCTATGCCGGGGTCATGTTGCAAGATGTCGTGGAAGTGCTGCGCCGCGGTTTGGTCGCGATTGAGATGCGTCAGGAATTACATGGGTACGTCGTGGAACTCGGTAAAGACGGCCACTTGATTGATTTACAGCTGGAGGAGTTTGGGGACATCCAGCGGGAGTGGCGGTGGATCTGGCGCGACTATCAAAGCGAGGATGCCGAGCCGTTTGGTCTGCGGCGCTCATCGGCCAATTTATCGGATGATGATTGGTATCGAGCCTTGGGATACGGCCGCACTGAAGGAGAAAAGCTTCTGGTGCCGCGTGGCTACCGAATTTTGCATCTCATTCCGCGTTTGCCCGACGGCGTGATTCAGCAACTCGTGCGGCGATATCGGGACGTGCGGGCTTTAGCGGCCGCATCACCCGCCGATTTGGATCAGGTTGAAGGGGTCGGGCCGCAACGCGCGGGATTAATCTATCGTGCGTTGCACCCCAACGATGCGGGATAACAGGATGCGCGACGCCTTTGGTCCTCTTCAAATTTGGCGGGAGGTTGGGGCATGGGGGGCGATACAGGCCCAGCTCAGGCCGAGCAGCACAACCAGGCCGGTGAGGACCAGATGGTAACCGTCCAAGCTTGCAGCCGTTAGCGCGATCCCCAGTGCCGCGATGACCGGTGGCCAAGGCCAAAGTGGCATGGCATAGGGCGCAACGGATTTGAAGTGGGTCAAGACCGTGCCCGCGACGATTCCCGCGTAGATCACGATGAGGAGGGTGCCGCCCAGCGTGACGAGGGTATGAACTTGAGAGCAAGCCAGCGTGACTAGGTTGCACGCGGCGAGAGCGAGCAGCGCGCCAATGGGAACGCCACGAGCGCTGATATAGTTCATCCAGCGATTGAGAGGAGGAGGCCACCGGCCATCCCGAGCGATGGCGTAGAAAATACGCGCATAACTCATGGTGGTCGCTAAGCCTGTGTCAAAAAGAGCAACGGTGATGGCACCGACGATGCAAAGACGGCCCCAAGGCCCAAGACTGGTGGCGACGATGGTTGCTAAAGGCAGGGAATGGGCTGATGTGCGAAGATGCGGCAGCGCAAGCGTCGCGACGACCACAGCGGCCATTTCGACGCTTATGGTCGCGAGAGCGGCTCCCAAGATGGTGCGACCGATGTGACGTTTTGAGGTTTTCGCCTCTTCGCTGTAATAAAGACACGCTTGGGGGCCATTCAGTCCATACAGAGCGGGTGCGACCGCACCTAACCAGGTGCTGGGGGCGACACCGGGATGCCATAGAATTCCCCAGGGGTGACGCAAATGCGTCAGGGCGAGAACAAGAAAGAGGGCGAACACGAAGAATTCGATGGCGACCATGACCACGACGACGGCGCTGGAGGTGCGGATATTGCGACTGCCCAAGACGATGAACAAGAGGAAAACCAGACTCGCGGTCGCTTCCATCGGCACCACCGCCAGCAATTGATGCAGGTAGTCGGCGGTGGTCAGCGCCAAAAGGGCTGGAATAGCAATGCCTTTGACTCCCAATAAAACGGTGTAGAGGCTCGCCCCCCAATGGCCTAGCGACCCCGCGGCTAATCCGTAATCGCCGCCCGCTTGCGGGTAGCGGCTGCCTAATTCTGCATAACATAGCATGACTGCCAGGTTTACGAGCGAGGCTGCGGCAAACCCTAAGACAATGCCGGGACCGGCAGCCTGGAACGCCGTCCCATACGTCAGAAAGACCGAGGAAGCGGGTGCGATGACGGCAAAGGTGAGTGCAACCAACCGTCCCGTGCCAATAATTGGTGAGAATGGATGGGACACGCGTGGTTTCATCAAATCGCCTCCGTCTTATGAAATCTATGCGCCAAGGCGGACAGGACATGATCGCTAAAGCCAACGTGAATCGGGTGCCAGGCGGTGGTTTAGACGATGGGCAGAATTTGGATCAAAAAGGTTTTGAGGGGCGAGGCGAGGTCTTGGCCGTACTTGGGCAACGGGCGGTGGCATCCATGCACTGTCTGCCGCGCATTTTTTTGATGGCGTAAGTCTGGTAAGACGCGTCGCGGTGATTGAAGTTGAAGGCGGGATTAGCGTCAAGCGCTAGAAGCAGCGCAATCGGGGAAATGTCCAACAAACGGTAACTAACATGACGTGCGAAGCGTTTCTGGTTTGGTATGATATGATCCTCACGAGGCGCAAAAAGAGGTATACCGCACTTGTCAATTTTTAGTATTTTATCCGCGCCTCCGGGAAGACTAAAAACTGGGTAGTTTGGAATCAAACGATCCCGAGAATCTTGTGGGGAGGTGGCCGGTATGAACAGAATCGCGCGACAAGTGCTGACTATTGTTGGCGCCCTTATTGGTGTCGGATTAGTGCTGCAAAGCCACCGAGCCTTGCAGGCATTGCCGTGGCTGCACGTTTTGGGACACGCGCGAGGCGAGGTGCTGGTAGTCGTTGGTCTGGCTGTCGGCGGAATTGTGGGCTATTTGTTAGGACCGGTCCTGGTGGCCTGGGCTAGTCGCACGGCGTCATGGGGGGAGGCGCGCCTGCAGCGCACGCCCACCCAAGACTTGGTTTCCGGCTCGATCGGGCTTATTGTTGGGCTGATTATTGCCTATTTGATTGGTGTCACCTTAAGTGGCATGGGATTTTTGGGCACGATTTTGCGGGTGGCTATCACCGTGGCCGGAGGATATTTTGGTTTGCGCATTTCCATTCGCCGCAAGGATGATATCATGCGGCCGCAAAATTGGCTGCCGGCGCGAATCAAACATCGCAGCAGCTCGGACGGGACCAAACCCAAAATACTGGATACGTCGGTCATTATTGATGGGCGTATTGCGGATATTGCCCAATCGGGATTTTTGGAAGGCCCTCTCGTGATCCCGGCGTTTGTGCTCGAAGAATTGCGACATATTGCAGATTCGGCGGACATGCTTAAACGAAATCGTGGGCGTCGGGGATTGGATATCCTGAACCGGATTCAAAAAGAACAAAACAGTGTACAAATCTACGAGCGAGAAGTAGATCCGAATCTCGAGGTGGATTCGAAGCTGTTGAAACTCGCGAAAATTTTGGACGGAAAAGTTGTGACGAATGACTTTAACCTGAACAAGGTGGCGGAGCTGCAAGGGGTGCCGGTTCTCAACATCAATGAATTGGCCAACGCCGTCAAACCCGTCGTCTTACCGGGTGAGGAAATGGTTGTTCACGTCATTAAAGACGGCAAGGAGTCGGGGCAAGGTATCGGGTATCTGGATGATGGTACGATGATTGTCGTCGATGGCGGCCGCAAGTTCATTGGTCAAACCATCGCGGTGTTAGTGACCTCTGTATTGCAGACGGCGGCTGGGCGCATGATTTTTGCCAAGTTAAAGTCACAGGTGGGTATGGAGGCCGAGGCGCGCTAGTTCTTTTGACACGGATCGTCGAGAGGCTCGGAACTTTCCCGAGCCTCTTTTGCGTTGAGGTGATTCGGGTAGAATGGAGATGGGGGGATGCTTACGGAGACCTATGTCATTATCGTAGCGGCCGGAACGAGTCAGCGCATGGGCGGAGTCAATAAAATTTGGATGCCGTTTGAAGGCCATCCGGTATTGCAATGGACACTTCAACGCTTTGCCGAAGCGGGCGTGTACCGTGGCGTGGTGGTCGCACAGGCTGCGGACCACAAAGCGGTGCGACAGCTCTTTAAGGCGCTGGAGCTCGATCAGATGACGGTGGTCACAGGAGGCGCGGAACGCTACCTTTCCGTTATGGCGGGGTTGTCGGCCTTGACGGAGGCCAGCGCGCAGGATGTTGTGCTGATTCACGATGCGGCGCGTTTCTTGGTTCCCATGCTGTTAATACGCCGCGTGATTGCGGCTGCTGAAGAGTATGGAGCCGCTCTGCCTGTCATCGATGTGGTGGACACGGTCAAATCGGTGGGGCCCGATGGGCTGGTGAAACGGACGATCCCCCGACACCCACTCGGTCTGGCACAAACGCCGCAAGGCTTTAAAAAAGGACTCATCGAGCGAGCCTACCAAAGTTGGGGCGATAGCGCGGTGCCGACCGATGACGCCGAGGTGGCGGAGCGGATCGGGGTCAAGGTGCGGGCGGTGCCAGGCGACCGCATCAACCAGAAGTTGACACAGCCGGAAGATGTCGTCTGGTTTGAAGTCATGCTGAAGGGAATGGTCAAGCATGCGAATGGGTCAGGGGTTTGACGCGCATCCGTTGGTAGTCGGCAGGCCGCTCATATTGGGTGGCATCCGGGTCGATTATCCGCGCGGATTGCAAGGTGACAGTGATGGCGATGTGCTCACGCATGCTATTATTGACGCGATTTTGGGAGCCATGGGCGCCGGGGACATCGGCACCTGGTTTCGCGGCGACGATCCCACAGTGCGCGGTGCCGCGTCCACCGATCTTTTGCGACGGGTTATGCAGATGACGGCAGTTCGGCGCTGTCGCGTCGAATTCGTGGATGCGACGGTCATTGGCGAGGAACCCAAGGTGCGACCGCTGGTCCCCGACATCCGTAACGTGTTGGCTCCCATCTTGCGCATACAGCCCGACTCGATTTCGATTAAGGCTACGACGACAGACCAAATGGGGTGGCTGGGCCGAAAAGAGGGGCTGGCTGCGCTCGCGCTGGTTCAACTGGCGCCGGTTAACGATGCAAATAGCGAGTGATGCCAACGGCAATGGCGCGCGATAGTTGTTCTTGGTAGGCGGGAGATTGCATGCGGCTTTGATCGAGACGATGTGACAAGAATCCGACTTCGACGTTCACGGCGGGCATTGTGGCGACGTGAAGGATCCATTGACGAATCGGGCGGGGGGATCGAGCCGTAGAGGTCAAGGGAACCAGCGCCGCGCTAATGGATTGCGCTAATGCATAGGATACCGGGCTCATGCGGTTGTAGTACACGAGGGGGCCGGCCATGGTTCCGGTGGGCTCGGTGTTGACGTGAATGGAGACAAACACTGTTGCCCCCAATCGGTTGGCTAGATGGGCGCGCGCATTCAAATCACGTAACACTGTGGAGGAAAGCGCGGAATCTTGGGTGCGCGTGTAATAGACGCGAAAATTCTTGCGCTGCAACAGTGTGCCGAGTTTCAAGGCGATGGCGAGCGTGAGGGATTTCTCATAGACAGCTCCGCGGACTGCACCTGGATCCCAACCGCCATGGCCAGGGTCAATCACTATTAATGGGGATGGTGTTGCCACAGCGGCGACGGTCGCGGGCGCATTTTGGATGAGGCCATAAGCGGTAATGAGGGCGGCTAAGACGGCCCAGATGAGTAATTTGCGCAAGGTGGCATCCTCTCCCGCCGCAATATATGCTATGGTAGTCAGGGTTAGTCCTGGGACTTTCGTGAACGAGCGTGGACTGACCGCTCCTGGCAAAGATTCTATAGCTAGGGTGATGTGGCCCGGCAGGAGGCTAGTGCTTGCGATGTTACATGATTTCAAGGAGGCGGACTAATGAACATAAAAGAGGGTGACCAGTTCCCCCAGATTGCGGGGCAAACACACGACGGACAAACGATCCGTCTGGCCGACTATCAAGGCAAAAAGAATGTGGTGTTATATTTCTACCCCAAGGATCTGACACCGGGATGTACGCGCGAAGCAATAGATTTTGATCGAAAACTGGCAGATTTTGAGGCCAAGGACACGGTCGTGATTGGCATGAGCGTGGATCCGGCCGCGTCCCATGCGACGTTTAGTCAGGCGTGCGGCTTGCACTTCCCCCTGTTGTCCGATGCCGACCAGTCGGTGAGCCAAAAACTGGGGATTCTGACAGAAATTCCGGGACACCCGGAACTCGGGCAAGTGGCGCAGCGCACCACTTTTATCATTGACACAAAAGGGCAGGTGCGTCGTATTTTTTCAGTGTCTCAGGTTGACGGTCACGTTGATGAGGTATTGCGCACGGTCAGCGCCATCAATTAGTTCGTGCGTCGTGAACGGCGATTGCGCAAGAGCGGGTCCCAAAAGGGCGGGGATGCCGCTCTCTTTTATCAGATGCGCCGTAAAACTTCGCCGTTCAGGGCGGAGAGATCAGGCGCTGAGCCCGCAGGGGTCAATCCGGGGTTTGCTGTTGCTCAATATACTGGTGAATGATCGAGAGCGAAGCCCCACCTGCCGAACCCGCAAAATAACTCGGGGACCACAGGCTTCCGCCCCACAGCGCTCGTTCGATGGAGGGATCGTGCTTCTTGCGCATGAGGCGGGACGAGACGCCTTTGAGGCTATTGACCAGCCGTGAAATCGCGACCTTAGGCGAGTACGTGATGAGCAAATGCCCATGATCCCGCTCGCCGTCGAATTCTTCCAGCGTGGCTTCAAAGTCCTGGCATACATCGGAAAAGATCGTTCGCAAGTCCTCTAAGACTTCCTTCGTAAAGACGAACCGCCGATATTTTGTCATAAAGACCAAGTGAACATGTAAGTTAAACACGCAATGACGGCCCGTACGGTAATCGTTTGTCTTAGTCATCGACCAAGCGTATATGGAAACAATGGTTCGTCAAGAAAGGGGGTGCTCCATGCAAGAGACCACGGTCTTCACCTATCGGGTTTCCCTGTCCCCCACCGAATGGGAAAGGGCGTCTGACACTCGCCGAGCCGCGGGCGACCTGTGGACCCGTTTGGTCAAGATTCACCGGTTCTGTCGTCGGCGGCATTGGCCGTGGCCGACCGAACCCCAACTGAAAGCCCATTTTAAACGGCGCTTTCCGTTACACTCGCAAACTGTCCAAGCCATCATTGAGAAGTTTTGTGCCACGATTGACGGGGTACGCACGAAACGAAAACACGGAGATAAGCAAGCCCGGTATCCCTGGCGGTTCCGTCGGTACTTCAACCCCATTTTCAAGGGGCAGGCCCTCAAGATTCAGGGACAGCATCTCCTCTTGCCCCTCGGACGCGGGCGTGAACCGATTCGGGTGCATCTCCCCCTGGCCATGCCGAGCGGTACGATTGCGCAAGCTGAGTTGGGGTATGATGAGATTTACCTGACCGTCACCCGCACGATCCCGGACCCCGTGCCCGTTCCCTCCAGCAAGGCTGGTGGGCTCGACATGGGCGTCATTCATCTCGGCGTGGTGTCCGACGGCGAAGAAGCCTTAGCGATATCCGGCCGGGGCCTGCGATCGGTGAAGCAGGGCCACGCTAAAGCGCAAGCCAAGCTACGGAAGAAGAGGAGTCGAACGAAACCCGGCTCGCGTCGACGCAAGCGCTTGAACCGCGCACAGCATCGGGCCAGCCAGAAAGTTGACCGAATCACGCACAACGCCTTGCACCATACGGCCAACCAGATTGTCGCATTTTGCCTCGCCACCGGCATCACGGTCCTATACGCAGGGGATCTGGGCACCCTCAACCACAAAAAGCGGCACCGTCGATCCCGGCGGACGAACCAAGAGGTCGGAGCGTTGGAATTTGGCCGTTTGGACCTGTACTTAGAATACAAGCTCCGTCGTTACGGTATCCAACTGATCAAGATTAGCGAAGCGGACACGTCTCAAACGTGTCCGCGCTGTGGCCATCTTAACAAGATGGCGGGCCGAACTTATCGCTGTCGTGCGTGTGACTATCGTGCACATCGGGATGGGGTCGGTGCGGTAAACATCCTCAACAAGGGGATGTATGGGGCGATTCGCCCCGGGGAGTTCTTGGTCCCCCCACGAATAACGTATCGCCGTCCCGTCCCTCTCAAAAGGGCGTTAAGGCGTAGTCCGGCTGAACCCCGGCATGTTGCTGGCGGGATAAGCGGTGGCGAGTCAGGAGGGTCACTCCGAGGGTCTCTCGACCCGCGACGCAGCCACAGCGGTTCCCCCAGAATCTCCGCCCTAAGGGCGGGGAGGTTCAAGTCTCGGTGCCTAGCGCGATCATCACAAGGGAACGGGCCTCGTCGATTTCCTGACGCGCGGACTCGCTGACGGTGTCGGGATCGGCATCGAGGCCAGGGCCTTCTTCAAACCGCAGCACGATGTTTCCGAGAATAATGCTTTCGATGCGATCTAAAAAATGCAAGAGGGCGACCCGGTCAGGCTGGCCAAACGCACCAGACAGGGTCCGGGAGACAAAAGGGATCAAGGTGTCGCCTTCTTGGGCAAATGCATAATATTGATCAATCAAATCGTCACTGGTCATGCGAACGCTCCCTTTTTGCGGAACTACGGGGCCTTTGCGGCGAGCGCCTGATACCCGAACGGCCAGTTGAAGGGTTCACCAAAGGTGTAGTCTAATAGGCTTTTGGCGGACGGGTCCTTCACTTTGAAATACTGGTCGTAAATCGCTCGAGCGACAAACCCGGAGTCGGCACCCCAATTGCCGCCTTTTACGTAAACCATGATGAGAATGGTCGGATGCGGATGCGATCCATACATGGGTCCGTACGTCAAAAACACGGCGTTGTTTTGCTTGCCGTTCACTTGTGCTGTCCCCGTTTTGGAGGCCAGAGGGATGGGGAATCCAGCGAGCGCGCCGTAGCCTGTGCCACTGGTGCCAGTGTGCGCAATATCGGGATCCTGCGCGGACAGTTCCATGCCTTTATGGACAATGTTCCACACTGATGCGGGTAGGTTGATGCGTCCTTGCACCACCGGTTTGAATTTTTTAACCACTTTCCCGCTGGGCGAGGTAATCTCGGATACAAGATGCGGTTCGTACAGCGTGCCCCCGTTAGCGATGGCGGCATCAGCGCGTGCCAACGTAATCATGGTAAAATCGTCTAACCCCTGACCAATGACCGTATTGAGATTTTGGCCTGGGGTCCACGGTACGTGTTGGGTTTGTTCCAATTCTTGCGGGGTTGGAATGGTGTTTGTCACGGCATAGGGCAAGTCGATACCTGTCGGTTTGTTCAATAAGAACATCTTCATCCAGTGGTCCATGACATTAATGCCCATGTCGTAACCCAACGTGTAGAAAAAGGTGTCGTCGGAAAGGCCTATGGCTTGCTCAATATTCAACCAGCCAAACGCGTTAGGATATTCCCAACTGTGAAAACTGGGGATTTTGGGGAAATATCCCGGGTCGTAAATTTCAGTCGTGGCCGTCACAATGTGGGAGGCCAGAGCTGCGACCGCCATTATCGGTTTGAAGGTGGAGCCTGGGGGAAAGGGATTGTTGATGGGAACAATGGTAAAGGGACTATTGCCCGTTTTTTCCGCTTTTTTGTCCAATTGCTCCAGATACGCGGTTCGGTCGGGATTATTAGGTACTAACTTGTTGGGATTGTAGGACGGTAAGCTGGCAATGGCCAGAATATCGCCGTTGTTCGGATTAAGGGCGATGACACCTCCTTGATTGGCGCTGGGCGCATAAGCCGTAAGGGCCGGATTGGCATGCTGCATGATATGCATGATATAGCCTAAGGCCGAATAGGCTGTCTTCTCTAGGGTCCAATTGATGGTAAGGTGCAAGGTGTCGCCCGGAGTCGGGACTTCTTGACCAAAGAGTTTGACCAGTTGGCCGGCGCGATTGACTTCTGCGTATTCTCCGCCGGAATGGCCCACAAGATAGCTGTTGTACTCTTGCTCTAAGCCGTAGACACCTTTGTCTGTGGTGGCGGTATTCTCATCTAAAAATCCTAATATATTGCCCATGATGCTGCCGTATGGGTAGCTGCGAATAGCGGTTGGCTGAATCCGTAAGTAGGGAAGACTATTAATATTTTCGTCAATGACGGTAATTTGTTTGGGTGTCAGGCTGGCATCAATTTCTATGGGATCATAGCTCGGTTGCACCCTCAGTTGCGTCAAAATATTTTGATTGATGGTTTTGGCCGGGATGCCCAGGTCATGGGAGAGACGGTTTAATTCGGGTGTAGGCAAGGTGGAACCTTGACTGAGGTAGTACAAGGTCCAGGCCGGCTTAGAAGTTGCAACGGTGACGCCATTGGCGGTGACAATGTTGCCGCGCGGCGCGGGAATGGGAATTTGGCGCAACTGATCTTGCTGGGCTAATGCCTGATAGTGAGCCCCGTGCAGTACTTGCAAGTCCCAAAATCGCCAGCCCACTACACAAAAACTGGCGGTGACAAAGGACAACATAAAAATAGCCCGACGTCCAGTGCGCTTAAGGGGCATCGACAACTCTCCCTCAAAAGATTATAGCCAGTGTATCAAAAGCTCATTGACTCGCCCATCTCTAAAACGCTCCTGCCCAGGAAAAAACTACAAGCGCTTTGCGAAGCGGGTCTGATGGGCCCGAGATGGCGAGAATTGCCTTGGTTGCCTGTTAACGCCTGGTAAATGAACTACAGACGTCCGCGCTCCAAACCGTTAAAATGTCATTCGAACAGGATTGTCCAGTTGCTGTTGGAGTTTTCGCTGCAAGCTAAATTTGTAAATGGAAGGTGAAGCGTTGGGAAGCATTTTGGTGATTGGGGGAGCGGAGGAACGATCGGCGACGGGAGCGATATTGGGGCGGTTTTTAGAATTAGCGCAGGGCAAGCTCATTGGCGTCTTGACCGGAGCGTCTCAGGAGCCTGTTGCCGCCTATCAGGCCTATCAGTCCGTGTTTGAACCCTATTCCGACACCATCCACCTCACTATGCGGGAACCGGCGGAAGGGTGGGGCACTTTCCTGGATCGTCTGGGCGCCCTGTTTATCACTGGGGGCGACCAAGGTCGGTTAGCCGACGCCGTCCGCGACACCGCGCTGGCGACGGCCATTTCACGTCGTGTCAGCCAGGATCTGGTGGTAGCGGGTACATCTGCTGGGGCCGCTGTACTTTCTGAGCGGATGATCCGCGCCGGAAACCTTCAGGATTCCTGGACATCCAATTCTGTCGTGCAGTGGGGACAAGGACTCCACATTTTGCCCGACGTGATTGTGGATCAGCATTTTACCCAGCGCGGACGTTTTGCCCGCCTGGTCCATGCCGTATTGACCTATCCCGATTGTGTGGGTCTGGGCGTGGATGAAGATACCGCTGTCGAATTGTCACCCGTATGCGGATGGGCCCGCATCTGGGGCCGTGGCACCGCGACTGTGCTCCGCGCGCGCCCAAACAAGGCTCAATCTTTTTATCTTGATGTGGGAAAAAATGGCGATGAATGGTCCTGGCCACTTTTGTCCGATTGACCGCTCACCCCCAGTGCTGCACAAAGTCCGCATGCGCTCTGTATAGGCGACGTAAACAGCCTTCCCGAAAGGCGGGCACCTGGTTAGTCGGCCGTATTGCTATGGCGGTTGCACCGTGGATTGGTGCGCGTAAAGAACAGGCAGTGACGGCGGCGGATTTGACGGTAGACGCCCCGTTAGCTATGCTGAGAAAAAATCGGGGGCAAGTGTTTTCGCGATCTGAATGAAGGTGGCGATTTTTTGACTCCAAGGCCTGATCACATGGGGAGGCTCGGCATGATTGAGGTATATGACAGTTTGTCGGGCACGATCGTGCCGTTAAAGCCCCGCATCCCTGGACGCGTGAGCATCTACACTTGTGGTGTGACCCCCTACGATCATAGCCATCTCGGGCACGCGCGCCCCGCTGTTGTCTGGGATGTGATTCGTCGACATCTTCGCCGGCGCGGGTATATCGTGACGTATGTACAAAATTTCACGGATATTGATGATAAGATTATCAAGCGCGCGGGGGAAATAGGACAACCCGCGAGTGAATTGGCCGCCCGCTACATGACGGAGTATCATGCCGCAATGGAGCAACTGGGCGTGCTTGCGCCCGACTTTGCCCCCCGTGTGACAGAAAACATTGACGCGATTATCAGTTATATCGGGGCGTTGCTCGAGAGTGGCCACGCCTATGTGGCTGAGGGAAATGTTTACTTTCGGGTGCGCTCGGATCCGCAATACGGTCAGCTGTCGCATCGCAAGCTTGACGAGATGTGGGAGGGTGTGCGGATCGAGGTAGAGCCGGGCAAGGAGTATGCAGGAGACTTCGCATTGTGGAAGTCAGCCGACGCGGACGAGGTGTCTTGGCCGAGCCCTTGGGGCGCAGGGCGGCCTGGTTGGCACATTGAGTGCTCGGCCATGTCGTTGCGATACTTGGGAGCAGCCTTTGATTTGCATGGCGGGGGGATTGATTTGCTGTTTCCCCACCACGAGAATGAACGAGCGCAGTCGCGCGCCTACCTGGGGCATGAGCCGGTGTCGATTTGGGTACATTCGGGCTTGATTACGCGCGGATCGGTGAAGATGTCCAAGTCCCTTGGCAACGGCATTAGCTTGAGCGATTTGTTCAGCCGGTTTCCGGCACCCGTGTTGCGCACTTACCTGTTGAGCGTGCACTATCGCTCTCCACTGGAGTTTGAGGAAGATCGGATCGCGGAGTGGGCACGCGCGCTATCCCGAATCGAACGGCTGTGGGAGGATGTCAAGACCGCGCTGCCGCCGCGGGACGCGCCGGGTGACGAGTGGGCACGGGTGCTGACCGAGTTTGAAGAGCATTTTCTGGCGGCGCTGGACTCGGATTTTAATACGGCTCAGGCATTTGCCCGGGTGTTTGATATGGTGGCGGCGGCAAACCAAGGCATCGCCCGTGGGCACGCGCTGACGGCACGTGGCCTGACCCGCCGCAATTTGCGCCTGGCTAATGAGATCTTAGGATTTTTGCCCGATGTGACGGTGCCGGTTGAGGACGAAGCGCTGGCGGCGTCCCTTGTCAAACGGCGCAATGAGGCGCGGCAAGCCCGTGATTTTGTGTTGGCGGATCAATTGCGGGCTATCTTGACGGAATCGGGATATGAAGTGTTGGATGGCCCGGAGGGGACCCGCTGGCACCGTCTCGGACACGGCGGAAGGGGGGGAATGCAAGATGGGTGAACGGCGCCAAAGTCTAGGAAGACGGGCGGCGAAAGCGCCCCGCCTGGAATTGCCGAAGGGACCACAACGCGAACGGTCAGATCGGCGCCGAGAAGCACCCCAGGTTGAGTCAGACTCGAATCAGAGCACGTTGATTGGGCGTCATCCCGTGCGAGAGGCTTTGCGAAGCGGCCGACCTATTACCCGCATCTGGGTGCAGGAGGGACTGAAAGAAGGCAGCCTGCGTGAAATTCTTGGGCTGGCCCGACAACAGCATCTTACGGTGGTGGAAGTGCCGAAACCGTTTTTGGATCGATTGGCGGAGGGCATACCCCATCAAGGCATTGGTGCTCAGGTCGCCTTAAAACCGATGCTGAATCTGGAACAATTGCTGGATTTGGTGAAGGCATCTTCCAATCCGTTGCTGTATATCTTAGATGGTATTCAGGATCCGCACAATGTGGGTGCGATCGTGCGTACTGCCGATGCCACCGGGGCGACGGCGGTGGTGATGCCCGAACGCGGCGCATCGGGATTGACTGCAGTGGTTGCCAAGGCTTCGGCCGGGGCCATTGAGTATGTGCCGGTGGTGCGCGTCACCAATTTGGCGCAAGCGATTGACAAGCTAAAGCAGGTGGGCGTTTTTGTGTTTGCAGCGGATCCGACAGCATCGACGCTGTACACGGCGGTGGACTGGAGCGGCGCGAGCGCGATCGTTATCGGCGGCGAGGGCCGGGGTGTGAGACCGTTGGTGCGCACGCGTTGTGACGGATTGGTCAAGCTTCCGATGATGGGACAGGTGGCCTCGCTCAATGCATCCAACGCGGCCTGCGTGATTGGATTCGAGGTCGTTCGACAGCGGCACGCAAAGAAATCTGTATTGACGCGGCTTTAGGGGCTTGACTATAATGGCGTATGATTAGATTCGGGGGTTGAGAGAGGAGCGGTTGGCTCTTTCGTCATCGTTAGCAGGGTCTGTTCAAATAACTGATTTTTTGGAATTTAAGCCGGCGGAGGCGATTGGTGTGAACGTTGGCCCTATCCACGATATAAGCCACAGCTACGATACGATGTTGGATGAGGACATCGTCATGCAGGCGCGCGAAGGCAACGGCGAGGCATTGGAGTTCCTGATCCACAAATATCGAAATTTCATGCGGGCCAAAGCTCGATCCTACTTTTTGATTGGCGCAGACCGGGAAGACATTATTCAAGAAGGCATGATTGGATTATATAAAGCGATTCGCGACTTTCGCAATGATAAGTTAGCGTCTTTTCGCGCATTCGCGGAATTGTGCATCACTAGACAAATTATTACGGCGATAAAGACGGCGACGCGTCAAAAGCATATTCCGCTCAATTCGTACGTGTCTTTGAACAAGCCGATATACGAGGAAGACTCGGACCGCACGCTCATGGACATTATCTCCACCTCGCGGGTCTCCGACCCTGAGGAGATGGTGATTAATCGTGAGGAATTTGGCGATATAGAAGAGAAAATGGGAGAAATTCTGAGCGATCTGGAGTGGAAGGTACTGATGTCATATCTGGATGGCCGCTCCTATCAGGAAATTGCCGTCGAACTCAAGCGCCATGTTAAATCGATTGATAATGCCTTGCAACGGGTTAAACGTAAATTAGAACGGTATCTGGATGGGCGTTTGGCTTTGCCTGTGCCTGATTTGTCGGAAGAGGACATTTAAAAACGGCGGCGACCTAGCTCAACGGGGATTATGGCGCAATTGCCGCCAGAGCGCGATCAGTTGCTCTTGTTCTTTCTCGGACAGGGCCTTTTGACTATAGAACGCGGCTTCCAACAGTTGCACGAGAGGCCATATCACCGGGCCATCGTCCGGGAAAAATTGGAGCCATTCGCGTCCCCACTGGCGGGGCGTTTTATTATGTTCCGACCCTCGTAAGCGTCGGCGCGAAATTTGCTGGAGTTTGCGCCACACCAGGTCGGGCGTACTTTGGCGCCGGTTCCACCAAAGTAGTCCGCCGATTGCGCCTAACATCATTCCGGCGAGGAGGAGCACGAGCACGACACGAGAAGCCTTGGAGGGCTTAAATTGCGACCGCTGGCGAGATGACCGCTGCCGCGAATGCGCCACGGTCGTCGTGAGGTTCTGGGCCAGGGCGGGGAGATGAACGCTCGGAGTATCGGGTGCCGTCGGCACGAGGTGTTGACGGAGGAGGATGGCTTGTGATGACAGGCTCGAATCTACCGCAATCGGAGAGGAAAATCCGGGGGTGGGATCGAATGGGACCCAGCCCAGATGGGCAATCCAAATTTGCGCCCAGGCATGGGCATCGAATGCCCGTATGACATAGTCGTGGCGAGCCGGCTGAAACGTGCCGGAGTCGTATCCAACGACCCAGCGCGCAGGGATGTGCAGTGTCCGCATCATCATGATAAAGGCGGTAGAAAACTGGTCGCAATAGCCCTTTTTACTCGAAAATAAAAACTGATTGACGACATTTCCATGAGGCGGTGGGATGGTCAACGAATATTGGTAATGACTATCGAGATATTGTTTGACGAGCAATGCTGCCTCCCAAGGACCCGTTGCCGTTTGGGTTAGACGCTTGGCGAGCCGATGGACGCGGAAAGACAAATTGCGGGGCACCTGCAAATCAGGTGCGAGCGTGGGCGGCGGGGCGGCAAACCGAGCAGACTGCAGTGCGGACAAACGATAGATGGGAACTTTGGCGTGAAGCAGATATTGCCACACCCCCCGCGCGACAATATGATCGGAGCGTGTGTGCACAGTGACGGGAACAGAAAACCGGGTAGGCACTCCCGTATAAAAGAGGGTGGTGAAGTCTTGGGGTGCCAAATCGGTAATGAGGGTGGTCATCGTGACGGTGGGCACGTGGCTTTGATAGTACGGATTTACCAACGGCAAGGCCGAGTCTGTTGGCGTCGCGACGTATGAGAGGCCAGAGCCCGGATTGGACCAACGGTTCCCGTTGAAATAGGTGTAGGTCGCGGCCTGCCAATAATATGGATGGGTGGTGTGGACGACAAACTCCAACGCGCGGCTTCTGAGGAGCGAATGCCCAATCTCAGTAACTCCGGGTCCGTAGCCGGTGGTGGCGGAGCGTTGACGCGAAGCTAAAGCCGTGTGGCGAAGGATATTCAGCGGGTTAACGGGGGGCCGTGCAGGCATTTGCCATCCCAGGACTAAGGGCAACAGGAAAATCATTCCCCACAAGGGGTAATCGCGCCAGGTGAGGGCGGCCCGATGTGCGTTGTGGCTGAGCGAATCTTGATGAAAATCCGCCAATACCACCAACCCCAGTGTAAGGTAGCCCGCCAGCGCCAGTTCTGCAGGCAATTTCCACAAAATGTGGCTGACGACGATCACGAACGTGCCGGCGATGTACCATGCCGTTGCCTGCCCATATGTGCTTAAGCCTGCAACGAAGAGCCAGCCGATAAAGGTGGCAAGAAGAAGGAGCGGCGCGGCAATATGCGCATGAATCTGATTCCACCGACTAACGGGCAGCGCCAGCAAGCGATACAGGCTGGTGTGGACGATGAGCCGGAGCCAATGGAGTGTGACCCAATGATCCCAGGCCAACGACAGCTCGCCGTAAAGAACCAAAAGGCGGTGCAGCCAGCGCCAAACCCAGTGCCGCCATAATTCTCCGACACTCAAGAAGAGCCCCAGCAAACCTAAAAGGGCCGGATGGCGGTATACCCCGGCATGCACAAAGGGCCAGCACAATGCACAGTACCAGACGCCCAGCAAGAGGAGGCGGCGCCAAGCGTTCATGATGGCCCTCGATGCATTGACGGTGCGCCGTTCAGATAATGTGGCAAATCGTCAAGATCTTGCAAAGCGCCGGGGCCAATGACGACCAGGCCATCCCGGAGATTTTGCCACACTTGCACCCGTTCCGCCGTGGTGATAATCACTCGGCGGGCCATGTCTTTCACACCAGCCTCCACCGTCGCATTCGTTGTTGTCGTGTACGGAAGCGTACTGAGAAAATTCATCATGGCCGCGAATGGGGATGGACCGGTAGCCGGCCCAACCTTTGCTCTCGGCACGTCTAGTGCCATTAACCCGATCGCGTCTTTTGATTGCAGCGCCTGCGATACAAACGATGCGGCCACGGAGAGGGCGATTTCCCACTCTTGGGGCGAAAATTGGCAAGCGCGGTCAAGTACAATGGTGCATTGGGGCAACGTCTGCGGCTCGAACTGTTTCACCTTGAACACGCCGGTTCGGGCGGACGTCTTCCAATGCACGTGTGAAAGTCGGTCCCCGGCAACGTAGTCGCGCACGCCTCGAAGATAAGTGGCGTGTTGACGCGTCAAATGGCGCGCCGGATTGGTACCTTGCCAAAACAACGCACTGAGTTGCGACGCCGAAAGGGATACAATCTTTGGCCAAACCACGAGCTTTTGTGGGATGTCTACAGTAAGACTGTGGCGGAACAGTCCAAATGGGTCACCCGTGCTTAGCCGAACCTGCTTTAAATCCCACACTCCTCGTTTGAGGTCAGGAATTTGGTATGATAGCGAGGTTCCTCGCGGCGGTAATCGATGGACAATGAACGTCGGGTCCATCAACCCTAACTCTTCTGGCAATTCGTCTTGAATCATCACGTAGGGCCACAGCCAGCGCGTGGAGCACGAGACATTCAATGTCATAATTAAGGATTGTCCGGCATAGTACGGACCGGGTGTGACAGTGCGGGTGACGCGGATCCTGTGCATGGGGGACAGCTGCATCAAGAGGCCTAGCCCTATTACCACTGCGAGAAATCCGAAAAGATGCCAGGCCAGCAATCCTCCTTGGGAGATGGCATAAAGAATGACGACTAAAAAGGTTGAGATAACCAGCACCCAAACCGTGCGAGGATTCATCGTCGTTCCAACACCGGGACAGGTATGGTGCGAAGAATATCGGAAAAAATTTCATGTACGAGCTCGCGGTTAGTCCCGGCCTCAGTTTGCGAGAGAATGAGACGATGCTCGACCACTAGCGGAGCCAAGGAGAGGACATCATCGGGCACGACAAACGACCGGCTGTGCAAAAGCGCCCAGGCCTGTGCGGCACGGTACCAAGCCAACGTGCCCCGCGGGCTTAGACCGAGGTACAGTCGCGCGGATTGACGCGTGGCGGCGGCCACTTCCGCAATGTAGCGGCGTAAACTGTCCGCGACGTAAACGGCGGATGCTTCCTCCATCAGAGCGAGTAATCGTTCGCGCGTGATGACAGCGTTTGACTGCACCGATGGCGAGCTAAGCCTGGATTGCGCCAGAATTCGTATCTCTTCATCAATCGTGGGATAGCCAATATTTAATCGGAAGAGAAACCGGTCCAACTGACTCTCGGGCAAGGAAAAGGTACCTTCGTACTCTACCGGATTTTGCGTGGCCACCACTACAAACGGGGTATCTAGCGCATACGTGACACCGTCTACCGTAACTTGCGTTTCTTCCATGACTTCTAATAGTGCGCTTTGGGTGCGGGGCGATGTGCGGTTGATTTCGTCTACCAAGAAAAGATGCGCGAACACAGGTCCTGGTTGAAATTCAAATTGCTGTGTGCCAGGGTGAAAAATGGTGACACCGGTAATGTCACTCGGCAAAAGGTCCGGCGTGCACTGAATGCGCCGATATTTCAGTCCCGTGCTACGGGCGAGCGCTTTGGCGATGGTGGTCTTACCGACTCCTGGGACGTCATCCAATAGCACATGACCCTGAGCCAAAAGAGCTGTCACGAGATATTCGATGATGCGACGTTTGCCCACCACCGTTTTCTCTAAATTCTCGATGATGCATTTGAGTTCCGGGTGCAATAGGTCGAGCGGCCCGGATTGTTGGATTCGATGGAGCATGCTCATCCCTCGTTACTGTCAGCTATGACACCTACCCACGGCTCACAGGCTTGTGTTGCACATGCGGCCGACATATTTCCACAAAGAACGGCTTTGCCACATAGAGTGCTGCCCAAGGGCCGCGTAGACACTAATCCAGCCGTCTCCGGTCCTGCAATGATCACGCCTCGATGCAGAAAATCCCTCATCGCGGGAGGTCGCTAGGCCTTAAAACACGTGTCGGCTTCCGACAGCCAAAGGTTGTACGATGTTTTCACCAAACGACGCCAAAAGGGCATGCACCGCGCGCCAGCCTGTGCAATGGCCAGGCGCGATGGCTGACAATCCAAAGTCGCGCAGAGCGTCTACTGTTTGAGGGATGAGGTCCTCGTTGGGAAACGTGAGGTGAAATCCTCCAATCAGGCCAAAGATTGGCTCGTTTGGGAACGCTCGCCGCGTTTCGGCGAGTATGTTGACAACACCGGCATGCCCACATCCCGTAAATATGATCAGGCCTTTATTGCGCACATGAGTGACCATGAATTGGTCGTCCATGATCCATGGGTCGTCGGCCCAAGTGCCTGGTGCTGTTTCGGTGACGTGGTTGAGCATTCCACGTTCGAATCCAGACGTGCGAGGGACTTCGCCGCTCAAATACGCAAAACCGTCCAGCACTTCCCGGGGCGTCGATTCAGCCCTCACGTCCACACCCAGCTGAGCTAATGTCTCGGCCGAAGGGACCTCCTGATATGGCAATACGCTACCATTCGGCAGGCGAAAACCGCGCCGCACAAACGCGCCCGGATGAACGTAAAAAGGCAGTGATTGCTGGTTTTGCTCGTTCCGAATCAATTGGATGGCGTCGGGGAAGCCTTGGCTATGGTCAAAATGGCCGTGAGAGAGGACCAAAGCCTCGATTTCGCCGAATTTGACGCCCATGAGTGGTCCGTTGCGGCGGATGGCGTACCCGTCCGGACCGGCATCGAAGAGGATTGTTCTTTGCCTGTTTCCAGCGTCTACCGTCACGAGAAGTGATATTCCGTGATGGGCGGAACATAAGTCCTGGCCATCAAGTCTTTGGATTCCGGCATTCCCAAGCACCTTTAATTCCGAATCAACGTGCGGGACAGTGCGGGAGAGAAAGTCGGTCGTATTGTCTACCAGCACGTGGACGACCACGCGATCGGCTACGCGCATTTGGGATCCTCCTTTCAAGTTTGGGCTGTTCACCCAGTAGTGGCTTTGAGTCTAACAATATTAGCGCTATGCGGCCTTCGGCTCTACGCGGTGTTGTAGGGGTGAGGCTAGGTTTTGCCATAAGTCATAGCGAGATGCGGAATCAAGGTCACGAATGACAAGATTTTGCCCAATCTTACTCTGTACGCAAGATGTTGTAAAGACGGGCGCGATTTCTGCGCTCCAGACATGCCCAGCCACTCCGCAGGCTTTCAACACGTCTATAGAATACCAAAAACAGAGCGTTAAGAAAGTCTAAACGGGCGCTGCGCCGGATGACGCGCAGAAGAATGCGTTGTAACGAGCCCTCTTCTTAGCCATCACGACCAAGGCGTCTTGCGATATTGTCGAGGTGATGGCGCCGGAGCTATTTGTCCCCGAAAGCGCGGGGGTCCGACTCATATGGTGGATGGAGTCGGGGCCGCCCCAATGTTAACAGGATCTCATTCGGTTCTGAGAGCATCGGCAGGCATGAGGCGAGCCGCTCGCATGGCGGGCAACACCCCAAAGACGGCGCCGACCCCGACGGAAAATATGAGAGCCGTGATGACGGCATCGAGGGTCAGACCGGCAGGAATGCCGATCGCCTTTCCTACAATGTGGGTCGCTAACCCTGAAAAAGCCGTCCCTATCAGGCCTCCGATGACGGCAAGCAGGACGGATTCGGACAGGAATTGGATGAGAATATCGCCGTCGCGCGCGCCTAGCGCTTTGCGAATGCCAATTTCGCGGAATCGTTCGCTGACGGTTACGAGCATGATGTTCATAATGCCGATTCCGCCTACCAAAAGGGATATCCCCGCAATACCGGCTAAAAAGTCAGTAATGACGGACGTGGTGGTGGTGACGGTCGTAAGAATTTCTTGCGATGTGACAATTTTATAATTGTGGCTAGGGTGGCTCTTGGCGAGAATATTATTCGCGACAGTGACAGCTTTCGGGACATTTTGCGCGGTTGAGGCCGCTAGAATAATTTCCGATACGTCTTTTTGGCCGGAAACCGTGAGCGCCTTTTGAAGCGGCAGGTAGGCGGAGTCGTTGGGATGAAATCCCGGAGCGCCCTGGGCTGAAGCCAGAACCCCGGTCACAAGAAACGGCTTTCCTCCGACTGTGACTGTCTGGCCGATGGCCGATCGCTTGCCAAATAAGTCCTGACTGACGGCGGAGCCGAGCACGATGCCGCTGCCTGACACGGTGCCATGAGCTGCTTTAAGATTTTGCATGCCGAAATAGGGCGTAGAGACGCCCATGATGAATGCGGTGGAGGTGGTGCTTCCCCGGGTGAGCAGATCGGGCACGGTAATGACGCCGGCTGCGGCTTGCAACACGGGGTGATGGCTATGATTAAGAGCACGGACGTTGGCTAAGGTGAGTGTGCTCGGCACGCTGGTAAACGACACGGTTCCATGGCCGCCAAAGCCATGTTTGCTCGAGTGGGTCGAGGGAAGTGACGGGACGACCGTGATAAGGTTGGCGCCGATATTAGCAAACTTTTGGTTAACGTAGGTTTTCACGCCGTGCCCGAGCGACGTCAGAGTCACAACGGCGAAAACACCGATAATCACACCTAAAGCGGTAAGAAAACTGCGGGTGCGATGGTGCCAAATCGAATCCCAGGCAATAGCAAACGTATTCATGCATGACCTCCTGACGAGAGCGGCTGTGAAACCATGAGGCGGTTGGCGACCAACTGGTCGTCGACAATTTGGCCGTCTTCGAGCGAAATGATGCGTTCCGCGTGTTGAGCGACAAAGGGATCGTGGGTCACGATGATGACGGTCACTCCCGTTTGATCATGAAGCGCCTGAAAGGCACCCAAAACCAGTTCGCCCGACTTGCGATCCAATGCACCCGTAGGCTCGTCCGCTAACAGCACATCTGGGTCGGGAGCGATGGCACGGGCAATGGCGACACGTTGCGCTTGCCCACCGGACATCTGGCTGGGATAGCGTTTTTGCAACGGCTCGACACCCAGTAACTGCAAGGCGCGCAAGGCTGCCTCACGGCGGCGGGCACTGGGAATTCGTGCATACTGCATGGGCAGCTCGACATTGGATAGTGCGTTGAGTCGAGGCAAAAGGTGAATGCCTTGAAATACAAAGGCGATTTTGCGCCCGCGCATCAAAGCCTGTTGCCGGCTGTTCAAGCGCGTCATATCTTGGCCGTTTAACGTATATGTTCCACTGGTAGCTCGGTCAAATAAACCAAGAATGTTCATGAGGCTGGATTTGCCACTTCCGGACGGGCCCATTAGAGCCACCATTTCACCGGCACGAATGGTTAGACTGACGCCGCGTAGTGCGTGGACAGTTGCTTCGCCTTCGCCGTAGCTGCGTGCAATGTCCTTTAATTCAATTTGAGGTGCATCTTCGATGCGTTCAACGGCCATTCTCGGAACTCCCTTCAGAAGACTGCCAGAGGGTGACGACTCGGTCCAACATGCAGACCAGTTGCGTGCGTTCTTCTGGAGTCAATTGCTCTAAAATTTTTTGTATGCTGTTTAGACGCTTTCGCGATTGCTCAGCTAACAATTGTTTTCCCGCCGGGGTAATATGGACGTCGTGGCGGCGCCGATCACGCGTGGACAGTTCGACATTGAGCCACCCTCGTTCGACGAGTGTGTTCACCAGTTGACTGGCAGTCGGGGCAGAGACACTAAGGGTGTCAGCTAGCTGCGTGACGGTTACAGGTCCCCGTTCTGCGACGGTACGCAAAACAAACCGCTGCATGCGTGTGGGACTGCCATCTTGACGCTCTGCCCGGCGTTCAACGAACAACGCAAACGTTCGGGCTTGAATACTTAGCAAGCGACTGAGCGCCTCATCTACACTGAGATGTTCGTTCGAAAAATCTGTAGGTATTCCTAAATTTTTGGTCATACTACCGATAATAGTGGGCCAAACGTCGGAAGTCAAGGGAGTTAAATAAAAAGCGCCTCCGCAAGAATTCTTGGAGGTGGACTGAGTTCGAAGCCACTCGAGCAATGCACACAGCGTTGAGGGACGGCAGATCTTCGAATTCTTAAAATGTTTATGGAGCTGGCGATGGGACTCGAACCCGCAACCTGCGGTTTACAAAACCGCTGCTCTGCCAATTGAGCTACGCCAGCGTACTGTGTTCCGTCCAGCTACTTATTGTACCACAGGTGATGAGGCAGCGACAATCATCGATTTTTGCCTGAGAACGCTAACATATGAGTCGTGCCATAGTCCATGCTCCAGAGGTATGGCAAAATATTGGTGGCCCCCCGTTTGTTTTCATGCGGGTCCAAAATGTCTTTAACATCGCCGTGCCGGAAGCGTACTGGCATTGCGTATACACTCGGTCGCATCGTGCGACGTAACGCGGGTAGGGATGTGCACTAAACCGGGTGCTGCTGTCACACGAAACCTGCTGGATGCGCGCCTTGAGGCGGGAGCTTCTCCCCGACAATTGATCCACTGTACCTAGCTTTATCTGGAGATCCCAGGGCCTGCGTGTTTGCGAGTCAGTTTCCAAGGAGGGCGTGGCATGCGCCATCGAGATGAACCATCGGATTGGATGGACGAACAAGTTATCTTGGATTCTTGGGCACAATGGGCTGAAGGCGAACTGCCACGGCGACGCATCGCCGCCAATCGTGCTTATAAGAGAGCCTTACAGGTTGGTGACGAGTCTTCCTGGCAGCATGCCGAGATTGTGGAGCGGGGCTATGGGCAGTTAGAGGAGATGTTTGCAAGGCGGGACCCTTATTTTGCGCGCATTCGGGGCCAGATGCAGGATGCCGATGGCCAGCCGTTTGAGGTCGACTTGCGGGTGCATCGATACCACCGTTCGGAGGCTTTTCCCGTCTTGTCCGGCGGGGAGATGTTGGATATCAGCCATTTAGCGCCGTTGGCCGACTTGGTGCGAAACCCGTCCCAACGCGTGTTGAATCTAACATTGCAAGACCGCAAATTTTTGGACTGGTTGGACCGCACCGGTGCCAATCCTGCGGTTAGAGTCTTGGACTGCAGCGTGGAAGACATCGAAGTCCAGGCAGGACAGGTGGTGCGTGTAGCCCCGCGCTATGGTGCCATTTTTGAGGACCGGGTGCGCAGACGCTTGAGTCAATCGGCCTCGCCGGCCTTAGACATCCTAGCCGACGTGCTGGATGCAGAGCAAAACGCCGTAATTGCCAACCACGATCCGTCGCTGCGACTGATTATTCTGGATGGACCGGCGGGGACGGGCAAAACCGTGGTTGCCGCGCACCGCATCGCGGTCGCAGCACCGCCCGATAGTCGTGGCATCTACGTGACGCCGACGGTGACGTTAAGGGACTACGTCCGCCCGGTTTTGCCTCGGCTAGGTCTGGAGAAAGCGCGTGCCAACGCGTGGAGCCTGGTTGACCTAGCAGCCTTCATGTGGCCCAGCTTTTCTTGGGATGACGATATGGTAGGGATTGTACCGGAGTCTTTGTGTACCCGGATGCAATGGACGGCGGCCTTTGAGACGGTGCGGACAAAAAATCCGCAAGTCAGTGCCGAGCGCATCTATCGTGAGGCGGCGTCTCGTCTTGGCCAAACGGTCGGGTCCAGATTCGGACTGCACGATGTGGCCGCGCTCTTATGGCTTGGCGCCTGGTTACGACGAACGCGTCCCCAACCAGAGCCGGATTGGGTCATCGTCGACGAGGCCCAAGCGATTCCTGTCCTAGCGTATGAGGCCCTTCGCCAATGGCTTGCTCCGGGCACTTCTTGGATCTTAGCGGGTGATTTGATGCAGCAAGGCAATCATCAAATCGGCGACGGATGGTCAATGATGCAAGAGGCGCTCGGCATGCACCCCAACCACGTGGTGCATCTCTGGCTATCGCGCAGCTACCGAGTGCCGCCAAAAATTCACCAGGCGGCTGAACGCTTGCGCTTGGCCTTGTACCCACAGTCTAAGCCCAGCGAGAGCGTGCCCTGGCATGTTCATGCAGGACAGGTGACAATCACCCAAACCTCAACCTTCGAAGAAATGGCGCGGGTTGTGCATGCCCGAATTCAGGCAGCGCTTGCTGAGGGGATTGTGGCAATCGCTATTTTGGTGCCGCATACAACTCGTATCGATGATTGGGCGCAGAAAATGGCTCAGTATGGGCTGGATTTCCAAGTGCTGCACGGCAATGACGGGTATCGAGGGGGTGTGGTTCTGACGACGCTGGATATGGTGCGCGGATTGGAATTTGATGCGGTCTTGATAGTGGATGTTAACACTAGCCATTATCCAAATACGCCCGCGGCCGCGCGTGCCCTGTATACCTCGATGACGCGCTCAAGGCACCTGGTTGACCTATTTTCGTTGCAGGGACACGAAGGGCAGCCCTCCCCCTGGCTATCGGTCATTGAGAACGGATTGTTACGTCCCGCATAAATCGCATGGTTTGCTGCCGGTCGAAGAACCACGCCAGGTTCGGTTGCCTATCTCGTCATGGACTTTATGGGCTGAAGGGAATGAATCGATGATGGTATGCTGTCAAAACGATTGAATCGGAGGAAGAAGAGCACGGAATGGGGCGTGGGGATAAGGCGCTGACAGAAATGCCGCAGGCGGGCTGAGGACCTGCGGCAGGGATGCTGCAGGAGGGGAAGGAATGAACGATTTAGGAGAACAGGTAGCGAAAGGGTCTTGGAGAACTGCGAATGTCTGGAAAATCGCTTTATCAGCGTTTTTTGCGGATTTTGGTTATCAAGCGGTGTTAGCTGGATTCCCGATTTTTCTGGTTGTGACATTGAAGGCGCCGGTCTGGGCGTATGGCGTGGCCATGGCGTTTAGTTACGGACCTGGCGCACTGGTGGCGTATGTCGGCGGGCGGTTGGGTGACAGGACCGACCATCGTCGGGTGGCGATTTTTGGGAACATCCTGATTCCAATTTTGTCGTTGGCAGGACTGGTGGCCGTGCCTTGGGAAGCGATCACATTGTTTGTCATGGGATGGCTGCCGCGAAATCTCCGGAGCCCATCGCGCCGCGTGATGCTCACCCGCAGTGTGATTCCCCCCAACCGCCCCCGTGCGTTCGGGTTCTTACATGCGCTGGATGTGGGCGGCGGGGTATTGGCGGGATTGGGTTTGCTGACCTTGTTAGCATATCACGTCGCCTTTCGCTGGATATTTCTTCTAACGATTATTCCGCTCTTGGTGTCTACGGGGATGTTGGTGCTTGTGCGGCCAAAGCAGTTTTTGCCGAAGGCGCCCACTTTGGAAGATGCTCAGAAAACGCCCAAGGATAAGCGAATGGTTCGAGGGGTCTTAATTGCCGCAGCCTTGTACGGGTTTAGCTCGTACAGCATGGGTTTTCCTATTTTGACCGTAGCACAAAGTTCTGGCAGCAGTGTGTGGGGCGTCTTATCATACGTGATTTTTCTCGGCGTGTCGGCGTTGACAGGATTTTGGCTGGGGCGTCGGGTGAAAGGAACGAGTAAGGAATTGGCGGGCATCGGCTACCTGTTGGCAGCGGTTGGATCG
The DNA here is from genome assembly GCA_003023745.1 of Sulfobacillus acidophilus. Classification (GTDB taxonomy): domain Bacteria; phylum Bacillota; class Sulfobacillia; order Sulfobacillales; family Sulfobacillaceae; genus Sulfobacillus_B; species Sulfobacillus_B acidophilus_A. Next base: position 9,719 of record PXYV01000023.1, on the reverse strand, counting down.
CTAGGCCTGGCCCTGTCTTACGCCCTTCATGGGGGATTATTAACCTATTACGTGCCTATTGCCATTTTAGGATTTGCCTTAGGGGCGATCGAGACATTAGAGCCAACGCTAATTGCCCGATTTACTCCACAAGCGGTGTCGGGCAAAGGCATGGGCTCGCTGAGCGCATCGCGCAGCATCGGCCTTTTTTTAGCCAACCTCATCATGGGATTGCTGTATCATTTCACGCCGGTTGATGCGTACAGTTATGCGACGATGGTTGCGTTGGCGGCGATGGTGGTGCTCCTCGCCTCGACACGCAATGTTTCACGTCCAAGATCGCAGGGTTAGCCGGGCATCGCAATGAGTTGTGGTTCTAGAAAGCGCCCTAAGACGATTGGTGTCGCGGGGTGCTTGGCCCTCCAGGGGGCTACGCTCCTCGGTGCGGGGACTCTCTCTTAACGCGTTTTTGGCGGTGGCTTGCTTGATCGCGGAGCCGGGCACGGCAACCCGAGCGTTTCCTGTGGCCGTGGACCAGGTCAATGGCCCCGCTGTGTTTGTATCGCCGAACTGGGCGTGACAGGCAGGGATTCTTTGATGCACGTAGCGTTCTCTTTGCGGTTGGAAAGGTCGTGTCGTTCCCCATTTTGGGATTGACACAGTGTGCCAGTGATAGACGGCTAAGGCAGATTTTGACGGTCTTTAAACTCATTTAGGACCCGGACTTGTTGAGGGCACTCATAAATTCTTGTTGCCGTATCCCAGTTGCTTTGGCATACAAATCTCTGCTGCTGTGCCAGTTTTCTTAAGGTCATGCCTATCTTCTTCCGCGATATTCCAGGCATTGATGGTGTTGTTGTGGGCGTGCGGCCTGTTCCTGAACAGTCCGCGCTGGCCCCCCGATTGATTTAGGATATTTTCCGCGAACCGGGCGTAAGGATGTGATTGAAGAATGCATCTTGTTTTACATGTCAAGAGGGCTTTCAATTCGACCCACTCAGGCTTTCGTTCGTGAGGCATCCGGATATCTTGCGGCATACATTGAAATGGTGGGGGGTCGGCTAAAAGGTGCCAGATTTAGCCGTGAATTCAATTGATCCATGGGGCCGATACCAAGGGGGCAGGACATGAAAAAGTATTCCGGGTCGCTGGTGGTGGATGCGCCACTGCCGCTAGTATGGGATTACGTATTGAATCCTCGTGTTTTAGGCGAAGCCATGCCTGATGTGGTGGAGTATGCGGTCGATGGCTCATCCCAGGTCAAGGCCAAGGTTCACGTTGCAGTGGGGCCCGTTCACGGCGTCATGAACATGACCGCCGAGATTGTTCCAGACAGCGTGCCCCATCAAGCATTGTGGACTATTTCCGGTACGGGAATGGGCAATGTTCTACAACTGACAGGTGTTGTCCGCCTGTCCCCCGTTTTTGATGAAGGGGATAAGACGCAACTTAATTGGGATGCTGAGGTTACGATGAGCGGGTCGTTGGCCACTTTGGGATTTCGACTCGTCGACAGCCAGGTCAAAAAGATCGCGGAGCAAGTCTTTGAGAATATACGTCAGGGCATTAAGGGCAAGAGCGGTGCCTTGTGAGAAAGGCCTCTCAAGGCCGCTCTTGGAGTCGGGGCTTGCAGAAGACGTGATGATTGCGGGGTCGCGTGTGGGTTTTGCGATTAAGTTGTCCTGCGTCAATCTGCTTCCTGTGAACCCTGATCGTGATCGTTCGGGATCGGCCGTGGGATCTCACCATCCGCACTATCCCGGGACCGTTGCATCCAGTTGCGCAGCGCATCTAAGGCTTGCTCAGGATCCGGGGGGCAGCCGCGGATAACCAGGTCAGATCGTTGCCGTTGACTATGCACGGCGTAGGCATTCTCAAAAACACCACAGCCCGCCGCACAATCGCCAAATGCGATGCGGATTTTGGGGGATGCGATGGCGTTGAACACATGGGTGAGCGGTCGCGCCATGGTGTCACTGGTGGGGCCCGTAACCAATAGCGCGTCTGCATGACGCGCAGAAGCCACAATATCTAAGCCAAAACGCTGCCAATCGTAGGCTTGGCTGGTGAGCGCAGTCAGTTCTTGCTCACAGCCATTGCAACTGCCCGCATCAACATGACGGATTTGTAACGCGTGTTTAAAGTGAGACACGAACCTCTTCCTTTCACTAGCGGTCAACACAGCTGTAACACAATTCAAAGCTCTTATTGATCAGGGGGAAATCGGCCACCGCATTACCAGGCACCGTGTGGGCCAGCAAAGGCCAATTGCGGTACGTCCCTGCACGAATGTGATAGCGGGTCACGCGACCGCGTGCCAGGGTGATGTCGTGGACATTCAGCCCATGAGGCGACTCTGTGAATGTGACGGTTCGTCCGCTGAGGTCTGATGGATCCTCAATGAATGGGGAGGAGTCATTGCTGCCCCAGCGTCTTAAGCGGCGTGCACTCTCCTCCAACAAGCGCAGAGACTCTTCTAACTCTGCGACCCTCACGTAAAATCGGGCTTTGACATCGCCGGCACTTTCCTGAATGAATTGGACGGCCATGTCATCGTAGAGGGGAAGGATGGAGCGCGCATCCAGTGCCTTGCCTGCGGCACGGGCGACAACACCCTGTGCACCAAAGCGGGTGACATCTTGAGGCTTGACGATGCCGACTCCCGCCATGCGATCGTTAAATCCGTGGTGCGCCTCGACTAATCTGCGCCACGGCACCCATCGTCGGCGCAGTTCGCGGACGAGTGCGCCCAGATCATCGGGTGTTGTTGCGGCTGCCTCTCCGGGGCGCACCGTATCAAATAAAAAGCGATGACCAAATAAGCGTTTGAGGCCTTGCTGCCAGTATTCTTTGATGGCTAAGGCCAGTTGATGAGCTCGCTGAAACCCAACGCCGGCCGGAATCTGCGCTAAATCGTTCAGATGACTGAGGACTCGTTCGCATTCCAACAAGATGATGCGGCGCAGCGCAAGTGGGGGCTCGGCGGTCCAGCGAGCTAATGTTTCGACCGCCAGCGCCCAATTGGTCTGATGCGAAACAGAGTCACCCGCGCAGATGCGGCTGACAATACGACGGACATCCTCGATCGTTCGATCTTCAAGCAACAGCTCCACACCCCGATGATTCTGAAACAAGTGCGCATCTAAATAGAGGACATTTTCGCCGATGAGGCTAAAGACAAAGTGGCCTGATTCAATGATGCCGGCATGGGTCGGCCCTACTTTCATAATAGTGATGCCGTCGCCCGTCACGGTTTTGGCGGGGTTGTCCGGTTCAACATCCAGCCACTGGGGCGGGATGTTGGATCGGGTGCGCAGCGGATAGAAATCATGGGGCCAGCGGGGAGTGCGAATCAGAGGCCTCAGATCGGGATGGCCTTCGGGACGATATCCGAACAAATCGTGGATTTCGCGTTCGTCCCAGGCGACTTCCGGAAGTTGACGCGTCAACGATGGAAAGTGGTTATCCACGACCTGGGTGCTCACATCTTTCTGTTCCCTGTCAACTGGATTGAGCCAGGTGGCGTGTAGGCGCCCCTCTCGTGTCGCCAAGTAACTCAACAATTCATAGCCGGCTTTCTTATATTCCAGGTTGGCAGCAATCCAAGACTTCGGCATCTCACCCGACCTCCTGGCCGAATTCAGCCGCCGCAGGATCGGCGTCGATATCTTGCCACAGAGTGCGGATGAGATGATAGGTGAGGGCCGCGAACGTCAGCGTCAAGGATAAAGCGGCCACTGCCACTACCAGATAGGCGTGGTGTTGCCACAATTGGCGGAAAATGAGCCATTCGCTATAAGCCAAACCTAACGGCGGGAGCCCTGCCAGGGCCAGCACACCTAAGGCCCAGGCAATTGCTAGGCCCGGTGAGCGCGTCAAGAGGCCCGTGATTTTGTTGAGGCGGTTGGTTTGATACTGGATGCTCAGATGTCCCGCGCCGTAAAACAGCCCCGACTTTATCACCCCGTGCAGCGCGAATTGCAACAATGCTACGGTCACCGAAGCGGGCGTTCCGATACCTAAGGCGATGGCAATGAGCCCAATTTGCTCCACCGACGAATATGCCAAAAGACGTTTGATATCTCGTTGTACAAATAACGCGAGGGATCCGACGACGACTGACAAGGTGCCAAAGGCGGTTAAGAGATGATCGCCAGACATCCAAACTCCCCTCGCGGTGGGAACAGCGGCAACAAAGCGCCGCACGGTGAACAAGGCCAGACCGAGCAGGACGCCGGAAAGCAGTCCGCTGACCGGAGAGGGGGCCTTGGAGTGGGCGTCCGGCAACCAGGTATGAAAGGGGACGAGGCCGGCTTTGGTGCCGAATCCGCAGACGACGAAGAGGGTTGCAACGGTGCGGACGATGGGCGCGATCCGGTAAAAGTTTGCGTGCAGGTTGGTGTAATTCAAGGTGGACCAGCCGATGTTTTGATATTTGAGGCTGGCGTAGAGGAACACGATGCCGATTAACCCCAGGATGAGACCGACGGAGGCAATGAGAATGTACTTCCAGGCGGCTTCCAATGCCTGGCGGTCTCCTACTTCGATGATAAGCGCACCGGACGTTAACGTCGAAAACTCGACCATAAGCCAGGCCAGACCGAGATTGTGCGCGCCCGCAATACCGATTAGAGAGGCCCAAAAGAGGCTCCACCACAGGTAGTACCGGTAAGGTTGGACATGTGGGTGCTCGCGCAACCAAAGTCGACTGTCCCAGGCACTACTGGCGGCAATAACATTGGTGATGGCAATGATAATCGGGGTGATGTGGCCGGTCGCCAATGTTGGCCAAACCCGGACGAGGGAGGCAATGGCCCATAGGCTCACCCAAATGGCCACGGCATAGGACCAGCCTATGGCTGTCAACCGTCTTCGTCCGCTCAGATACGCGAAGAATACAAGGACTGGACCGCTCAGCATGAAGGACTCGGCCACCGGTAGTTACCCCCTTAAGCGCCGAAGCGCAATCACGTCTGTGGTCTTTAACTCGTGGTGAATGCGATGGCTCATCCACACCATCAACGTCGCAGCGATGCCAACGTCAATCAGCATCCCGAGTTCCACAAAGGTTGGCAGCGAGCCGGCGACAGATACCGCCAGTACCACCAGTGCATTTTCGATGGCGACCAACGACACCAATTGAGAGAGCAGATGACGGCGGGCCACAATCATGACGAAGCCAAGATGGATGCTCGATAAAGCGTAGAAAAATAACAGCGCGTTCTGAATTAACGCGGTCGGGCCGAGCAGATGAATGACATGGCCAACGGACAATACGAGTCCTGCGGCAAGTCCATAAGCCCATAGCGGCAGGGGATAGTCTTGCCGAAATCGTGCTGGCCAGGTGCGCATGATGCGATGAATGAGCCCGGGAATCAATACACCCTTGACTCCTAAGGTGGCCACGGCAACAAGCGCAGAAATCGGGGTCAGTGGTGTGCTCGTCCAGACCATGATGCTGAGCACAGCTCCCTGCGTCGCCAAAAACCATACTGCATACTGCATATTGCGGGACCATAGCAGAGCCATTGCGGAGACCAGCAAGAGCAGCCCTAAATCATTCATACGGTGAGTCCTCCTGCTAAGAGATAAAAGGCGAGAATACCAATACCCGCTGCCGCTGCGAGATACGCAGGAATTTGAAAGAAACGAAGCTTGGTGAAGCGGCTTTCTATAAGCCCGAGAGCCACCGTGGTTACTGTCACTTCAGCCAGTCGCAAGGCGAGGTTAGACCATAAGGAGGATAGATTAGGTCCTAAGATGACCCAACCGAGCGTGGCCAGTACGGTGATTTTGAGCGTCATGGCCCACTGTGAGAGGGCCAAAAATCTCCCATCATACTCTAGCAGGGTGGCTTCGTGGATCATCGTCAACTCCAGATGAGTGTCAGGGTTGTCTACCGGTAGACGTCCCCATTCCGCCAAGAGGACTAGCGCAAGGCTAACGCTCGCCAGCGCCCACGGGAAAAGGCTAGCGGGATTGGTGCGCAGGGCGGGAGCGAGCGGTTCAATGGCCGCGTGCCGACTGACCTCCCAGAAGATGCCGAGTGCAGCAAACAACGCGGGTTCGATGCCTGTGCCGAGGGTCGTTGCGCGACTCGCGCCCATGCCCCCGAACGTTCCGGCACTATCCAATCCCGCGAGGCCGGTCCAAAATCGCTCAAGAGCCAACAAAAAGAATACAGTTAACATATTATGAGGCCAAAGGGCGGGGACGCGACCAGCGATGGGGATCGTGATCAGAACGACCAACAAGGGGGCCAGGGTCATACTGGGAGCGAGGCGAAAGATGATCGAACTGAACTCCGGCACCGTCGTTTCCTTGTGCCAATTCTTTTTCATGACCCAATACATGAGCCACACGGAGGGTCCCCGTCGCCCTTGCAGGCGCGCCTTGGTTGTTTGGGTAATTCCCCACATCAGCGGCGACAGCGTCAAGACTAAAGATATTCCTAGCACTTGAGCAACCCAAAGCATGGTCAGGCCTCCTCGAATCTAGTGCAAAATCGCAAGCATAATCCCGACTGTGCCTAAGAGATAGGCTAAATAGAGCCGTACGGGGCCGTTCTGGATGCGGGTGCTCAAATGCGACACGCGCCATATCAAGCGATACAAGGGACGATAAAAATACCGCTCCCAAACGGGGACAGTGCCTGCCCGATAGACCAGGGATTCTGGGAAATCAGGCGCGGCCGGTCCCAAGCGTTCCACAGTTCGATGCGGTCGATAAATTAGGGCGAACGTCGTTCGGATCGACTTGGTGAAAGACGCGGAGGTATACTGCATGGCGAAATTGGGTTGCCTCCCGCATGACCAGCGGGGAACGGTGCGAACGTCCCCAATTCGGCTGAGGCGAGCCAAGAGCACGACAATGATCACCAGTAAGCCGGCGATTACCCGGGTACCGATCGGCAAAAGCATAGGCCCTGACGAAACCAGGTGAGTTGGTTCGATTGGTTGCAAAAGGTGCAGCAGAGGCTGCGGTATCACTCCCAAGACGAGTGTCAGTGCGCCCAATGTCAAGACGGGCCATACCATCGTGCCTGGCAACGGCTGGTGCGGTACCGCGTGCCGTGCTTCACCGAGAAAGACAATACCGCTGGCTTTCACGAAACACAACGCAGCCAGAGCGCCGGTTAATCCCAATACCATGACCAATCCCAGACCATAGAGCGACAGGAGTCCGGTGCCAGGGCCGATGAGGTCGATTAGTCCCCGGAACGTGAGCCATTCGCTGACAAAGCCGTTGAAGGGCGGCAGCGCGCTAATGGCCATGGCCCCTCCTATAAACCCTAGAGCAATCGCGGGAGTCGTGCGGATAAGACCACCTAGGTGATCGATGTCGAGCGTGCCGCTATGCTGTTCCACCGCTCCCGCCGCTAAAAATAATTGACTTTTAAAAATGGCGTGATTGAGGGAGTGAAACAGTGCCGCTATTAGGCCGATCGCCACCCATAGGGGGTGGTGCCAGTCAATGCCCAGACTCATGACGCCCAGGCCTAGCAAGATAATGCCCATGTTTTCAATGCTGTGGTAGGCGAGAAGCCTTTTCAGGTCGTGTTCCATGAGCGCATAGAGGACACCGAGTAGGCTCGACATCGCCCCAGCCGCCAAAATGAGCAACGGCCAAAAATGCGCGGACGCGCCGAGGTCCAATAGTAAGAACTGGATGATTCCGAAAATGCCCAGTTTGATCATCACGCCGGACATGAGACTAGAAACAGGGGCTGGAGCTGCCGGATGTGCACGGGGCAACCACACGTGAAACGGAACGACACCGCTTTTGATGCCGAATCCCAACCCTAAAAGCGCAAACACCAGAGTTTTCGTAGACAGTGTCAGCCCCGCGGCATAATGCGTCCATTCGCTAAATTGATAACTGTGGAGATGGGCACCAATCACCATAAACCCAGCCAAAATCAGCATTGCACTGCCTTGCGACATCACCAGGTAGATATAGCTCGACTTGAGTACGTCAGCCCTTTCGTGATGGGTTGTCACCAAGAAAAATGAGGTGATGGTCATACTTTCCCAGCCCGTCATAAACACCCACAGGTTGGCCGCCAAAAGGACCGCGGTCATGCTCAAAAGAAAGAGAGGAAGCCAGAATATTACAGACTGACGAAGGTCGTGGTAGCCGAAACTATACCACAAAGACATGGCGGCAACTAAGCCCAGAATAATTAGGAACCAGGATCGAAGCGCTGTGAGCTGTACGACGTCGTCCCAAGCTGTGGTTGCGGTCCCGTGCCAAAGTCCAAGAGCTCCATAGATCAGGATGCCGATGCTGAATACCAGTAGGCTTGCCAATGCGACGCGTTTTTTGCGATAGGTGAACACGGCTAGCACGGCCGGCGCCAACAAGACTCCAATAACCATAAGACACCTTTTTCGTTGATGTTATGGGGAAATCGTTGAAAAGGTTCTAGGAATCCGAATCTAACAGTGAGTTCATTTGGGCTACTTGGTGTTCAAAGATCTGTCGGGCCACCGCTAAAATGTCTAAAAGCAATGGATCACGCACCGCGTAGAAGACGTTCGTCCCGTTTTTACGCGCGTCCACCAGTTGGCGTGCGCGCATCAGCGACAGTTGTTGGGACACCGAGGAAGCTTCGATTTCTAAGGCTTCCTGTAATTCCGACACCGTTTTTTCGCCGCTGCCAAGGAGCTCTAAAATGCGAATGCGGACGGGGTGTCCCAATGCTTTAAACAATTCCGCCTTAAACTCTTGTAGAGCCGCCATGCCTATATCTCCTTATATACGAATTAACCTATATTTAAATCTTAAACTATTTGAAGATAGGAAGGCAAGTGTTTTGGGAGCAGGGGTGGACGTTGTGTAGGGAGCATCCCGCGATTTTTGCGGTTGTCACACTTTGGTAATATTTTTGTGGTTGACTAAACCACGATAACACTGAACCAAGGAGTGGTTTATGATGACAGGCGTGGCGATCCAAAATGCAGGGCCTGGCCAAACGATTCAACATTGGTGTTCGTTGTGTGGTCAGCCTTTTCTCTATCGTTTCGACGAGTTTTACAATTCTGAACAACTGCGGGCGGTTGACCGGGTGTGCCGCGACTGCTTTCCTAAATGGGTGCTAACGCGGGAAGCACAGACTCACTGAGACGGATGTGAGATAGCGGGAAGAGGGCGACCGCGTGTGCAGGCGGTCGTGCTCGAACCTTGCTAGGGCGACAATGATGGACGACATTCGATGTTGCGTCATCTCAGATTACGCCGAGGGCAACTCTCGCTGGCAATGAGGACAAAGATTGGCGCCTAGGCGCACGGGTGCTTGGCAGAAGGGACAGGCGGCGATTTGCGGCGGTGCATGGTTCTGGTCCGGCTCTTCGCTATTCCACGACACGGCGATGATTACGCCAATCCATCCGAGTACGGCAGCTAAGGCCAGAGCGAGACCGGGCCTGTTGAGCCGCAATCCCAAACGATAGGCTACGACCATCGGGGCGATCCAAAACAATAGAGTGAGGAGAATAATGACACCGCCAACCACCATGGATATCTACCCCTTTCAGAGGCGACGCGGTCAGTGTCGGCTTAGACCATCTCGAATTTAGTCTCGCAAGAGCACTGAGCGCATCCCGTTCCATTATCAAGGGTCTGCTTAATTTCAGCAAATGGGGGTAGTTTACCAACATTCGCCGTAAAGCCCCTGCCTTCAGGCATGGGGATATAAGGCGCGTAGCCGAAGGGCTCGATGCCCTGAAGGTTGCCATAAT